>DATJNA010000221.1:0-73868 GCA_035508435.1 Acetobacteraceae bacterium | reverse complement strand
ATTCGAAAGAATACCCTCAGATTGGCGCGGGCTGGCCAACGGCCCGTCCGTTCTACAACCGAGAGTACAGAGTGCCGGAAGGACAAGAAATGAGACGCCGGTTCCAATCCACACTCTGTTCGGTGGCGGCCTTGGTGCTGGCCGTGGCCACGCCAGGCCATCGAGACGTGCATTGAACGAATCCTGCTAAGGAATTTGCAACTTCTAGCAATCGGGAGGCTGGACCATGAAGTCAGGACTGAAGCGAGAACTCCTCACCGCCACGGGCGCAGCGGCTATGCTGTTGCTCAGCCAGGCAGCGCACGCAACCACGATAGTCGCGACAATAATTGGCGCCTATGACGCATCATCGTGTTCCGCCGGTAACGGCTATTGCGGCACCGAAAACGGCACGACGATCACGAACTACGCCACGAACGGCGGCACCGTCGCCGACACGCCGAGCTTGTTCATACTGAACCCGAACAGTACCTCGATGACAGGTGCCTCGCTCGTGCTCACCGGATACCAGGATTTTGCCGGTGGCAATTCTGCGGCAAGCCTGTCGAACACCGCTCCCAACGCGGCGGTGACCGACCTGGCGCTCCCTGCTATCGCGCCTCACACGGTATACCAGTTGATCTGGAACGGCGGGAGTGGCGCTGGCGTAACCGACACGGTCGTCAACGGCGCAAATCTGTTCGCGTACGACTACGACGATACAGAGGGGAACGCGGCAGGTACCGGGACGACCGACTCTCTGGGGCATACCTGCGGCAGCGGCACTGGCGCACTAACGACTATCTGCGCCTATGTCGGAAACTTTGATGCGAAGTTCAGCGCGATACTGAATGGCGGCCCGATCGCCGCAAACTTCAGCCCCGACAACACCCAGGACGGCGGCAACGTTGCGGGCTCGTTCGTCGGGTGGGAAGGGCTTGACGCGGACGGCTTGTCGGAAACTCACGCCGACGCGCACACCGCGACCTTCCCGGGCACACTTGCTGTGATCACGACCGGAACCAAGGGTGCGCAGCCCACACCAGAGCCGGGCACGCTCGCGTTGGTCGGCGCAGCGCTCGGCGCCTTGGGCGTAGCACGCCGCCGTCGCAAGCGGTCATAGCAGCGGACTGGCCAGCACATCCAACGCGCCGCCGGACCAGGTGGCGCGGCAGACCACCTGGCTCTGATAAATCCCAAAAGAGTTGGCTTCCTTCACTGCCGGTGATGGAGGCCAACCCTTGAAGCGCGTGGGAATTCCGTCGCGGAACAGTCGGTTGATGCAACAGGTCGCGTAGCATGGGTCTGAGCTCATGCGGTGAATCCGAACGTCGGCCGCACCGGACGCGGTGCGGGTTATTCAGAGGTTCCTTGATGCGAGGATGCCATTGCGTGCAATATGCAGGGTCGGCGGCATCCAAGCCTGCATCACCGCGCTCGCGCCCAAACAGGAGTCCATGCTATAACATTGCATGCAACACGCTACCGTACGTTTTCGCCAGGTTGGGCCTGCCACCCCTATTTTACCACGCAGCGGACATTCCCGGACGCCGGTAGTACAATCCGGGGTTCCCGTCCCCGAGCAAGACGACCTCCATGATGACATTTCGATACATTCCGGATAGTTGACAAAAACGCTGGGAAGAGCGAAGAAGTGGACAGAGTCTGGTCATTCGGAGGTGTCTGTGCGTAAGGGTCTGCTTGCCGTTGCTGCCATTCTGATCTCGTCGCCAGCGATGGCGCAAATCCTGGGGTTCCAACCGCCGCAGCCATACGTGATAGCGCCGAACACCTATCGGCAGCCGCAATACGGTGTCACCACCACGCCTAACGTCTATGGTCATCCTGAATACGGCACGACGACGAACGGTCCCGGCATTCACTGCCGGACGACACCCAAATACGGTCAGCCCGGCGCTGGTTTCATAACACATTGTACGACTTCGTAGAACGTGGCACGGACACCCGCCGCTACCGGCGGGCATCGTGTTATTATTGTCGTTCGCGAAGCAACGCGCCAAGGGAGGCCGGTCGTTACGGCAACCGGTCATTGATAGTACGATTCGTTCCCGAAACATGCCGTCTGACCGGACAGGCGCCCGCAACGGTCCGCGGTGGGGCGATAGCGTCGTTGGCCGTCGACCTCACGGCGGCGTGCGCGGCGGCGCCAACATTCCGGCACATTTTGCTGGGCAAATCTCCCGGTGGATCTGCGAGGCGAAGGGGGGAAGTATGCAAAGGGTCGTTGCCTCGGTGGTGGCCATTGGCGTGATCCTGCCCTTGTGCGGCTGCGGCTATAGTCCGGGCGATCGTGCATTGTCGGGCGGGATGCTCGGCGCCGCGACCGGCGCCGGAATTGCCGCGGTGACCGGTGGTGCCCCCTTGGTCGGTGCCGCCATCGGGGGAGCCGTAGGCGCCGTGGGAGGCGCCGTGACCAGTGGTCATGCTATCAATCTTGGGCGGCCGATCTGGCGATAGGAGACGCGGGCCGAAGCGCTGGAGCGGTCGGCCCGATCGTCCCGGCGGCACCCGGCCGACAGCAGGCCGAGGCCATTGCAGCCCTGTCCCCGTGCCGCCGCGAACGATTCATTGTGCTTGCTGTCTGTATCTATTATGGAACGATCATCCCCGTGTACCCGTGACAGAGCCAACCACGGACCGGCACGGTGCCGCACGGCGGCTGCCGGTTCACGCGGCAGCCAGGCTTCGTTGTTAAGCCCTCACTCGACAATCAAGCGAACGTTCGACAAGCTGGCGTCGGGCCGAGGAACAGGGCGATGTTCATTGCCGTCAGAAAGTACCAGGTGAGACGGGACGCGACAGCGGAATGGGCGCACCGCGTGCGGGCCGGCTTCGTGCCGCTGATGCGCGAGCTGGAAGGCTTCAGAGAATACTATTTCCTCGATGGCGGACCGGGTATCGTTGTCACCGTCAGCGTGTTCGACAGTGCCGATGCGGCGCTTATGTCTAATGAAAAGGCCGCGGACTGGGTGAGACACAACGTATTGGAACTTGCGCGCGCCATGCCGGAGGTGATCGTGGGCGATGTTTTGATCGCCGAGGTCAAGGAGCAACCCGCGATTTGACTCAGTGATCTGGATGCGAGCCGCCGGTTGCGCAACGTGTCCGGCAAGGGACCGCGCGGCATAGCAGCGATTCGCGCCAGAAACATGCTCTGATCCATTTTTTGTAATGGGCCGGCCGGCGGCGGATGCGCCGGATCTCATCCCGGCACCTCCAGCGACACCCACCCGCCGCTCGCGGGTGGTCAGATCGCCATGCCATTTCAGTGCCTTAGACGCGAGTCGCCGACACATGTTTGGGTCGCGATGGGGATGAACCAGCGATTAAATGCCGCTTGACGCAAAGTCATGATAGCGGTACCATCAATCGTCGCTTTAATGAGACGTTGGGGAGCGGAAGAGCCCGGGTCGCACCTGGCCCGGAGGGACAGACGGGTAGACACCCGATCCGGGGGAGGCAGGACGCATGAATCCGATAACAGTCGAAGTATCGACGCCGGCCACCAGGTCCAATCAGCCGCCGGGTCGGACCGGACGGGCCGTCTGCAAGGCGCTGCTGGTGGTGGGCACGCTGCTGAGCGCCGGCGAGCTGGTGGTCCAGCCGGCGGATGCGGCGGATCTGTTGATCACCACCACCGGCACCATCACCAGCGGCAGCGAAACCGGAGATTTGTTCGGTCTGGGCACCACCGCCAGCCTGGTTGGCGACAGCTACACCTTGGCGGTCAAGTTCAACAGCCTGGGTCCGAATTACTTTACCACCGGCCCCGGAACCGTTGCCGAGGACTTCGAGAGTTCCCCTGGCGTCACCGGCTACGTGACGGCAACCATCGATGGACAGTCCGTCAGCACCGTGCTGACAAACTCGCTGGGGTCAAGCTTGTTCGAGGATGTGTCCGGCTTCGAGGCCTCGAACGAGGGCTTTAACGGCGCGGGCACCAGCGGGGCCTTCGTCAGCGTCTTGCAGGATCTCTCTTGCAGCGGCACGTGCGTGCCGAATGCCAACCTGACCACGGCGTTCAGCTACGTGCTGGGAGCCCTCGACAGCGGCACCGACCTCTACACCTTGCAGGGCGCCGGTTTCCCGGCTGCCGATACTCCGACCGCTACTTTCGAAGGAACGGAGACCAGCCTCGATTTCACCGTTCCCGAACCAGCTTCGTTGGTCGTGCTGGCAGCCGGATTGCTCGGGCTGAGCGTCCTGGCGCGGCGCCGCCGCGTCTAGCTCCGGCCGGCTCGCGCGGGCGGTCGGCATAATTGGTCGGAACTGAAACGAGTCCAGGGGAATTACCCGATGCGCAAATCCCATCTGACCGGTGTGTTAGGTTCGGCGCTGCTGGGCCTGACCTTGAGCGCCGGCGTGGCCCATGCCGCCGGCAATCCGTGCAGTCCGCTGACCTACGGCGCGGTCGGTGACGGCACCATCGGCACCAATAACGGAACCCTCAACACCGCCGCGATCCAGGCCGCGATCAATGCCTGTGCGGCGCAAGGCGGTGGCATCGTCTCGCTCAACCCGGTGCCGGGTAATCAGAACGTCTACCTGACCGGTCCGATCCAGTTGAAGAGCCATGTGCTGCTGCAGATCAGCACCGGCGTGACCCTGCTGGCCACGACCGACGAGGGCCAATACTCCATTGCCTTCCTCGATTACCCGATGCCCGGCACCAACGTCTTCCCGTTCGTGCCGTCCGCGCCCTACGAGGCACTGGTGTTCGCCTTCCAGGCGGTCGATACCGGCATCATTGGCGGCGGCACCATCAACGGCCAGGGCAACGTCACGTCGACGACGACAAATCGCCCCGCCGGTACCGGAGTCAACGGCTATGCTGCCGGCGCGATAACCGGCAGCAACGCCTCCTACGTGAACAATGTCGAATCACCCACCACACAAAATTGCTGGTGGAACCCGGGCGGGGCAAATGCGTGCACGGCGTTCCCCTCCCCGCCGAGCGGCGCCACTGTCAACGGGACCACGTGGTACGCAGCGCCGGAAGCCGACATTCCGACCTCGAACGGTCCGGCCCGGCCTTGGCTGATTGAATTCTATCAATGCTCCAACGTGACGATCAACGGCATCACGCTGGTCGACTCACCGATGTGGAACCTGGTGTTGCGCAACGACACCAATGTCACGATCTCCAACTACCATGTGCAAAACTACAGCGACCCGGCCACCACCATTCCGGCGCCGTCCATTGGCACCAACACCGACGGCATGGACCCGGTCGGCACCAGCTATCTGACCGTCACCAATGTCAATGAATCAGTCGGTGACGACGATGTGGCAATAAAATCCGGCCTGCCGACGGATGTCGTCGCCGGCGTCCAGGGCGCCCCCGGCAGCGATGCGAACGAGGCCGGCATACCAAAGATGCCGTCCCATGACATCACGATCAGCAATGCCACCATCACCGGCGGCCACGGCGTCTCGATTGGCAGCGAGGCATCGAACGGCGTCTACAACGTCCACATCCAGAACATCAATGCCAGCGGCACCGGGTTGTCGGAGGTGCTGCGAATCAAGACCGGCCGCACCCGCGGCAACTACGCCACCGGTATCCACGACGTCACCGTGCAGAACATGGTTGCGACCGGCGCGTCACAGCCAATCCTGGTGTATGACTACTACCCCGCATCCAACCCACCCACCGAAACCACGAGTTCCTCCACCTGGGACGTGCCGCAGGCGATCCAGCAATTCACGCCGAACGTCTATAATCTCACCATCTCGGGATTGACCGCGACCGGGGCGACGTCGCCGGCGGTGATTTCCGGCGTGCCGGAAGCCTGCATCCTGAACGTGACCCTCAACAATGTGAGCATTACGACCAGTACCTCCGGCGTCACCACGGCCGTGCCGAACAACCTGCCGGCGGGCATGTTCCAGCTACGCAACGTGACCGGGACCTTCACCAACGTGTCTCTGACCTCCACGCACGCGCCTCCGATCGCGCCGTGGGCAGAGCAAGAGAACGTGCAGGTGAAGACCGCCGGAACCACGCCGGCCATGCCGTTCCCATACACCGGACCCGGCACCGGCACCGGGCCGCTGGCTACGACGCCGGCGGGAGCAACCTGCGCAACCTATCCGCCTGGCAACGTGTACCCAATTGGGACCATCCCGTAGCACCGCGACACGAAACATCAGAACCAGGGTTCGCTCCGGGTTCCTTGCCTCTCAGCCCGGCAGACATCGCCTGACGCGCGGCTGCCGGCCGGCAAGGCAGGGGTCCGTGGGCAGTCCGGCGCAAGCGAAATGAACCAACGACGTTCGATGCCTGGCGCACGCTCCGCGGGCACCATTGCCTTGCTGCCGCTGGCCCTGGCGTTGAGCCCGCCAGCAGCCCGCGCCGCTATCGATCCTTGCAGCCCGCTCAGCTTCGGTGCGGTCGCGGATGGCGTCACCGACAACACCGCCGCGATCCAGTCCGCGATCGATGCGTGCGCCAACGCGGGCGGCGGTCCCGTGCGACTGCCCCTGGTGCGCGGGAAGGGCACCTATCTGACCGGCCCGATCACCCTCGTCAGCCACGTCAAGCTGCAGATCGACAAGGGCGTCATCCTGCGGGGCACCACCGATCACGCAAGATATCGTGCTGCGTTCCTCAACTACCCGTACCATGCCAACGAGGCGCTGGTTTCCGCCTATCGTGCCGTCGAGACCGGCATCATCGGCCCTGGCACCATCGACGGCCAAGGCGGTGCGCCGGCGCCTGGCGGCAGGCCGAGCTGGTGGAATCTGACGCAGCCGTCGGGCGCCACCATCGACGGCACCACGTGGTATGCGCCGCCCTATGCCGATGTTCCGATCTCGAACGGCGTGCCGCGGCCGTGGCTGGTCGAGTTCTATCAGTGCCGCAACGTCACGGTGAACGACATCACGCTGACCAACGCGCCGATGTGGAACCTGGTGCTTCGCTACAGCAGCCAAATCACGGTGTCCGAATACACGGCCACAGTCACACCCGATCCCTCGATCCCCCATACCGACGGCATCGACCTCGTCGGCTCGCATAACGCCACTCTCCTGTTCTTGCATATCGGCACCGGGGGCGATTCGATCGCGCTGGAGTCCGGCCTGCCGCTGAACGTTCCGCTCACGCATGACCCGAACGAGGCCGGACTGCCGCGGCTCTCCACCCACGATGTGCAGATCGCCAATTCCACCATCAGCCACGGCAACGGGATCGTGCTCGGCAGCGAAGCAGCGAACGGCGTCTATAACGTCGTCGCGCGCAACATCGTGGAGCAGTACACGGCATATGGCCTGCTGATCAAGTCGAGCCGCACCCGCGGCAACCATGCGACTGGCATTTACAACATCATCGCGCAGAACCTGACCCTGGCGAACACACGGCAGCCGCTGGTGATCAGCGCCTACGATCCGCCGATCGGTGGTCCCGCAGAACCCCCCTACGATCCGCCGCATCCGATCACCCCACTCACGCCCAATATCCACGACATCACCATATCGGGTCTCGCGGCGACCGGTGCGATGGCAGAAAGCAGCATTGTCGGCCTGCCGGAGTCCTGCATTCGTAACGTTAATCTTGCCAACGTCAGCATCACGGGGCGCAACGCGAGACTCCGGTTGCGGAACATGACCGGCGCGTTCACCAACGTCGCCGGCACGCTGTCGGATCAGCAGCCGCCGTTGATGGTGCAGCAGAACGTGACCCTGACGACCGCCGCCACGCGGCCGCCTGTCACCGCCGGCACGTGGCCGCCTGTCACCGCCGGCACGGCGCCGCCTCGCACGAACACGCCGGCTCTGGGTTCGCAGGCAATACCCCCGGACGTGCCTTGTGATCGCAATCCAAACAAGTAGGATCAGGAACAATCCCGGCGTAAGCTTGGGTAGGCGTCGATCAGGTGACGGACCGGGTCTCGGTTGCCGATGAGCAATGACCGTGGCTTCACTTTACTGGAGGTGCTCGTCGCGCTGGCAATCGCCGCCGTGACGTTCGGCGTTTTGCTGACAACGGGGTTGAACGAAATTCGCACCGTGCGCAACGCCGGTGCGTACGAGACCGCGATGGCACTGGCACGCTCGCATCTGGCGATGCTTGGGCCCAACATGGCGAGCGTGGCCGCCAGGCAATACGGCAGCGACGGATCGTTCGACTGGTGGATCCAGGTCACACCCGAGGCAGTGGCCCAGACCGGGGCCGGCACCGGTCAATGGTTTCCACGAGGAAATGAGTTGCGTGCAACGCTGTATGCCGTCAGCGTCACCGTCTCCTGGCGCGCGGATGGACGCGAGCGGGACCTGCATCTCAACACGCAACGCCTGGGCTTCGCGGTGCCGCCGCAGCAGCAGGCAGTTCGATGACCGGCGTCGGGCGTGTGTTCGATCGAATGGCCATGCTTGCCCAGGCGCGCCCCGATCGCATCGCCGCGCGCCCTGATCGCATCCCCGCGCGCGTTGGTCGCATCCCCGTGCGCGCCGATCCCATCCCCGCGCGCCGTAGTCGCATCGCCCTCGACGGCAGCGCAGGTTTCACCCTGCTGGAACTGCTGGTCGTGCTTGTTGTGCTCGGATTCCTGATGGTCGGTGTGGCCCAGGGGCTGCATCTGGGCGTGCAGCTCTGGGATCGCCAGCAGCGCGAGCTCAACGCAGTGGCCGAACTCGATGCCACCGGCCGAGCGCTGCGCCAGTTGATCGAGCAAATGGACCCCGGCGGGCGATTCGAGATGCCGGATATCGACGGTACCGCGCACACGCTGCGCTTCACCACGCGGTTGCCGGCCACGGCCGGCGCATCGCCGACGCGGCGCGCCGAGGTCGTGCTGCTGGTCGATCGCCTGCACCGCCTGCTGTTGCGCTGGACGCCCAGCCCGCATGTGGTGCCGCTGGTCGCCGCGCGGCCGGTCGAGACGGTCCTGCTGGACGGTGTCGAGCAAATCCAGATCAGCTATAAGCCGCGAGCGCCGGGAGCGGCCTGGCAGCCGGTCTGGCAGTATCCGATCCCGCCCTTGCTCGTGCGTATCCACATCGCATTCGCGCCGTCCGATCCGCGCAACTGGCCCGATCTCGTCGCCATGCCGATGCGCATGCGCGGTGGCTGAGCGTGACATGCAGTTTATCGCCCAGCGCAGCGATGACGTGGATGGCACCAGGCATTGCATCGCCAGGCCCAGCGGTGACGTGAATGCGGCCAGGCGCGAGCAAGGCTTCGCACTGCTGATCGTGCTGCTGGCGGTGGCTTTGCTTGCGCTGCTGATCACCCAAATGGTGCCCGCTGCCCGCACCGAGGCGCAAATCGCCGGCAATCTGCGCAGTGACCTGGTGCAAGAATCAACCGCAGATGGCGCGGTCTACGCCGCCGCATTCCATTTGCTCGATCGCTCCGACAAGCATTGGGACGCGGATGACATGGTGCACCGCCTCAGGCTGCCGGACGGCACGATCACGGTGCGGATCACCGACGAGGCGAACAAGATCAACCTGAACACCGCATCGCCCGATTTGCTTCGCGACCTGCTGCTTGGGGTCGGCGCCGATCCGACGACCGCGAACGCACTGGCCGGTGCGATCGTTGACTGGCGAGAGATCGATGGGCCGACCCCATCGGCAGACAAGCCGCTGCTATACCGTGCCGCCGGGCTCCGCTACGCGCCGCCGGAAAAACCGTTCCGCAGCCTCGACGAACTGGCATTGGTGCGGGGCATGACGGCGAACCTGCTGACCAGGCTCGCGCCGCACCTGACGATCTATTCGACCTACGGTCCCGGACCTGCCAGCAATGATCCCGTGGCTCTCGCGGCGATCGCCCTATTGCGGATGCAGGGTGGTGTATTGCCGTTCGCGCGTGACGCCTCCGGCGAGCAAGTGGTCCAGGTCATCGCCACCGCTATCAGTGCGGCAGGTGTTTCCTTCACGCGCCGCGCCATACTGCGTCTCGATCCGGGCGCGCAGGATCTGCCCTGCGCGATCCTGGCGTGGGAGCGATGACCGCCATACCAGTCGCACGCGAATGCGCGGCATCGCTTCCCATGCCTTCGTCAGCGGCCGCCCGAGCGTCCGTACGCATAACGGGTCGTCGCGCTCGGCTTGATGTCGCTGCGATCGATCGCGACGGGCTCCGCGCGAGCCGATTGCGCCACGCCCGCGTCGGGCTCGGCGCGAGGCGACTGCGCCAGGCCCTCGCCGGGCCACAGCCAGTAGGTGTTGTCGCCCGCACCATTCACCGCAACGACCTTGTGATTGCCGCGCGCATCGATCGCATGGATGGTCACACGGCTGAGCAATCCGCCTTGCAGCGCGCGCATGTCCTCCGCTGCTTCCATCACGGCGTCGGCCACACTCGCGCCGCGCTTGATATACAGCACCACGGATCGCGCCGTGCCGCAGCGGATGGTCATTTCGCCGGCGCCGGTGCAGGCGGCGGCACCGTAGCGGGTATCGGCATAACAGCCGGCGCCGACAATCGGACTGTCGCCGAGCCGTCCCGGATATTTCCAGCCCCAGCCGGACGTGCTGGTGCCGCAACAGATATTTCCCGCCGCGTCCTGCGCCAGGAACACGGTGGTGTCGCACCCCACTTCCGGATCGATCGCATGCCGGCACAGCGGTGCCAGATCCACCTCCGGCCACGCCCGTTTTTGCTCCGGCATGAGTTCGTTGTCGAACCATGCCTGCCAGGCGGCGCGCGAATCCGCGATCAGGTTGTCGGCAGCCTCGGCGCCGATCTCGCGCGCGAACAACGCCGCGCCGGCGCCCACCAGCAATTCATGCGGCAGCCGGCGCATGATCTCGCGCGCGACGCTGACCGGGTGGAGAAAGCCTTGCAGCGCACCCACCGCGCCGCTGCGCAGGGTAGTGCCGTCCATCAGGCAGGCGTCCAGCTCCATCTCGCACAACAGATTCGGCCAGCCGCCGCGGCCGACGGTGCGGACGGATGGGTCCGCCTCGATCAGCCGGATGCCCGCTTCGATCGCGTCCAGCGCGTGCGCACCTTCGGACAGCAGGCGCACCGTGGTGGGCACGCCGACCGTGCCCTCATTGTTGGTCACAAGAATCATGGCCGCTGCTCTGCCTGATTGTGAAGACGACGCTGCCCCGCCTGATTGTGAGAACCCGTGAAAAACTGCCGCAGCCGTTCGCGCGCCTCGCACCC
The DNA here is from genome assembly GCA_035508435.1 of Acetobacteraceae bacterium. GTDB lineage: Bacteria > Pseudomonadota > Alphaproteobacteria > Acetobacterales > Acetobacteraceae > JASHVB01. Next base: position 62,743 of record DATJNA010000221.1, on the reverse strand, counting down.
TGCCCGCAGGCTGTGCGCGTTGACAATGGCGAGCCGGAAGCCGCCGGGTGGCATCGCGTGATGCGCGGGATCGCGCTCCTCATGGAAAGTGATTTGCACCGAGGAAACCCCCGGCATGGCGCGCACCTCCCGCACCAGGTCGGGCGGCGGATGGCGATAGCGCGGGCCGTGCGGACCAAACAATACCACGCTGTAGCCGTCGCGCCGGTCGGTGTCCGCATAGTCCCAGTTGCCGGTGACATGCAGCCGGATCAGCGCTTCCACCCAGCCCGCGCCATTCAGGTCCGGCCACTGGTCGGCGAAGCGCAGATGCGCCTCGATGATGCGCCCGCCGATTGTTTCGAAATTTGCCATGCCGGTATAGCCGGCCAGATGCTGCCGCGCCCAGCCACCGCACCAGTCCTCGATCTCCGGCATCGCCGCGGCGTGCACCACCCAATGATCGAACGTGCCGCCGGGCGCGGTGGCGCCCGTGGTATGGCGCCACCAGCGTGGCTCGCCGTTCACCAACGCCACATCGGTGCTGACATGCGCGCCGGTCAGCAGCGTGCACCAGAAATGTCCCGCGGTGAGGCTGGCCTTGTATTGCGCTTCCGATTCGATCGCCTGGCTGCCGGTGCCCATGCCGCGCAGATTCATGATCGGTTTCGAGAACACCGGGAACGCGCGCGGCATCACGCCATGCGGCGCGGCCTCCAGCCCCTGCGACAACGCCACCGCCAGCTTGTCGTAGATCCAGCGGTGGCGCGGATACCATTGCCAGGAATCCGGGTCCTCGGTGGAAATGCGCACATCGGCCGGGCAGGGGACATGCTCGAAATACTGGAAACGCCAGGGATCGGCTTCACAGATCGGCATGGCTCAGAACCGTTCGATGCGATAGGGCTTGATGTCGATCTCTGGCGTGCCGCCGCCGATCAGCGCGGCCACCAGCCGGCCGGTGATCGCGGACAGCGTCAGGCCAAGATGCTGGTGACCGAACGCATAATAGACATGGGGCGAGCGTGGCGAACGGCCAATCACCGGCAGCGAATCCGGCGTGGAGGGACGATATCCCATCCACTGCCGGGTCACGCGGTCCGACAACCCGGGCAATACTTGTCGCGCACGCGGCAGCAGCCGGCGGATGGGTGCGAAATCGGGTGGTGCGTTCAGGCCCGCCAGTTCCACACCGCTGGTCAGTCGAATGCCGTCCTGCATCGGCGCGAGCACGAAACCGCCCTGGTCGGCGAACACCACGGCACGGCGCAGCTCGCCGGCGTCTCCTGGTGCCAAATTCAGGTGGTAGCCACGTTCGGTATCCAGCATCACGCGATCGCCGATCTGCCGCACCAGTTCCTTCGACCATGCGCCGGCGGCGATGACAACCGCGTCCGCCATGCGGTATCCCAGTTCGCAATCCAGCGTGACGCCGGCCGGCTCAGGCCTGATGCCGCGCACGCGTTCCTGTGCGATGACGCCGCCCATGCGTTGGAACTGTGCGACGTAGGCTGCGGTGAGCCGGTACGGCGAGGACACGAACGCGCCGTCCGGCATCAGCAGGCCCTTGACGAAGCGCGGTGCCAGCGCGGGTTCGAGCTGGCGAATGTCTTCCTCTTGAAGCACGTCGAAGCGCACGCTGTTGGCGGTCATGATATCGCGGTCGTACTGCGTATCGGCGAAGCCGGCTTCGGTGGCGTAGACCTTCATCCAGCCGAGTGGTCGTACGATGCCATCCGCGCCGGAGAGCGCGATCAGTTCGCGATGGGCCTGATAGGCACGGATGGACAGCGGGTGCATCGCCTGCGCGATCTGCCGCACGCGGGCGTCGCTGCCTTCGCGCAGGAAGCGCGCCAGCCAGGGCGTCAGTTGCGGCAGATAGGACCAGCGCACGCGCACCGGGCTGTCGCGATCAAGCAGGATGCGGCGGAGATTGCGGCGCAGGGCGGGGGTACTGTTGGGAACGACCGAACCCGCGACGATGCCTCCAGCGTTACCAAATGATGTCGCGGTCCCCGGCGCGCGCGGATCGAGCAAGGTGACGTCATGGCCGGCGTGGCGCAGGTGCAGGGCGCAGCAGACGCCGACGATGCCGGCCCCGACGACCGCGACATGCATCAGCGGCGCTTCGGCACGATCAGCGCATCCACCGCGACGATGCGGTCGCCCGAGCAAATCAGCGGATTGACGTCGAGCTCCGCGATGCTGTCGCGATGGTCGGCGGCGAAGCGGGAAATGGCGCAGATTACGTCGGCCAGTTTGGCGAGATCGACCGCCGGCGCGCCGCGGAATCCATGCAGCAGTCTTTCCCCCTTGAGCAATCGCAGCATGGCGCGCGCGTCGGCGTGGGAGATGGGCGCGGGGGCCAGTGCGGTATCCTGCAACACCTCCACCAGGATGCCGCCAAGGCCGGCGACCACCAGCGGCCCGAACAACGGATCGATGCGCGCGCCGATCACCATTTCGACGCCCTGTGGCACCATCGGCTGCACCAGCACACCATGAATGCGCGGTGGCGGCGAGACGCGATTGGCGTTGGCCATCACCGCGTCATAGCCGCCGCGCACCTCCTCGGCATTGCGCAGGTTCAGGCGGATGACTCCGGCTTCGGTCTTGTGCGGCAGGTCGGGGGATTCGACCTTCAACACCACCGGATAGCCCAGCGCTTCCGCGGCAGCGACGGCCGCATCGGCATGGCTCGCAAGGCTTTCGCCCACCACCGGCACGCCATACAGCGCGAGCGCGGCCTTGGCCTCGCGCTCGGTCAGCGTGCGGCCGTCGGCGGCGGCGATCATGTCGCCGGCAGCCTGTACGGTCCCGGCCGGGGTGGGCGCGATCGTTTCTCCTGCGGTGGCGCGCTTCTCCGCCCGCCACGTCCAGGCCGCCAGGGCCGCGAACAACGCACTCATGGAACGGAACAATGCGACGCGGTCGGATTCCTCGGCTTCCTTCACGCCAGGGCCTTCCAGCCATTCCGCCTGCCAGGCAATGCAGACGATCTTGTCCGCCTCCTTGGCGAGGCGTTCATAGACCGGGATGCGCGCGGCGGAGGCAGCGAAGCCATACGTCATCGGCACCACTAACGCGGCGTATTGCGGATCTGTAAGGAACGCGCCGGCGCAGACATTCAGCGATTCCGGGTCGTTGAGAATCTGCCCGGTCACGTCGCATGGATTGCGCCGGGCCCCGAAATCCGGAATGCGCGAGACCAGCAGCTCGTACAGCGCCGGGCCAGGCTGCGGCAGCGGCACGCCATGTTCTTCCGCCCGGTCGGCCGCCATGATCGCCGCACCACCGGAGGCCGCCACGACTGCGGCTCCTCGCGCCTTCGGCGGCGGCGCCTTGGCGAAGAACGATGCGGTCTCCACCAGCGACTCATAGCTCTCCACCAGCACCGCGCCGGCGCGCTGGAACACCGCACGATACGCCGCGTGCGAGCCGGCCAACGATCCGGTGTGCGACATCGCCGCCTGGGCGCCCTCGTCGCCGGTCGCCATCTTGTAGACCACCAGCGGCTTGTCGCGTTGCCATGCGTATTCCGCCGCGTGCAGCAGGCGTTCCGGCGACGCCATCCCCTCGAACACGCAGGCAATCGCGGTGCAACCGGGATCGTCAGCCAGGTAGCTGACATAATCGGCCATGTCGACGTCGCAGGAATTGCCCGAGGTCAGCACGTGGCTGAACGAAGCCCCGCGCACCACCGCCTGCGCCAGCGCCATGCCCAGCGCGCCGGACTGGCTGATGATCCCCACCGCATGCGGCCGCGGCGACGGGATCGGCGTGATGTTCATGAAGGTGATGCGCGAATCGACGATGGCGTTGACCACGCCGATGCAATTCGGGCCGACGATGCGCAACCCCGTCTCGCGTGCGATCGCGGTCAGGCGGTCCTGCGCCGCGATGCGGTCCGATGTGCCCATCTCGGCATAGCCGGAGGCGAAGATGATCACGCCGCCAGCGCCCGCCTTGGCGCAGTCCAGCACGATCTCCTCCACCGCGTCGCGCGCGGCGGTGATCACCACGCAGTCGGGCACTTCCGGCAGCGCAGTGACGGAAGGATAGCAGGTGAGATCGCCGATCTTGTCGTAGCGCCCGTTCACCGGGTAGGTCCGGCCGGCGAAGTTGTGCTGGTTCAGCAATACGCGCTCGCCGAACGATCCGGCGCGCGGCGATGCGCCGACCACGGCCACGCTTTGCGGATGCAGCAGGCGGCGGAGTTCCTCGTGCCGATAGACGGTGGTGCGTTGCGCTGGCATTTCCTGTCCCGATTGACGTTTATTGGCGCCAAGCATACTCACGGGTAGCCTGTTCCGCCAAGCACAGTGGGGAAGCGAGACATGTCGTCATTGTTCGACCTGACCGGCAAGGTCGCGATCGTGACCGGCTCCAGCAAAGGCATCGGCCGCGCGATTGCCGAACGTCTGGCGGAGCATGGCGCGAAGGTCGTGGTTTCCAGCCGCAAGGCGGACGCGTGCGAAGCCGTGGCCGCAGAGATTCGCGAGCGCGGCGGCGAGGCGTCGGTGATCCCGTGCCACATCGCGCGCAAAGAGGAATTGCAGACTCTGCTGGACCGCACCATCGCGCTATGGGGCGGCATCGACATCGTGGTGAGCAATGCCGCGGTGAACCCGTATCTCGGGCCGGCCGCGGGCGCATCGGACGAAGTCTACGAACGCGTCATGGGCGCCAACGTGCGCAGCAATTTCTGGCTGGCGAACATGGCGTGCCCGCATCTTGCCGCGCGTGGCGGCGGATCGTTCATGATCGTCTCCTCGATCGGCGGGCTGCGTGGGTCCGCGTCGCTCGGGTTGTACGGGATTTCCAAGGCGGCCGACATGCAGCTTGTGCGCAATGTCGCGGTGGAATGGGGACCGAACAACGTGCGCGCGAATTGCATCGCGCCGGGCCTGGTGCGCACCGACTTTGCCAAGGCGCTGTGGACCGATCCGGTGCGCTATCGCAAGGCGACGCGCGACGTTCCGCTGCAACGCATCGGCGAGCCGGACGAGATTGCCGGCGCCGCGGTGTTCCTGGCGTCGGCGGCGGGGCGGTTCGTCACCGGCCAAACGCTGGTGGTGGATGGCGGCACCACCGCCGGCGTCGTGCTGCAAAAGGACGATTGAGTGGCGCCGCTCACCCGTGACGCCGCGGTCGCGCTGGACGCGGCCGATAGGCTGGGGCGATTTCGCGACTTGTTCGAATTGCCCGAGGGCGTGATCTACCTGGACGGCAATTCGCTCGGTCCGCTGCCGAGGCAAACACCCGCGCGGGTTGCCGAGGTGGTCGCGCAGGAATGGGGCCAGTCGCTGATCCGCGCCTGGACCGAGCATGACTGGATCGGCCTGCCATTGCGCATCGGCGCGAAGATCGCCCGCCTGATCGGCGCGCCGCCACGCAGTACCGTGGTAGCCGATTCCACGTCCGTCAATTTGTTCAAGTTGCTCGCGGCGGCGCTGGAATTACGGCCGAGCAGAAAAACGGTCCTGACCGAGGTCGGGAACTTTCCTACCGACCTGTACATGGCCGAGGGGCTCACCGAATCGCTCGGCCGTGGCCATACGGTGCGGCCGGTCGAGAATCCGATAGCGGCCTTGGGGCCGGATGTCGCGGTGCTGATGCTGACGCATGTCAACTATCGCAGCGGCGCCATGCACGACATGGGGGCAGTGACGCGCGCCGCACATGCGGCGGGCGCGCTGGTGCTGTGGGACCTGTCGCATTCCGTTGGCGCGGTGCCATTGCAATTGGCGGCCGACGACGTCGATCTGGCGGTCGGCTGCGGCTACAAGTTCCTGAACGGAGGGCCTGGTGCGCCGGCGTTCCTGTACGTTGCGCCACGTTTGCAGGCCGACCTGCGATTGCCGTTGACCGGCTGGCTGGGACATGCCGAACCGTTCGCATTCGATCCGGTGTACCGGCCGGCGGAAGGCATTGCGCGCGCGATTGTCGGAACGCCGCCGGTGCTGAGCCTCGCGGCGCTGGAAGTCGGTGTCGACCTGATGCTGCAGGCCCCAATGGCCGATCTGCGCGCGAAATCGCTGCGGCTGGCTGATCTGTTCCTCGCCCTGGTGGCGCAGGAATGCGCGGGCGAGGGGTTTGTGCCACTGACGCCGTCGGATGCCGCCCGGCGCGGCAGCCAGGTGGCCTTCGCGCATCCCGAGGGCTGCGCCATCATGCAGGCCCTGATGGAGCATGGCGTGATCGGTGATTTCCGCACGCCCGACGTGCTGCGGTTCGGGCTTGCCCCGCTCTACGTGCGCTACGTCGATGTGTGGGATGCCGTGGCAGTGCTGCGCGACGTGATGCAGAGCGGGCGGTGGAGGGCCAGTGACCCTCAGGGCAATAGGCCCTGCGGCTGCGTCGGCATCGCCGGCTGATCGTCCTTCAGTCCAATCCCGGTCAATTGCCGCCGGCACATCGCCTCGATCAGCCATTGCAGCTTGGCGGCGGCCTGTGGAATCGGCAGCCCGGCAGGGCGGATGTTGGAAATGCAATTGCGCTCGGCATCGACCCGCCCAGGGCGCGGCCGCCAGGTCAGATACACACCCAGGCTGTCGGCGGCTGAAAGACCGGGGCGCTCGCCGATCAGCACCGCAACCGCGGCGGCATCCATGCAGCCGCCGATGTCATCGCCGATGGCCACGCGTCCTTGCTCCACAATCACCACCGGCGCCACCGGCAGGACTTTGCGTACCAGCGGGATCGCGCAGTTCAGCAAGGCACCGGCATGACGTTGCACGGCTATGGCCGACAGCCCGTCGCAAACAACAAACACCAAGGCGTCGGCCGCGGCGGGAAGGGCAGGGCGGTCGGCCTCGCGCAGCCGCCGCCCAAGATCGGGACGCCGCAGATAGGTCGCGCGATCCGCGGCCGCGCTGTGAACTGCCATGCGGTCGATCCCGGCCATGGCCAGCTCGGCCTGCAAGGCGGGGACATCGAGCATGGCGTGCACGGCGTCGCGTGCCGCCGCGTGCGCCGCCTCGAACCCGAGATGCGCCGCGGTCGGCAACCCGTTGCCCGCGCGTCCGAGTCCGACGCGGGCCGGCGTGAACCGCCGCAGGTCGCTCCATCGCACCGGCGGGGAGGCCGAGGTCATTGCCATCGCTTCTCGGTCACTGCGATCGTTCCTCCGTCATTGCGATGACCGCGAGCGAAGCGCAGCGAGACGAAGCAATCCCGGTCACCGTGGCGCACGAACCGTCCGTTCATTTCCAGACCGAGATTGCTTCGTCACTGCGTTCCTCGCAATGACACCTGCATTCCTTGCAATGACACCTGCGTTCCTCGCAATGACACCTGCGTTCCTCGCAATGACACCTGCGGTCCTCGCAATGCCACCTGCGGTCCTCGCAATGACAGGGTGGTGTATGGGCGTGCCCGCCGCATCGCCTCACCCGATCCCGATCAGCGCCGGTGACAGTGCCGAGGGTATATGTTCCGGTATCGTAACACCGTCCAGTCCCAACCGCGCCAGCCAGTCGGCAAATTCCGGTGCCGGCTGCAGCCCCAGCGCGGCACGCAAGTACAACGCGTCATGGAACGACGTGCTTTGGTACGACAGCATCACGTCGTCCGCCCCCGGCACGCCCATCACATAGGTGACGCCCGCGACGCCGAGCAATGTCAGCAGCGCATCCATGTCGTCCTGGTCGGCCTCGGCGTGATTGGTGTAGCAGACATCCACGCCCATCGGCAGGCCAAGCATTTTGCCACAGAAATGATCCTCCAGCCCGGCGCGGGTGATCTGTTTGCCATCGAACAAGTATTCCGGGCCGATGAAGCCGACGACGCTGTTGACCAGCAGGGGATCGAAGCTACGGGCCACGGCATAGGCACGCGCCTCCAGCGTCTGCTGATCGACGCCATGATGCGCGTCGGCGGACAGCGCGCTGCCTTGGCCGGTTTCGAAATACATCACGTTGTCGCCGAGCGTGCCGCGGTGCAGCGACAGCGCGGCCTCGCGTGCCTCGCGCAGCAGCGCCAGCGTGATGCCAAAGCTGCGGTTGGCGGCCTCGGTGCCGGCGATCGACTGAAACACCAGATCCACCGGCGCCCCGGCCTCGATCACGCGCAGCGTGGTGGTGACGTGCGACAGCACACAGGTCTGCGTCGGAATTGCGTAGCGATCGCGGATCGCATCCAGCATCCGCAGCAGCGTGACCGTGGCGGCGACGCTGTCGGTGGCAGGATTGACGCCGATCACCGCATCACCTGCCCCGAGCAATAGTCCGTCCAGCGTAGAGGCCGCGACGCCTTGCGGGTCGTCGGTCGGATGGTTGGGCTGCAGCCGCACCGAGAGCCGTCCCGGCAGCCCGATCGTGTTGCGAAACTTCGTCACCACACGGCATTTCGCCGCCACCGCCACGAGGTCCTGCAGCCGCATGATCTTGCTGGCGGCGGCGACCATCTCCGGTGTCAGGCCGGGGCGCAATGCGGTCAGCGCCTCCGGCGATGCGGCCAGCAAAAATTCGCGGAACTCGCCCACCGTCCGCGCGGCGATCGGGGCGAACGCCGTCGCATCGTGGGTGTCCAGTATCAGCCGGGTCACCTCATCTTGCTCGTACGGGATCACCGGCTCGGCCAGGATCGAGGCGAGCGGCAGATCTGCCACCGCCATCTGCGCCGCGACGCGTTCGGTCGCGCTCTCGGCCGCCACCCCGGCCAGTGCGTCGCCGGACCGCATCGGCGTCGCCCGCGCCAGCAATGCGCGCAGGTCGGGGAAGACATAGCGTGTGCCACCGATGCTGTGTGCGTAGGCCAGAGCAAGTCTCCTGGTGTTGGTGCGCCGGCGCGGCGATCGAAGCCGGGGGCGTCGGCGCAGCGACCGACGCCGGCAGTCATTGCGAGACGCGAAGCGACGCCGCAATCTCCCGCGACAGACTGCTTCGACCCCGCCCCACTCGCAACAACGAGGACGTGCCGCGCCCACGCTGCCCCTCGCAAGGAGACCCTTATGGACCCGAATGCCCTGCCCTTCGATGCCGACGCGATGCTGGACGGGCTGCGGGACTGGGTGAACTGCGAGAGTCCCACCTACGATGCCGCCGCGGTCAACCGCATGATGGCTATCGCTGCCCGGGACCTCGCCATTGCCGGCGGGCGCGTGGAGCAAATCGCCGGGCGCATGGGTTTTGGCGGCTGTGTGCGAGCCACGTTCCCGCACGCCACGCCGAACCAGCCGGGCATCCTGGTGATGGGCCATCTCGACACGGTACACCCGATCGGCACGCTCGCGGAGCTGTGCTTCCGCCGCGACAACGGCAAGGCCTGGGGACCCGGCATCCTGGATATGAAGGGCGGCAACTACCTGGCCCTGGAAGCAATCCGCCAGCTTCTGCGTGCGCGCATCGCCACGAAGCTGCCCATCACGATGCTGCTGACCAGTGACGAGGAGGTGGGCAGCCCGTCGACGCGCGACCTGATCGAGGCGGAAGCGTCGCGCCATCGCTACGTGCTGGTGCCGGAGCCGGCGCGCGCCGATGGCGGCGTTGTCACCGGCCGCTACGCCATCGCACGCTTCAACCTCGAGGCGCGCGGCCGGCCCAGCCACGCCGGCGCGCGGCTCGCCGAGGGTCGTTCGGCGATCCGCGAGATCGCCCGCAAGATCGTCGAAATCGAGGACATGACCACGGATGACTGCACCTTCAGCGTCGGCGTGGTGAATGGCGGGCAATGGGTGAACTGCGTCTCCACCGTCTGCACCGGCCAGGTGCTGTCGATGGCCAAGCGGCAGGACGATCTGGACCATGGCGTGGCGGCCATGCTGGCGCTGCGCGCCTCCGGCAACGACGTGAGCTTCAAGGTGTCGCGCGGTGTCACGCGTCCGGTCTGGGAGCCGGACGCGCGCGGCATGGCGCTGTACGGCGTGGCGCGCGATATCGCCCGCGGGTTGGGCTTCGACGTTCCGCACCAGAGTTCCGGTGGCGGATCGGACGGCAATTTCACCGGCGCAATGGGTATCGCGACGCTGGACGGGCTGGGCGTGCAAGGCGCCGGCGCGCATACGCTGGACGAGCATATCGTCGTCGCCAGCCTGGCACAGCGTGGCAAACTGTTTGCCGGCATCCTGGCGGCACTTGAATGACCCACGCCCATCGCCGCCTCGCACGACACAGCCGCGGCGGCGTTCCCCCGCATTCCTCCCAACGGCAAGCCTGAGGACACGATATGAGCGATCCCGATTCGGCGGCGCGTAACGCCCTGCGCTGGCTCGGTGCCGATCCGCCGGATTGGGTGCCGGCGGGTGAAGGCATCGACCATAACGTCGCGATCGTCGGTGGCGGACAGACCGGCTGCGCCATCGCCTTCGCGCTACGCCGCGCCGGTATCGGCCGCGTCACCGTGATCGATGCCGCCGCGGACGAAGCGCAGGCGGGCGTCTGGCTGACCGCCGCCCGGATGAACCTGCTGCGCACGCCGAAGACGCTGCCCGGGCCGGAGCTCGGCATTCCGGCGCTGAACTTCCAGGCCTGGTACGAAGCGCGCCACGGCGCCGAGGCGTACGCCGCGATCGATCGTATCCCTCGCCTGGACTGGGCCGAGTATCTGCGCTGGTACCGTCATTTCTTGAGCATTCCGGTGCGCTATCGCACCCGCCTGCGGCGCATCGAACCGGCCGGGGCCGGCTTCCGTCTGCATCTGCACGCCGATGGCCAGGACGTGGCGGAGACGACCCGGAAAATCGTGCTGGCCACCGGCTTCAGCGGCTACGGTGGTGCGTATGTGCCGCGCGTGCTGAGCGATACGCTGCCGCCGCACCGCTGGGCGCATACCGAGAGCGCGCTGGATCCGGCGGCATGGCACGGCAAGGTGGTGGCGGTGATCGGCGCCGCGGCGTCGGCATTCGACGCCGCCGGCGTGGCGCTGGAAACCGGGGCGGCCGCCGTGCATTTGTTCGCGCGCAGGCCCGCCATTGCCGCGGTGCCGATCACGCGCAGCCGAGGCTATGCCGGCGCCTACGACAACTATGCCGCGCTGCCCGATGCGACGCGGTGGGAGCAAGCGCTGCGGTTCCGCCGGGCGGGGTCGACGCCGACCACGGATGCGATCGAACGCGCGGTGGCGTTTGCGAATTTTCATCTGCATCTGGGGGCGCCGTGGGATGCGGCGCGGGTCGAGGACGACCGGGTGGTGGCGCAGGTCGGCGGCCGGGCGTTCGCGTGCGATTTCGTGATTGCCGGCACCGGCTACCAGGCGGACCTGCCGTCCTGCCCCGAGCTGTCCGGGTTTGCCGACAAGGTGCTGCTGTGGCGTGACCGCTACGTGCCGCCGGAGGATGCGGCGGATGACTGGCTGGGGGCCCATCCGTATCTCGGCCCGGGCCACGAGTTGCTGGAAAAAGTCCCCGGCAGAGCGGAGTACCTGCGTGACATCCATATGCAGAACCCGGCGGGGTTCGTCAGCTTCGGCGTGCCGACCGGCGACGTGCCGAGCATGAAGCGCGACATCCCGGCGATCGTTGCGCAGATCAGCCGCGATTTGTTCCTCGCCGATTTCGAGGCGCATGCGCGGCGGATGGTGCGGGACGTGGCGGCGGATTTTGCCGAGGCGGCGTATGCGAAGAGCGTCGTGCGCGAGGCGGGGGATGTGGGTCGGTAGGAGCCAGCCTCGTTCGAGTTTGGCTTTTGGTGGAAGCCAGCCTGGCGGACCCAAGCGCGGCCAGCAGTACTGCGGTTCGGCTGAGCAATCAAGGCTTCTTCAAAATTGAACGACGTACTTTGAACAACGCTGCAATGCGTCCACTCCAGTGCCGAACGGATCAGCGGAAAATGCCGGAATGCACCTTACCTGTGCCGGGCTTCAGCACCTGTGCCGGGCTTCAGCCAAAAATTCTCATGCCTATTGTCTGTCACGTCGATCCAAGCCTCACGTTGCTGCCTGGCGGTCACGTTGTTCACGTTGCGCCCTGAGCGCACCATATAGGAAATAACTGGACCTAATCGTTTATATTCCATGTAGACTGGATGCTCGGCGTAGTCCCACTTCAGTGGTTGGTTATCTCGAATAGACTGGCGCAGTTGAATGACATCGCCGGACAGGACGTCGAGGCACATCGGGCCGATCCAGGAACCGCAATCAAGCTGGTCCGGGACTGGCTGGGAGCATCACGGGCCGGCCTCCGGCACCCACCGGGCGCCGCGGCGATCTCCCGAAGGTTCGAAAGATTTCGTGAATGACCTGCCGGCCATATGCGCCGCGACAAAGCGCGAGGTCGGCGAACCGACATTCACTGAGTTCGCAGACACAGTCTCGACCTGGCTCGGGACGGAACTCGCACGCGATGAGCGTTGGCGCGGCGGGGGAGGCTGCTTCACCGTGCGGGCATCTGGACCGCGCCCGCCTGCCGACCGCCCACCCTACCGCATCAGTTGACCGCCGCGGGGCGGCACGCCTTGCCGACCATGTAGGCGACGCCTTCCGGCCCCACCTTCGTGGTGTGCTGGCATCCCGCCGGCAACTCACAGTGATCGCCGGCGTGATAGGTTTGCGGGACGTTGTCCCGGGTCACCGTGAACTCCCCGCTCAGAACCATGATCCGCACGTCGAAATCATGCGCATGTTGCTCCTCGCTGAACCCGGCCTTCTGGCCGCCATGGATGACTTCAAAACCTTCGCGGCGCAGATCGCTCTCAAATGCCTGCCGCGTCAGCGCGCCGCCATTGCGGCGGCGACCGGACAGAAAGGCGACACCCTCCGGTCCGACTTGCTCGGCATGCATGCAGCCGGCGGGCACCTCGCAGCACTGCCCCGCGCGGAAGGTCTCCGGCGCGTTGTCGCGGGTGATGGTGATCTCGCCGCCGAGCACGAGCAACCGGGCGTCGAAGTCGTGGCAATGATTGGCTTCCCGCACGTTCGGCTTCAAACTCGCGTAGACGACGCTGAAGCCGTCGTTCCGCAGCGCCGCTTCAAATTCGAGACGATCCATCGATGCTCTCCCGAGTGTGCCGCCGGTTGCAGACCGACCGGAGCAATGTGAGTGACCAAGGCACGGATAGCGAGCGCGGGGCGTGGTCGACCGGCACCCCTGGCTCATCGCGTGGCCTGACTCAGTCTCGCCAACTCCGCGGTTGGCGTTAGTACCGGCTGGTAAACCACGCGGGTGTCGCACGCAAGGCGAAAGTGTCTTGCGTCACGGCGTGGGCTGATGGCCGGCGTGCAATGTCGGGCGCTTCATAACTCCACCCCTCCCACGCGCGGGCAAAGACCGCCTCACCTCCCGCCGTCCACCTGCAGCACCTGCCCGTTCACAAACCCCGCCAGGTCGGAGGCAAAGAACACCACCGCATCGGCAATGTCCTGCGCCGTGCCGAGCCGCTGCATCGCAATCCGCTGCACCAGCGCCTTCTGGCCGTCCTCACCGTAGCTCGACCATTGCCGCTCGGTGGCGGCATTGGTGCGGATGAAGCCGGGCGCGACCGAGTTCACTGTGATGTTGAACCGGCCCAGCTCATGCGCGAGCTGTCGGGTCAGCCCGATCACCGCATGCTTGGCGCTGCAATATGCCTGGATGCCGGTCAGCGACGGCTGCAGCCCGGCCCCCGAGCTGATATTCACAATGCGTCCGCCGCCGGCGCGCTTCATGCCCGGCGCGGCGGCGCGGCACAGCGTGAAGGCCGCATTGACGTTGATGTCGAAGATGACGTTCCAGGCCGCGTCGGACACGTCCTCGACCGGGGCGAATTCCTGGCCGGCCACGCCGCCGGCGTCGTTCACCAGCACGTCGACCGCGGCGCCGGTCCTGGTTTCGATGCCGCGGATCCACGTCGCCCCCGCGGCGCGGTCGCGCAGGTCCACCGCCTCTGTCACCACCCCGCCGGGCGCCGCGGTTTCCGCCAGCTCGTCCGCCGACAGATCGGTGGCGAACACGCGCGCGCCCAGCCGGGCGAAGGTCTGCGCAATGGCGCGGCCGAAGCCATGGCCCGCGCCGGTCACCGCGACCACCTTGCCGTCGAAGCGGATATTCATGCCGCGGCGCTCCTCGCCAGTTCCACCAGGTTGTCGTCGCTCATCGGCCGCGTGCCTTGTTCCGCCTCATGGATCATCGCCACCAGCCGGCGCGACGCAGGGCAGTCGATGCCGCGCCGCGCGCCTTGCTCTACGATCGGCAGAATCTGGACGTCGACCTCGGTGCTGCGCTTGCGCACCCACAGATCGCGCCAGACGCCGGAATGGGTCTTGGCACTGCCGCGGTTGAAGTCCGACATCGCCGCCACGCAGGCACGCGCCGCGGCCTCGCTGGCGCCGGGCCGGAACGCGTCGATCTCGAACCCATTGAAGCCGCGCGGCTGCACGCCTTCCGCCAGCGCGACCTGGATCGCCTCGGCGCCCAGCTTGCGCCAGAGCGGCAGCAGCTCCGGCCGCGCCAGGCAGTCGGCGATGCCGGCCTCGCCCAGCGCCTGCGCGAACAACATGGCGCCGTAGCCAAGCTTGCCCCAGAGATAGGCCCAGATGTCGGGCGTCACGATGGCGTCGGGCTCGAAATCGCGCAGCGTTGCGTGCAGTGCCTGTAGCCGCGGCGTGATCTGGCCGTCGAGTTCGCCCAGCACCACCGCGCCGCGATTGCCGAACATGATCTCGCCCGGCGTCATCCAGTCGGCGCCGAAATTGATGAAGGCGCCGATGATGCGCGGGCGGCCGACGACGCCGGCGATGATGTTCTCGTTCAGCCCGTTCTGCAGCGACAGTACATAGCCGTCCTCGGCGAGGAACGGCACCAGCGCGTGCGCCGCGGCTTCGGTGTGCTGCGCCTTGACCGCCAGGAGGATGTGCTGCCACCTGCCGGCGAGTTCCTGCGGCGTGAACGCCGGCGCGGTGACGGTGAATTGCTCCACCGGCCCGATGATGCGCAACCCGCGTGCCGGGTCGCGGATCGCTGCGACATGCTCTGCCACCACATCGACGAACGTCACGTCATGCCCGGCGCGTGTCAGCCACGCACCGACCGAGCCGCCGATCGCACCGGCGCCCCAGACGAGGATAGGGGCAGCCATGCTACCATTCCTCCAACAGCGCACGGGTCTCGCGCACGGCGACGTCCCAGATCTCCAGCATTTCGGCATCGTCACGCTGGTAGCGCCCGCCGAAATTGCCGTCATCGATCAGCAGCCGCACCTCGAACGGCGGCAGCGCGCGAAGCTGGTCGATGTCGATCATCGGCTTGGCGCCTTCCACCGGATCGCGATTCGGCAGGCGGGTCCAGGGGAAATTCTCCATCCAGCTTGCGTGGCTGGCGACCGGATCGATGCGGTTGATCACCGCGGTGGTCAGCGGCGCCCGCCACCAATCATGCAGCCGCACCCGCGCATCGGGATTGTCCATCATCCATTCCTGCGCCAGCGACAGCGCGGGCTGGTTGCCGCCATGACCGTTGACGATCAGCACGCGGCGGAAGCCCGTGGTCTTCAGGCTGTCCAGCACGTCGCGCAGCAGCGCCGCGAAGGTCGACAGCCGCAGCGTCACGCTGCCGGCGAAGCTGGTGAAATACGGGGTCAGGCCGTAGGGCAGCACGGGAAACACCGGAACGCCGAGCGGCTCGGCCGCTTCCACAGCGACTCGCTCGGCGAGGATCGCGTCGGTGGCGAGCGAGAGCCCGGCGTGTTGCTCGGTGCTGCCGATCGGCAGCACGCAGCGGTCGTCGTAGCGGACCCAGTCCTCCACCATCCGCCAATCCATTTCGGCAATGCGCATAGGGTCCCCCTGCCTCCAACGTGCATGAACGCTGAAGAGAGACGCGGCGGCCGTCAATCCGCCGGCCGTCGTCCGTGTCGAACTGCGTTGGGGGTCGGGATGTCTTCACAGGCCGCCGGCCACGCGGATTCTCAGGCTGGGGGTCAGGACGTTTTCGCGGGCTTGCTATCGTTGGCGGCGACCGGTTTCACCACGCTGCTGATTGTGTCGCGCAGCACGGTCACGCGGACGTTCTGCGCGATCTCCACTTCGATTTCGTTCGACGGCACCTGCTTGCCGTCCTTGTCCTGCACCATCGGAACGCGCTGCACCGTGCCCAGGATGCCGCCCGCCGTCACCACGCGGTCGCCGCGCTTGATCGCGCTGACCATCGAGCGCGTCTCTTTCTGCTTCTGCTGCTGCGGGCGGATCAGCAGGAAGTAGAACACCACGAAAATCAGGATCAGCGGCAGGAAAGACGTCGCGTTGCCCAGCATGCCGCCGGCATCCTGTGCATAGGCTGGGGTGATCAACATTCTCCTGGTCCTTGCGGTGATGGCCGCGGGACCATACTTTCCGGCCCCTTTGCGTCAAGTTCACCCGGAAACCGCTGCATGGATCCACGCCTGATCGAACTCGCCACCCGCATTGCCGAGGCGCTGGAACGTCTCGCCCCGCCGCCACCGCCGGCGGTGGCGCTGGATGCGGCGGAGGCCTTCGTCTGGCATCCGTCCCCGCCCCACCTGGCGCCGGTCGCCCAGGTCTCGCGCGTCGATATCTCCTTGCTCCAAGGCGTCGATCGCCAGAAGCAGATCCTGCTCGACAACACGCTGCGTTTCGCGCGCGGCCTGCCGTCGAACAATGCAATGCTGTGGGGTGCGCGCGGCATGGGTAAATCGTCGCTGGTGAAGGCGGTGCACGCGGTGGTGAATGCGGAACTCGACGGCGCGCTGGCGCTGGTGGAAATCCACCGCGAGGACATCCGCTCGCTGCCGGAACTCTTGAACGTGTTGCGCGCGCAGAGCAGGCGCTGCCTGATCCTGTGCGATGATCTGTCGTTCGAGCGCGAGGATGCGGATTACAAGGCACTGAAATCGGTGCTGGAAGGCGGTATCGAGGGCCGCCCCGAGAATGTGTTGTTTTATGCCACGTCGAATCGCCGCCACCTGATGCCGCGCGACATGATCGAGAACGAACGCGCCACTGCGATCAACCCATCCGAGGCGACCGAGGAGAAGGTGTCGCTGTCCGATCGCTTCGGCCTGTGGCTCGGGTTTCACAATTGTGATCAGGATACGTTCTTCGCAATGGTCGATGGCTATGCCGCGGCGATGAACCTGCCGATCGATGCCGAGGCGCTGCATGCGCGCGCGGTGGAATGGTCGATGACGCGCGGCTCGCGGTCGGGCCGCGTGGCGTGGCAGTTCATCCAGGATCTGGCAGGGACTTTGGGCCACCATGGCATTGCGAGGAGCGCAGCGCCGAAGCAGGCTCGGTCATGAGTGAAGCAATGGCTCCGCCATAAGCGAACAAGCAGCCTCGGTCATGAGTGAAGCAATGGCTCCGCCATAAGCGAACAAGCAGGCTCGGTCATGAGTGGAGCAACTGCTGTCGCCACAAGCGCCGAAGCAGGCTCGGTCATGAGTGGAGCAATTCCTCCCCCACCAGCGAAGCACGCCCTTACCTGGCCATTTTACGTCGTCACCCGCCGCAGGAACGCGTCCATCGCCGCCGCGGCGCGGTCGGCCACTGCGTTGGGAAACAGCGTGAAGCCGTGCGCGCCGCCAGGATATACGGCGAGTTCCGCCTCATTGCCTGCCGCCACCCAGCGCGCGTGCATGAACAACGTATCGTCCAGCAACGCATCGGCGGTGCCGATCGAGAACAGGGCAGGGGGCATATCGTGCAGGCGGGCGTAGAGCGGTGAGATGTCCGGATCGCGCCGGTCCGGCACTGCTGGCAGGAAGGCGTTGGCAAACTGGATGATGTCGACGGTGCGCAGCAACAGGCGTTCGTTGCCGAACATCCGCTGGCTCGGCGTCATGGTCATGTCGTAACAGCCATACACCAGGTTGGCGCCGCGGAAGCCGGTATAGCCATGGCGATCGCGCATACGCAGCAGCGTCACGGCCGAGAGATGGCCGCCGGCAGATTCGCCGCCGATGGTCAGAATATCGGTGCCGAATTCCGCTTTCGCATGGCGCGTCAACCACACCGCGGCTGACTCGCAATCATCCGGGCCAGCCGGGTAGGCATGTTCTGGCGCGAGGCGATATTCGACACTCACAACGGCAAGGCCTGCAGTGTCGGCGATGCGTTCCAGCATGGGGTCGTGCATGTCGGCGCCGCCCAGCACCCAGCCGCCGCCATGGATGTGCAGATAGACGCCGCGTGGATTGGCGGGCGCGATGATGCGCAGCGCAATTTCGTTGCCGTCCTTGCCGGAGATCATCCGGGTGCGCGCACGGTTGGACAGGATGGGGGGCGGGAACGGCCCCTCGCCGCGCTTGCGAGCAGCGCGCGTCGCGGCGGCACCGGCCACCCACCAGTCCGGGGTGCCGGTCAGGATCTTGATCATCGCCTCGTTCAGCGCGCGGGTTTCGCGCGAGACGGCGTCGGGCCGGAACCAGGCGGGATCGAGGGTGCTGACCATGGCTATTCTCCTGACTGCAGCATGATTATGTCATTGCGAATGAATCTGTCGTTGCCAATGATTATGTCATTGCGAATGATCATGTCAGTCCGAGGACCGCGAGCGAAGCGCGGCGGGACGCAGCAATCCCGGTCATGGGTTGGCGCGAACGCTCCGCGCACCGAGCCGACCGGGATTGCTTCGTCACCTGGCTCCTCGCACCGACACCATACGTGCGCGCCTCATCCCGCCAGCAAGGCCGCCCCCACATTGGCCAGCACGTCGTTGACCAATGCAACGCCGTAAGGGCCGGCACCCGTTTCATGCAGTTTGCGATACACCTGCCCTTGTGCATAACGCCGCACCCCGAGCGGCAGCGACGGCAGCCATGCCGCGATCTGTTCCGCCGCCTCGCCATGGGCCCGTTCCCATTCGCTGCGGCCGGGACCGAAATCGAACATCGGCAACTCACCCCGCGCGGCACGGAGAGTCTCGCGCTGCCGCGCGGTGGACGCTTCATCGACCACGCCGTCGACCATGACCACGCCATAGACATCGCGGGCGCGCGCCGGCGACACCAGTTCCGCGACGACATCCGTGGCCACCGCGGCAGGATCGCGCTCCAATGGGTCGCCATAGCCGCCGCCGCCGCCGCTCCACATGCGGATACGCTCGGCCATTTCGGGACGATAGACCGTGCGTTTGCCGATATCGTGCAGCGTATCGCCGCGCTGCCCGGTGTTGCCGTTGACCGACCCGCCACCGCCGCCGAATGCCCCCCAACTGCCGAACCGGAAGCGGTCCTTGCCGCGCATCACCAGTACCGCACTCGGATGCCGCACTTCCACTTCGAATTCCGCGCCAAAGCCGCCGCGGTATCGGCCGGCACCTTCGGTGTCCGGCACCAGGCCGTAGCTGCGCACCACCACCGGCACTTCCGCTTCCAGCACCTCCGCGGGCACGTTGCGCAGGAACGCCACGGAAAAGTCCGTGCCGGAAACGCCGTCGCGATCCGGCCCGCCGGCCGAACCGGCCGGCACCGGATTCGCCACCACCACGCGTCCGCTGCTGCCAAGTTCCGAGGTGGAAATATACGACACCACCAGCGTATTGCCGCCACCCGCCGGCACCTGGCCCGGCAGCGCCTGCGACAGTGCACCCATCACCAGATCATAGACGCGCATCGCCGTGGTGAAGCGCATGCCGCAGGCAGCCGGGAAGCGCGCATTCACAATCGACGCCTCCGGCAGCACCAGGTCGATGCAGCGCAGGATGCCGGCGTTGATGTGAATCCCCTCCGCTTTCGTCATCACGAAATTGACCAGCCCCATCGACAGGAAGGGATGCCGTCGCATGCCGCCGGTGGGCAGGTTCAACGCGGCGCGCACCTGCGGGTCGGAGCCCGTGTAGTCCAGCGTCACGCGCCCATCGCCGTGCGATACCAGCTTCAGCGCAATGCGCACGGGCACGTCGCTGATATAGTCGTCCTCGAAGAACTCGGTGAACCGGTATTCGCCCGCCGGAATCCGCTGCAGCACATCGCGCGCCATTTGCTCCGTGCGATCGAGCGTGCCGCGCATCGCCGCGGCCACCGCGTCGCGCCCATAGCGTTGCGCCAGGCGATGCATGCGTTGCTCGGCCTTTCCGAGCGCCGCGGTGCAGGCGGTCAGATCGCCCCAGTTCAGCGACGGAATGCGGCAATTGTCGGCGAACACGTGCCACATCTCGGTGTTCAGCTCGCCACGGCGATACAGCCGGAACGGCCGCATGCGCAGGCCTTCCTGGAACACCTCGTTGTTCTGCATGTCGATGCTGCCGGGCGCGTAGCCGCCGACATCGGTGCAGTGGATGAACGCCCAGGCGAAGCACAGCAGCGTGCCATCAACGAAGATCGGCCGGAACAAGTAGATGTCGTTGAGGTGCATCACCATGCCGCCGGTAGAGTAGGGGTCGTTGGTGAACAACACGTCGCCCGGTTCCCAATCGTCCACCGCCTGCGTGCCGGCATGCATCGGCACGCCCATGATCGGCGTCGCACCACTGCCGTAGGGATAGGCAAAGATTTCGCCCTCCGGCGTCACCAGCGAGACGGCAAAGTCCTGCGTCTCCTTCACAAACGTGGTGTGCGAGGACCGCAACAGGATCCACGCCATCTCATCGACGACGGCCTTGAACAGGTTGGCAAAGATTTCGGTGGTGGCGGCGTCGTGGGTCACGGCGCTCGGGCTGATGTCGTTCATGGCGTGGCTCCGGCATAGTGCAGGATCAGGGCGCCGGATGGCGCGAGGCTCGCGGTCCAGCCGGGCGGGATCAGCGTGGTGGTGTCCATCTGGTTGACGATCGCCGGTCCCGCCAGCGTTTCGCCCGCGCGCAGTTCGGCGCGGCTCACCACCGCGGCGGTCATTTCGTGGCCGTTCAGACGGATCGCGCGGGACGTGCGCGGCTCCGCTCCATCCTCGCGCACCGCGCGGACGCGCCGGCGCGGCATGGTGCCGACGATATGGACACGCAATTCCTTCAGCCATACCTCGTTCTGTTCCGTGGCATGGCCGTAAGTCGCGCGATGCGCGGCATGGAACGCAGTGCCGATGCGGGCGCCATCACCGTCGCGCAACCATGCTTCGTCGAGTGCCACGGCGACATCGTAGCCCTGGCCCTCATAACGCATATCCGCCGCGTAGCTGAAATGCGTCGCGGTCACGCCGCTGTCGCCTTGCTCCGCCACCCAGGCGGCGCCGGCTCGCGCCAGGGAATGGTACTCACCAGTTAGTTCATCCGCGCCGATCTCATGCAGGCGCGCATACAGCGGCTGCACCAGGTCGCCCTCGATGTCCGCGCGCGCCGCGCCCAACGCGCTGAGCGCGCCGGGGAAGGGCGGGATCAAGATCGTATCGATTGCGATCTCCTCCGCCATCAGTGCCGCCAGCAACGGGCCCGCGCCACCAAAGGCCACCATGCGGAAGCGCGGCGCATCGACACCGCGACGCGCCAGCACCCGCGTCGCCTCCGCTGCGAGCATCGCGGTGGCGACGCGGATCGCGCCATCCGCGGTTTGCTCCGCCGACCAGCCCAACGCGCGGCCGAGCGTCGCCAGCGCCGCGCGCGCCGGTTCCGGCTGCAACGCCAGCTTGCCGCCCAGGCGCTGCCCTGGAGTCAAGAACCCGGCCAGCAGGAACGCATCGGTCAGCGCCGGTGTCAGCGAGCCGCCGCCGTAACATGCCGGCCCCGGATCGGCCCCGACACTGCGCGGTCCCACCTTCAAAGAGTGCGTGCTGTCCAGCCAGATGATGGACCCACCGCCGGCGCCGATGCTGGACACTGCCACCGTCGGCACCAGCACCGGAAAATCCCCCACCACCTCTTCGCTGCTCAACACCGGTCGGCCGTTGCGAATCACGCCGATATCCGCGCTGGTGCCGCCGACATCCAGCGTCATCAGGTCCGCCGCCGGCCAGCCGGCATCGTCCGCTGCGTCGGCCGCTCCTGCCACGCCCGCGGCCGGCCCGGACAGCAGCGCCACCACCGGGCGGTCGCGCATCGTGCGCGCGAGTTCCGCCCCGCCATTGGAACGCGCCACCCGCGCGGGCAGCGCGAGATCGCGTGCACCCAGCCCGTCGGTGAGCCGGCCGACATAGGACTCGATGACCGGCCGCACGCCGGCATTGATCGCGGTCAGCACCGCCCGTTCGTATTCGCGCGCCTGCGGCCAGATATCGCTGGAGAGTTCTACCCGTAGCCCAATGCCCTCGCGTTCGATCACTGCGCGGATGCGACGCTCATGCGCCGGATTGCGATAGCTGTGCAGCAGCGCGACCACCGCTATCTCCACTCCGGCGGCTTGCAGTGCGCGCGCCGCCGACACCACACCGGCTTCGTCGAGCGGATCGATCTCCTTGCCGTCGGCGCCGATGCGGCCGGCCACTTCGCGCACCAGTTCGCGCGGCACCAGAGGTGCCGGACGGCGTGAATCGAACCGCATCGGATGCGGGATCGCCAGCCGTTGCAATTCGAACAAATCGCGGAAGCCAATCGTCGTGATCATGCCGATCCGGGCGCCGCGGCGCTCGATCAGCGCGTTGGTCGCGACCGTGCTGCTGTGGGTGTGGAACGCATCGCGCCAGGCGGCCGGATCGGGACGCAGCACGGTGCGGATCTCCTCGACGCCGGTCAGGATGCTTTCGCCCGGACGCGCCGGGGTGCTGGGCACCTTGAAACAATGCGCCTCGCCGGACGGCGTCACGAACACCAGATCGGTGAACGTCCCTCCGACATCTGTTCCTATTGAGTAATGAACGTCCGGCACCGGGGGTTCCTCTGGGCAATGCTGCCCGCCGAGTTTTCAACCGGCGCGCGTCGCTTGCAATGCCTGCCAGTCGAACGCGACGCCATGGCCGGGACGGTCCGGCGCGATCGCCTCGCCATCGCGCAGTTCCATCGGCTGTGCGATGTAGCGGTCCAGACCAAACCCGTGCACTTCCAGATACGATCGGTTCGGCACCGCGGCCAGCAGATGCACGGTCAGGTCGTGCGCGCCGTGCGAGGTCAGCGGCAGATTAAAAGCCTCCGCCAGATGCGCGACCTTCATGAATACGGTCACGCCGCCGCAGTTGGTCGCGTCGGGTTCCGGGAAGGTCACGCCGCCGGCCGCAATCATCTGGGTGAATTCATGCAGCGTGTGCAGGTTCTCGCCGGTGGCGATCGGCACGCCGCCATCGCGCACGATGCGGGCATGACCGGCGACGTCGTCGGGAATGGTCGGCTCCTCCAGCCACACCAAATTCTGGTTCTGCAACGCGCGCGCCGCGCGGATTGCCTGGTCCACCGTCCAGCGCATATTGGCATCCGCCATCAGCGGAAAGTCCGCGCCGAGATGCGCGCGCATCGCGCGGACGCGTTCCACGTCCTCCGACAGACGCGGCCGGCCGACCTTCATCTTGATGGCGCGAAATCCCTTGGCGAGGTTGTCATCCGTCTGGCGCAGCAGCGCATCGAGCGGGAACTCCAGATCGATGCCGCCGGCATAGCAGGGCACCGCAGGATCGAAGCCGCCCAGCAGGCGCCACAACGGCTTTCCCAACCGCCGCGCCTGCAAATCCCACAATGCGATGTCACATGCCGACACTGCCAGGCTGACCGAACCACCACGACCGCCGAAGTGCAGCCGCCACCACATCTTCTGCCACAGCGCCTCGATCGCATCGGCATCGGCACCGAGCAAGACGTCGCGCAGGCCTTGTGCGATCAGTGCATGCACCGCCGCGCCGCCGGCGCCGGTGGTGTAGGTCCAGCCCACGCCTTCCGCGCCGTCCGAATCGCGCAGCCGCACGGTGACGAGTTCGAAATGCGTCATCGTGCCATGGGTCGAATCCGACAGCGGCACCGGCAGAGCGATGCGATAGAATCCTGTTTCGACGTCGGCGATTGCCATGGCCGGCTCCTTGCACGCATCGGCGTCCCGCTGTAACCGCTGCCACGGAAAAGCCCAAATCCTAACGGAAACAGCGCGTTACAAGCCGCTTCGCGAAACATGCGGCAACAATGATTGAGTTGGTGGACGCCCCGCCCGACCATAGCCTGATAACTCCCCTCCTGATCCGTTGCGTGCGAGAGACAGCAGTATGGATGCACTGACCGAGACGCTCGTCCCCGGCACCGCCCGCCTGGCCATCCATCCGTCGGCCATCGTGGCGCCGACGGCAGAGCTCGGCGCCGGCGTCCGCATCGGCCCCTATTGCACCGTCGGGCCCGACGTCACCATCGAGGATGGCGCCCAACTGGTGTCGCACGTGGTGGTGGACGGCTACACCCGCATCGGACCGGGCGTGGTCCTGTATCCATTCTGCACCGTCGGCCTCGCGCCGCAGGACCTGAAATACCAAGGCGAGCGAACGCGCTGCGAGATCGGCGCGCGCACGCAAATCCGCGAACATTGCACCATCCACCGCGGCACCATCACCGGCAAGGGCATCACCCGCATCGGCAGCGACTGCATGCTGATGGCTGTCACGCATGTGGCGCACGACTGCACGCTGGGCGACCACGTGCTGGTCGCGAACAATGCCGTCATGGGCGGGCATGTCAGTATCGCCGACCACGCGGTGATCGGCGGTGCGGCGGCGATCCACCAGTTCGTGCGCATCGGCCGCGCGGCGATGATCGGCGGCGTCTCCGGCGTGGAGGCCGACGTGATCCCGTTCGGCAGCGTGATCGGCAACCGGGCTCGCCTGGCGGGGCTGAACGTGATCGGCCTGAAGCGTCGCGGTTTCGACAAGGCGCAGATCCAGGGCCTGCACAGCGCGTTTCGTTCCTTGTTCAGTCACGAAGGCGTGTTCGCGCAGCGCCTCGAGGATACCCGCCGCCGCTTCGGCGCGGATCCGCTGGTGGCGGAGATCCTGGCCTTCATCGATACCCCGAGCCATCGCGGCCTGATCCGCGCCGAATAAGGCCGCGCGCCCGCGGCACCCGCTGCCCTCGCCGTGCCCACCGCCTGAGAAGATCATCGACAGGGGCGCATCGTTCCGGATAGCCTACGCCGGCAGCGGGGAGGGCGATCGCGTGGCCATCTACATGAAACTGGGCACTATCACCGGCTCGGTGACCGCGGCCGGCTATCAGAACTGGATCAAGCTGGAAACGTTCCGCTGGGGCTTCAGCGCCAATACGTCCTTCAGCCAGGCCGGCGCCGAAGTGACCGTCCGTGAGGTCGTGGTGACCATGCGGGCCGACAAATGCTCGCCGTTGATCGTCAATGCCGGCGTCAGCCGCACCGTCCTGTCACCCGTGCAGATCAAGTTCACCACCACCGGCGCCGGTTCAGCCGGCGTCATTCTGTTCTTGAGCTACGAACTGACCGGATCCATCATTACCAATTACGCGGTCGATGGGCCGGCCGAGGGCCATCCGGTCGAGTCACTGACTTTGAATTTCACCAAGATCACGGAAACCTTCAATCCGCGTGACGCGGGACTGACCGGCTCGCCAAGCACTGTCACCTACGACGTGAAAGCGGCGACGTCGTCCTAGCGGCGTGCGACGGCACGCGGCCCGGATCAGTGCAGCGCGAGCGAGCGCCGGGGGCGGGGACGCGCGACCGGCGTCCCCTCTTGCTCCGCGCGGCAGGCGCGGATCGCGCGGCGCAGCGCGAGGTGGGTGCGCGGAAGGCGACGGCGGTCCGCCTCGTTCGCCAGCATCTGCAGGCATTGCATCAAGCCGATGGACGCGGCATGGCAATCGCCTGCGGCCGGCTCGTCGTCGCGCATTCCGGTACGATCCTTGCGGGCAATGACCTCACAAGCCTGTGAGGTTGGAAAGCAGCTTATGTCGAAACCCAAGGGCGAATGCAATGCCTGAGATGCCGGCGGCGGGTGTGCCGGCGTCGGGCGATGCAGCGATGCCACGCAAGCTGGGGATTCTGGCGGGGGGTGGGCCGCTGCCGGGCCAGGTTGCCGCCGCCGCCGCCGCTGCCGGCCGCGCCGTCTTCGTGGTGGGCCTGGAAGGCTTCGCCGCGCCGGACGTCCTGGCACCCTGGCCGCACGAGGTAATCCGCATCACCGCTGCCGGCCGGATCCTGGCGGCACTGCGCGCCAATGGCTGCCAGGACATCGTGATGATCGGCCCGGTGCGCCGGCCATCCTTGCTCGGACTGCGGCCCGATGCCGAGGGCGCCCGCATCCTGGCCCGCATCGGCATGGCCGCCTTCGCCGGCGACGACGGCATGCTCGGGGCCGTCGTCCGCGTGCTGGGACAAGAAGGGTTCAGCGTCATCGGTGTAGAGGAGATACTGCGTGGCGTGTTGGCGCCCGCGGGTGTGCTGACCCGCGCCGCGCCGGACGCGATGGCGATGGCCGATGTGCGGCGCGGCGTCGCCGTCGCTCGCGCCCTCGGGACAGCGGATGTGGGCCAGGGTTGCGTGGTGCAACAGGGACTGGTGCTGGCGCTGGAGGCGGCGGAAGGCACCGACGCCATGCTGGCGCGCTGCGTTGCTCTGGCCCGCCCCGGCCCTGGCGGCGTCCTGGTGAAGCTGCCCAAGCCCGGCCAGGAGCGCCGCGCCGACCTGCCCACGATCGGACCGGAGACGGTCCGCGGCGCCGCCGCCGCCGGCCTGCGGGGGGTTGCGTTCGAGGCCGGCGGGACCATTCTGGCCGAACGCGAGGCCACCCTGGCCGCGGCGGATGCCGCCGGCTTGTTCCTGCTCGGCCTCGATCCGCAACCTGTTGCTGAGGGGAGTGAAGAACGATGAGCCGTTACCTGCACACCATGATCCGTGTCGGCGACCTGCAGCGCAGCATCGATTTCTATTCCAAGGCGTTCGGCATGAAGGAGCTGCGCCGCCGCGATGTGCCGGACGGGAAATACACTCTGGCCTTCGTCGGCTTTGGCGACGAAGACAACAACACGGTGATCGAGCTGACCTACAACTACGGCGTGGAGAAGTACGAGCAAGGCGGCGCATTCGGCCATTTTGCCATGGGAGTGCCGGACGTTGCGGCGGCCTGCGACGTGGCGGCGAAGGCCGGCGGCGTGGTGACGCGGCCGCCGGGGCCGGTGAAGTTCGGCACCACGATCATCGCATTCGTCAAGGACCCGGACGGCTACATGATCGAACTGGTGCAGCGATCCTAGCAGCCGAAGTCAGAGCAGCGCGAGACAACGCACCGTCCGTGTCATTGCGGGACAACTCGCCCTCCTTGTCATTGTGAATGGCCACCGGCCTGGCGGCCAACCCGCGGTTGGAGGCAACGGTGGCTCCAGGATGCCAGGGAGGGCGAGTGGAGGGCGAGCTTGTTCGCCTGGTTTCTTGCCAGACCGCTCGCCGTGGTTGTCATTGCGAGGCCACGCCGGGGGCCGAAGCAATCTCACTCGGACCAGCGCGCGCTGGTTCGTGCGCTGGCTCGAACCAGCTTGCTGCATCCCGCGGCGCTTCGCTCACGGTCCTCGCAATGACATTGGAGGCCCCGCCGGCGCGGCCGCGCGATCAGGTGATTGCGTGGGCGAGCAAGGTGCTGAGCGTCACTGGCCCGGTGCCTTGCAGCGTTGCGACCGTGTAAGTCGTGCCGCCCGGCGCGGCGCTGGGATCGACGCTGATCACCGCGTTATTGCTCGATGTGGACACCGAGACGAAATCGCCGATCATCGACATGTCGCCGTTCCAGCTCGTGCCGGACAGCAGGTTGCGCAGATCGAACTGGTCGCCATTGGTCAGCAGATTGCCGTAGATATCGTCGGATCCCTGGTTCGCCGCGGGCAGCACGATCGTGTTGTTGCTGCCGCTGTCGTACAGCGTGTTGCTGCCCCCGCCGGCGTTCGCCACGTTGTCCGATCCGGAAAAATACAGGGTATCGTTGCCGTCGCCGGTGGTGATCGTGTTGTTGCCCTGGAAGGCCTGCACGGTCTCGTTGCCGCCGGTTGCCGTCAGCGTATCGCCGGGGCCGCCGAGGAAGATCATATGGTCGCCGCCGGTCGCCCCGATGGTGGTATTGCTGACATTCTCCACCGTGCTGGCGTCGCCTGACGCGATGCTGATGGCAGGCGTTGCCGCACTCGTCGCCGGGTCCGGCGTCGTCGCTGATGCCGCACTGGCGCTGCCGCCCATCGTCCCGGACGACGTCGTGGGGTCAGCCGCCGCCATCGTCGCGGCGGCCGTTGCCGGTGCGCCACCGGACGAACGCGACGCGGACGTTGTGCCGGCGCCGCCCGACGTATTGCTCGCGGCGCTGCCTGTGCTCGGATCGCTGGCACTGCCGGTGGTCCCGCCCGACGGCACCACTTCGATCAGCAACGGATCACCGCCCAGGCTGACCGACACATTGTTGGTATTGCTCGCACTCTGGATGGCGGACGTGCCGGTGACCGGATCGAACACCTGAATCTGCGACGCTGTCGCCGCCAGAGTCATCGTGACTGAATGCGTGCTGCCGCCTTCGTCCCACAGTGCCAGCCAATAGCTGCCGTCGGACTTCTGCATCAGCAGTGTGTTGTCAGCGGAAGCCTGGCCGTTCAGGCCATAATTCAGCGAACCCGGCGTGAAGCCCGCGCCGCTGTCCGACAGCAGCGTGGTGAGGTTGTGCAGCGCGGTGCCCGCCGGCGTCGGCGAGCCAGCGGCATTCATCAGCCCGAAATTGCCGGACATGTCGTTGAACAAGGCATAGAAGTACATGCCGGCGTCGCCGTCCTTGACGCCGTCCAGCACCGCCTGCACCACGCCCTGCACCGCGGCGCCCTGGCCGCCGGTGTTCCAGCCGATTTCCGTGGTGATCACCGGCCGGCTGGACGCGGCGAGCTTCGCGTCGCTGTTGAGTTGCTGAATGGCCGCGCCGGTGGCCTGGCCGGGGTTCGGATAGGTGTGGGCGTTCGCGTAGGTCGCGTTGGCGGAAAGGTCGCCCACCTTGTCGTAGTCGCCGTGCCAATCATTCGCGGCGGTCCAGCCGGCGCCGAAGCTCATGTTGATCACCGGCAGCCCAAGCTGCCGGCCCATCGCGGCAACCTGCTGCTGGAACTGCGCCGCAATCTGCAGGTTGTTGCCCTGCGAGGCGGGGTAGGAATCATCCTCCTCGTTACCGCCCTCGATGTAGTTGAGAATCCCTTCCTGCGCGAGCTGAGGCATCAACGCCAGCTCCGTCTGCATCCCGGAGGGTGAGGTCTGGCCGATGAAATCGTCGAATTTCGCGCCGGTCGCCTGTGCGACCTGCTGCCAGGACTGCAGGTCGGACGCATTGGCGGCGCTGTCGCGGATGTTGTTCACGCCCAGATACTTGATCGCGGCCTCGACCGCGGAGAGGTTCTGGTAGCCATAGGCGTTGAAATCGATATGCGTGTTGATGCCGATCGAATAGACGACGCTGGCGGTGGTGATGGCGGTCGCTGGCGGCATGAAGAGCATACTCCTGTATCTGGTGAGTTCCCCCGCCCCGAAAAGGCCAGGAGCGTTACTTTACCGGATCGATATCGCGCGCCAGCCCGCGCTCCGTGTCGGGGGGATGCCCCCGGATGGTGTGCGATTCGATTGGTGATTTGGCGAGTTACCGCGGTCGCGGCCTCGCTGTCGCGGAAACGACCCGGCGGCGGAATCCGTCCGACCCCGGATTGCGTCGTCAGCGCGCCGGCGCCTCTACCAACATCCTGGCGCGGGATACACCCCTGCGTGAGTGAGCGTCGCAAAGTCGTCGGTTGATGGATGTGGGCAAACCGAACAGATGAGACCAAATTCTTACGATCTGAAGGATGTGGTGCGTTTGCCGGGATGCATGGTTTATCTGCCACAATCTTCGAGCGGAATCTGCCGGTTCTTTCTCTGTCCGCCGCGATATTCGGCGCCGCAGAGGGTCGTTGTTAGAGCTTAACGGGTCGCGTCGAGCGCCGCTTGCAGCAGCCACGCCGCGGCCATCCGGTCCACCGCCGCGGCACGGCGCTTGCGGCTGAGATCAGCCTCGGCGATCAGGAACCGGTTTGCCGCCGCGCTGGACAGCCGTTCGTCCCATAGTGCGGCGGGCAGGCCGGTGGTCTCCGAGAGTGCCAGCGCCCAGTCGCGCGCCGCCTGCGCCGCGGGGCCGACGGAGCCGTCCATCGACAGCGGCCATCCCACCACCAGCCCGCCGGCGCCCTCCATCGCGGCAATGTCGGCGATCTCGGCCGCATTGTCGCGCAGCTTGCCGCGACGCAGGCTGCCGTAGGGGGAAGCCAGCGAGAGCGATACGTCCGACAGCGCGAGACCGATGATGCGCTGGCCGGGATCGATGCCGATCAGGCGCTGGTTTCGGGCCAGTCGGTCGCGTAGCGCGGGCAGGTCGAGCAAGGGCATGCCGGTGTTATGGGTGCACCGCGGCGGAGAGCAAAGCGGCGCGCCATGCCAACGGGCAAGCGCCGCCGGGGCGGCGCCCTTGCGGCAGGGGCAGCGGCGGGCAACGCGGGGCGCTATGCCGCGGGGGCAGCGGCGGGCAATGCGAGGCGCTATGCCGCTGGGGACAGCGGCGGGCAATGCGAGGCGCCATGCCGCTGGGGCAGCGGCGGGCAATGGGAGGCGCCATGCCGCAACCGCAGCAACGGGGAGCGCGGCGCGCCATGCCGAGGAGCGCGGCGGGCGGAAAACGTTGCTCGGCGTTGAATATTCGCGGTGCCGCCAGTATGGTCCCGCCCGCATTCTTCACGAAGGCCGTTGGTGCCATGGCGCTCGATCACGCCACCGTTCGCCGCATCGCCACGCTCGCGCGCATCCGGGTGGAGGAGGACGAAATTCCCCGCCTACAGAATGAGCTGAACGGCATCCTGGGCTGGATCGAGCAATTGAACGAAGTGAATATCGAAGGCGTGGAGCCGCTGACCGGCGCGGCGCACATGGCGCTGAAAATGCGCCAGGACGTAGTGACCGACGGCGGCTACCCGGAGAAGATCCTGGCCAACGCCCCTGACCGTGCAGGGGCATTCTTCGCGGTGCCGAAGGTCGTGGAATGAGCCTCACCGACCTGACCATCGCCCAGGCCCGCACCGGGCTGCGCGCCCGCGAGTTCAGCGCCGAGGCACTGACGCTTGCCCACCTGCACGCGATCGAGGCACTGAACCCGCGGCTGAACGCCTACATCACCGTGAACCACGCGCAGGCGGTGGACCAGGCGCGGGCCGCGGATGCGGCGCTGGCGCGCGGCGAGGCGCGCGTCCTGACCGGCATCCCCCTCGCCATCAAGGACCTGTTCTGCACCGAGGGCGTGCGGACCACGGCGGGCAGCAACATCCTGCGGCCATTCGTGCCGCCCTACGAAAGCACGGTCACCGCCAATCTGCTGCGCGACGGCGCGATCTTCCTTGGCAAGACCAACATGGACGAGTTCGCGATGGGCTCCTCCAACATGACCTCGGCGTTCGGCCCGGTGGAGAACCCGTGGAAGCGCCGGCAGGACACCGAGGCGGTGCTGGTGCCGGGCGGTTCATCGGGTGGGTCCGCGGCGGCGGTGGCGGCGCGGCTGGCGATGGGCGGAACCGGCACCGATACCGGCGGCTCGATCCGCCAGCCGGCGTCGTTCTGCGGCATCGTGGGCATGAAGCCGACCTACGGGCGATGCTCGCGCTGGGGCGTCGTGGCGTTCGCCTCCTCGCTCGACCATCCGGGGCCGTTCGCGCGCACCGTCGAGGACTGCGCCTTGTTGCTTGGCTCGATGGCGGGACACGATCCGAAGGATTCCACCAGCGCCAATATTCCGGTGCCGGACTTTGCCGCCGCGTGCGGGCGGGGTGTGAAGGGGCTTCGGATCGGTGTGCCACGGGAATACCGGATGGACGGCATGCCGGCGGAGATCGAAACGGTCTGGCAGCAGGGTCTGGCCTGGCTGCGCGAGGCGGGGGCGGAGACCGTCGACGTTTCCCTGCCGCACACGAAATATGCACTGCCCGCCTATTACATTATCGCGCCGGCGGAGGCGTCGTCGAACCTGGCGCGCTATGACGGCGTGCGGTTTGGCCTGCGTTCGGATGGCGAGGACCTGCGCGATTTGTATGAACGGACACGCGCCGCGGGGTTCGGCGCGGAAGTACGGCGGCGAATCCTGATCGGCACCTATGTGCTGTCGGCCGGCTACTACGATGCGTACTATCTGCGGGCGCAAAAGGTCCGCGCGCTAATCCTGAAAGACTTCACCGACGCATTCGCCCACGTCGATGCGTTGCTGACCCCGACGGCGCCGTCCGCCGCGTTCGCACAAGGCGAGAAGATGGACGACCCGGTGCAGATGTATCTGAACGATTTGTTCACCGTGACGGCAGACCTGGCCGGCGTGCCGGCGATCTCGGTGCCTGGCGGGCTGGACGCGAACGTCCTGCCGATCGGATTGCAGGTGATCGGCAAGCCGTTCGATGAGGTAACGGTGTTCGCAGTCGGCGCGGCGCTAGAGCGGGCGGTGGGGTTCGACGCCGTGCCGACTTTGCGGGCGGCAGCGTAACGTTCGCCGATCCCCGTGCCGATACTCATGTCGATGGGAAACCCCGTGATCAGTCCCGCTCGGGCACTTCAATTGGCTCATGCTGCGCTACCGCTGTCGGTTTCGGCAGCGCGCGCAACTCAGCGACCATGGCCTTCAAGTTTTGCTTGCCCGCAGCAACGATAACCTGGTCTGTGTGGCGCTCAGCCATCATGCCAGCTCGATGTCGGTCTGTGGGAAATTGTTGCCCTTGCATAGCAAAGACGTCGCCAACTGGCGCGTGCAGGCATAGGCGAAGCAGTCGCCCATGTTGAGCGCGGCCGGATGGCACCCCTTGCCATAACGAGCATGGGTGATCAGAGCTTCCCGGCCGGTTGCCCGGTCGATCGGCACGACGGTCGCATTCGCGTCGCTCAGCAGTCGATCTACCAGGCCCGAGGCGTTGTCCAAGGTGATATTCAATCTACGAGCAAGTCCGAGAACGGCCTCCCAGACTGCCACGGCGGACGTTTGAACGTCCCGAGCCTGGCCAAGCCTGGCGGCGAGGCTGTCGGCATCATCATCTGAAGCAATGATGGCGACCAGCGCCGACGCGTCGATGAACATCAGGGGTCGCCGGACAACTCGTCGAATAATGCCTTGTCGGCAGGCAGGCCGCCAGGTCGCATGAGTTTTCGCGCCTCGTCCTGGATGGCCTTGATGCGCTCGAGCAACGGCGGCTGGCCGGTGACCGCCGCGTACTCATGCTCGACCGCCTCCCGGATCGTTTCAGTGAGCGTCTTGCCTTTGAGTTGCGCCAGTCGTCGGACCGCACGGTCGGTCGGCGGGTCTCTCACGTGGAAGGACATCTACACGCCTCCATCATGACGTCTACACAACGGCGTGTATACCACGGCGGGCACGATCTACCAAGGCGCTCCGCGATGTCTCACCGCCGATTTCTTGCCGCCACCCGCTCGCGCGGATAAAATCCGGAGGCCGCCACCGCGAGGCCCGCCATGACCTGCACCATCGGAGCCAGCACCGGTTCCCGGGAAAGCGTCGTCGGCCTGGAAGTCCACGCCCAGGTGATCAGCCGCGCCAAGCTGTTCTCGGGCGCCGCCACCGAGTTCGGCGCCACGCCGAACGCTCAGGTCAGCTTCGTCGATGCCGCCCCCCAGCGTGCTGCCGGTGATCAACCGTGAATACATGGTGCAGGCGGTGCGCACCGGCCTCGGCCCGAACGCGTATATCCACACCGTCAGCCGCTTCGACCGCAAGAATTAGTGCTATGCCGACCTGCCGACCGGCTACCAGGGCCGGCGATCCGTGCCCAAGCGGTGACACATGAGGAGAGCATCCACATGATGGACCTGATAAAGGAGCTTCAGCTGTCGCTCGATGGGCAAGCGCCCCAACTTGCGGCGCTGGGTCCGAACTCCCGCACGTCCAGGACCGCTGCGGTTCACGACGCCATTGTGGCGCGAGCGGCAGAGTACGCAACCTCGCTCGGCATCGGCTATGGACATGACTTTAAGAATCGCGCTCCAGGTGATTCCACGCTTTACGTTCACCGATCTGGAGGCAAACCTCTAGGCCAATTTCTGTTCGACCAGACCTGGATGCTGGCACATTGCACAGGTGACGATGGCACCGAGCAATTTCCGATATCGAAAAAACTAAAGAACGGTTATGTCATTGAATGCGTGCTCGCTGCCGAATCCGAGTGGAACAATGCGGCGAGCATGTGTGATGACTTCCTGAAACTACTTGTTGGTAAGGCAAAATTCAAAGTGTTCATATACAATTCGAATGAAGATCAAATAATGGAGTCTATGGCTTCTCTCAAAGCCTGCATAGAAGGCTTTCGGCCTGGGCTTCGGGGTGAGTGTCTCCTTATCTCTTGCTTCCTCGAGAATCTAGGTAGGTTCCATCATGACGTCTGTCATGATGGAATGTGACGCGAAAGGGTTCGGACCGTGTCACACGCCACCTACAGCATCGAAGGCAGCACCGGCGCCTGGGAAGTCGTCGTCGGCCTGGAAGTCCACGCCCAGGTGATCAGCCGCGCCAAACTGTTCTCCGGTGCTGCCACCGACTTCGGCGCCGAGCCGAACGCCCAGGTCAGCTTCGTCGACGCCGCCTTCCCCGGTATGCTGCCGGTGATCAACCGCGAGTGCGTGGCGCAGGCGGTGCGCACGGGTCTCGGCCTGAACGCGCACATCCACATGGTCAGCCGCTTCGACCGCAAGAACTATTTCTACGCCGACCTGCCTGCCGGCTATCAGATCAGCCAGTACCAGCACCCGATCGTCGGCACCGGCGAGGTTGAGGTGGAACTCGCCGACGGCACCGCCAAGGCGATCGGCGTTACCCGCCTGCACCTGGAGCAAGACGCGGGGAAGTCGCTGCACGACCAGCATCCGACCAAATCATATATCGACCTGAACCGCTCCGGCGTCGCGCTGATGGAGATCGTGTCGGAACCGGACATCCGCTCGCCCGAGGAAGCCGGAGCCTATCTGCGCAAGCTGCGCACCATTCTGCGCTATCTCGGCACCTGTGATGGTAACATGGAGGAAGGCTCCATGCGCGCCGACGTCAACGTCTCGGTGCGCCAGCACGGCGAACCGTATCGCACGCGCTGCGAGGTGAAGAACGTCAACTCGGTGCGCTTCGTCATGCAGGCGATCGAGGCGGAGGCGAAGCGCCAGGTCGAAGTCTGGGAGTCCGGCGGCACGGTGGAGCAGGAGACGCGCTTGTTCGACCCGGCGCGAGGGATGACGCGGAGCATGCGCTCGAAGGAGGATGCGCATGATTACCGTTATTTCCCCGATCCGGACCTGCTGCCGCTGGTGCTGGAGGAGGACTGGGTCACGGCGCTGAAGGCGGCGCTGCCGGAGCTGCCCGATGCCAAGCGGGCCCGCTTCATGCGTGAGTACGGCCTGCCAGCCTACGACGCGGCGGTGCTGGTGGCGGAACGCGCCACCGCGGATTTCTTCGAGACCGTGGTGCGAGGCCGTGACGCCAAGACGGCCGCCAACTGGATCATGGGCGATTTGTTCGCCATGCTGAACCGTACCGGCAACAGCATCGAGACGTCGCCGGTGACAGCCGATGCGTTGGGAAAGCTGCTGGATCTGATGGCGGATAACACCATCAACGGCCGCATCGCCAAGGACGTGTTCGAGGTGATGGTGGAGACCGGCAAGGACGCCGCGGCGATCGTCGCGGAGAAGGGATTGCGCCAGGTCACCGACACCGGCGCAATCGATGAGGCGATCGCCAAGGTGCTGGCCGCCAATGCGGATAAGGTCGCCGAGTACAAATCCGGCAAGGACAGGTTGTTCGGATTCTTTGTGGGGCAGGTGATGCGTGGCATGGGCGGCAAGGGGAACCCGGCGCTGGTGAACGAGGCGCTGAAGCGCAAGCTGATGTAGTCATGCGTCATGGCCGGGCTTGACCCGGCCAACATCCCGCGATGCACGGATATGCTCGGGTAGACGCGAGTCATCCATCGTGCGCAGACGGCCGGGTCAGGGCCGGCCATGACCGGCAGGCGTGTATGCCGCATTTATTTCCCCGGTCCGCGCCATAAATCGAAATGATATGGCAAGTGACCGATTTTCCGGCGCGCCACGATAAGCGGCCATTCGATTCACCGATCACAACGGCCAGCAGTTGCGTTTCCTGCAAACCTTACCCCGCGTGACGCAGGCGTTAGCAGGTTAACATTGCTCCGCCACCTTGTTGTGGCTGTTGACATCGCACCTTGACCCCCCGCACCAGGCGCTCCTAGCGTGACCGGCAGCCGCCAGGGAGGAGATCGATGTCCTGCACCATCACGCCGTTGACCGAACATACCGGTGCCGAAGTCCGCGGCGTGGATTTGCGCGAGCCGCTCGATGATGCCAGCCATGCGGCGCTGAACCGTGCGTTCGTCGACCGCCACGTGCTGGTGATCCGCGACCAGGAGTTCACCCCCGAGCAATTCAAGCGTGCCGCCGAGGTGTTCGGCGCGCTGCAGCCGCACGACAAGAAGCAGCACCATGTGCCGGGGCATTCGGATGTCTACTATGTCTCCAACGACGAGTTCGTGAACGGCAGGCGGGTGATCCCCGGCGAGACGTTCCACACCGACCATTCCAACCACCCCGCGCCGCCCAAGGCGACGACATTGTTCGCGGTGCAGCTCCCGTCCCGCGGTGGCGACACGCAGTATGTCAACATGCACCGCGCTTATGACGACCTGCCCGAGGCTACCAAGCAGCGCATCGAGGGCTTGAAGGCGGTGCATGTCTATCTGAGCAAATACAGCCCGCGTGCATTGGGTGCGATCGACGAGCAAAGCCTGCGGGATCTGCCGCCGCCCGGCATCCATCCGCTGGTGCACACGCATCGGGATAACGGCCGCAAGGCGCTCTATCTCAATCCGGTGCGCATCGAATCGATCAGCGGCATGGACGACAGGGACGCGCTGGCACTGATCGACGAGCTGATGCGGCACACCACGCAGAAGAAATACGAATACCGCCACCAATGGCGGCAGGGCGACATGGTGATCTGGGACAACCGCAGCGTGATGCACCAGGCCAACCCGGATTACGACATGTCCGAGCGGCGGTATCTGTACCGGCTGATGCTGAAGGGCGCGTCGCTGGTCGCGTAAGCGCCATCGACTTGCGGCTCGGCCCGCACCGGCCGATAGACTTGTGGGTCAGCTTGTACCGGCTGATGCTGAGGGGCGCGTCCCTGGTCGCGTAAGCTGCATCGACTTGCGGCTCGGCCCGCACCGGCCGTGAGCAACTCGCAAGGCCAGGCAGCGGCATCAAATCTTGCGGCTGTCGTACGCCCAGTGCAGCAGTGCCTGGCGCTGGCGCTTGCGACACGTCAGGTCGCCTGGTGCGCAGTTATGCTCGACTTGTCGCACATGACGCCGGATCGCCCGCCAGCGTTTGATCTGGCGCGCATCCTCCTGCGGCATGCGGCGCCCCTGGTAATAGCGGCAGTACCATTGGAACCAGCCGCGTGGGTCGTCCGGATGGATCCAGCCTTTCGCGCGCCAAACCGACAGCGGCTGGCTGGCATCGATCCCGAAGAAGTTCAAAGAGCAATCGCGCCGGCCGGGTGACAGCCTGGCGTGGGCAAACCAGCTCGCGGGAAACTCGTCGCGGCAGTCCGTCATGTATCTGCCGCAGAACACGCCCATCGCGAGCATCTCTCGCGGCGTCAGGTCAGGTTGGAATCCGGGATCGAAGGCGCGGCCGGGCGGTGCCACGCATTCGTAGCGATACCCCTGCTGCATGCGGTCGTTCACCGTGATGACGCGGGGCGCTTTCGCCACGGCTGCCGCCTCGACCGGCTCAGCCGCGCGGCGCGTCAGCCGGCATTGCCGCGGCGGCCATGGCGGGGGCGAGGAACGTGCGCCGCATCAGCATGGCGGACAGGGCGCTGACGCAGCAACCCAGCACGAGATATCCTGCCAGCCACCATGGTTGATTGCCGTCGGATGCCACGAGCAGCGCGGCAAGAATCGGGATCGGCGCGAGGAAAATGATGGCACCGACCTGATAGACCAGGGACACGCCGGTGTAGCGCACGCGGGTGTCGAACAATTCGCAGAACAGGGCGGCCTCGGGGCCGTAGATCGGCGCCCATAGAATGCCGATGGAGATCACGATCGCGATCGCGCCCAACGTGCCATTGCCGGATTGCAGCATCCATAGCAGCGGAAACGCCGCGGCGCCGTTGATCAGCGATGCCCAGGCGAACAGCCGGCGGCGGACGATGCGGTCCGACCAGGCCGAGGCCACCGGCGTGGTGAGGATCAGCACGAAGGCAGCGGTGGTGACGGCTGCCAGTACCAGCGTGCGCGGCAAGTGCACAATGGCCGTGAGGT
Source organism: Acetobacteraceae bacterium (assembly GCA_035508435.1). Lineage (GTDB taxonomy): Bacteria > Pseudomonadota > Alphaproteobacteria > Acetobacterales > Acetobacteraceae > JASHVB01. Next base: position 24,684 of record DATJNA010000221.1, on the reverse strand, counting down.
AGGAGAACATGTAGAGCGTATAGACGGTGAACACCCCGCCCTCGCCCATGCGGGCCAGCCAGCCCAGTACGATATTGCCGCCATAGTCGCGGGCAACCTCGGCGAGCGGCAGCCTGCTGACGTGGTAGTTGTCGCGGATGCGGCTGAACTCGGGCGTTTCCAACAGTTTCAGTCGCACGAACAAGCCGACCAGCAGCAGCACGATGCTGGCGAGGAAGGCGCAGCGCCAGCCCCAGGCCATGAACGCCTCATTCGACAGCGCACCGGAGAGAAGCGTGATGGCGCCGGTGCTGAGGCACAGGCCGAGCGCGAAGCCGATCTGGGGAAAGCTGGCATAGAAGCCGCGGCGATGGTGCGGCGCGTATTCGAATGCCATCAGCACGGCGCCGCCCCATTCCCCGCCCATCGCGAAGCCCTGGACCAGACGCAACGCCACCATCAGCAGCGGCGCCGCGATGCCGATCGCATTGTAGGTTGGGACCAGGCCGATCAGGAATGTCACCGCGCCCATCATCGTCAGCGTCAGCACCAGTAGCGGCTTGCGCCCGATGCGGTCGCCGAAATGGCCGAAGAACGCGCCGCCGATCGGGCGCGTCAGGAAGCCGACCGCGAAGGTGGCGTAGGCCAGCAGCAGCGACACCAATGGATTCGACGTGGGAAAGAACAGTTTGTTGAAGATCAGGCCGGAGAGCGATGTGTAGAGGATGAAATCATACCATTCGATCGTGGTACCGATCAGGCTCGCCACCGCCGTCAGCGTTATCGCACGCAGTCTCTCTTGCTCTGTTTGCGGTAGCCCGGCCCGGTTGGCCATGCGTTTCCCCTCGTGCTTCGCGCCGTGCTGGTGGCGTTGTTCTGCCCGCGGATTATAGCGCCGCGTTCACCAGTGCGGCACCCGCGGCGAGCGCGCGCAGCTTGCCTTCCGCCGCGCGGCGCGACAGCGGCAGCATGCCGCAATCGGTGCAGGCATAGAGGTGGCCGGGGTCGATGTGGCGCAGCGCGCGATGCAGCCGCTCGGCCACGATTTCCGGGGTTTCCACGGTATCGTTGCCGACATCGACGACGCCGAGCATGACGTCCTTGCCGCGGATCGCCTCGATCACCGAGACGTCCACGCCGCTGGCCGCGGTCTCGATCGAGACCTGGCCGATCGACGATTGCGCCAGCAACGGCAGTGTATGTTCGTAATGTGTCCAGTCCTGATTGGCGGATTTCCAGCGCTTCACGTCGGCCGTGCCGTAGCCATAGCAGATGTGCACGGCCTTGGTGGCCCGCACGCCCTCGGCGGCTCGTTCCAGCGCCGCGATGCCCCAGTCCTTCACCTTGTCCACATAGACGTTGAAGCACGGTTCATCGAACTGGATGACCGCGGCCCCGGCATCCGCCAGAGCGAGCGCCTCCAGGTTCAGCAGTTCGGCAAAGCGCATTGCCAGTTGCGCTTCCGATCGGCCGCCGATGGTATCCACCAGGCTGTCCACGATGGTCATCGGGCCGGGCAGAGTCACTTTCACGGGGCGGTCGGTCATTGCGAGCGTGGCGCGCAAGGCATCGACGAAGATCGGTCCGCGATACTCGGGGCCGCCGACCAGGCGGGCGGCGGCAATCTCCTTGTGGTAGCGCTGCGCGCGTTGGGCGCGCATTGCCAGGTTCAGCGTGTCGATGCCGTCCAGGCCCTGAAACCAGCCCCAGATATAATGGCGGCGGCATTGCTCGCCGTCGGTGACGATGTCCAGGCCGGCATGGTCCTGTGCCGCGACCCAGACGCGGACGGCGTCTTTCTTGCCTTCCTCCAGGCGATCGCCCTCCAGGCGCCAGGGCGGGAATAGTACGCCGGGGGCGGCGAGCCAGGAAGGCTTGGGCAGGCTGCCGACGATGGTTGCGCGGACGCGGTGATCGGTCATCGCCGGCATTTTCTCATCCCCTGCGTTTCCCCACATGTCATTGCGAGGCCCGCCAGGACCGAAGCAACCTCGGTCGACAATGCAGCCGGACCGTCGTCCGCCGCCTCGAGGGGGACTGCCTGGCGCCTACGGAGCGGCCCCGCGATGACATGCCGCCGTTACGCCGACATCTGAATCGGCGGATCGATTTCGGCGGGCAGCGGGCACACATACGGCGTGCGCGACACCTTGGCCTGATGGTCGGCCTTGGCACGTGCGATCAGCACCTCATCCTGCAAAGCGTCCACCGCGGTGCCGGCCATCACCTTGGCCACGTGCACCATCCCCTTGTGTGCCGCCGGCATCTTGCCCTGTGCCGTCAACTGCCATGAATGGCCCGGCGTGCCGATCGCATAGGTGGAGCCGCGCGCCTGCACGGTCGGCACCACCCAGCTCACGTCGCCCACATCGGTCGAGCCCATCATCGGCGCGCTCTTGGCATCCAGCGGGACGATCTCGTCGCACAGCGGCACGTCCTTCATCGGCATGCCGGCGCGGCGGAACGAGGATTCGATGTCCTCCTCGCTCAGCGTCGCCTGGATTTTCCTGGCAAAGGCGCGGTCAGTTTCATCGAACGGCGGCGGCCCGAGGCGGTCCAGGTTATCGTGCATCGCCTTCTCCAGCGGCCCGTTGCCGAGCAAATTGGAAACCGCGCTGACCACCTGCGCCGTCACCGTGGTCTCGGTCATCAGCGCTGCGCCGTCGGCGATCTTGCGCACACGCTCGATCAGGCGGGTCAGTTCGGGAAGGTTGCGGGCACGGATCAGGTACCGCACCTTGGCATGCGCCTGCACCACGTTCGGCGCGATCCCACCGGCATCCAGCACTGCGTAATGCACGCGCGCATCCGACGGCATATGCTCGCGCATGTAGTTCACGCCGACATTCATCAGCTCCACCGCGTCCAGCGCGCTGCGGCCCAGGTGCGGTGCCGCGGCGGCATGCGACGCGCGGCCGGTGAAGGCGAAGTCGATGCGGGTGTTGGCCAGCGACACCGGCTCATACACGCCGGCGAATGCCGACGGATGCCAGGTGATGGCGATATCGACATCGGAGAACGCGCCGGCGCGCGCCATGAATCCCTTGGCCGCGCCGCCTTCCTCGGCAGGGCAGCCATAATAGCGCACGCGTCCCTTGATGCCGCTCGCGGCCAGGTAGTCCTTCACCGCGGTCGCCGCCAACAACGACGCGGACCCCAGCAGGTTATGGCCGCAGCCATGGCCGTAGCCGTTGCCGGGCAGCGGGCGATGCTCTGCCACGCCGGCTTCCTGCGACAGACCGGGCAGCGCGTCGTACTCACCCAGGATGGCGATCACCGGGCCGCCTTCGCCGGCCTCGCCAACAACCGCGGTGGGAATTCCCGCCACATCCTTTGTCACGCGAAATCCCTGCGCTTCCAGCATTTCGGTGTGGGCGGCGCAGGACTGGAACTCGCCGTAGCAGAGTTCGGGCGTTCCCCAGACGCGATCCGAGAGCTGGGTGAATTGCTCCTGCTTCGCATCCACCAACGACCAGATTTGTTCGCTGTTCTGCACGTCAGAGACTCCTGTTCTTTGCTCGTCCCTCGGGTCAAGCCCTCGGGCAGGGATGGCGAAAGCAGTCGACCAGATGGTCATTCACCATACCCGTCGCCTGCATGAAGGCATAGCAGATGGTCGAGCCGACGAAGCCGAACCCATCCTTGCGGAGCTGCTTGCTCATCCGGTCCGAGACCGGCGTGGTAGCAGGCACCTGGCCACGCTCGGTCCAGCGGTTGATGATCGGCTGGCCCTCGACGAACGACCACAGATACCGATCCAGGCTGCCGTATTGCTCTGCCATGCGCTGTGCCGCCTGCGCGTTGGCGCGCACCGACCAGATCTTCTGGCGGTTGCGGATGATGCCCGAATTGCTCACCAGCTTCTCCAGGGCGGCATCGCGCATACGCGCCACCTTGGCGATGTCGTAGCCGTGGAATGCGTCGCGATAGGCGTCGCGCCGGGCCAGAATGGTGCGCCAGGAGAGCCCGGCCTGCGCGCCCTCCAGGGTGATGAATTCAAATAGCGCGGTGTCGTCGTGTTGCGGTACGCCCCATTCGGTGTCGTGATACTGTTGCATGGCGGCGTCCGAGCCGTCTGCCCAGGTGCAGCGGGTCGGGGTCATGCCTTGACCGGGCCGGTCGCCGGCGGCGGCATGGATGCCAGGGCGGGCAACCGCGGGGAGTGTCGCATCAGGAAGACTGCCGTTGGATTGGTTCCGCCCGCTTCTATACCGACGTGCCCCAGGGATGCCAAAACCGATGTCCCCACGGATGCCAAACGCGGCCGTATCGTCCGATAACACCTCGGAGATAACCATGGCGTCGAGCAAGGTCCGCATGCCGTCCACGGTTCCGCCGCACGACGATGCGGTGAGCTAAAATGCCGAAGGGCCCCGGTGTTGCCACCGGAGCCCTTCGCATTGCTGTGACGATCCGTTGCCGGACCGGATAACGCTACGCCGTCGCGCTCGCGCCGGCGATCCAGGTCTGGTCGAAGGACCTCACGGAGCAATGAGACACTGGATCACCTCCTTTCATGTTGTTGCCACTGCTGCCCAGTGTGACCGGTATTCGGCGCCAAGGCAAGCGAGTCGGCGCGATCTCGCGACTCACCCCCTGGCTTGCCGGTTCATGGCGCATCGCGCCGGCGTTGACCGGCTGCATTCGCCCAGGCAAGGATGCGCCCCCATGCACCGCCCGATCGCTCCTGCCCGCATTCCGCATTGCGCCGCCGCGGCGGCGGCGAGCGCGGGCGCGCGTCGTCGCCGTCGGCTTGCTCGCGCCATCTGATCAGGGCACCGTGTCCAACAACCTGAAACCAATGCTCGCCCGCCTCGCCACCGGCGAGACCCTGTCGGCAGCCGAGGCCGAGCAAGCCTTCGATATCCTGATGTCCGGTGAGGCCACGCCTGCCCAGATCGGCGCCTTGCTGATGGCCATGCGTGTCCGCGGCGAGACGGTGGCCGAAATCACCGGCGCCGTTCGCGCCATGCGCGCCCGCATGACTGCCATCGAAGCCCCCGAAGGCGCCATCGACGTTTGCGGCACCGGCGGCGACAATGCCGGCACGTTGAACGTTTCCACAGCGGTCGCGTTCGTGGTGGCTGGTGCCGGCGTCCCGGTGGCCAAGCACGGCAACCGGGCGCTGTCCTCCCGCAGCGGTGGCGCCGACGTCCTCGCCGCGCTCGGCATCAATGTCGACGTGCCGCTGGAGCGACTGTCCGACATCCTGCGCGTCGCCAACTGCGTGTTCCTGTTCGCGCCGCGCCACCATCCGTCGACGCGGCACGCCGCCGGGCCACGCGTCGAACTGGGCACCCGCACCATCTTCAACCTGCTGGGCCCGTTGACCAATCCGGCCCGCGTGCGCCGCCAGCTCGCCGGCGTGTTCGCCCCCGAATGGACCGGCCCGATGGCGGAAACGCTGGGCGCGCTGGGCACCGAGGCCGCCTGGATCGTGCATGGCCAGGGGCTGGACGAGCTGTCCCTCGTCGGCCAAAACCACGTCGCCGCGTTGCGCGACGGCGTCGTGACGACGTTCACCGTGACGCCGGAAGATGCCGGCCTGTCGCGCGCGCCGCGGGAGGCCGTCGCCGGGGGAGATGCGGCGTTCAACGCCGCCAGCCTGACGGCTCTGCTGGAAGGCGCGCCCGGCCCGTACCGCGACATGGTGGTATTCAATGCCGCCGCGGCGCTGTTGGTGGCGGGACGCGCCGAAGACCTGCGGGAAGGGGCCGGAATCGCCGCCGACGCCATCGCATCCGGCGCCGCGCTCGCTGCGTTACAGGCGATGCGCCGGGAGACCGGACTCGTCGATACGACCGAGCGCTAAGTTCCACCGCGGAAAGCGCGCGAGGAGACTGTATGCCGAACGACAGTGCCGCGCCGCCGGACGTGCTGGCTCGCATCTGCGCCGATACCCTCGCCGAGGTCGCGCGACGCAAGGCCGAGACGGGGGTGGACCGCCTGCGGGCCGACATCGCGGCCAGTGTCAACGACAAGCCGCGCCGCTTCGGCCGGGCGCTCATGCGCGCCGTCGCCGCCGGCAGCCATGGGCTGGTTGCCGAGATCAAGAAGGCCTCGCCGTCGGGTGGGCTGATCCGGCCTGAATTCAATCCACCGGAGCTTGCCGTGGCGTATCGCGACGGCGGCGCCACCTGCCTGTCGGTGCTGACCGATGCGCGCTATTTCCAGGGCAGCTCCGACCATCTGAAGGCCGCGCGCGCCGCGGTCGAACTGCCGGTGCTGCGCAAGGATTTCATCCTGGATCCCTGGCAGGTCTATGAAAGCCGGGCCATCGGCGCCGACTGCATCCTGCTGATCATGGCGGCGCTGGGCAACGACCAGGCGCGCGAGCTGGAAGCGGTGGCGCGGGCACTCGATATGGACGTGCTGGTGGAGGTGCATGACGAGCGCGAGCTGCAGCGCGCGCTCGGGCTGGAGACCAGCCTGATCGGCATCAACAACCGCAACCTGAAGACGCTGCAGACCGACCTCGCGGTGACGGAACGGCTGGCGCCGCTGGTCCCGGCGGACCGGTTTCTGGTCGCGGAAAGCGGCATCCGGACCAGCGCCGACGTTCAGCGCCTCGCCGCCGCCGGCGCCCGCTGCTACCTGGTGGGAGAGAGCCTGATGCGCCAACCCGACGTCACCGCCGCCACCCGTGCATTGCTCGCGACGGGGTAAGGTCGGTCAACAGGCGCCTGCGCTCACCGGATAGCGATCTGCGTTTTGCGCCCATGTCGGGGAGGGCTACCGATGACCGGCTTCACCCATTTCGATGCCGCCGGCAACGCCGCGATGGTCGATGTGTCAGCCAAGCCGGTGACCGATCGCACCGCCACTGCCCGCGCCCGCGTCGTGATGCAGCCGGCCACCGCCGCGATGATCCGTGCCGGCACCGCCAAAAAGGGCGACGTGCTGGGCGTCGCCCGCATTGCCGGCATCATGGCCGCCAAGCGCACCGCCGAACTGATCCCGCTCTGCCATCCCCTGCCGATCAGCGCCGTGACCCTGGAGCTGGAGGCAGGCGACGACGCGGTTGAGATCGCCGCGACCGTGCGCACGACAGGCCAGACCGGCGTCGAGATGGAGGCGCTGACGGCCGCCTCGGTCGCGGCGTTGACGGTGTATGACATGTGCAAGTCGGTGGACCGCGGCATGCGGATCGAGGCAGTGCGGCTGGTATTCAAGGCCGGCGGCAAATCGGGCGAGTTCGTGCAGGCGTAACCGCGTCTCCAGGGATCCCGCCCGAGACCGGCCTGCCGCGCCGAAATCCTATCTCATGGTTTCGCCGCCCAAGACCGCACAGGCTATTGTCCATCGGCTGGAACCACATGCCGAGTGTCGCCCCTATGCCGAGACGCGGAGCCTCGCTGGAAAGCGTCCGCCACTGCCATCGCCACTATCTCGCAACCTGCGTTACCGCGCAGCGCGGCACGGCGGTCGTCGTGGATGTCTGCGATGGGGACGGCGCCTGGCGTAACCGGGCTGACGCCTGCCGCGACGGGGCCGGCGCCCGGCGCAGCGAGGCCGACGTCTGGCGTGCGGTGTTCGATACCCCACCGTTCGAGTACCGCGTGGCGCCGCTGCCTGGCGCTGTGACTGATGCGCCCGGTGGCATTTACCGGCTTCCGCTCGAGGCTGGATCGGCCGACATCGTCCTCGCCAGCCAATCGGCGGAGCATACCGGGTTCATCTGGCGCATGTTCCCCGAGATGTTGCGCATTCTGCGCCCCGCGGGCTGCATCTTTCTTACGCTGCCATCCAGCGGCCTGATGCACCGCCATCCCATCGACCGCTACCGCTTCTTCTCCGATCCCTGTGAAGCCCTGGCGGATTTCGCCGGCTGCATCCTGGCCGCGGACTGGATCGACCCGCACGGCCCCTGGCACGACCACGTCGGTATTTTCCGTCACCGCGACGCGCCACCCGCGCCTCAGCCGCCGCCGGCACCCCCGGCCACACCCCGCGAGACAACAGACAAGGCGGGGAGCCGCGAGGAAGAGAAACTCGGCGGCGCCGTGCCGTATCTCGCCGTCCTCGCCCGGCTGCACGCGGAACTGGCGCCGGCGCAGTACCTTGAAATCGGCGTCAGGCGAGGCGCGAGTCTCGCGCTCGCGCGCGGTCCGGCCATCGGCGTCGATCCGTGCCCGGTCCTCGACACGCCACTGCCGGCCACTGCCAAGGTGGTGCGGCAGACCAGCGATGCTTTCTTCGCCACCGGCACGCCGGCTGTGCAACCCGACCTGGCGTTCATCGACGGCCTGCATAAGTTCGAATACGCGCTGCGCGATTTCATGAACATCGAGTGCTGTGCCGCGCCTGGCGCCCTGGTGGTGATCGACGACGTGTTTCCGAACCATCCGGCGCAGGCGGAACGCCGCCGCCGCACCCGGGCCTGGACCGGCGACATCTGGCGCCTCGCGGCAATCCTGCGCACCCATCGCCCCGATCTTTTCCTGCTGCCGCTCGACACCTCGCCGAGCGGGCTGTTGCTGGTCGCGGGTCTCGATCCGTCCAACCGCGTTCTCTGGGATGGCTACAACGCGATCACCCGCACGGCCTTCGACGTCGCCGGGCCGCCGCCCCGCGTCCTCGCCCGCGAAGGCGCGGTGGCACCAGGATCTTCGACCCTCCAGCGCGTCATCGATGCGATCAAGACGGCGCGCGCGGAACGCTGCCCGCCGCGCGCGATGGTGGCGCGCCTGCGCCTCGCTGCGGCGGCCGACGCCATGCCGGCACCGGCCATCGGCAGGCACCAACCTCTGCTGTCCCTGGTCGTCGTCGGCTATAACATGCCGCGCGAACTGCCGCGCACCATCCGCTCGCTGTCACCCGCCATGCAGCGCGAGATCGAAGCGCGGGATTACGAAGTCATCCTGATCGACAACGGCTCGACCCGCCCCGCCGACGCCGTTCAACTGCATACGCTGCTGCCCGATCTGGTGATGCGCCGCATGCCGGAGCCAACCGTTTCTCCGGTGCCCGCCGTCAATTTCGGACTCTCGCTGGCGCGCGGCGATCTGGTCGGCGTGTGCATCGACGGCGCGCGCATGGCCTCGCCCGGCCTGCTGTCCATGGCGCTGGCGGCCTCCCGCCTGCACGACCGCCCGGTGATCGGCACGATCGGGTTCCATCTTGGCCCGGCGGTGCAGTCGGAGAGCATCAGGCACGGCTACACCGAAGCGGCAGAGGACACCTTGCTTGCCGGCATCGGCTGGGAGGCGGACGGCTACCAACTGTTCTCGATTGCGAGTCTCGCATCGTCCTCCGGCGGCGGCTGGTTCGCCCTGCCGACCGAGAGCAACGCCTGGTTCCTGCGCGCCGCGCATTGGCGTGCGCTGGGTGGGTGGGACGCGGGCTTCGTCTCGCCCGGCGGCGGTCTTGCCAACCACGACACCTGGGCGCGCGCCTGTGCCGATCCCACGGCCTGCGTGATCATGCTGCTGGGCGAGGCCACATTCCACCAGGTCCATGGCGGAGTGGCAACGAACAATCCCAACCCACCGATGGCATTGTTCCATGCAGAGTACCAGCGTCTGCGCGGCCATCCGTACCGGCCGCCAACACGCCAGTCGCTCTATTTTGGCAGCTTGCCAGAACTGGTCCGTGGGAGCCTTGCGAAGGCGCGCGAAGCCGATGGTTGAAGGTGCCAACTGACGCTAACCCCGATGCAGGTTGGCGATCTTAAGGCTCCTGCCGTTGGCTCCGGTGCGCCCGAGGCGTAGTGGCCGCCCAGGGGATCACATCCGTGCGACCTAAGGGACCGATGGGCGTCTTTCGGTCCGCATGATAGCCTCGCTCACGGATAATGTGACTATTTAACCGGACAAGCCAATCGTCACATGATATGAGGAGACAGGCAAGGAGGCTCCCGTGGTGGCAAACTGGCAAGCGGCTGATGCGCGACATCGTTTCAGCGATGTGGTAGACGCTGCGGTCGCAGGCGAACCGCAAGTTGTCCGGCGTCGCGACGGGCGAGAGGTCGTCGTTGTGTCGAAGGAGTACTTCGAGCGGACGCGCCCGAACCTGAAGACGGCGCTACTTAACAACGGCTATGCCGGCGACGAAGAGGACGAGTTCGACCGCGCGATGCGGCAGATCCACGACGAAGGAATCGATCTGCCGAGCATTAGGGTACCCGATTTCATCCGCGACGACGAATGATATACGTCCTTGACACAAACATTGTCGCCACGTTCCGCAAGAAGCGGCCTCACCCGGCCGTGATGCAGTGGGCTTCGGAAGTCGGCATGCACGAGCTCGCGACGACGGTCATTACGGTTGCCGAAATCGAATGCGGCATCCAGAAGGCGCGCCTGACTGCTCCAGAGACGGCGGACGATGTGGAGGAATGGCTGAAAACTATTCTTGCTGACGGCCAGCCGCAGATTCTGGGGATGTCGATCGCGGCGAGCCGGCTGATTGGCCGGATGTACATGACGCCGAGACTTCGCAGCTTCGTAATTACCGACCCGACCGCGCGGAAGCCGGCTTCCGGCGCCGACCTGGCAATTGCCGCGATCGCCACCACCGAGGGGGCTGTCGTCGCAACGGCCGGCATCGACCACTTCCTGCGAATCCACGCAGAATTCCCATTGCCGGGGCTGTTCAACCCCGTCAGCGGCGAGTGGCACGTCGAACCGACGCTCGGGCCTGGGCCCTGAAAACCACGGCTCACAAGGGTTCTCTGGTTGGGGACTGTTGACAAGCCGCTGGTGCCTTACCGGGCTCACTGAGGCTGCTTGCGTTATCAAAGGCACCGATGAGTGGACCAGCGCTACGCGTAGCACCAGGGCTGTGGCGGCCAAATCAAGGCGTCTGCATGACAAACTCCTGCATCGAGGCGTGTGGCAAGCGCACCGCCAGGCTGACGATGGTGTCGAACGCACTCCTGGTGCGCCGCCGGCGGTTCCAGCGGAACACGAACTCGTCGAGGTACCGCCCCAGGTGCTGCTTCCGCACCCGGTGCAGGGTGCCCAGGAACCAGCGCTTCAGGTTGGATAACGCCCGGTGGGTCCATGGCAGCAGCACATGCGCCGCCATGTTGCCCACGACCTTCCTGACGTGGTGGTGCTCGGCGAGCTTTCTGTATCCTTGCAGCCCGTCGCTGACCACGGTGGCCCCACGCTCCACCACCCGCCCGATGAATCCCCTCACGCTTGGCCCGGTCTTATCCGCCAGCGGCTCCAGCCGCAGGCGCTGGGGATGCCCGTCCTCGTCCAGCTCCACCGCGCCGATGATCCATCCCGGTGCGGCCTTCTGGCGTCATGCCGTTCAGCGTCATGCCGTTCAATTGCCGACCGATGCCATCGCTCGCCGCTGTTCCTCGGCTGCTTTCTGGCGAGCTGCAAGTCCGACTTTGTGGCCCTTGCCTGGCTGGCTGCAATTTTGTCGGAACCATGCGACCCCACCACCGGCACGGCCAGTGGCGGAAGCCGCACCATCCACCGGGACAGTTGCTTGCGGCCTCTGCGGCCCCGCCCTAAACACCGCACGGCCACTCTCATCCAAAGCATTCGGCCCATGGACCTCAAGGATCACATCCGCGGCATCGCCGATTTTCCCAAACCGGGTATCCTTTTCTACGACATCTCCACCCTGCTGCGGGACGCCGATGCCTGGCAGGTGGCCATGGGCCGCATGGCCAAGGCGGTCCGCGCCTATCAGCCGGATTTGCTCGCCGGGCTGGAAAGCCGCGGCTTCCTGATCGCCGCGCCGCTCGCGCTGAAACTGGGCTGCGGCTTCGTCATGCTGCGCAAGCGGAACAAGCTGCCCGGCGAGACCGTCGGCCTGAACTACCAGCTCGAATACGGCACCGACCGTCTCGAGATTCAGGCCGATGCCATCGAACCCGGCCAGCGCGTCGTGATCGTCGACGACCTGCTTGCCACCGGTGGCACCATGTCCGCCGGCATCGCTCTGCTGCGTCAGGTCGGCGCCGTGGTCCCCGCTGCCGCCGCGCTGATCGAGCTTACCTTCCTGCACGGTCGCGCCCGGCTGGATGTGCCCTGCGAGGCGCTGGTCGCCTACGACGCCTGATCGTTGCCGGGGTCAGCGGGACCGCCGCCCGCCGAACCAGGCGTCCAACATAATGTGGCCCCGCTATTTGCCTGCCCGCCCGGTTGCGGTAGGGAGGGTGCGGGTCTGACCGCTGCCTGACCCCGAGAGCAGGAAACGTCACACCATGGCCGCAAACCTGCCGTCGCATGACCGCCGCCGCGTGCTGGGAATGCTGACAAGCCTGTCCATGCTTGGGTGGACGGGCCAAGCCGCCGCTGCGCCATCCTTTGGCATCACGCCCGCGCTCGCCGACACGCCGTTTCCCGATGGCCCAGGCCTGCTGGTGGCCGGACCGGACGACGGCGCCATGGACCATTGGGCCAACCTGCTGCGGCCGACACTGGGACAATTGCTCGATCCCGGCGTGCCGATGCGCCAGAAATCGGCCGGCGGCGCCGACGGCGTGACCGGCGCCAACCAGTTCGACACCCGCATCGCACCCGATGGCCACACTGTCTTGCTCGCCCCCGGCGAGGCAGTGCTCGATTGGCTGGTGGGTGATCCCCGCGCGCATTTCGACGTCGGGCATTGGGTGCCCGTGATGGCCTGCATCGCGCCTGCCGTCGTGGTGGGACGCCCCGCGGCCTTCGCCCCCGGCGGCATCGTTCGCATCGCCGCCGCGCACCCGGCCGGCCATGAGTTGCCGGCGGTGCTTGGCATCGAATTGCTCGGTGGCCGGGCGCAATTGGTGCCGGGCGTCGTCGAGGACGCGAGTTTGCCCGGCGCCTTCAGCAACAACATCATCGATGCGGTGCTGCTGCGCGGCCACAAGGTGCCCGCCCAGGCGGTGCAATTCACCGGAGCCGGGGCGGCGCCGATCTTTACCCTGGGCACCCGCGACGACGCCGGCACGCTGGTCCGCCCCGCCGCCTTCCCAGGCACCCCAACCCTGCCCGAACTCTACGCCATGCGGCGCGGCGACCTGCTGAGCGGGCCGATCCGTGACGCCTGGTGCGCCGCTGCCACCGCATCGCAACTGGAATTCGCACTGGTGCTGCCGCAATTAACCCCGGCGGCGATGGTGGCCCTGTGGCGCCGCGCCGCCACCGACGCGGCGGAAGCACTGGACGTGCAAGCGGTGGCACTATCGCTCGACGTCAACGTGCTCGGCGGCCCCGCCGCCACCGCCGGCACCGCGCCCGCCGCCGCCACCGAGCCCGCGCTCCAGGCTTTGCGCCAATGGCTGAGCCACCGGTTCAATTGGCGCCCCGCCTGAAGCAGCCCGCCTGAATCAGAACGTCTCCCGCCATGCCGGAGAGGTCTGCCGCATGATGAAAATCGACCACATCAGCCTGCCGGTCGGCGACCTGGCCCGGTCCCGCGACTGGTACGTCTCCACCCTCGGCTTGCAGGTCGAATTCGAGGTTCCGGAACGGCGCACCGTCGCACTCCAGGATACCGACGGCTTCGCAATCTTCCTGGTGCAATCCGCCGCCCCCATCGTTGCCGACAACAACGCCCTGTGGTTCCAGGTCGACGACGTCGACGTCACGTTCGCCGCCTGGTCCGCACACGGCACCGCCTTCGCGCATGGGCCGCGCAAGTCGTTCTGGGGCTATGGCGTCGAACTGACCGACCCCGACGGCCGCCCGGTGCGCCTGTGGGACCAGCGCTCGATGCGCGAGAAATAGACCCCAGCCCACGTCGCATCGACCGATGCGCGTTGACAGGACACCGGCGCACGTCACGCTGCATCCTCGCCTCGCGCGATCCCCCCGAACCGGAGGCCGGCGACCATGAGCGTCCTGAACGATCCGCCACTGGAGGCTCTCCTGGCCGAACTGCACGCCAGGAGCGATGCGCAGATCTCCGAAATCGACGACTACTATGCGCACCGCAGTCCTTATGCCGGCGCCCTGTCCCAGGATGACGAGGCCCGCGTCAAGCAGTTCCGCAGCGACAAGCTGGTCGCGCTCGACCGCGACAAGGCCGAGTTCTGCTACCTGCTCTGCCGCGCCAGCCAGGCGCGCCGCGTCGTCGAGGCCGGCACGTCGTACGGTGTTTCCACCCTGTACCTCGCCGCTGCGGTGCGTGACACGATCCGTGCGAGCGGCGGCACGGGCGTGGTGATCGGCACCGAATACGAGCCGGCGAAGGCCGCCGCCGCGCGCCAGCATTTCGCGCAGGCGGGGCTGGAGGCATTGATCGACCTGCGCGAAGGCGACCTGCGCGAGACTCTGCGCCACATCGATGGCCCGATCGACTTCATGCTGGCAGATATCTGGACGCCGATGGCGCGCCCGGCGCTCGAGTTGGTCGCCCCACACCTGCGCCCCGGCGCCATGGTCGTATGCGACAACACCGCGCAGCATCGCGCCGCCTATGCCGACTATTTCGCGTTTCTCGAAGATCCCGCCAACGGCTTTCGCACCATGACACTGCCGTTCGGTGGCGGTCTGGAACTGTCGGTGCGCTGCCGACCCTGACCAAATTCGCGATGTCAGGTGCGGCAAGGACCCAGGCCGACCCAGCGCCGCGGCAGGGCGTTACGGCCCGGGCACGGGCAGCGCCGACGAGTGGTGGTGAACGATCAGCCAGCGCCCGCCGCGCGGTTCGTAGATGAACGTGTAGCGTGCCTTGATCTGGCTGCGGCTGCCCGGCTGAGCGCCATCCACGGTGAAATCGTACAGCCCGGCATCGAATGCCATGTTGCAGCCGATCATGATCGTGCGCGTGACGATCGCGCCGCTGGGATGCAACTCGAGGAAATGCACGAAATACCCGCGGATCGCTGCGCGGCCAATCAGCGGGCCATTTTCCTTGGTCGGCAGCAGCACCGCATCGGCCGCGTAGTTCGCCACCACCACATCGGGCGACTTTGCCAGCGACGCATTCCAGCGATCGAACAAGGCGGCGACCTGCTTCGGCGTGATCGGCGAACATGTTACGGTGCGCGCCAGGGCTGTGCTGCCGCCGCCACCGATACCCACGACAGCATAGATTGCCAGGATGATGCAACGAACCGTCAGGCGCGCCAGCATGTTCACACTCCGCCAGGTGGTTATTGTAACGGGTCGGACGCGTGGGCCCGCCTACGCGGTTCGCGTCGCATCTGTCAACGATCGCCGATTTGACTGACGATATCGAAGCCCGAGCTGTGCGGTCCGCGCATCGACCGTGTCGGCTGGACCCTGCGGGATCGCTGCGTCAGGATGGCGGAAAGCCCTCGGGGACGGACGTCATGCCGCAGCAGCCAAACATCGTGTTCATCATGGCCGACGACCTCGGCTATGCCGACGTCGGCTGCTACGGCCGCCCGGAGCTGTCCACGCCGAACATCGATCGCATCGCCGCCCGCGGCGCACGGCTGACGCAGGGCTATGCCAATTCCGCCGTCTGTTCCGCCACACGTCTCGCGCTGATCACCGGTCGCTACCAGTATCGCTTGCCGCTCGGGTTGGAGGAGCCGCTCGCCGGCAAGCTCGATGTCGGCCTGCCGCCGGACCATCCGACACTGCCCGCGCTGCTGCGCGCCGCCGGCTATGGCACCGCGCTGATCGGCAAATGGCACCTTGGCCTGTTGCCAAACTTCAGTCCGTTGAAAAGCGGTTACCAGCACTTCTTCGGCATTCGCACCGGCACCGCCGACTACTATTCGCATCAGAACGCGCGTCAGCAGCACGATCTGTGGGAAGGCGACGAACCCGTCGTCATGAACGGCTACATGACCGATCTGCTGGGCGACCGCGCCGTCGCCACCGTCAACGACTTCGCCCGCGGCTCGCAGCCATTCCTGCTCAGCCTGCATTTCAACGCCCCGCACTGGCCGTGGGAGGCGCCCGGCGACCGCGCCGAATCCGATCGCCTGCGCGGCAGCGGCCTGCGCCATTACGACGGCGGCACGCAGCGCATCTATTGCCGCATGATCGAGGCGATGGACCTCCAGATCGGCCGCGTGTTGCAGGCGCTGGACGCGCAGGGCCTGTCCGACAACACCATTGTCATCTTCACCAGCGACAATGGCGGCGAGCGCTTCTCCGACACCTGGCCCTTCACCGGCATCAAGACCGAGCTGCTGGAAGGCGGCCTGCGCGTGCCGACGCTGGCCTGCTGGCCGGCGCGCATTCCCGCCGGACAGGTGAACCAGCAAGTGGCGATCACCATGGACTGGTTCGCGACATTGCTGGAAGCGGCCGATGTCGCACCGCATCCCGATTACCCTCCCGACGGCATCAGCCTGCTGCCGATGCTGACGCGCGCCACGCCGCCGCAATCGCGCAAGCTGTTCTGGCGCTACAAGACCAACGCACAGCGCGCCATGCGCGACGGCGATTTCAAATACCTGAAAATCCGCGACAACAGCTTCCTTTTCCAGATCTGCAATGATCCCCGCGAGCGTGCGAATTTGCGCGACCGCCGTCAGGACCTGATGCAGCGCATGGTCGCGGAATGGACCGCGTGGAATGCGGCGATGCTGCCGGAAATACCCGACAGCTTCGGCGAGACCTACACCGCGGCGCAACTCGCCGACCATATCGGGCTGGTGTAGAACCAGCCGGCGTCGCAGCAGATCGTTGCACGCCGCGCCGCAGGAGGTCCGGATGAAACTCTGGTATCAGAGCATGTCCCGCCAGGCCGAATGGGGCGGCTATCCGCGCGCCCTGCGCGAGATCCTCGACCGCGTGAAGGATCCCGACACCGACATCCACGTCGCCGGCATCACCGAGACCGGCGGCGTCGGCGACCAGTTCCGCTACCTGGAATACCTGGAAACCGGCGAAGTGCTGAAGAATGTCGGCCGCGCCGTGCGCGAAGGCTACGACGCATTCCTGATCGGCAACATCGCCGATCCCGGCCTGCGCGAGGCACGCGAAATCGCCGACATCCCGGTGCTGGGTCTGTGCGAGTCCGCGATGCACATGGCCTGCATGATGGGCGCCAGTTTCTCGTTCGTGACGATCAACGAGAAATTCACCCCGCGCATCGTCGAGAACGTCGCCCGCTACGGCCTGCGCGAACGCTTCGCGGGTGCGGCGCGCATGCGGATCGATCGGCTGACCGACCTGGGACCCGGCTTCGACGATCCGGGCGCGCGGGAGCGCATCCTGGCGCAGTTCAACGAAGCGGCACGCAAGAACTCGGAAGCCGGCGCCGAGGTGGTGATCGCCGCCGGCGGCGTGGTGATGGCTTTGCTCGCGCATGCCGGGGTGTATGAGACGCAAGACGGCGTGCCGATCCTCAACGGCATCATCAACCTGGTGAAACTGGGCGAGGCGGCGGTGAAGATGCACCGCATCATGGGCGGACGGTTCACCTCGAAGAAATGCAGCTACGCGCCGCCGCCGCCCGACCAGATCGAGACATTCCGCAAGCACTACGGGGCGGACATTTATCCGACGGTGAAGGCCTGATGGTCGCCATGAACCAACTGACCCTGCGCGCCGCGATCGCCTCCTACCCGCACGCCGTCGCGTTGAAGGACGGCAGCGTCACCTCCGATCGCGTGCGGTTCGCTTTTGAGGAAATGCCGCAGATCACCCGTGCCTTTCGCCGCATGGTGCGCACGCTGGATTTCGACCTGTGCGAGATCGCGCTGACCACGCTCGCCCAGGCCCATGCGTATGCCAAGCCGATCGTCGGCCTGCCCGTGGTGCTGATGCGCGGCTTCCATCACGCCGCGTTGGTCTGTCGCCGTGATGCTGCCATCGCCGGGCCGCGCGACCTGATCGGCAAGCGCGTCGGCGTGCGGGCCTATTCGCAGACCACCGGCATCTGGCTGCG
This sequence comes from Acetobacteraceae bacterium, assembly GCA_035508435.1. Taxonomy (GTDB): domain Bacteria; phylum Pseudomonadota; class Alphaproteobacteria; order Acetobacterales; family Acetobacteraceae; genus JASHVB01. The sequence continues at coordinate 6,939 of DATJNA010000221.1, read as the reverse complement.
CGGCATCATGCAAGCGGATTACGGCGTTCGCCCGGAGGACATCACCTGGGTCACCGCCGAGGACGCGCATGTGCTGGAATATCAGGATCCGCCGAACGTGGTACGCGTCGCGGCGGGGCAGGACCTGTCGGCGATGTTGATGGCCGGCGAGATCGAGGCGGCCATCGCGCTGGCCGGTCTCGATCCGGCAGCGGTGCGCACGGTGATCCCCGATGCCGATCGCGCCGCGGCTGATTGGTGCCGCCGCACCGGCGTCTATCCGGTCAATCACGTGGTCTGCGTGAAACGCGCGCTGCTGGAAGAGCATTCGTGGCTGGCCGGCGAACTCATGGAGTTGTTCGCCGCGGCGAAGCGGGTGGCGCGCGAACCCAGTGCGGAGGTGCGCTGGGCGTCGATCGTGGGCGAGGACGTGCTGCCCTATGGTCTCGCGGCCAATCGGCGCGGCATCGAACTCTGCGTCGCCTTTGCCGCGCAGCAGGGACTGATCCCGCAGCCCTATACGCCGGAAACGTTGTTCGCAGCCGAAACGAGCTGAAGGAGGAGCAAAGCGATGGACATTCCCCGCCTGAACGGCGCGATCAAGGCACTGGAATCCGGCAAGCCGGCCTTTGCCACATTCGCGCCAGGCGAAGTCGGCACCGCGATCAATCTGAGCACTGCCGCCTATGACGCGGTGGTATTCGAAATGGAACACAATCCATACGACATCAAGGCGCTGCGCGACTGCATGCAATACATGCTGAACCGGCGCCAGATCGCGACCTCGGGCAGCATCGCGCCGGCGGTGGCGCCGTTCGTTCGCATTCCGCCGAACGGCGGAGAGCAAAGCCAGTGGGTCGCGAAGCAGGTGCTGGATATCGGCGTTTACGGCATCGTCTGGCCACATGTCAGCACGGTCGAGGACGCGCGCAACGCGGTCGCCGCGAGCCGTTATCCGCGTCCGCGCGAGGCCGCGTTCTATGATCCACCGGGCCAGCGCGGCGACGCGCCCCGCAGTGCGGCGCGCTACTGGGGGCTGACCGACCAGGAATACTACAAGCGCGCCGACACCTGGCCCCTGAACCCCGCGGGCGAGATCCTGACGGTGATCATGTGCGAAGAGAAGCGCGCGATCGCCAACCTGCCGCAGATGATCGAGCAAGTGCCGGGGATCGGCGTGGTGCTGATCGGGGAAGGGGACCTGTCGCAGGATCTCGGCCATCCGCGGCAGTACGAACATCCGACCGTGGCGTCCGCAATCAACGAGATCCTGGCAATCTGCAAGCAGTACAACATGCCGTGCGGGCATCCACATGTGGACAGCAAGAATGTGGAGAAGCTGCTGGAGCAAGGGTTCCGTTGGCTGATGCCCGGGCCGGTGTCGTCATACGCGGCATTGGAAACCGGGCGGCGGGTTTCCGGCCGCTGATGCGGCTGCGCCGATAATGTCGTTGCGACCCTCGATGTCATTGCGAGGACCCCGATCGGAGCGTGACGGGACGCAACAACCTCGGTCATGATGACGCAGGCTCGACCCGGTTTGCTGCGGCCCCGCGGGCCTCGCAATGAGGGGAGTGCTGCGGGCCTTGCCATTGCAGACGGATCGGGACTCACCGTGACAGCCGCGCTTCGACCCGGTCGCGATGCCGACGCAGAGCAATTCATCGCGCTGATCGCGGCGTGCTGGGGGATGTATCCCGGCGTCCGAATAGATGTGGATGGCGAGATGCCGGAACTGCGCGCACTCGCCACCTACTATGTGCGTGCTGGCGGCGCCTTGTGGGTGGCAGAGCAAGGCGGTGCCGTCCTGGGCATGGTGGCCGTGCGGCCGCATCGCACCGATGCGGCGGCAGCCGATGCGACACAGGCCGGCGCCGTTTGGGAATTGTGCCGTGTCTATGTGCATCCGTCGCGGCATGGGTCGGGCCTCGGGCAGGCGTTGGTCGATGTTGCCGAGGCGCACGCGATTGCCGCGGGCGCCACGCGTCTGGTGCTGTGGAGCGACACGCGATTCGATCGCGCCCATCGGTTTTATGAAAAACGCTGCTACGTGCGCGTGGGGCCGATCCGCGTGTTGCACGACATTTCGCAGTCGCTGGAGTTTGCCTATGCCAAGCCGGTGCATGGCATCGCGGTCCTGGACGCCGCCGCCGCGGCATCGGCCGAGCGGCGCCTGGCCGACATCCTGATCGCCTGCGTCGACGGCGGTGCCGGGGTTTCGTTCCTGCCGCCGCTGTCGCCTGCGGTCGCGCGCGCCTATTGGAAGCGCGTGGCTGGTCAGGTGGCGGCAGGCAGCCGCATCTTGCTCGGGGGATGGGTCGATGCGGCACTGGCCGGGACGGTGATGCTGGATATCGGCACGCCGGCGGACCAGCAACATCGTGCCGAAGTCAAGAAGCTGCTGGTGCACCCGGATGCGCGGCGTCGCGGGCTGGCGCGTGCCCTGATGCGGCGCGTGGAGCAGGAGGCGGCGCGCGCGGGACGGTCACTGCTGACGCTGAATACGCGGCCAGGCGACATCGCCGAGGGGTTGTACCACGCCATCGGCTGGCAGCAGGCCGGTCGCTTCCCAGGCTACGTCATGAACCCCGACGGTTCGTTTGGCGATATCGTGCTGCTGTGGAAGCGCGTGTGACGCTCACGCGCGTATCATTGTACCATTCGTGTCATTGCCCCTTTCGTGTCATTGCGAGCGTAGCGAAGCAATCGCGTTCGACCATGACCGAGATTGCATCGCTGCGCTCGCAATGACACGCAAGCGGCCACGCCACCTCCGCAGGCGGCCTCTAAGGTCGCGGGAGTTACGGCATCACGACGACGTGCGCAGCATGTGTCGCAAGGCGAAGCCGAAACGCAGCCAGGAGCAACCTTGCACCAGCAGTTCCACCGCGATCAGCGTGCCGAGCACCCATAATCCGGACCACGGCAGCGTCATGTACAGCATCACCGCGACGCCAACGCTGATGATGCCGCCCAGCAGCACGAGCCACCAGCCGGGCATTTCGCGATGTTGGGCGGAGATGATGATGCGCATGATTCCGCCGATCAGCAGTGCCGCGAGCAAGAACAGGGTGAGGACCAGCGAACCTTGGATCGGCTCCTGCATGATCAGAAATCCGCCGATGATGTACAGCGCGCCCGCCAGCAGGCTGAGCAAGAACGCACTCCATTCCCGGGTCATGAAGGCATGGATGACCTGGAAGATGCCGCCGACCAGCAGCATCGCGCCGATGAAAATGACGCTGACCAGGGTGAAGGCGACGACGTCGCCGAGTGCGAATATGCCGCCCAGGATCATGACGATCCCGAGGGCGACGAACCCACCCCATTTCGACGCCGCCCCTTTATAGCCGAGGCCGCGCCGTGTCATTCCGTATACCGCGTCCGACATGGCTTTCTCCCCCTGTTGTTCCATGCCTTTATCCGCGTCGGCGTTTGGCGGTTACTCCGCGGCTTGCAACACCGGCGCCGCGGTTACGCCGGTGCCCTTGATGGAGGTTCGACGCAGGTCGCGCACCTCGCGCAGGTCGTCGAAGCGGCGGGCTCGGTGCATGACCGTGCGGTTGTCCCACATCACCAGTTCATTCACCCGCCACTTGTGCACGTAGACGAATTCCGGCTGCGTCGCATGCTCTGCCAGGTCGCGGATGAAGGCGCGTGCCTCCGGCACCGGCCAACCGACGATGCCGCCGATATGCGAAGACAGATACAGCGACTTGCGGCCGGTGACCGGGTGAGTGATCACCAGCCGGTGCCGCACCGGCTTCAACTTGTCCGCATTCGCCCCGCCCTCCACGGCAAACCCAATCTGCTCTCGAGAGAAAACGATCGAATGTTCGCAGAGCAGGTCTTCGATTTCCGCCTTGGTCGCGTCGTCCAGCGCGTCATACGCGGCGCGCATGTCGGCGAACTCCGTGTTGCCGCCCTTGCCGGGCACGACGCGCGAATGCAGCAGCGTATAGCCGGCGCCATGCGGACGGAACGACGCGTCGGAGTGCCACAGCCGGTTGGCAAGCGCATACATCCGCTTCTCGTCATCGCGCGCACGGACCTGGTTGCGCGCGTCGAGATTGGAAATGTCGCCGAGCTCCAGCCGGTCGCCGAGCCGCCGCTCCTCCGGCTTGCTGAGCTGGCCAATCAGCGTCACTTCCAGCTCGCCGAAATTCCGGGAAAACATGCACTGCTGCTCGTCCGTCAGCTTCTGGTCGGGGAAGGCCAGGACGGCGTAACGGTCCATGCCCGCCTCGATGGCGGCGACCTCGTCGCGAGAGAGCGGGCGGGTGATGTCCAGGCCGGTCGCTTCGCCGGCAAAATGCGGGTGCAGCGGACGGATGCTGAGGCTCATGGGCGGTTTCCTCCTGGTCCCGGCGCGGGAAGTATAGCCACGGCGGAGGGCCGCGCCAGATGGGAGTTCGGCAGACGGGAGTTTGGCAGGACCGCCCGATCCGCTATACAGGCCCTCGCGCGCGAGAGTGGCGGAACGGCAGACGCAGTCGACTCAAAATCGACCGCCGCAAGGCGTGGGGGTTCGAATCCCCCCTCTCGCACCATCACCACAGCGTCGCCATGAAGCGCCCATATCGGGTCTCCATGGACAGACGTGGTCAGGATGCATATCGCGCAACTCACCATCGAACAGCTTCGGATCAAGCGCGTGGAGGAATCGCGGTAACAGCACGGAATCGAACCAGAAAGCGCCGCTGCGCCGCAAGCCGTTCGACGATGGCTCGGTTTCATCCGGCCGATCGTTGCGCCGGTTCATCGCTGTTGCTCCGTCGCCGTCTCCAGCGCCGGCCTATCCACCAGTTGGTCGCGATCGGCTGAGCACGATCCCCGGGGACGGCCCGCACCGCGCAGGTTCTCCGGTCCGCCAGCCTGCAACTTGTCGCGCCAGCAATATAGCAGCTTGCGTTCCAGCCCGAGTTCCTGGGCCAATCCGACGATGTTCCGCGTCTCGTTCATCCGCGCCAGGGCTGTGAGCTTGAACTCCCGGCTGAAGCCGCGGCGCTTGCGTTTGGCTGATTCAAGGTCCGACATGACCGTTCTCCTTTAAGAACAGTACGTCACAGTGGTCTGTGGCATTGAGCGGGGATCGCGCATCTCAGTGCGCTCCGGCTGCGGATGCAGCGCCTTTGCGAAGCAAGCCAACCGCCAGCATCGCGCCCAGCAGCATGACGCCCAGCAATGCGAAGGCATCGGCGTAGGCCATCAGGGTCGCTTGCGCGCGGATGGTCTCGCCGACCGCGACGATCGCGCGGTGCATCGCTTGACCCGGGTCGGGCACGCCATGCTCGGTGAAGTATTGCTGCATGGCCGCCAGCCGCTTCACCGTTGCCGGCTGCAACAGCGAGACATGGGCATTGATGATGAACGAGTGGTATTGTTCGCGCTTGGTGACGAAGGTTTCGATCGCCGCTGTGCCGACTGCGCCACCCAGGTTGCGCAGCATGTTGAACAATCCGGAGGCAGCGCCTGCCTCGTTCGGCTGAATGCCGACCATTGCGATGGCGGAAAGCGGCGTCATCACCAAGGCCTGGCCGAACGCCCGCACCACGTTGGGCTCGAACAGCTGCGGGGCAGCGTAATTCGCGTCCAGGTGCATGTTCATGAAGCAGCTTGTCGCGAATACCGCGAGGCCGATCGCGACCAGCAGGCGTGCATCGAACTTGCCCATCAGAAACGGCACCAGCGGGATGACGAACAACTGCGGGATGCCGGTCCAGGCCATCACCTCGCCGCTCTGCTGCGCGTCGAATCCCTGGGTCACTGCGAGGTACTGCGGCAGCACGTAGGCCGACGCATACAGCGCGAAGCCGAGCAGGAAATTCGCCAGCGTGCCGAAGCCGAAGCTGCGGCGGGCCAAGAGGCGAAGCTGGATCAACGGCTCCTTGCGGATCAGCTGCACGACGATGAAAGCGCCGAGTGCCACCGCGGATATCAGACTCAGCCTGACGATGAAGGAGGAACCGAACCAGTCGTAAACGTTGCCTTCATCCAACACGGTCTGGAACGTCGCCAGACCGACGGCCATCAGCGCGATGCCGAGCCAGTCGGTGCGCCGCAGCAGCCCCAGGCGCGTGTCGGAACGGGGCAGGGCGTAAATCAGTGCGGCAAGCATCACCGCGCCGGGCACCAGATTCATGTAGAATATGGTCTGCCAGCCGTAGGTGTCGGTGAGCCAGCCGCCGATCGTGGGGCCAATGGCGGGCGCGAAGGTTGCCGTGATGGAGAACCCCGCGAACCCCATCGCGCGCTTCGAAGGCGGCAGCATCGAAACGATGATGGAGAAGGACAACGGGATCAGCACGCCGCCAAAGAACCCTTGCAGCGCGCGCAGCACGATCATCTCGGGCAGACTGCTCGCCCGTCCGCACAACGCCGAGAACACAAGGAACAGTACGGTGTTGGCGATCAGGTAGCGGCGTAGCGAGAAGACCTGGCTCATGAAACCCGTCATTGGGATCACGATGATCTCGCCGATCAGATAAGCCGTACTGATCCAGGAGCCGTTGATGCCGCCGGTGCCGATGCCGCCCTCGATGTTGGGCAGCGAGGAGTTGGTGACCTGGATGTTCAGCACTGCCATGAATGCCCCGATCAGCGAACCGCCGACCGCGATCCAGGTCTTCAGCGACACGTTCTCCTGCGCGAGCGAAGGATTATCTGCCATGGCACTCACCCGTGGGCGGGCTTGGTATCGATGGTGGGCTCGACCGACATGCCCGGGCGCAGCCGGCCGATCAGCGGATCGTCCGGGTTGATTGCGATCTTCACCGGGATGCGCTGGACGATCTTGGTGAAGTTGCCGGTCGCGTTATCGGGCGGCAGCAGCGCGAATTCCTCGCCGCTGGCGGGGGCGATGCTGTTCACCGTCCCGTGCACCACGGCGTCGGGGAAGGTATCCACCTCGATGGTGACCGGCTGGCCCTTGTGCACGTCGGTGAGCTGCGTCTCCTTGAA
>DATJNA010000220.1:0-65551 GCA_035508435.1 Acetobacteraceae bacterium | reverse complement strand
CCTGTCCACGCCCACGCCCTACTATATCCAGTATGGCTGGACGACGGGGCCGGGCAGCACCGTGAAGGTGCCGGACAATGACACCGTGTGGCAGGCGTCGGCCGACACGCTGGGCCCGGGCCATACCGTTACGCTGTCCTGGGACAACGGCCAGGGCCTGACCTTCCAACTCGTGCTCTCGGTCGATGACGACTACATGTTCGGCGTCACCCAGTCGGTAAAGAACGCGACCGGCCAGCCGGTGACGCTGTACCCCTGGGCCCGCGTCCGCCGCGACTACACGCCCAAGAACGAGGGCTTCACGTCGCTCTACGGCGGCGTCAGCCAGGGTCTGACCGGCGTCGCCAAGGGCACGCTGCACAGCATGACCTACGCGACGGCGAAGTCGGACGCCAAGAAGCACGACGGCGTCGCCTATGACGAAACCTCGGCCGGCGGCTGGGCCGGCATCACCGACAAGTACTGGCTCACCGCGGTGGTGCCGGAGCAGAACCTGCCGCTGCGCCTGACCTTCCGCTACATCGATACGAGTGAGGGATCCTATCAGGTTGGCTATATCGCCCAGGATCCCACCGTGGTCGCGCCCGGTGCCCTGGCGGGCCAGGCCTGGCACACTTTCGCCGGCGCCAAGGTGCTGACGCTGCTCGACCATTACCAGGCGGAGTACCAAATCCCCTACTTCGGCAAAGCGGTGGATTTCGGCTGGTTCTACCTGCTGGCACGGCCGATCTTCTATTGCCTGGACTGGCTGAACACCCTGCTGGGCAATTTTGGCCTCGCGATCATCGCCTTCACCACCTGCGTCAAGATCCTGTTCTTTCCGTTGGCGAATTATTCGTACCGGTCGATGAGCAAAATGAAATTGCTTGGGCCGAAGATGCAGGCGCTGAAGGAGCGGATGAAGGACGATCCGCAGAAGCTGCAACAGGAAATGATGGCGATGTACCGGGCGGAGAAGGTGAACCCCGCCTCCGGCTGCCTGCCGATGGTGGTGCAGATTCCGGTGTTCATCTCGCTCTATGTCGTGATCTTCACCACGATTGAAATGCGGCAGGCGCCGTTCTTCGGGTGGATCCACGACCTGTCACAGGCGGACCCAACCAACGTCTTCAACCTGTTCGGGCTGATCCCGTTCGACCCGGCCAGGATCACGCCCTATCTGCATCTCGGTCTGTGGCCGCTGATCATGGGCGGCACAATGTACATGCAGCAGAAGCTGAACCCGCCCCCGCCCGATCCGGTGCAGGCGCGCCTGTTCCAGTTCATGCCGCTGCTGTTCATGTTCATGATGGGGAATTTCCCGGCCGGCCTGGTGATCTACTGGAGCTGGAACAATTTGCTTTCGGTGGGCCAGCAATGGCTGATCATGCGTCGCACCCGCCTGGCGCGCCCCGGCCTGGCAAGGACATGACCGCTTCCGTCATGGCCGACCTCGATCCGGCCATCGGCGTAATGCCGATGGCATCGCTGTGGCGCGGAACCGAGCCGCACAGGCCTGGGCTGATGGTTGGCTCCGGGTTCGCGATGACGGGTTGACGGTTGCCTGCTATCGACGCCGAACCAACGCCGGACGCTCTCGAAGCCGGCCGCATTCTGTTTGCCGGCCCGTGCCATTTCGTGCACGCGGCGCAGGGGCTGGACCACCTGCCGCCGGCTGTCGGCCCGGAAGTCGCCTTCGCCGGCCGGTCCAATGTGGGGAAGTCCTCGCTGTTGAACGCACTCACCGGGCGGCACGCGTTGGCCCGCGTCTCGGCCGCGCCCGGTCGCACACGCCAGCTCAACTTCTTCGACCTCGCCGGCCGCCTGATGCTGGTGGACATGCCAGGCTATGGCTATGCCCGCGCGCCACAGGAAGTGAAGGCCGACTGGCAGGGCCTGATGTTCGACTACCTGCGCGGCCGGCCCACCCTGCGCCGCGTCATGCTGTTGCTGGATGCACGCATCGAGATCAAGCCTGCCGACACCGCCGTCATGGATCTGCTGGACCGCGCCGCGGTGGCATTCCAACTCGTCCTGACCAAGATCGACGCGGTAAAGCCGCCGGCGCTGGCGCGCAAGCAAGCGGAAGCGGACCGCCTCGCCCGTGCCCATCCGGCGGCGCTTGCGGACGTGCTGCCCACCAGCAGCGAGACCGGCGCCGGCATTGCCGAACTGCGCGCCGCGCTTGCGGGCCTGGCGGGGTAGCCCTGCCGCCCGGCCTGCACGTGCACGCCAGGGCGATTGCCGGTATGATGCCCCCGCCACCCGGGAGGGAACGCGTCCAACCGGCAAATATCTCCCACGCCCAACGCAAGAGAATCTCCCGCGCGCAACGCAAAAGAATCTCCCGCCCCCACCGCAAAAAGCGAAGCCGTTCAGGAAAGGCACCTGCATGTCCCTTCCCGCCATCATGATCGAGCCCGTGGTCCGGGCCGCGCTGCTGGAAGACCTAGGCCGAGCCGGTGACATCACCACCGATGCGGTGGTCCCGTCCGATGCCCGGGTCGAGACCGAACTGGTCGCGCGCCAGGCCGGTGTGGTCGCCGGCCTCGACTTCGCGCTGACCGCATTCCGCCTGATCGACCCCGCCATTGTCGTAACGGTCGACCGTCCCGACGGCACCCGCCTCTCGCCTCGCGACCGCATCGCCGTCATCAGCGGTCCCGCGCGCGGCATCCTCACCGCCGAGCGCACCGCGCTTAACTTTCTGTGCCATCTCTCCGGCATTGCCTCGGCGACACGCGGCATCACCGAAGCCATTGCCGGCACGCATGCCCAGGTCTGCTGCACGCGCAAGACCATACCCGGCCTGCGTTTCGCGCAGAAATATGCGGTGCGTGTGGGCGGCGGTTCCAATCACCGCTTCGGCCTGGATGACGCCGTGCTGATCAAGGACAACCACGTCGCCATCGCGGGCGGCGTGCGCGAGGCCATCGCGCGCGCCCGCGCCCATGTCGGCCATCTGGTGAAGATCGAATTGGAAGTGGATACGCTGGAGCAATTGGTCGAAGCGATGCAGCTCCGTGTGGACGCGGTATTGCTCGACAACATGGGGCCGGATCTGCTGCGCGAGGCGGTCGCCATCGTCGACGGGCGCGCGATCACCGAAGCCTCCGGCCGCATCCGTCCCGATACCGCTCCGGCGATCGCTGCCTCCGGCGTGGACCTGCTGTCCGTCGGCTGGCTGACCCACAGCGCCACGGTCCTGGACATCGGCCTCGATTTCGTCGGGTAGGGGATCGGTCCGCTGGCCATGTTGACGAGGCGATAAGGCAGGGTGGTGCGCCGCGATCGCGGCCATCCGCGACAACGCGGCAGCCCCGTCGTATACTGGTGCAATCCAAAATGGAGGCGGCACGCATGAGCGAACGTCCAGTCCTGGCGCTGACCATGGGCGACCCTGCTGGTATCGGTCCCGAGATCACCGTCCGCGCCATGCTCGCACCCGAGGTGCGCGATGTGGCGCGATGCTTCGCCATCGGCGATGCGCGTGTGCTGCAACGTTCGCTCGATCTGTGCGGGCTGACCGCGCCACTGCATCGCATCGCCGCGCCCGAGGCGATCGCCGACCGCCCCGGCACGATCGATGTGCTGCATCAGGACAGCGCCGATCCGGACGCGTTGCAAATGGGGAAGGTGCAGGCGCTGGGCGGCGAGGCGGCCTATGCCGCGATCCGCGAGTCGATCGCGCTTGCCATGGCCGGACGCGTCGCCGGTGTGGTGACTGCGCCGATCAACAAGGAGTCGCTGAAAGCGGCGAAGATTCCCTTCATCGGCCATACCGAGATGTTTGCGGAGCATACCGGCGCCAAAGAAGAGATGACGATGTTCACCATCAGCGGGTTGAAGATCTTCTTCCTCACCCGCCACGTGTCATTGTTGCAGGCCTGCCAGCAGATCACGCAGGAGCGCGTCGCGAAGGGCATCGACAAGAGCCTGAAGGCGCTGCATCAGCTCGGTTGCGACCGACCGCATCTGGCAGTGGCCGCGCTGAACCCCCATGGCGGCGAGGACGGCTTGTTCGGCCGCGAGGAGATGGACGCGATCAAGCCCGCCATCGCGGCGGCGCGCGTGCAGGGCATGCAGGTCAGTGGGCCGGTGCCGGCGGACTCGGTGTTTCATATGGCGCGCATCGGCCGCTACGACGCGGTGCTGTCGCTGTACCACGACCAGGGGCACATCGCCGCGAAGATGATGGACTTCGAAAAGACCGTCAGCGTGACGCTGGGCCTGCCGATCCTGCGCACGTCGGTCGATCATGGCACCGCGTTCGACATCGCCGGGACAGGCAAGGCGAGCGCGGTCAGCATGATCGAGGCGGTGCGGGTCGCGGCGGAATACGCGGTGCGCGGTGTGAAGCTGGGCGACGCGGTGGCGCAGGCGGCGGAGTAGCATCAGCCTGGAGTCCGGCCCGCTGTTTCGACCGGCAGCGAATTTGCGACCGCGACACACGCGGGCGACAGTCGATTCTCGCCGTTCTGAGCCGGTTCCGTTGCAAAGGGTTAGCGCAGGCTCGCTGTGGCCGGTATCGTCGAGATCGCTGTCATGCGCTGCAGCGAAGCCACGCAGCGATCTCGTTCGGAAAACTTGCTCGAAGCGTTGGTGCGTTGCTTGACCAGGATTGCTTCGTCCCGCTGCGCTTCGCTCGCGGTCCTTGCAATGACAGGCAGTCGCTTCGTAATGACAGGTGCTCGCTTCTCACAATGACAGGCGATAGTGCCGTCGCTATTGTCGCTGCGGCATCGCCACCGGAACGATCGTCGTCACGATAGACGCGTCCAGCGCCTCGTAATCGTGGTAGCCGATCGTCGCGTACAACTCCGCCCGCGTCTGCATCCGCTCCACCATGTTCTGCGTGCCGCCGTCGCGCCGGATCGCGGCGTACAATTCCGCCTGTGCCTTGTTCGCGGCGCGCAGGGAGCTCACCGGCCAGATCACCATCTTATAGCCCATCGCCTCGAATTCGCTGGCGGTGAAAAACGGCGTGCGGCCGAATTCCGTCATGTTCGCCAGCAGCTTCACGCCAGGCAGCCGCTCTGCCACCGCGCGGAACAGCTCGGCCGACGTCAGGGCCTCGGGGAAGATCGCGTCGGCGCCGGCCTGCAAGAACAGTTTCGCACGGGCAACGGCGCCATCGATGCCCTCGGATGCCGCGGCGTCGGTGCGGGCGACAATGAAGAGATGCCGGCGTGCCCGCGCGGCAGCGGCGATCTTGGCGGCCATGTCGTGTGGATCGGCCAGCTTCTTGTCGTTCAGGTGACCGCATTTCTTCGGCAGCAACTGGTCCTCGATATGCACCGCGGCGGCGCCGGCATCCTCGAAGCAGCGCACCATATGCATCACGTTCAGCGCCTCACCGTAGCCGGTGTCGCCGTCCACCAGCAGCGGCAGGCCGGTGGAGCGCGTGATCTGGCGGATGAAGAAGCACACTTCGTCGACGGTGATCACGCCGAGATCGGGCAGGCCCATCGAAGCGGACATCGCCGCCCCCGAGAGGTACAGCGCCTCGAAGCCGGCGGCCTTGGCCTGGAGTGCCGCCTGGCCATTATGCGCGCCGGGCATGCCAAGGATCCCTGGCCGATCGAGCAAGGCGCGGAAGCGGGTGCCGGCAGGCGTGGCAGGCAGATCGGCGGCGACGAGATAGGTCATGGCGCGGGCTCTCCGTCTGGGACCTGGTTTCGATAGCCGAAGCCCGACAGGAACAAAAGTCGATGGCATTAACTGTCCGGCAATCATTTTGTGATCATCTCTTCTCCGGCGAAGGAATCCGGGGAAGCCTGATCACGCAACGGAAGGCGGGGCGACAACCCCTCGCTTTCTCATATTCCAATGGACCGGCTTGCCCGGGGCGCGGCGGTGCGGTCGCATCGCGGCGAATGAGGTGTGGCAGGCGTCCAGAAAAGGAATAGACCGGGACAGAATGTTCCGTGTTTGGCTTCCGTATCAGCGTGCAACTTTTTCCAGCGGCACCACCATTGCCGTGCAGCGCTGCGGAGGCTGACCAGTGGCGATTTCCGATAACGAGACCGCATTCGTCAACAATGCCGCCGCCTCGATCGGCCTGGCGGAGATGTTCAACATCACGCCTGCCAGCACCAATCCGCCCTATCTGGTACTTACGGTGCTCGATCGAGATGAATATACCGTTGGTGCAACTGGCGCGACCGGCACCCTCACCGGCAACGGCCGTACGCTGAGCCTGAGCAATCTGGGCGGGGACGGACGCGGCGGCGGCATCGTCTTCACCTATCAGGCGTCCACCGGCCTCTATTACAACAGCACATATGGCTACCTGAATCAGTTGGTCTATGACTCGTCGGCGAGTGCCGGGGATGTCACCAATCTGTCCTTGTTCGGTGAAAGCAGCTTGGCGATGGCGAACGCCTACGCCGGAAATGCCGATCTGATGATGCAGAAGGATGCCGCCGGCTATATCGGCAGCGCGACCGTGGTGACGCGGCCGGGCTACACCGCCACCGTTCCGTCACAGGCGACGCCGGACTCCATCGTCTCGGCGGCGCAGAGCTTCGTCGGCCAGGCCTGGAATGACGATGGCTGCTGGCTGCTGGCCAGTACAATCGCCGCCGAGGCCGGCGCCTCGCTGCCGGTACAAAGCACGCTGATCGGGCTGCCCGGCCAGGCCAACGGAGAGTGGATCGTCGCATTCAACGGTCCCGCGGGGCAGACCGGCAACTGGCAGTCGATGGTGACCGCCGGCGAGATGATTGTGTTCGAGCCGGCGGGCGGCGGCGGGCACATAACCACCTGCGTCTCCGGCTCCGGCGGCAGCGCGATGCTGGTGGACAACATCACCTACGTCGGCAGCGGCGGGCAGATCACCAATCTGGCGAATGACGGCTCAGGCTCCGACATCGTGGTCTCGGCGCCGCATCCCGCGTCGCAGGAATTCGCCGGCGTGTCGGCTGCCACGGTGGTGATCTACGAACTGGACACGCCGATCGTTACCACGAATGTGGCCTCCGACGGCCTGGTCAGCCACGCCTCGCAATCGCTGGGAGTACTCTTCTCGGCCACCGATCCCGGCAATAAAACGATCACGTCCTGGCAGATCTACGACACGGCCACCACCGACGCGCTCATACTGAACGGCGTCGACTACAGCGACCACTCCGCTGCCAACGCGCTGACCGCATCCAGCCTGTCCGCCGTGTCATTGCTCGCCGGCGCGACGGCCACCACCGATACGCTGGAGGTGCGGGCCTATAACGGCAATTACTGGGGCGACTGGGACTCGCTGAGTGTGGCAATCACCACGACCACGATCCCCACCGCGGCGCCACCGGTGTTAACGGTGCAGACGCCCAATCAAACCTGGAAGGAGGGACAGGCGATCTCGCTGGCGCTGGGAGCGAATACGTTCACCGATCCATTGGGCGAAACACTGAGCTACAGCGCCACCCTGGCGAACGGCCAGTCATTGCCGAGCTGGCTGAAATTCAACGCGGCGACCGACAGCTTCAGCGGCATCCCACCCAACACCGCGCAGACGTTGAGCATCAAGGTAACAGCGACCGACACCAGCGGGCTTGCGGCTTCCGACAGCTTCACGGCGACCGTACTCGGGGCGCCTGTGGTCGCCGCGCCGACCCCGAATCAGACATGGTTTGAGGGGAAGGCATTCTCGCTGGCGCTGGCGGCCAACACCTTCGTCGATCCGCAAGGCGAGAGCCTCACCTGCACTGCCACGCAGACCAACGGACAAGCGCTGCCGAGCTGGCTGCAATTCAATGCGGCGACGGACAGCTTCAGCGGCACGGCACCCTCCGTTGCGCAAAGCGTTGCCGTCAACGTCACCGCGACCGACAGCGGCGGCCTCAGTGCCTCGGAATCGTTCACTGCCACGGTGCAGGCACCGGCGCCAACGCCGGGGATCACAGTGACAAATCCGACGCCGAACCAGACCTGGGCGGATGGGCAAGCGGTCGGCCTCACGCTCCCGGCCAATACCTTCGCCGATGCGCTGGGGTTGAAGATGACGTTCGCCGCTTACGAACTCAGTGGTCCGAATGTGACCTCCTGGTTGTATTTCAATCCGAACGCCGATGAATTCTTCGGTGTGGTGCCGGCGCAAGAGACAGGCCGGGTATTATTGGCGGTGCTGGCCTCTGACGCTCAGCACATGACTGCCGAGGATATGTTCAGCGTCACCTTCGCGCCTAACCCCACGAGCCACAGCACGGCCAGCATCAGCGCGCTGGGCATTGTGCAGCCGCCGGACCCGTCGCACGTCGCGGGATTGCTCGTCCTCCACGGCTGACACATTGCTGATCCTTGACGGCTGAGACGAGGTGCGGCGGATGCCGTGCGGGGCTTACCAGCGGGACCTGCCGTAGCGCAGCTCGCGATACGAGTCCTGCACGCGGTACGCCTGCACCAGCGCGCGCACCATGGCCGGCGTGGCGCGGTGCCAGGGCTGGGGACGCAGCGGCACCAGCGGAAACACGGTCGCAGCGTCTCCCGCGCCGCGCACCAGGGCGGCGAGATCCCGCCCCATGATGGTCGCGGCGGCGATGCCGCGGCCGTTATAGCCAAGCCCCGCGAACAATCCGGGTGCCAACTCATGCAGGCGCGGGAAGTGGTCGGTGGTCATCGCCACCCATCCGCTCCACGCCTCGCTCCATCGTGGGGCGCCAAGCTGCGGAAACAGTCGGCGGACGCGGTCATCGACGAAGCGCCAATCGGGCGCATCCTCCGGGCCAAACGCTGGCCCATAGGTGCTGGCATGCAGCCGCCCATCCGGCAGCAGGCGTACCGCGGAAAACAGGTGACGGGTGTCGGTCAGAGCCTGACGGTGCGGCAGGATGGTGTGGCGGACATTGTCCGAGAGCGGCTCGGTGACGAAGCCGTGCCCGCGCATCGGAATGATGCTGGCGCGCAGCCTAGGCAGCAGCCCGCCGGTGTAGGCGTTGGTCGCGATCACGACGCTATCGGCGGTCAGCCGGCGGTCGCCGGATTGCAGCACCCAGCGCGTGCCCTCGCGGCGTAACCCATGCACCGGGGTGGCAGTGTGCACCGTCGCGCCCGCGGCGGCGGCGGCGCGCGCGAGACCGCGTACATAGGCGAACGGATTGAGATGCCCGCCGCGCCGGTCCAGCGACGCGGCGGGATAGCGGTGCGAGCCGGTCAGTGCCGCGCAGGCTTCGCCCTCCAGCAACTCTACCGGCGCACCGCGTTGCTGCCAGTACGCCGTGCGCTCCGCCAGTTCATGCGTACCCGAGGGGGCGTGCGCGGCGAAGATCAGCCCGGTGCGCACCGGCCAGCACTCGATGCGGTGATGCTCGATCAGATCGAACACCAAAGACGGACCGTCCGCGACGCCATCGACCACGCGCTGTCCATGCTCCGCGCCGTAATGGCGCAGGATCGTGGTGTGGTCGCGCTTGAGATACGGCACCACCTGCCCGAAGGCGCGGCCGGAGGCGCCCCAGCCGACATCCTTTGCCTCCAGCACGGCAACCTCCACGCCGGCTTCCGCCAGATGCAAGGCTGTGGACATGCCGGTGAAGCCGCCGCCGATGACCGCGGCCGCAACATGGCGCCCGTCCTGCAACGGTACCGCCAACGGCGCGGACGGCACCGCGCCGGTGTAGACGCCGGGCGGCGGCGCCTGGTCTGACGAAGGGTCGTGCATGCCGCAACGATGCAATCCGGGCCGCGGTGGGGCAAGGCTGGCCAAGGCCAGGGTGCGGCCACGATGCTGCCGCAAGGACCGAGACAAGCCGCGCCCGCTTCGCTAGGATCGTTGCGGGGGTTCATGGGAACGGAGAACGCCGCGGTGCAAGCCCAGCGCGAGATCGTCGGGTTCCTGTCGGCTTATCAGGAGACCTGGCACAGGTTCTTCCCGGACCTGCATCGCCGGGGCCAGTGGCATCTGGTCAGCCATCTTTGCGCCCGCGCCCGCGGCGGCGCGCCCGTCGGCGAGCTGTCCGGCATGGTGAAGCAGGTCTTCTTGCTCGACGACGCCACCGTGCGGGAGCGCCTGGGCGAACTGTACCGGCTCGGCTTCTGCACGGTCGATCCGCCGGACCGGCCGGTCTCCGCCCGCACCCTGGTGGTGCCCACGCAGCTACTGACCGCCAAGTTCGACGGCCACCTGATCGAGACCGCCGCGCGCCTGCTGGAGACCGCGCTGGCCGGGCCCCCGGCGCGTCCCCGCCATGCGCCGATGCAGCTCGAATCCGAGACGCGCCGCAAATTGCTCGGCGCCATCGAGATCTGCGACCGGGCCTGGGTCGACGCGCTGGAGCGGGTGCTGGAATCCATGGGCCTCTCGGTTGCCCGCCGCATGGAGGCGCGCCGTCACCTGCTGTCGCCGTCGCATCGCCTGCTGACCTTGCTCGCGCTGCGCCACCGCTACGGCCTGCCGCCGCAGGACGACGGCGAGGGATTGCTCGCCGACGACATGGCAGCCGAGTTGTTGCGGCTGCAACGGCAGAACTTCCAGACCACGCGCGACCACATCGCTGCTCTGTTGCAGCTCGGCCTGCTGGAACGCCGCGCTGGGCGCGCCTTGCGCGTGGCCCTGGCCGAGACCGCCGCCGCCGAGCTGGATGCCGGGTTGACCCAGATCGCCGAAGACCTGACGCGCGTCGCCGGGTCGCTGAGCGGGGCGGCGGAAGAGGAGCGCGACGTCGAAGCGACCGCCATTTCCCACACGCCGATCGAGCCGCTGGCGACACCGGTCGAGACGGCGCGCATCCTGGTGGTGGCGCGTGAGGGCGAGGCGGAGCAACGGGTGGCGCTCGGCAGCGAGCCGCTGGTGATCGGGCGCGCCCCGGCGAGCGGGCTAATGCTGTCGGCGCACGAAGTATCGCGCGCGCATTGCCGGATCGAGGCGGTGGGGGACGCGGTGAGCATCACCGACCTCGACTCCACCAATGGCACCTTCGTCGGCGGCCGGCGGATTGTCGGCGCCGTCGCGTTGCCCAAGGAAGTGGCGGTGCAGGTCGGACCATTCCGGCTGCACTGGGAGCCTACGGGCAACGTCGAGGACACGAAGAAGCCGCCGGCGGCCGCTTCGGGCCCGGCGCGCCGCCGCCGCGCAGGCTGAACGGAACCGGAACTTCAGCGAAGTCGGCCGGGTGAGTTTCCTGAAATGACGGTGGGTTGCTGCCGGGAAACCCGGGGTGGGAGTACCGCAGGATTGTCGGGCGATACTTCCGCTGGCGTGATGTTCGCGTCAGGGCCTATGGCTTGGGCGTGCCGCATGGGGCGGCACATTTCCCGGAACCCAAGCCTAACTTTCCCGGGATGACAGCCGCACCTGGACGGTGAGTTCGCCCGTGGCGGGCCGCGCCGACCCGGTAAGCCTGACCCACGCCGGATGTCTTCCCCGGGGGCGAAGTGAGCCGTCACTGGCTCACTTCGCTCTTCTTGTTTGGCAGGGCGGACGGCAACGCCGATCTTTGGCAGGGTGCACGGCGTCGTTCAGCCTTGGGAGGGCGGACGGCCCGGCTGGTCTTTAGGCGCGCGCATGATGCCGCTAGTTGGCGGGTGGTTCGATCGCCAGCCCCACGAACAACGGCTGCAACAGCGCCTTGTATGGTTTCCAGCGCCCGACCGAACTGCGATAGATCGGCTGGCGCACCTGCACCACGCTCGCGGTGTGGACCGGGCGGTCGGTCTTGTGGAATTCCAGGCAGGCGTCGGTCCATTGCAACCCGCAATGCGCGATGATGCGCCGCGCTTGGGTTTCCAGGTCGGCAACGACGTCCTCGTATTGCACGTCCAGCATCACCCCAGGCGGCAGCACGGCTTGCCAATGCTGCATGATGTCGTCATGCGCCCTGGCGAAGCGGCCCAATTCCCCGAGGTCGTAGCTGTACAACTGGCCTTCGCCGAACAGGGTGGAGAAGCATGACAGGCACGTGTCGAGCGGATTGCGGCGCGCGTAGATGATGCGCGCATCGGGCAACGCGAGGTGGATCAGACCGACCAGCCGGGCATTGCCCAGCATCTTGTCGGCGATGCGGTCCGCCGCCACCGGAACGCGCGCCCGGGTGCGGGCGAGGTAATCGGCGCCGATCGCGCGCAGCTCCTTGGCACCGATGTCCGGCGCGGTATCCCGCGGGTTGCGGCTCAGCACAGTCACCGCGACGGTGAAATCATTCATCTCCCCGCCGCCGTACACATCGGGATGGCTGGCCAGGATTTGCTCGATCAGCGTGCTGCCGGAGCGGGGCATGCCGACAATGAAAATCGGCTGCGGCGACGGATCTCCCAGGCCGCTCCGTTCGGCGATCACCTCAGCGGTCAGCAGTGCCTTGGTCTGTGCCAGTAAGCCGAGTATCGCGGGTTCGTCATAACGCACCAGCCGGCGCTTGGCGGCATTGCCCTCCAGCAACTGCCGGAACGATTGCTCTTGCTGGCCCAGATCCGCGTAGGCCTTGCCGAGAGCGAAATGCAGGTCGATCCGGTCGTCCTCGCCCAGGGCCGCGGTGTCGGCGGCGAGCGCCTCCAGCGCGGCAAGACGGGGATCGCCGGGCGTATAGCGTTTGGACTCGCCCAGGACGCGGTAGTGGCCGGGGGTGCGCGGCGACAAGGCGACCGCTTGCTCTAGCGCCTGCATGCCCTCGGCGAGGCGACCCATGGTACGCAGCGAGATGCCGAGGTTGCTGTGAGCCAGCGCGTCGGTCGGCCGCAGCGCGACGACCTGTTCGAATTCCGCCAGTGCCTCGGCATGCCGGTTCAAAGCCCGCAGTGACAAACCCAGTCCGTTGTGCGCGGGCGCATGCTCTGGCCAGACGGCCAACGTCTTGTGGAATTGCCCGATCGCTGCGCCATGCTGACCGACCCGCGCCAGGACCAGGCCCATCGCGAACGCTGCATCGGGGGCATTCGGTTTCAAATACAATGCGCGGCGGATCAGCTTCAGCGCCGCCTCGGACTGATTGCGGTCCAGCATGATCAGGCCGAGGTTCACCAGCGCGCCAAAGTGCCGGGAGTCGCGTTGCAGCGCCGCGCGATAGTCTTGCTCGGCACGGGCAAGCTCACGTTGCCGGTGCCAGGCCAGCGCTTGCTGGAACAAGCGTTCGGCGACAGGCGGTCGTGGCGGCACGGTGGCAGGCGGGCGGTGCATGGGATGCTCGGGGCGAAGTTCGCGACGTCGTCTCGCGTGAATCGATATTTCCTTACGCTCCGGCGCCACCGCCTGCAATTCTGTCGGAGTTCTTTACACGTCGATCGTGACACAATGGTATGCGGCATTCAAACGGCTGTACTTGCGGCATTTTATTGAGTGGCACAAGGCTTGCTACCCGCATAGCGAGACTGGTTTGGACGGAATGGCCATGCACAAGCATCTTCTTCCCACCGCCGCGGTGCTCGCGCTGGTTTCGACGGCCGCCGGCGCGGCGACCGCGACTTTCACAGCCTTCAGTGGCGCGGTCAGTGCCTCGGCAGGGGTAGCGGCTCCAGCGGGCAGTCTGGACGCGGCCGGTACCGGGCCGGCCGGATCGGATGGCGGCTCGGCGGTTGGCGGTCTCATGGGGGGCGCGGAAACCTTCAACGTACCCCACAACGGCACGCTGTTCATGTATGTGCAGGATGGGTACACCGTCGGTGACGTCGATGAGGCGTTCCTGGATGGCTCGCTCCTCGGCACAACCGGCACTGTGCAACTGAACGGAACCACCGCGCAGAGCTGCACGTTCAACACCAACCCGTCGACCGCCGACAATAGCTGCGGCACGTTCAGCGCGCCGATCACGGCCGGTTCTCACAGCTTCAACATCGAAGACATTCTGTTGCAGTATATGGGCATGTCGGACCCATACGGCGGCGGCACGGTCACTGCCAGCTTGAATCCAGCCGGCCTCTTCGTCTCGATTTTCGAGACCTACAACGTCGCGGCCGGGGTCCCGGAGCCGGCCAGCCTTGCCGTGCTCGGTGCCGGCTTGCTCGGGGCGGGCATCGTGCGGCGTCGGCGCGCCAGAGCCGGATAGCGTTCCCCAGCCTTTTCTGAGCCAGCGCAGGCCAAACCGCGCGCGGTTTGGCGACTGGCCGTGGACCCGCTTGGTGAACGTTGTGGCCGGGTCAGGCCCGTCATGAGCGGGGATGGCGGGGCGGGGCCGGCAAGCACCGGGACAGAAACGCCAGGCCGGCCGCTATCGGTCAGGCCACGTCCCCAAGCGCCGTCAGCAACGGCTGCAACAATTCGCTGTCCGGGCGCCAGCGGCCAACCGAGCTGCGATAAATCGGCTGCCGCACCTGCACCACACTGGCGGTGCGCACCACGCGGCGGAAGCTTTGCGTCTCCAGGCACGCATCATCCCAGTCCAGCCCACAATGCGTAACGATCCGCCGTGCCTCGCCGGGGAAATCGTCCACCAGGGCTTCATAGTGCACGTCCAGCATCACCCCCGCCGGAAGCACCGAGCGCCAATAGTCCATCAGCGTCCGATACGCCCGGTAATAGCGGCCAAGCTCGGCGAGATCATATGAGCAAGGTACGTCGTTCTCGGCAAAAAGCTGCGCGAAGCACGACAGGCAGGTATCCACCGGATCGCGCACGACATGGATGATCCTGCTATTGGGCAGCGCGAGGTGGATCAGCCCGGCGAGGGGAAAGTTGCCGGGCAACTTGTCGGTCACCCGCGCCGCCGCTGGTGCAAGACGCCGCAGGGCCGCATCGTAGTCGCTGCCGAGCTGCCGCAGTTCTGGCGCCGCCAGGGTCCAGATCGCCTCGCTGAGCCGCGGCGCGCCGTATTTAGCGAACAATACGTTTTCCACCGCCTCGGGTAACTCGTGGCGCTCGCCGCCGGCGAAGATCCGCTGATGTCCCGCCAGCATTTGCTCGACCAGTGTCGAACCTGATCTCGGCATGCCGAGGATGAAGATCGGCCGGTCGGACGGATCGCCCCGGCCGCGCCATGCCGCCATCAGTTCGGGCGTAAAAATCGCCGGCATGCGCGCGAGATGCTCCAGCGCGGCACGCTCATCGTAGGGGATTCGTTGCCGCGCCAGCGCGTTTCCCTCCAGCAGGTGGTGAAAGCCTTTCGCGTGCCGGTTGGTGTCGTCATAGGCCTTGGCAAGGCCAAACCGCAGCCGCACTTGCTCGTCCGGCGGCAGCAGAGCCGCACGCGGCAGCATCGCCTCCAGCCTGGCGATGATCGGATCCGCCGGCTGCACCTTGCCGAGATTCACCAGCCGGTGCTGGAACACAATGCGTTCGGGCTGTTGCCTGACAGCCTGCCGCAATAAGACGCGCGCGGCGTCGAACTGGCCTTGCTCAGTCAGGGCCTCGCTCAGGCCGACGATCGCCTCGGGATCGTCCGGACGCCGCGCCAGGATGCGGCGATAGATCGCGACCGCCGATTCGCCCTGCGCCACACCGCGCAGCGCGTGCGCCAGACCCACCAGGGCCTCGTCATGCTCTGGATCGCTCGCAAGCACGCGCTCGTACAAAGGTATCGCTTCGGCATCGCGGTGCTTCCGCCGCAGCACGCCGGCCAGGCCGCAATTCGCCGCCGCATGCTCCGGGTCATCACGCAGGACCCGGCGGAATTCGGCTGCGGCGGCCTGGTAGCGGTGCATTTGCAGCAGTCCGGCCGCCAGGCCAAGCTTGGCCTCCGTGTAGTCCGGGTCCACGTCGAGTGCCTGCAAAAAGCAGGCGCGGGCCTCGCTCGCTTGTTGCAGCCGCAAATGCAGGGTTCCGCAGGCACAGCTTGCCTCGGCGAAGTCGCGGTCGATCGCGAGGGCCTGCCGATAGTGCGCCATGGCCGCCTGATAGTCCCCCATGGCCTGGAATGCGGTGCCGATCCCGTATCGCGCCTCGGCATGGGCCGGGTCCGTCACCAGGATTGCTTCAAAGCACGCGATCGCCGTCCCCGGATCGCCCAGGGCCAGGTGCGCAGTCCCCAGCGCGTAGCGTGCTTCGACGATGCCAGGGTTCAGCGCCAGCGCGGTCGCGAGCATTGTCGCGGCTTCCCGGCTCTGTCCGGCGGCTTGCAGGGCGAGGCCCAGATGGGCGTTCACTGCGGCGGAGGTGGGGGCTACGGCGTGGGCACGGCGCAGCGCGGCGATCGCCGTGTCGGCCTTGCCATCGCCCAGATCGCGAATGCCAAGCCGCAGTAATGCGGCGACCTGGGCCGTCTCAGGCGCGCCGCGCGCGTCGAGTTCTGGCCGTATCGGCGTTGTGCTGCCTGAGCCCGTCACTGTCATTGCGAGCGAAGCGAAGCAATCTTCAGTGTCATTGTTGCCACCGGCCTGACGGCCGACCCGCGGTTGGATGAAACGGTGGCTCCGGAGCGGCAGGGTCGGGGAGTTTGTTTGCCTGGTTTCTTGCTAACGAAGCGAAGCCATCTGGGCCGAGCGGCGTGCGGCGGGCCGACCGAGATAGCTTCGCTTCGATCGCAATGACAGGTGGCCGCTGGGACCGAAGCGTCGGGGTCAGTTCACGACTTCGCCGGCTTGCGCTGCCGCCGCGCCCACCTGAGGCCCAGCAGGCCCACGCCCAGAACAGCGAGCGAGGCGGGCTCGGGGACCGTCGGGTTGGACGATGCGAGCGCCGCCAACTGGTAGGTGAACGTGTCACCGTCGACCCCAAACGGTGCATCCTGGTCGGTGGTGATGGTCAGGTAGGCGTCCTCCGAACCGCCCGGGTCGCCCAGGTTGTCGTACGCAAACAACTGGAGATAGGTCGAATCGCCCACCTGCAGCACGTCGCCGTCGGTGTAATTCCCTACGCTGAAGGCACCCGGATCGTTGCCGTCGCTGAGCGAGATATCCGCATTGAGCAAGCTCAGTTCCGTGTTGGTCCCATCGGCGGCATCCGGCGTCAGGTTGCTGATGTTCAGCAGCAACTCGACCTGATGGGTCACATCGTTCGCGACTGTCAGGTTGCCGAAGCTGACGGTCGGTGCATCCGACAAATTCGCGTCGTTCGCCGTTGGCGTCGCCAGAGCCGTGTTGCCGTGCGAGATGCTGGTGCCGTTCTGCGTGAAGCCGTAATTCGTGCTCTTGTAGAGCGGACCGACGCCGGTGCCCGTGATGGTCGATTGAACCGATTGCGACAGGTTCTGCCCCGTCGTGTCGCCATTGCTGAAGTTGGTCGTGACGCTGGCGGCGTTCGCCTCATGCGCGCTCGGCGTATAGACGTAGGTCAGCACCGTGCTGCTGGTGTCGCCCAGGCTCAACGTGCTCGGGTTGCTGCCGGTGCCGGCGAACGTTGGGCTGCCGGACGGACCGGTCACCGAGGAGGCATTCAGGTTGCTGATCGTGCCCAGGCCCGACAGGTTGCCGTTGCCGATGTTGTTGACCGTGACGGTGGCGGTCGCGCTGCTGCCGATGCGCACCGTCCCGGCACTGGCCGCGGTGACGCTGTTGATCGGCGCCACACCGGTGCCGGCAATGGTCACGCTCGCCGTCTGCGACTGGTTGTAGCCCTGTTGCACACCGCCGACGACGCCATTGTTGCTGCCGTTGCTGAAGGCGGCGGTCAACGTTGACGTGGACTGGCCGACGATGGTCGGTGCGAAGGTGTAGCTATAGGTCTGGGTGCGCGTAGCACCGGAGCCGCTATAGCTACTGTCGTTCAGGCTGATGGTGGAGCTGCCCGGGGTGACCCCGCCGGTAAACCCGGTGCCTGTGTTGTTGGTGATCGATCCATTGAGATTGTAGAGCGTGCCGGTGCCGGCCAGGTTGCCGTTGCCGATATTCGCGATGGTGACCGTGGCGGCGGCCGTCTGCTGCACCAGCACATATCCGTTGTGGCCGATCGCCCCCGACGTGTTGATGGTCTGAATCGGCGCGACGCCGGTACCGCTGAGTGTCACCGTGACGGTGCCGGTTGCATTGGCGTTGCCGATGCCGTTGGCGAAGGAACTCGCGACCGTGGTCGAGGCGGCGCCGACGGAAGTCGGTGCGAAATTGTAGGTGTAGGTCTGGCTGGTGGTGGCGCCGGCGCCGGTTGTGCTGTCCTGCAGATTGATCGAGCCGCCGCTGCCGGTGAACACCGAGCTGGAAGCCGCCCCCTGTGTGCCGTGCAGGTTGCTGAGGAACGTTGTGCCGTTGTCCCCGCCGGCCAGGTTGCCGTTGCCGGTGTTCTGGACAGTCACAGTCGAGGTGGCGCCACTGTTCACCAGCACATAATTCGAATTGGTGACGCTGACGGTCGCGTGCGGCGCGACACCCGTGCCGGTGATGGCGACGGTCTCCGTGCCGCCAGCATTGGTGTTGGTCGTTCCGTTGGTGAAGGTCCCGGTGACGTTGGAGGAGACCGCGCCGATCGCGGTCGGCGAGAAGACGTAGGTGACCGTCGTGGAGCTGGTGTCTCCCAACCCGCTGCCGCTGCCCAGCGCGGTCGGGCCGCCGCTGAACAACGAGGCGTTGCCGCCGCTGGCGCTGCCGACCACGCCCTGCAGGTTGCTGACGGTACCGAGGCCGGACAGGTTGCCGTTGCCGGTGTTCTGCACCGTCACCACCACCGCCGAGCTGTTTCCCACCAGCCCGTAATTCCCGCCGCCGGACATCGTTGCCACCGGCGCAACGCCGGTGCCGGTGAGGGTGGTGACGACCGTCTGGGCCTGGTTCGAGCCGGAGCTGTTGCCGTTCGAGAATTGCGTGGTGACGGTGTTGGACGCCGCCCCGGTGACGGTTGGCGCGAAGGTGTAGGTGAAGACCCTCGACGTTGTCGCCCCTACCCCGCCATGCGAATCGTTCAGGCTGACGCTGCCGCCGCTTGCGGAGCCGGAGAAACCGTTGCCGGCGCTGAGCGCATTGACGCTGCCGTTGAGGTTGTAATTCGTCCCCGTGCCGGCGAGGTTGCCGGCGCCGGTATTGGTGACGGTCAGCGCGGCCGTGCCCGAGGAGGTCACCAGGACGTAGCCGGCATTGCCGCCGGACGTGCTCTGGATCGGTGCGACGGTATAGCCCTGAAGCGAGATTGCGGTGGACTGGCTGGCGTTGCCGGTCCGCCCCGAGCCCTGCGCCACGGTGGCGACGGTCGTCAACGTGGCGGTCAGAGACTCGCCGGTGCTGCCGGCCGACGAGCCACCGGTGAACTGGAAGGAGGGGGTGGAAACCAACGACTGGCCGGTGGACAGCGCACCGTTGTCATGGTTGCCGCCGCCGGTGAACGAGCCGCTGGCGGCGCTGAACCCCGCGGTGCCGGTCAGCGTTTGGCTCGCGGTGAGCGTGACCCCCTGGGCGACCGACGTGCCGGAGGGCAGTGAGTAGAAGGTCAGTGTGCAGTTGGTCGCGGTGTTGACGCAGTTCGAGCCCGGCCCGCTCAGCGTGAAGACCGCGGCGGCATTGGCGCCCACACTGTCGAGCGCGAGCAAGGCCGCCAGCGACGTTGCCGAAATCAGAGAAGCTTTCATCGCGCTGTCCTATCCGTCATGCCCGGTACGTCCACCCGTGCGATGCGACGTTAATTTTTTAGTCGTGTGCAAACATCTTTCGGCACGCCATTGAAAACATTTCCGCTTGGAGACGGACGTTCCCGCGGGCAGACGATGCAGGTTCCATGCCGCTGTGTGTGCCGCCGGTATTTCAGCGATTTAACGGGTTCCGGCGGAGACGTACTTTGAGGGATGTAAATTATCCCGACAGAGCGCCAGGGAGACACCGGTCTTGGCCGCACGGGGCGGCTCAAGCGGCGTCTCAATTCGCATGGCATGGCCATAAAGTCGAGACGATTCGTCGCATCGCGCGGCCAAGTCGGCCACCGCCGCCGATGGCGATCCAGTGCAGCGGCGTCGCGCCGTCCGCCAGGCTGCGCTTGTAGCGGTCGTCTCCGGCAAGGAAGTCGTACCGATCCAGGCCCGCGGCGGCAGCGAAGCGGATCGCCTGGTGATGGCAGGTCAGGCCCGGCTTCTGGTGGCGGTCGGCACCGGCGTAGTCGAACCCGCTCTGATATGCCGAAGTTCGGCCGCGGTAGCGGAAATTGTAAAGCAATCCGATAACCTGTGTGCCCGCCGTGACGCGCAGCAGATCGATCTCGTCGCGTGGCAGTCCCCGCTCGATCAGCGCGTGATGGAAACGGGCGAAATAGGGGTGGGCGAAGGCACCAGGTAATCCACGCGCGGTCCAGGCGGCCTGGTGCAGTGCGGCAAGCTCATCGAGCATGCCGTGGGCTTCCGCGAGCGTCGCGGCCCGCGACAGCGTGACGGGCCCCGTCGTGGCGTAGGCGCGATCAGAGCGGCGAATCTGGTAGCGCGTGTTGGCGCTGCGCGCTGCCAGGAAGTCCTCGCCGGTGCGCAGCTTGCGCAGATCGACCCAGGGCGCCGCCAGGCTACGCGAGGTCACCACCGGCCCGACATGGTGGGCCGCCGCAGCCACGCCGTCCTCCACCCCGCTCAGCACGACCCGCCGCGCCAATCGCGGCCGCTTCTCCTGACCGATTGCGGCGTGGCGGGCGGCACGCAGCCATTGTTCCGTCCGGTCCGGCGCTTGATCGTGCGCCGCCAGAACCCCATTGAATTCGATGAACGGCGAGTCGCGCCCGGTTTCACCGGTCTCGCCGAGCAACAGCGTCTCTCGCAGCCCGCGGCGGCGGTTGAACAGGGCGAGGGCGACGGTCTCGCCGGTCTGACGGGCCTCCAGCAGGATCGGATCGGGGAAGCGCTGTTCCACCAGGCAGCCGGTCCATGTCCAGCTTTGGAAGAACGAGACATCGGCACGCGATTCGAGCCCTCGCCATTGCTCGCCCAGGGCGGCGAAATCGCTCACCGGCGTCAGCGTGACGGGACTCGATGTCAGCGTGTTGGTACTCACTCAGTTTCCGGCAATGTCTCGTTGCGCCAGAGCGCGCCATAGGCCCGGAACATGGCGGACTGGCCGAACTCCGCCCGGGCCTTTGCCTGGTTGGCGGCGCCGATCCGTGCCCGCAATTCGGCGTCCTGCAACAATGCGGTCATGGAGCGGGCCAGATCTGACTCGTAAAGTTTCCCGACAAACGGCGAATTTACCTCGGCCAGCATGGCGCGAACATCGCCGACATCGGTTGCGGCCACCGGCAGTCCCGCCGCCATCGCCTCGATCACCGACAGCGGCATTTGCTCCGTATCGGATGACAGCGCGAAGACATCGAATCCCCCATAGAGCGGCGCCGGATCGTCGATGTGGCCGGTGAAATTCACCCGCTCGCAAATGCCAAGCGTCTGCACTTCTGCCTGCAGGGCCGCCCGCTGCGGACCGCCGCCGACAATGGTCAGGCGTGCGGGCGGCGGTACCCGGGCGAAGGCCCGCAGCAGGCGGCCAATGTTCTTTTCGCTGCGTAACGCGGCGACCGTGCCTATCACGGGGGTGCCGTTGGGGTCGTGCGGTGCGGTGCGGTGCGCGAAGCGTCCGAGGTCGATGCCGTTGGGAACATAACGCACGCGGGCCGGCGGCAGACGCCATTCGGCCAGCGCGATGCGCTGCAGGTTGCGCGACGGCACCACCACCGTGCTGCGGTTCAGGATCAGGCGGCGCAGCCAGGCGCGGCGGCGCAATTGGTGGCCGCGCTCCTCCGGGCCGAAACCGTCCTCGATATGCAGGTGGCGCGAAATGATCGGCAGGTTCGCCATGGCCCACTCGATCGCGCCCCAGTTATTGGTGACCAGCAAGGACGGGCACCAGGCGTGCAGCAGCCGGCGGAAGCGGAGGGCATTTGCCAGCATCGCGTGCTTTGGCGCGGCGACGGCGGGAAAACGTATCTCCAGGTCCGGGCGCAGACGCGCGCGGCAGTCGAGTATGCCGTCCAGCGCCACGACGACATGGCGGAAGGCGGGGCCGAAATGATTGGCCAGCATGGCGAAGCGCACCTGCGCGCCGCCGACCGCGAAGGTAGGAAACACGTGCATGATGAGCGGCACGGCCGGGACGGGCTGGTTGGGGGTGTCGCTGCGATGGTCCGCCACCGGCGTGTCGTTTCCGAAAAGAAGCTACGGGCGCCGCGAAATTTTATTGCAAACGCCTGCGGTTCCGCAATGCCGGCGACGTGAGCTTCCGGTTTTCGTCCTGCCGCGCTCGAAGACGGTCGAGCCCGGCGTGTCGGCCCGCAGCGGCGACCTCGAGCATCGTGGTTGTGGCCTGTCGCAGAGTTTGACCAAGGTTGTTCCGATCCCGCGGCGCGCGGTTCATCACGCGACGGTCGTACAGCTTGCAGCAAAGTAAGTCAGTTCACCACAGATTGCAAAGTAAGTCAGTGCACCACAGATGTCACAGAACAAGCCGCAGATCTCCCCGAAGGCATCCTATGCAACGCTCCGTTCGGAGAAATAATACTATGATTTGCAACGCACCGGCTCGGAGGAATCATAGTAATGTTCGTAACGCAGCTGTGCGGAGCAACTTCAATATTCGTCGGAGCCTTACTCCGTGTAATCTGTGCAGTCTGTAGTGAACTGACTTACCTTTGCTGCCCGCCCACGCCCGTTGCACGCGTTCGCTCTTGATCATGCCGCCGCGGCAGCCAGACCAACCGAAGCAATTGCGATGATCCTGATAACAACAGCAACCATTATGGCCCGCCCCGCGCCAACTCGGGGAAATCCTCCTCGCGGAATTCGCCAGCCGCCCTCGCATTCTGCGCGGCAAGCGTTTGTTCCACCTGGCGCAGCTCCACCCGGCGGATCTTGCCGGAGATCGTCTTCGGCAAATCGGAAAACTCCAGCCGGCGGACGCGCTTGAACGGCGACAGGCGTTCGCGCAGGTGGCGGAAGATGGACAGTGCGGTGTCGCGGTCGGGTGCGACGCCGGAGACCAGTGTGATGTACGCCTTCGGCACCGCCATGCGCACCGGATCGGGGGCAGGCACCACGGCGGCCTCGGCCACCGACGCATGCTCGATCAGCGCGCTTTCCAGTTCGAACGGGCTGATGCGGTAGTCGGCGGCTTTGAACACATCGTCGGCGCGGCCGACATAGGTGTAGTAGCCTTCGGCATCGCGCGTCGCCACGTCGCCGGTGCGATAGGCCGAGCGGCCCAACGGCACGAACGATCCATCATCGTTCTGATAGCCGCGCATCAGGCCGACCGGCGGTGGATTGAGGTCGATGCAGACCTCACCCTCCTCGACATCCCGGTTTTCGACATCGAGCAGCCGGATTTTATAGCCGGGAGCTTCCAGGCCCATCGAACCGGGTTTGACAGCCTGGCCGGGGAAGCAGCCGATCTGCAGCGTGGTCTCGGTCTGGCCGTAGCCCTCGCGGATGGTCAGGTCCCAGACCTTGCGCACATGCTCGATGATCTCCGGGTTGCACGGCTCGCCCGCGGACAGCACCTCGCGCAAGATCGGCCGATAGGCTGCCATGTCCTCCTGCACGAACATGCGCCACACGGTGGGTGGGGCACAGATCGTGGTGATCTTGTTGTCGACGATCTCCTGCAACATCGCGCGCGCGTTGAAGCGCGGCTGGTTGGCGATGAAGACCGTAGCGCCGGCGTTCCAGGGGGCGAAGAAGCAACTATAGGCGTGCTTCGCCCAGCCGGGCGAGGAGATGTTCAAATGCATGTCGCCCGGCTGCAGCCCGATCCAGTACATCGTGATCAAGTGGCCGGCGGGATAGCTTTGGTGGCTATGCTCCACCAGCTTCGGCCGCGACGTCGTGCCGGAAGTGAAATACAGCAGCAGCGGATCGGTGGCCTTGGTTGGCGCGTCTGGAGTGAAGCTGTCGGATCCGTTCAGCAATGAGTCATAGCTATGCCAGCCGGCGGGGGCGTCGCCGACGGCGATGCGGGTGACGGTAGGATCGAGCCCTGCGAACTTCGGCGCATCGGCGGCGTTGGCGATCAGATGGCGCACGCGGCCACGGTCGAAACGGTCCTTCAGGTCATAGGACGAGAGCAGAGTCGTGGCGGGAATCACGACGGCACCCAGCTTCATCGCGGCAAGCATGGTCTCCCATAGCGGCACCACGTTGCCCAGCATGAGCAAGATGCGCTCGCCACGCTTGACGCCGAGCGAGCGCAGACCGTTCGCGAGATGGCTCGAGGCGGCGGAGAGTTCGGCGAATGTGCGGGTCGCGGCGCTGTCGCCGGTGATCTTCAATGCGGGCTGGTGGCCAAGTGGTCCGGCCGCCAGCTCGGCATCGAACCAATCGAGCGCATAGTTGAAGTGTTCCAGCTCTGGCCAGCGGAAGTCTGCGTGCGCCGCGGCGTGGTCGGTGCGGTGTGCAAACAAGAAATCGCGCGCTGTCTTGAACGCTTCCGCTCCCATGATCGGCTCCCTTGGTCTGTATTGCGGGCGGACGCCGGTGTGTCCCCTGGAGCGCGATGGTAACGCGCTGTCCGCGGCTTGTCATTGTGATGAAGAGGAGTGCGTGCTTGCCATCGTGAGGCCGAGAGGCGCCTGCTTGTCATAGTGAGGAAGGGCAACGCCTACTGGTCATCGTCAGGAACGGAAGCGCCTGCCTGTTACTGTGAGGAAGGGGAGCGCCGCTCGCGCACATACGTGCCGCCCGCTGTGGCGAATACGTACAGCGTTTCGCCTGACTGCCGCTGCAAGGCCAGCAGCCACGCCTCGCGTCCGACGGGTCCGTCGTGCACCAGAACCGGGCCGTCCACGATCCGGCCCCCATGCTCGCGGACGATGTCGCTCGCCAGCGACTCGACGCCGGCATGGGACAGTCCGGTCACCGCCTTGGCGCCGTCCGATGCCGGAACCGATATGTGGCCCACCGTGGCGACGCGGCCATCACGCAGGATGCGAGCGATCGCCAGTATCCTGGCACCGCTCCATCCTGCCACCAGCCAGTAGCCGGAGCCGGGCCTTGCCTCGACGGCGCGCACGCATTCGGGCTCGCCGGGCGTTAGCGCAACGCCGAGGCCCGGCAGCGCCGCGAAGGCGTGCCGGGCCGCGGCGATAACGTTCGCCCGCGCCTGCGGTGAAAAACAATCCTCAGGCGTGGTGAACGATGCCAAACCACATCACCGGCGAGGTCGCCCAGCTCTCCCAATAGGCTGCGCCGGGCTTGCACAGGTCGGGATTCCACGGCCAGGGATCAAAGATATACAGCATCTGTCCCAGTCCAAGCGCCGACCAGATCGGCACCAGCAGGCTCTCCTGATAGCCCATGCACACTCGGTAATGGTGCGGCACCTGGGTGAACAGCGGACGGTTGGCGCTGACTTCCGTCACCGCGTCCTGGAACTGCTGGGCGCGCGACGCATTGTTGTCGAAGGTGAGCGTCAGCGAGTTGTGCGTCAGGCTGGCAAACCCGCTGGTCAGCCCGGCGCCGGTGGTGCCACCCTGCGCGGCGGTGGTGTCCATCGCAATCGCGATCTGGTTCTGCGTGTAGTTCCAGCCGTAGTGTTCCATCAGCATCTGCGCGCTGGCGTCAACGCAGAAATAGTCAGTGATCTGCGCGTAGTGCGAATTGCCTGGCCCGCTACCGGGGCAGTACGGCGACAACTGCACCAGTCCCTGGCGCACCAGCAGATGGGGCGGTGGCAACGGCAGCGTGGGGGATGCCGTGGTTGCCGCATGAGCCGGCGCCACGGTCGCAATCTGTTGCTCTGAGGCCAGGAACTGCGCCCTGCGGCTGGCGATTTCGGCGGCCGGCAGCGACGAGAGCAAGGAATAGGCGGTGAACTGGTTGGCAGGATCCGTGGTCTGGCCCACCGGTTGGCCGCTCGAGGCATCGAAGATCGCCGATTCCGACGCGCCGCCCGGCGTCAGCTCGAAATGCAGCCGGATGCCGATCTTCGGATTGGCATAGCAGACCAGTTGCGAGGCGACGACACGCGCATTGGGATGCTGCTTGTGCAATGCCTCGGTCGCCATCCGCAATGCGGCATCGGGGCTCCATCCAGGTGCCGCATGACTGACGGAAATGACCGGCGATCCGAGCTTCTTGTTGGCGGCGCAGCGGATCGTGCCGACCACGGCGCCGCCGCTGGTCAGCGGATAGTCGTGATACAACGGCTCGCCATTGAGGTCTTCGATGACGATCGGTGCGGTGGCGACGGTGGCGGCGGCAAGGCCGGCGATACCGCGCAGTTGCACGCCGGCGAAGTGCTGATGGGCCAATAGCGCGTGGGATCGCGTCTGGGCGACCTCGAGATGGTCGGGCGACGCCGTGCTCTGGGACATATTCGCCTCGCTTGTTTGAGTGACCAGGATTGCTCGGCCGGGCCCGAGCCATGCGGTGCGGGATCACGCGAAGGCCAGGTCCGTGCGACAGACATAGCCACCGCTCCGGTTCAGCAACTATGATCTAATTCACACAACGCGCGGCGGTATTTTTGAGTTATTTCATCGTTGCCATGGCTGTTCCGTGACAACGCGATGCCAGCCGACAGATATTGGATGATCACTGCCGCTCTTGCGCCGCCAGCCAGCGAAATACAACCGAAAAATCCTTGTTTCCATCGCCGGCGTCGACCACGGCCTGATAGAATTCTAGTGCTTGTGCCGCGAGCGGCGTGGGCGATCCCGTCGCGTCGGCCGCCGCCTGCGACAGCTTCACATCTTTCAGCATCAGCGCCGCCATGAAACCTGGCGCGTAGTCGCGGCTGGAAGGCGCCGTCGCCACCACACCCGGAGCCGGGCAATAGGTGCTCAACGCCCAGGACTGGCTGGTGGCCGTGCTGGTAATTGCGTGCAGCTTCTCCCAGTCCAGGCCGAGCTTCCGCCCCAGCAGGAAACCTTCGGCAACACCGACCATGTTGATGGCCAGCATCATGTTATTGCAGATCTTCACTGCCTGACCCGCGCCAGGGCCGCCGGCGTGGAAGATGTTGCGGCCCATTGCCGCGAGAATCGGTCGCGCGCGTTCGAACGCCGTTTCCGAACCGCCCACCATGAAGGTCAGCGTGCCGGCCGCCGCGCCCGCGGTGCCGCCGGAGACGGGCGCATCCAGCATCTCCAATCCCGCTTCTGCCGCCGCAGCCGTGACGGTGCGTGCGCTCTCGACATCGATCGTGGAGCAATCGATCAGCAGCGGTTGTTGCGCGCGCACCGCCTCGATCAGGCCGCCCTGGTGCAGCCAGACCTCGCGCACATGTTGGCCGGCCGGCAACATGGTGATGACGAACGCCGCGCCGCGCGCCGCCTCCGCCGCGCTGACCGCGACGCCACCGCCGACCGCGGCGAGCTGCTGCATCGCGGCGGCATTGATGTCGTAGCCGGTGACTGAGTGGCCGGCCTTGATCAGGTTCGCCGCCATTGGCGCACCCATGTTGCCGAGGCCGATGAAACCGATGGTCGCCATGGGTCAGAGCACCTCGAACACGTCGTACACCGGCCCTTCGGGCGGACGCTGGCCGGTGCCGACCGCGATGATGCGGTTCAGCCAGTCGTATTTTGCCGCCGCGGTTTCAAATGCGACGGAGGTGCGGAAATAGTACTCCGATGGATCGACCGGTTCGCCCCGGTTGAGGCGGTCCATCACCGCCGCCGGCCCATGCCGCATGCCGCGATAGGTCATGCCGATCGTCGCTCCGTCATCGGTTTCCAGCACCAGGCGCACATCCAGCGTGGTGCTGCCGTCGGGGCGGGCAATGATCCAATCGGCGCCGCCCGGCAGCACCGTGCCTTTCAGCCGGGTGCCTTCGAACGTGCCGCCGGCGACGAGGCCGATGCGGCGGTTGCCGTTAGGCGTGGCGCCGATCGGCTGCATGCCGCTGACCTGCAGCGTCATGGTGAACAGGGGTGCGGTGCGGAGCTCGGCCACCGTGTCCTCCCTTCGGGTTGGTTGGCGGCGATCACACCTGATCCGGTGGGGAGAGACAAGCCGCGTGAGCCGTCGTTGCGGTCAACACCGCGCTTCACGCGGAGCGTGTCGCCCACAAACTATAGGCCAGCGGCAGCCAGGGTTGGTCCGGCCAGCGATACAGTGCTTCATCGTCCGGCACCAGGCAGTCGAACATGCGCCATGGCACGACAGGATGCTCGTGCAGCCACTCGAGCCGCAGCCCCGCCTCGATCAACGCGGTTATGACGTCACCGACCGGGTGCAGCCACTGATGCGTGGTTGCGTTGGTCAGCCGAGCCCCGGGGTCGGCGTAGTCGCGCGGATCGGCGTCCACGAATGGCGCGCGTCCGAAATAGGGCAGGGCGAAAGCGGGCCGTCCATTGCCGTCGGCAGCCGAATCGTCGAGCACCAGCGCCAGTGGATGGCCCTCGGCGAAATAGAAGAACCCGCCGGGCTTAAGGAAATGGGCCACGACGCGCGCCCAGCCGCGGAGATCGGGCAGCCAGCAGATCGTGCCCCAGGTGGCGAACACGCAGTCGAAGCCCGCGGGTTCCGGGATCGCCGCCGGTGCATTGTAGAGTTCCGACAACACAAAACGCGCCCGGTCCGCCAACCCAAGCTCGTTCGCAAGCTGCGTTGCCGCGGCGACGGCGGCAGGGGAGAAATCCAGTCCAACCACCGTGGCGCCACGCTGCGCCAATGCGAGTGTGTCATGGCCGATATGGCATTGCAGGTGCAGAACCCGCCGGCCAGCGACGGGACCGAGCTCATGCTCAACGACGCGCAATCGGCCGCGACCGGCCCGCAGATCGCGCAGATCATAGCCGCCCGGACCGAGATGCACCGCAACCCGTTCGTCCCAATTCGCTCTGTTCAATCTCCGCCAGTCAGGATCGTTGTCGGTCATGTGATCCCCATGGTTGCGAGCCGATCGACAATCATCTGGGCGCAAGCCGACGGAGTCGCGTTGGTGCTGTCAATGACGAGGTCGTAGGTCACGCCCTGATGCACCACGTCTGCCTGTTGCGCCGCCATCCCTGGCACGCGATCGCCGCGCCGTTTCTCCCGTTGTGAGGCAACCAGCGGATCGCATCGCACCCCCACCCACAGCACCTTCAGGCCATGCAAAGCGGCGCGCCAACGTTCCTGCGCCGTTGCGCCCGCGAGGAAGACCTCATCGATGATGACCCCAACTCCGGCGCGCGCGATGGCAGCGATCCCCTGCTCCCAGGCTGCCCCCAATCGGCGGATACCGGGGCCGACAGCGATGCGTCCGTCGGGCAGGAACACCAGCCCGTCCTCGGAATTCTGCATGGCAGGCGGTATCGCATCGACGAAATCATCGACGCCGAAGGTCAGCCATGGCTGGGGCAGCGAGTCCTGCAACGCGCGGACGATGCTGGATTTGCCGGAACTGGATCCGCCATTAAGGACGATGACGTGGATGAGCATGGCGGGACTTTACTACCGACCGTCAAT
Organism: Acetobacteraceae bacterium; assembly: GCA_035508435.1. GTDB lineage: Bacteria > Pseudomonadota > Alphaproteobacteria > Acetobacterales > Acetobacteraceae > JASHVB01. The sequence goes on along the minus strand of DATJNA010000220.1, from coordinate 36,452 downwards.
GAGACGCCAGTACAGGCCATCGCAGAAGCGTGAGTCGCTATTCGGAGCGGGCGCCTTCCAGAATCTGCTTGAGCGACTGGTCGAACAATGCCGTCACGCCAGCTCGGTTCAGGTGATCGGTATCCAGGTATAAGCCAGGCTTGTCCAACATCGCGGAGAGGTCGTACAGCGGCATTCCTCTGCGAGCCAGCAATTGCGACAGCCGCGCGTCGAATTGCGTTTCGCCCGGGAGTTGGGCGCGGAACCGGGCCGGGACCGGGAGTTTGATGGCCACCACTCGCATCCCATAATGGCGGGCAAGCTCGATGATGGCATCGAACTGCGCCAGATAGCGGTCCTGCACCGCGGTGGCAGGCGTGCCGCCAGGGTAGAGATAGGCAATGCGCTGGCGCTCGGCGGTGACGGAGGTGCGATAGTTCCGCTCGAACTGGGTCTCGCCGACCCAGACATCGCGGTCAAAACGGTCGCGATTGTTGAGCTTGGAAAAGCCGGTCACGTAGTCGAGCAAGGCAAGTGGATCGACACCCTGGTGCAGACAGTACCAGGTTAGGCGTTCGGCGGTATCGATGTCGAACGGGGTGCGTGCCAGCAGCTTGTTGTCGGCAAAGCGGTCCTCGTTCCAGTCGCGCGCGTCGAACGCGAAGGAATCGACGACATAGAGCAGATTGCCCGCGCGATGCGTGGCGAGGAAGTGTTCCAGCACGAAGCGATTGTAAAGCGGCCCGGTGCCCGGCGACGCCAGATTTACAATGCGCAGCCCCGTCTCTTGCTGCATGTGGTCGTTGAAGCCGTCGAAGTCGAGCGGCATGGCGTGCGACGCGCCCAGGATCACCCAGTCCACCGGGCCGGGAGCCAGCGTGGCGATTTTGTAAAGCGCATTGGCGTGGCCGGTGCGGTAGGTGAGGCGCTCCGAGCCCCAGTAAAGTGTGGCAAAGATCAGCAGCCCGATCGCCAGGAACAGAATCGCGCTCCGCCGGAGATGCTGTGGTGTGGCGATGGCTGGCGGGGTCATGGCGTTAGAACTGCATGTAGATGAACTCGCGTGCCTGCCAGCGCCCCAGCAACAGCAGCGCGAAAAGGCACGCATAGTACGCGGTCCAGCGCAAGGCGACCGGCGCGCGCGCCAGACGGTCCGCCATGGGTCGGCGTTCGTCGAGGATTTCGATCACCAACAGAAGCGCGATCAGCGTCACGCCGGTGCATTGCTCGACGGTGTAGGGGAAGCGCGCGAGCATCGACGGCAGCTCCGGCACGCTTGCGGTGAGGCGCCGGAGAATCAGCAAGGCATCCGGGATCGATTTCGCTCGGAAGAATACCCAGGCGATCAGCACGAGATGGAATGTCAGCAGCGTGCGGGCGATGCGCAACAGGGTGCCGTCGCGCACGCGGGGCAGGGCGGTGCCCAGGCGTCGCCAGAGGCCGGCGGTGGCGATGCCGGCCCACTGATAGAACCCGTTCAGTGCGCCCCAGACCAGGAAGGTCCAGCCGACGCCATAGCCGAGGCCGGCGTGCCACAAGCCGCTGACCGCGAACACCAGCATGATGTTCAGGTAGCGGCGAACCGTACCGGCGCGGCTGCCGCCGAGCGGAATGAACAGATAGTCGCGGAACCAGGCGGCGAGCGAGATATGCCAGCGCTGGCTCCAGAACTCGGCGGTGCTGAGCGCCAGATAGGGGCGGCGGAAGTTCTCCATCAGGCGGAGGCCGAACAATTGCGACACGCCGATCGCGATGTCGGTATAGCCGGAGAAGTCGCAGTAGATCTGGAACGCGAAGAAATACACCGAGAACAGCAGATCGACCGGCGTGGCATAGGCGGCGACGCGAAAGCCCTGGTCGACGATGGGGGCCAGGTTATCGGCGATCACCACTTTCTTGAACAAACCCCAAAAGATCAATTGCAGGCTGGGCACCAGCGCGACGGCGTCGAGCCGCAGTCCGTTGCGAAGCTGCGGCAGGAAGTGCGGCGCGCGCTCGATCGGGCCGGCGAGGATCTTCGGGAACCAGGCGATATAGAGCGCAATGTCGCCGAGTGATGCCGCTGGCACGGGCCGCGACGCCAGGGAGGCGCTCGCAGTGTCATTGCGGGTAGCGCGCCGATGCGGCGTTCCGGTGGCAGGCAGCAGCGATCCGGCAGGAGAGTGCGTTTCGGAACGACCTTGAGGTGTTGCGGCACGACGTTCCCTGCTGTGGCTACTGGCAATGCCATCGGCGGCGGATGCCCGCGCGCAAGACGCGTATGTATCAATCAGATAACTGGCTGCGGAGAATGCGTAGAATGAGAATCCGGCCGGTGCGGCGATGCCCAGTCTGGGCAAGGCATGGGCTGGCCAGCGCAGCAAGATTTCCACCTCGCCGGCGACAAAGTCATACAGCTTGAACGCCACCAGCGCGCCAAGCACCCCGACCAGACCGGTTGTCAGCAACGCACGACGCAACCAGGGCTGCGGCGTGTGGCCGATGCCCCAGGCGCACCCGTAAGCGGCCGCTCCGATCGCGGCGAGGAACAGCAGGTTGGATGGTGCCAGCCAGCCGTAGAAGATCAGGCTTGCCGTGAGCAACCACGCCCAGCGCCACCGGCTGGGGCGGGCCGCGAACACTGCCAGTGTCAGGCAGAGGAAGACCAGAAAGCTGAAGGAATTGAACAGCATCAGCCGGCCTGCTCCGTGCTCGGCGGCGGCGCGGGTCGGCGCGGCGCTGCATATTCTGTGGTCCTCGGCTCTGCGGGTCGGCGGGGAGCAGGAGCCGCGTGCTCCGTGGTCCGCGGTGAAGCGGATCGGCGGTGCGCCGTCCGTTCCATGGTCTGCGGCGGGGCGGATTGGCGCCAGTTCGCTTGCTCAACGGCGCGCACCGCTGCTGTCATTGGATCAACTCAATACGTGGCCCCGCCCGCGCGCAGGTCCTCGGGGATCTGGTCGATCGGAATGCCCGCGTTCAGCACCAGGTAGTCCGCCAGTTCCTCGCGCTGTTGCTCGGTCAGCTTGATGCCGATGTGGCTGGGCTTGTGCATGGTGCCGAGCCAGGCGTTCCGGGCGCGGTCCTGAGTCACCACCACCGTGATGATGTGGCAGGACTGACAGTGCGTCAGCGCCATGTCGCGGCCATCCACCGGCAGTTGCTTCGACCAGTCTGCCTTCGCGGTGTCGGCACCCTGATCCGGCGGCAACGGCATGTGATATGATAGATAACTGGCCAGCGTCTTCAGTTGGGTCTCGTCGAGGCTCTTCAATGCCGGGACGGTGCCGGCATCTCTCTGCAACTCCGCAAGCCATTCCTCAGGTGTGTGTTTGCCTGTCAGCATGGCCTTGGTGACGTCGGCGGACGGGTTGGTCGCCAGGACATTGCTCAGCAGTGTGCGTCCACCGGAGGGGATGAAGGCAAAGACATCGCCGGTCTGGGCGCCGATCGCACCGGCGGCCGTTCCGCCGATGACGGCAGCGCCCAGCAATCCGCCCAACCAAGATCTACGCATGATGCTGTCTCCCGCATGATCGTGCCCGGGTAGGCCTCAAAACCGTAGGTCCTCCGGCACTTTTTCCCGTGGCAGCGGCATGTTGATGGCGGCATAGCCGGCGAAAGTGTCACGCTCTTGCTCGGTCATCTTGATGCCGCGGTGGAACGGCGAGAGGAAGATGTTGTGCCAGCCGGTGACGTCGCGGCTCTGCCCCAGATAGCCGGTGAACAGCGAATGGCAGGAGCCGCAATGGTTCCACGCCAGCTCATCGCCGTCCGGCGGCAGGATGGTGGACAGACTGGCGGCATTCGCATGCGCCGCCGTGTCCGTCGGCAGCGGCATGTTGGTCGCGAGATAGGCGGCCAAGGTGCGTTGTTCCTGATCGCTCAGGCCCTCGCTGCGCGGCCGCAGCACGTCCTGCCATTCGGCGGCGGTATGCTTCGCGCTGACAACGGCGTGCACATCGGCGTCGGGCGCCTTGGCAAACATTTGCGGCAGCAGAACGTTGCCGCCCTTCGGCATGAAGCTGTGGTCGGTCTGCGCGAAAGCCGCGACCATGCTGACCAGCAGCACCAGGACCACAAGCTCGGCACGACCGGCTTTGCGTGGCGTTCTCATGGTTCGGCCTCCGTCGCCGGGCGGCCGTACAGCGCGAACACCGGCACGCGCAGCTCGCTCTGTGCTTGCTCCGGTGGAAACCCCGCGCCGCGCAGCAGATCGAGCCGCACCGCCGTGTCGTCATCGAAGAATTGCTCGTGGCAGGCACCGCACACCAAGGCGCGGATGCCGGCCACGACCACCAGCCGATCCTCGTGCCAGAAGGCCGAGCGGACGGTTTCACTGCGCAGATCGCTGCTGCCGCAATGCGAGCAGGAAACGAGGGCCTGGCCTTGGTCCATGTCGGATCGGCCTTTCTTGCAGGGGTTGAGCAGGCGAGGGGGCGTGGGCGGCCGCGGCGCCGACGGGCACCGCGGCCGTATGCACGTCAGCCGACCAGCTTTTTCGCCGCGGCGACCACGTTCTTGGCGTTCGGCCGCATCCAGAGGAACATTTCCGGCGAGGCCGGCGGCGGCGCATCTGGGAACGCGATCCGCTTGAAGCGTGCGCCGTCCACATTCTCCGCCACGCGCGCGATCACTTCGGCGCCGGGGCACAGCGTGTAGTAGGACTGGTCGACCGTCAGCAGCCGCTTGGTCTTCTGCACCGATGCCACCAGCGTCTCGGTGTCCATCGGCTTCAGGCCGCGCAGGTCGATCGCCTCGACCTTCATGCCCATCCCTTGCAGTTGCTTGGTGGCATCCATCACGTCCGGCATGCTGGCACCGGAGCCGACGATGGTGATGTCGCTGCCGGTGGTGCGAATGGCTGCCTTGTCGAGCGGCACCTCATACTGATCGTCCGGCACCTCTTCCATCAGGTCGCGCAGCCCGGCCGGATAGAGATAGACGACCGGGTTCGGGTCGCGCATGGCGGACACCATCATGCCCTTGGCGTCGTACGGCGTTGATGGCACCACCGTCTTCACGCCGGGGATGTGCGAGTAATAGGTGTCGATCTCGTAGTCCGAGTGCTGGCCGGCGAAGCCTGGAGTCTGGCCGGTCATTTCCAGGATGTAGACGATCGGCAACTTCGCCTTGCCGCCGGTCATGTAGTGCAACTTGCCCGCATGGTTCTGGATGATCTGGAAGCACATGCAGTTGCCCTGGTAGGGGATGTAGGTCACCGCCTTCACCCCGACCAGGCCGGCACCCAGGGTGCAGGCGGCATACCACATCTCGTCGATGCCGGTATTGCACACGCGGGTGCGGCCGAACTCTCGTTCCAGGTTGATCACCGGCTTGCCTGGCGTCGAGGCGACCGGGGCGGTCAGCTCGTACAGCCAGACCATGTCCTTGCTCTGCCGCATCTCGTGTTGCACGGCTTCGAGGACGGAATACATCCAGCTCTTCTGTGGCACGGTACGTCTCCTGATTCTATGCGATGCCCGAGGCGGTCGTCGCGGCCGCGGGGCAGCCGCGACGCCCCCGGTTCAGACAAACTGCCGCGGTTCAACGGTGCCGGAGACGAACACGTGCTTCAGTCCATCCTCCGGCTGGCAGAAGGGCTGTTTGTCGGACCAGGCGAAGGCTTCGACGGCCTCCTGCTTGGCGGCTGCCTCGATCGCGTCCGCCCTGGCGCGGTCGAACACCTTCCAGGTGATGAAGGTCTCGCGGGCGATCACCAGCGGGTCGCGCCCCAGCCACTCGCGCAGCTCCTTTTCCGGGCGGAACGAGGAGATCGCCAGCGGGTCATAGCCGAACGCACCGAGCTCGCCCGGCTTGGCGCCAGGCGCACCCCAGTGGTTGTAGTAACGGTAGGTCTTGGCCTCGATCAGGGTCGGGCCATCGCCATTGCGGGCGCGCTCCACCGCGATCTTCGCTGCGTTGTAGACCTGGACCACGTCCTGCCCGTCCACCACCACGCCGGGAATGCCATACGGACGCGCGGCTTCCGCGATGTCCTTCATCGGGCAGGAGATCGAGTAGTGCGCGTACTGGTGATAGAGGTTGTTCTCCAGCACATAGATGAACGGCAGCTTCAGCATCGTCGCGTTATTCAACGCCGCATGGAAATGCGGCGTGGCATAGGTGCCGTCACCGCCGAATACGACCGACACCTGCTTGCTGCCGCGCGCCTTGATGCCGAACGCCGCGCCGGTGGCGATGGGCGGCGCCGGGCCGATCATGCCGTCGGCACCGATATAGCCGCAGGTGGGATCGCACAAATGCATTTCCCCACCGTAACCACTATTCAGGCCGCCGGCGCGGAAGTCGTTCTCAGTGGCCATGGCCTTCATGTCCACGCCCTTGGCAATGGCATGGCCGGTCGAGCGGTGGCTGCTGAACACGTAGTCGACTTCGGTGAAGTCGCCCTTGTTGCGCAGCGCGGCGCAAACGCCGGTGGCGACCGCTTCCTGCCCGGCATAGAAGTGGTCGTAGCCGCGATAGTTCGGATCGGTCAGCATCTTGTCGGCCATCGTCCGCTCATGCCAGCGGATGCGGCAGATCGTGGTGAACATGCCGATCAGTTGGTCGTTGGTCAGATCGCCGGCAGCAAACGGCACCGGCCAATCGTCGGCCCGCGCGGTGCGGGACAGGGCAATGGCCGCCCCGGCCCCGGCAAGCCCCGCAAGGAAGCCTCGCCGTGGCGTGGACATCGGCTTGTCACGCTGCTCGAGAGCCAGCGTCTCCGACGACGCCAGAGTCGTGTCGGTCATCGCGTTTCTCCCATCCATAGAGTCGGCTTACGAGTTGGTAACCTTATGGAGGGGTCGGCAGACGGTCATTGACTTAGATCAAATGCAGCGGGCACCGGAATTGTCCAGTTGTCGCCATACAGAAGCACCCGGATCTCCAGACTCGGAGACGTGCGACGCGGTTCGCCCCCGCGTCATTGCGATGCCCCGCCGGGGCCTCGCAATGACCGCGGAGGCGGTCCTCGCAATGACCGCGGAGGCGGTCCTCGCAATGAACAATGCTTAATCGATAGCGAGTGCTGCCGCCCACGTAGTTTCGCGACTCGGAAGCCCGCTTTGACACGCTCGGCGATGCCGCAAGACAATGGCCGCTGCTGGCAGGGAGGCAGCGCCAATGCCCACAACGCAACCCGCCTTGCGGCCGATCGCCACCATCGGGTTCATCGGCCTCGGCGTGATGGGGGAGCCGATGTGTGGCCATCTCGCCCGCCGCTCCGGCCGTCCGGTTCTCGCCCATGACCTGCGCCCCGAGCCGCTCGCCCGCCTCGCGGAATTCGGCGTCGCAGCTGCTTCCCCTGCCCAGCTCGCCGAGCGCTGCGACCTGATCTTGCTCTCGCTGCCCGACGGCCAGGCGATGCAGGCGGTGATCGGCGCGCTGGAGCAAGGTCTGCGCGCGGGGCAATGCGTCGTGGACACCAGCACCTCGCCGGTGGCGCTGACCCGTGCGATCGGCGAGCGGCTGACGGCACGTGGCATCGGCTTCGCCGACGCGCCGGTGGCGCGCACGCGGGAGGCGGCAGCGCGGGGCGAGCTCTCCATCATGGTCGGCGCATCCGAGCAAGTATTCGCCCATGTCCGTCCGGTGCTCGAGACCATGGGCAGCGACGTGACGCATTGCGGCCCGGTCGGAAGCGGCCAGGTGGTAAAGATCCTCAACAACATGCTGGTGTTTCAGAACACGCACGCGCTCGCCGAAGCGATCGCCCTGGGCCGTCGCAACGGCGTGCCGCCCGACCTGCTGCTGCCCGCCATCGCCCTCGGCTCCGGCGATTCGTTCGTGCTGCGCAGCCATGGCATGAAGTCGATGCTGCCGCGCGCGTTTCCGCAGCGCGCCTTCTCCACCCGCTATGCCATGAAGGACCTGTCCTACGCGCTGGAGATGGCCGAGGCGGCCGGGGTCGCCGTGCCCGGTGCGCAATTGGCAATGGACCGGTTGCGCGAGGCCGAACGCCAGGGGCATGGCGACGAGTACCACCCGGTCGTCCTGCAAGTGATCGACCCGGCGTGACCGGCTTCCCTGAAACGCACGTCTGGCGCGACGCCTGTGCCGCGGACGCAGTGCTCGCTGCCTGGGCCGGCCCGTGGTCCGTCTGCTTCGCCATCCAGAGCAACGATGCCGTCCACGGCTTCTGCCTGGCGGATGGGCGGGTCCGGCCTGGAAGCGGCACGCCGGCCTTCACGCTGCGCGCCCCGGATGCGGTCTGGGCGCAGTTCCGAGCCCCCATGCCGGCACGGCACCATCACGGTATTTTCGCCATGCTCTACCGTGTGCCGGAGTTCGGCATCGACGGCGACCAGCTCGCCTTCATGCAGCATGCCCACGTCGTTCGCCGCGTGCTGGAGGTTGGCAAGTGGCTGGCACTGCGGAACGTGCTGCCCGTGCCGGTCTCGCTACAGCCGCGCGGCGGCGCCCGGCCGGTGCCAAATGCGCAGGGCCAATACCTGCGGGTCAGCGTCCACGGCACAAGCTATCAGATCTATTGCGAGACCGCCGGCCAGGGCCGTGACCTGCTCTGCCTGCACACCGCCGGCGCCGACAGCCGGCAGTTCCACGGGCTGATGGCCGATGCGCGCCTTACCGACAGCCATCGGGTGGTGGCGTTCGACCTGCCCTGGCACGGCAGGTCGCCGCCGCCGGAAGACGCGATCCCCGGCGCATGGCGTCTCAACACCGAGCTTTACGTCGCGCTGATCATGGCCTTCGTCGAGGCGGCGGGATTGCGGCGCCCGGTCGTGCTCGGCGCCTCGATGTCGGGCGAGATCTGCCTGGAACTGGCGCTGCGGCATCCGGAAGCGTTCGCCGGCATCATCGCCTGCGAGGCCAGCGAGAAGATCGACCGCCGCCAGACCCATTGGGCCGCACATCCGCAGGTCAACCAGGCGTTTTTCGTGCCGGAATGGATCCGCGCCCTATGCGCCCCGCAAAGCCCGGCGGACTATGTCGAGGCGGTCACCTGGCATTATGCACAAGGAGGCCCGGCGGTGTTCTTCGGCGACATCGCGTTTTATTCCGGTGACTGGGACGCGCGCGACCGCGTCCACCGCATCGATGCCAATCGCGTGCCATTGTTCATGTTGACCGGGGAATACGACTATTCCTGCACCGTCGAGCATTCGCAGGCGACGGCGGCGAAAATTCCTGGCGTGCGGTTCCAGGCGATGGCGGGCATCGGCCATTTCCCGTTCGCCGAGAACCCGCCTTTGTTTGCCCAGTACCTGCTGCCGATCCTGGGAGAGCTGGGCGGGAGAGAGTGACGCATCGTCATCCCGACGCCGGCGACCGCATCATGCATGTCCGTCGTGCGGGACGTCTGACTGCGGGATCATCCCTGCGTTCTTGCAAGGACGGTCTGACGCGTCGGCTCCTCCCCAAGGTGGTATCAGCGATCGCGCCGCGAGTATCGTGCGCGCCCCGCATCAGCGCTTCGGTGCGCGCCGCACCGAAACCGGATCCTGGTCGATCACCGTCAGAAGCGCCGACAACGCAGGGGCCTCCGCGATAAGGCCATCTTGGGCCATGCTACAAGCTGTGGCACTGTCTCCGCCGACCGCAATAAATCCTTCCGGCCAGGAGAAAGCCCATGGATACCCCCTTCGCCGACGCCGAGCTTCTCTCCGGCGTCCGCATCGTCGACTTCACTCAGTTTGAGGCCGGCCCGTCCTGCACCGAGGCGCTGGCCTGGATGGGCGCGGAAGTGGTGAAGATCGAGAATCCGAAGTTCGGCGACCCCGGCCGCCGCCGCCAGCCCGGCAAGCCCGACACCGATCCCTATTACTTCCACGTCTTCAACGCCAACAAGAAATCCCTCGCGGTGGACTTGAAGCATCCCCGCGGGCTGGCCCTGGTCAAGGACCTGCTGCGCAAGGCCGATGTCACGGTCGAGAATTTCGCTCCCGGCACGATCGAGCGCCTGGGCCTCGGCTATGACGTGGTGCGGGAACTGAACCCCGCCATCATCTACGCCTCGGTGAAAGGCTTCGGCGAGGGCAGCCCGTACCAGAAAAATCTCGCCTTCGACATGATCGCACAGGCTTGCGGCGGCACGTTCAGTGTGACGGGCTATCCGGACGGGCCGCCGACCCGGCCAGGCATTTCCCTCGGCGACACCGGTACCGGCATGCTGATGGCGATCACGGTCGCCAGCGCATTGTTCAAGCGCCAGATCACCGGGCAGGGGCGTCGTCTTCAGGTCGCGATGCAGGACGCGATCATGCACTACATGCGCATCAACTTCGCCACCCAGGGCCTGACCGGCAAGCCGGCGCAGCGCGGCGGCGACAAGGTGCCCGGCGTGAACAACGCGCCGATGGGGCTGTATCCCTGCCTGCCCGGCGGGCCGAACGACTACGTCTACATCATGACCAGCCGCGCCAACCCGGAGCATTGGGACCGACTGCTGAAGCTGGTCGGCCGCGAGGACTTGCTCCGCGATCCGCGCTACGCCACACCGGCGGATCGCGTTGAACGCGAGGCAGAGGTGGATGCCATCATCGCCGCCTGGACGCGCCAGCACACCAAGCACGAGGCGATGAACGCCGTCGGCAATGCCGGTATTCCGGCGGGTGCGGTGCTGGACACGATGGAGTTGCAAAACGATGCCACGTTCGAGCAACGCGGCATCATGCAGACCATCCACCATCCCACGCACGGCGATTTCAAGATGCCCGCCTGGCCGGTTCGCATCGATGGCAAGCCGCCGACGCTGATCACGTCGCCGGTACTGGGGCAGCATACCGCGGCGGTGCTGCAATCGTGGTTGGACATGAGCAATGACGATATTGCGGTGCTGCGCACGGAGGCCGTTGTCGCGGGCGATTGAGCCCGTTGCCTTGCCGCAGCAAGGGGACAGCCGCCCGCTGCCCTCGCACCGCGCGCCAGCCTCGCGTCATGCGCGACACCGCCGGCCTCGATGCCTGGTCAACGCCCGGCATCGACAGACCGCGTCGTGGGACCGGCGTGCTTTGCACGATGCTCGCTGTGGTCAGACCATGCGCCACGAACTGGTCAAGCACTGCATCTGGCCGGTCGAGGGACGGCAGATACACCTTGAGCACGAAGCGATCCTCGCCAGTGACGCGATGGCACTCCACGACCTGCGGCAGGTTTTTCGCCAGTTTGGCCACCTTTGAAAGCTGTCCCGGGCCCGGACGCACTCGCACGAAGGCGCAAACTGGATAACCCAGTGCGGCGGGATCCAGGGGCACGACGTAGCCGGTGATGACGCCGGCTTCCTCCAATCGTGGCAGGCGGCATCTCGCTCGATTGACCGCCGCTATACCCGGCAGTACCGTCACCCACCAAAGGGTAACGATGGAGGACCCCCGCCATGAAAGTCGGGATGGCGCTTAACATGCTGTGCCAGGCAGGGCGCCCGGACGCTGCCGTGGTGCACGAACATATGGCCATGGGTGACCTCGTCGAGCCGCTCGGCTTCGATTCCCTGTTCGCGCTGGAGCATCATTTTACCGGCTATGCCATGTCGCCGGCGCCACTGCAGTTGCTGACGTACTATGCCGGCCGCACGCGGCGCATCCAGCTCGGCACCGCGGTGATCGTACTGCCCTGGCACGACCCCATCCGCGTAGCCGAGCAAATCGCGCTTCTCGACATCATGTGCGGCGGACGTTGTTTGTTCGGTTTCGGCCGCGGCGCCGCCAGCGTCGAATACGAAGGCTTCCGCATCCCGATGGGCGAGGCCCGCCCGCGCTTCATCGAGGCCGCGCGCATCATCCATCAGGCGCTGGCGAACGAGACCTTCGAATATCAGGGCGAATACTACCAAATCCCGCGCACTGCGATCCGTCCGCGACCGATCTCGCATCCCGAACGCCGGTTCTACGGCACCGCCGTCAGCCCGGATTCGGTCGATGTGATGGCGAAGCTGGGCTTCTCCATGCTGGTGATCATGCAGAACGAGTGGCCGAAGGCCGCCGCCGATATCCTCCGCTACCGCGAGGTCGCCGCACACGAAGGTTTTACCCCGCGTCCGCCAATGATCCTGACCAACGTCTCCTGCGCCGAATCCCGTGCCGAGGCACAGGAACGCGCGGTGCAATGGCTGGGGAAGAAGTGGGATTCGATCGACACGCACTACCATTTCTCCGACGGCCACCTTGCCAGCGTCAAAGGCTACGAGTCTTACGAGAAGATCGGGCAGACCTATGCCAAGATGAAGGAACCCGCGCGCCAGGCGAAGGCGACCGAATTCTATGTCAGCATCCAGGTTGTCGGCACGCCGGACGATTGCATCGAGAAGATTGCTGAGCTGCACCGGCTGACCGGCCTCGACCACCTGATCGCGGAGTTCTCCTACGGCGGCATGCCTCATGAGGAAGCTGAGTGCGCCATGCGGTTGTTCGCCGACAAGGTGCTGCCGGTGCTGCAACGCGACGCGATGTTCGCTGCGCCGCGCGTCGCGCCGACGCCCACGACGGAGACTCTGCCCGAGGGGGTCTTCGCGCCGGCCTAGCCAACAAGGCGCGCCCAGGAAGTACTGCGCCGCACCAACGGAGGCGTTCTGCGACGCACACTCGTGGTATCCTGTTGTGCCGCGCACACGTGATGTCGTGTTGGGCCTCATAACCGAGGCCCGCATTGGGCCTCACCAACAGGGGCGGCATTGGGCCTCACAAACCGGGGCGATGCTGCAGGTCACAAATCCAGGGCCGCTTTGCAGCTCGCAACCCCGGGACCGTGTTGCACCTCACCAACCGGAGGTCGCATTGCGGTGCACAAACGAAGTGTGGCCATTCTGCTGATTGTCAATACAGCGGCAGACCAGGCCCTTTTCGTCAGTCGCGTTGTATGACAATCTGCGATTGCATAATAATCCGGGAGGCTACGCCATGGTATCGGACTCTGGGATGCTGAAGGCGGACCGCTGGTCGCAGCTCTGGCTTGGCCTGGTCTGCATGATCCTGATCGCCAACCTGCAATACGCCTGGACGTTGTTCGTCAACCCGATGCACCAGACGCATGGCTGGAGCATTGCCGGAATCCAGGTCGCCTTCTCGATCTTTATCGCCACCGAGACCTGGCTGACGCCAATCGAAGGCTGGTTGGTCGATGCGCTCGGACCGCGGCGCGGCCCGCCCGTCATGGTGGGGTTCGGCGCGGTGATGGTGGCAATTGCCTGGGTGATCGATTCCTATGCGAGTTCGCTCGGCGCGCTCTATGCCGGCGCGGCGCTGTCCGGCACTGGTGCCGGCGCGATCTACGCCACCTGCGTCGGCAACGCGGTGAAATGGTTCCCCGATCGCCGTGGCCTTGCGGTCGGCATCACCGCCGGCGGGTTCGGCGCCGGCGCGGCGCTGACGGTGATCCCGATCCGTCTGCTGATCGGCAGTGCCGGCTACAGCAGCGCGTTCTTCTGGTTCGGTCTGGGGCAGGGCGCGATCCTGCTGCTGATCGCGCCGATCATGCGCGCACCGATGCCTGGCGAGATGCCGCAGGTTGCACCCGCCAAGGTGCCGCAGACGGCAATCAGTATCTCGCCCGCACAGATGCTGCGCACGCCGGCATTCTGGGTGCTTTACGTGATGTTCGTGATGATCGCCGCGAGCGGCCTGATGGCCACCGCACAGATCGCGCCCATCGCCAGGGACTTCGGCCTTTCGTCACAGGCGCTGTTGTTCGGCGGCAGCGCGCTGGCGGTGGCGCTGGTGGTCGACAACGTCATGAATGGTGCCGCCCGGCCGTTCTTCGGCTGGGTGTCCGACCATATCGGGCGCGAATCCACCATGGCAATTGCCTTCGCCCTCGGTGGCTGCGCCTATTTGCTGCTTGGCTATTTCGGCCACGGGCCGTGGACGTTCGTAATCTGCGCCGGGCTGATCTTCTTCACCTGGGGCGAGATTTTCAGCCTCTTCCCCGCCACCTGCACCGATTTGTTCGGCCCCGGCTTCGCCACCACCAACGCCATGTTGCTCTACACCGCGAAAGGCATGTCGGCGTGGCTGGTGCCGCTGGCGAACGTGCTGCGGGCGGACAGCGGCGGCTGGCAGGCGGTGTTCCTGGTGGCCGCCGCAATGAACTTCGTCGTGGTGCTGGGGGCATTGTTCGTGCTCGGCCCGGCCCGCCGCCGTGCCGCGCGACGACGCGCTGCGATGGCGTAGGGACGGCGGGGCAGGCGAACAAAGATTGAAGCCAAAACCAGCGAAACGTAGATTGAAGCCAGGCTAAAACAGAGGGCCCGCGCGTTTGCCTGTTCCCGTGTCCCATTCGTGCGCATCGGTGTGCATCTGTGGTTCCATTGCTGCCTGCGAGCGGTCCGGGACCTTCGCAGACTCGCTTTTGGAACCACAGATGCACACCGATAGGCTCGCGCTGCGTGAATGTTCAGTTGGCAAATCTGCCGATTTCAAGGCGGGGTTTACCGAGATTGATCAATCGGCACGCAGGCATGCCGGTTGCCTTCAGATGATTGATGCGTTGCACGGTATCTACAGAATCCAACGCCTTGACCGCCTTAAGTTCAACGACAGCAGCATTTTGCCCGACCAGGTCGGCCGTATATTCGCCAACACTCACGCCATCGCAGCCGACCGTCACCGCCTGCTGCTGGCAAACTTGCGGACCGGACTTTCGTAACTCGTGGCTCAGGGCGCGCTCGTATACCTTCTCCAGAAAGCCGGCGCCGAGCGTGTTCATCATTCTGAAGGCAGACCCGATGATGCGCTCTGCCGCCCGGTCAAGCGGCACAGTTTCTTGCTGCATTGGTAATGCCTCGCCGCGCCACATGACTGTGGGCGGTGAGAATTACCAAAGCGTTGACAAATCGAGCGATCGAGCCGCCGCGCCAGAAAAGGCCTCGAGCTGGTGATGGCCGCCTTAGGTTCCTTTGGCCGTCACCGCAACGATTTCTCCGAGCGGCAGACCAGTCCGGACTCCACCGCGTTGGCACAGCGCGCGCAGAGCGACGGATGGCCCGGCTGCCTGCCGACTTCCTCCAATACGCGCCAGCAGCGCGCGCACTTGGTCCCGGGCGCGGGCGTAACCCGCACGGCACTCGGCCCGGCGGTCTTGTCCTCGGCTCCCGCCTGCGCCGGATCGTCATCCGCTCCCGCTGGCACCGGATCGATCGTCAGCAATGACACGATGGAGATCTCCGCCCACGCGGCGTCGGTCAGCAGCGCGGCGTCGTCCGCCGGCAATGTCAGTCCAACCGCGGCTTGCAGCGATGAGCCGATCTCGCCATCCTTTCGCTTGATTTCGAGTTCCGCGGTGATGTCTCGGCGGATCTCGCGAATCCGCTCCCATTTCGCCGCCAGCGCGTCATCGCGCCACGCCTCGGGCGGCGTCGGGAACACTTGCTGGTGCACGCTCTCGCCGTCGCCGAAACGCGCGGCCCAGGCTTCCTCGGCGGTGAAGCACAGTACCGGCGCCAGCCATGTGGTCAGGCAACGATGCAGGTGGTCCAGCACGGTGCGGGCCGCACGGCGACGCAATGAGTCGGGGCGGTCGCAATACAGCGCGTCCTTGCGGACATCGAAATAGAACGCGCTCAGGTCGGCGGCGCAGAAATTGTGCAGCTCGGGATACACGCCGGTCCAATCATAATCCGCTACCGCGCCGCGGATGCGCGCATCGAGCATGCTCAGGCGATGCAGCACCCAGCGCTCCAGCTCCGGCATGTCTGCCACCGGCACGCGTTCCGCGTCGTCGAACCCCGCCAGACTCCCCAGCACCCAGCGCAGCGTATTGCGCAAGCGGCGATACAGTTCCGCCGTCTGCTTCAGGATATCGGCGCCGATGCGCAGGTCCTCGCTGGTGTCCGACATCATGACCCACAGCCGCAGGATGTCGACGCCGTACTGCTTCGCCACTTGTTCCGGCGCGACGACGTTGCCGAGCGACTTCGACATCTTGCGGCCATGCTCATCCAGCACGAAGCCGTCGGTCAGCACCGCCTTGAACGGCGCGCGGCCGTGCGTGCCCACCGCTTCCAGCAGCGAGGACTGGAACCAGCCGCGATGCTGGTCGGAGCCTTCCAGGTACAGATCCGCGGGCCACGGCAGGCCGCGACCTTCCAGCACGAAGGCATGGGTCGAGCCGGACTCGAACCACACATCCACGATATCCATCACTTGCTCGTAGTGGTCGGGATCGCGATCGTCGCCGAGGAAGCGCGAGGCGGGCGAGGCATACCAGGCATCCGCGCCCTCGGCGGTGAAGGCTGCGACGATGCGGTCCACCACCGCCTGATCGCGCAACGGTTCGCCGGTGCGCTTGTCGACAAACACCGTGATCGGCACGCCCCAGGCGCGCTGGCGGCTGATGCACCAGTCCGGCCTGCCCGCGACCATGGAGCCAATGCGGTTGCGCCCCTGGTCGGGCACGAAATGGGTCGCATCGATCGCCGCCAACGCGTGCGCCCGGATTTGCTCCGGCCCATCCAGGCGGATGAACCATTGTGGTGTCGCACGGAAGATCAGCGGCGCCTTGGATCGCCAGGAATGCGGATAGGAATGCACCAGCTTGCCACGGGCCAGCAGTCCGCCGGCCTCGTCCAGCGCAGCGCAGACCGGATCGGACGCCTTGTAGACGTGCACGCCGGCAAACAATGGCACACGCCGATTGAAAGTGCCGTCACCGTCAACGGTTTCTGGCACTGCCAGCCCGTGTTTGCGGCCGAGGTCGAAGTCTTCCTCGCCATGGCCGGGGGCGATGTGCACGATCCCGGTGCCGGCCTCGGTGGTAACGAAATCGCCGAACAACAGCGGCACGTCGTGATCGAAGCCGTGTCCGCGCAGCGGATGCGCGCACACCACGCCCGCCAGCGCCGCGCCCTTGAAGACGTGCAGCACGTGGTGGGTGGCGATGCCGGTGTCCTGGCAGAACTGCGGCAGCAGCTCCAGCGCCACCAGCAATTTTTCGCCCGCATGCGCGCGGGAGCCTTCGGCAACGGCGTCAACGTGCAGCAGGGCATAGTCGATGGTCTCGCCGGCGGCGACGGCGCGGTTGCCGGGCATGGTCCAGGGCGTCGTGGTCCAGATCACCACCGATGCGCCGTGCAATTCCGGCAGTGGCGCCTCGGTCACCGGGAAGCGCACCCAGATCGTGGTGCTGGTATGGTCGTGGTATTCGATCTCGGCCTCGGCCAGCGCGGTCTTTTCCACCGGCGACCACATCACCGGGCGCAGGCCGCGATACAGCGCGCCGTTCAGCAGGAACTTGCAGATCTCCCCGGCGATCGCCGCTTCCGACGCCTGGTCCATGGTGGCGTAGCGGGCGGCGAAATCCCCCTCGACCCCGAGCCGGCGGAACTCGTGCGCCTGCACCCCCATCCAATGCGTGGCAGCCTCGCGGCACTCCGCGCGGAAATCCAGCACCGGCACCGCGTCCTTGTCCTTGCCGGCCTTGCGATATTTCTCCTCCACCTGCCACTCGATCGGCAGGCCGTGGCAATCCCAGCCGGGGATGTAGTTGGCGTCGTAACCCGCCATCTGGCGGGTGCGGTTGACGAAGTCCTTGTGGATCTTGTTCAGCGCCGTGCCGATATGGATGTTGCCGTTCGCATAGGGCGGCCCGTCGTGCAGGATGAACATGGGCCGGCCGCGCGAGGCGGCGCGCAGCTTGCTCCAGAGGCCCTGCGCGTCCCAGCGCGCAAGGATCTGCGGCTCCTTCTTCGGCAGGTCGCCGCGCATCGGGAAGCTGGTCTGCGGCAGGAAGACAGTGTCGCGATAGTCGGCTTCGGTGTTGGTTGGTGCATCGTTCATGGCGGGTCCATGCGGCCTGCGCCGCGACTGGAGGAAGCGTGCGATCGGATGATCCCGGGGCTACTGGCGAGCCGCCGGGCAGATAATTCGCGTGTGCCGATGCACGTGTACCATGGTGGCGAGTATTGGGAGATGGTCCCGCTTCGGTCAAGCGATTGGCGCGGCAAGCATCGCCGTCATCCCGTCGTTCGCGACATGGGGATGGCCGGCCCGCGGCCCTGAGAGCCACTGATCGCCGGAGTGGCGAAGCGTGCGCTGCCGCCCTCGGCGAGGCTCCGCTCGGAGCGGGGACGACCGAGGCGCGCCCCATCCGCGAGGATAACGACCAGTAGCGCCAACAGAATCGGTGTGCTGACCGGCAAAGTGAAGACACGGCATGCCATCAGGAGCGGAAACAACACCGCCAGTGTGAGGACGACAACCTCGGCCAGGCTGAAGCCCACGCGGGCCTGCCAGCGCGGGGCGACGAGCAATACCAATGCGCCGGCGATCATTGGCGTGTCATAGATCAGGGCGTGCGGCGTGCTGAGGAAGGTGCCCACCAGCAGGGCCGCGACGGCGCCCCGCGCCGGACCATGCCGGAAACTGCGCCAGGTGACGGTCGCCACGGCCAACGCCGCCGCGGCCTGGCCGAACTGTGCGGTCGTCGGCGCGAAGCCGAGGATGCGGAGACTGGCCTCGACCGTCGGCATGAGCTTCAGCAGATCATGCTTGGCGTCGAACATCTGGGCGTAGGCCGGCAGCATGGCGAGCCATGCCGGCCACACCTGCCAGCCGAGCAATATCGTGGCGGCGACCGCGAGGCCGATCGCGGTCACGCACGCGATGGCGAGGCAGCGCCACAGCCCGGCGGCCACCAGCGCGACCGGGACCAGCAAGGCCAATTGCGGCTTATAGCTGAGGCAACCCAGCAGGATGCCACTCAGGACGGGACGCGATGCCGCGAGCCGCATGCCGCCGATCAGCAGTGCGCCGCTCAGGAACCCGCTCTGGCCGCCGGACATGGTCAGCGTGGTGGTCGGCGCCATGAGCAATGGCAGGACAATGGCCGGCGATCGCCAGCAGGTTGCCAGAACGGCCCAGAGGAACAACGCGAAGGTTCCGCCAATCCAGATCAGATAACCGACCGGAACGGGGATGCGGCTGAAGGGCAGAAACAGCAGGATGGCGGTGGGCGGGTAGGGAAACGGATTTTGCTCCGCCGCCGGCATGCCAAGCGCGACCTGCAGGGTGTGGAGCAAGTGCATGTCGTAGAGGTCGGAGGCTGGATGGGTGGCGGCGATCCTGCCGTACGACCACAGGGCGAAGAAGTCGCCGAACGCCTTGGTCGATCCGGCGTGGTAGCCGACCAGGATCTTCTCGACATAGGTTACCAACAGGGTGCCGCAGATGACGGCGAGCGCGGCGCAGAGTACCACCGATTTGGTGTCGCGTGGTTGCCATTCGCCGAATGCTCGGACTCTCGCCAAAACGCGGGTTCCCGCCATGCTCCTGCCGAACTCCGGCCGACCGATGCCTGGGTCTTTCTAACCGGTGGCGGGTTGCGGGACCGTTTCGCGGTCCTGTTTGGCTTGCCTGCCTTGTTACCCCCAACGCGGCGTCGGCGCCGCGCGGCCTGCTTTCCTTGGTATTTCACCACAGATGCGCCGGGAGTCTGCCTCGCGGAGTTGCCCGCGCTATCGGCCGCCATGCCTTCCCGACCCAACGCAGCGTGCGCTCTGCCGCAAGTCCACGCTCGTTCACCCGATCGCCCTGAGCACTCGCTTGCATGTCGCCACGATCGGACGGATGCTGTTCCGCAACGTGCTGTATCGGGAGCTTGCGAGGACAGCATCATGGCGTCGGATGCGGAAGAGTTCATCGCCGTGCTGCGCGCCGGCGTCTGGTCGAAATCGGCGATCTTGCGCCAAGGGGTATGGCTCACGCTCATTGTCTTGCTGTGTTATCGGCTTGGCACCTACATCCCGGTCCCAGGCGTCAATGCCGGCTTCATGCACGCGCTGCTGGACGAGCATCGCCAGGACGCACTCGGATTGCAGGATGCGTTCACTGGCGGTGCGGTCCGCCGCTTTTCCTTGTTCACGCTGGGGATCACGCCGTACCTCACCGCGGTGGGCCTGATCAGGTCGGCAACGCCCGTCATCCCATTTCTGGCGCGCATCAAGGACCTGGGCTTGCTCGGCCAGCAACAGCTCGATCGCTATGTGATGTATTTGGCGGCCGTACTGGCACTGGTCTCTTCCTACAGCGTTGCGATCGGACTTGAAGGCGCCAGCAACGAATTTGGCCCGGCGGTGGCGCATCCCGGCGGCTGGTTCCGCGTGACCTGCGCGCTGACGCTGGTCGCCGGCACGTTGCTGCTGAGCTGGATGGCCCGCTTGATCGACCAGCATGGCTTCGGTCCGGGCGTTGTGCTGGTGGGCACATCCGGCCTCTTCGTTACACTACCGGGTGCCATCGCGTCGCTCTCCGGTTTCGGCCGGCCCGTTGGCTGGCCGCTTTATGCTGTTTGGTGCCTGTTGCCGGGCATGGTGCTCGCGGTCGCGCTGATCGTGTTCTTCGAGCAAGCCCGGCGCCGAATCCCGATCGATATGGCAAAGCGCCAGGTGGGCCGCCGCCTGTTCGATGTGCCTCGTCCGGGCCTGCCGCTCAGGGCAAATCCCGCCGGCATGAGTCCGTCGCTCAGCGCAACGTCCATCCTGCTGACGCCTGCCACGCTGACCGGCTTGCTCACGGCATTCCCGGCTGTGCGTGCCTTCGTCACCGGGCCGCTGGCGCGCGGCCAGCCTCTGTACCTGCTGCTGTACGCGGCTGCTGTCATCATATTGTCTTTTACCGTTGCCGCGAAGCAGATCGACGGCAGCGAAATTGCGGACCGATTGCGGAAAGGCGGCCAATTCATTCCAGGCGTGCGGCCAGGCCTGCAGACGGCGGACTACATCGGCCGCGTGCGCACCCGCCTGGTACTGCCGGGTGCCGGCTACATTCTCGCGCTATGCGTTCCACTCGAACTGCTGATCGGCCGCTTCGGCCTGCCGGACGCATTTACCGGTGCCGCGCTCGTCGGCATGGTCACGCTGATCCTGGAGATCGTGGCGCAGCTCGATTCTGTCGCCCTCAGCGTCCGCTACGAAGGCCTGATCCGCCGGCCCGAACATAGCTGACGCGATGGCGGGGCACTCATGTGCCCCGCCGCCGCCCGCTTTCCTCGATCTCCGCCGCAGCGATCGCCTTGGCGAGTGCATCGCTCAGCGCCTTGGCGGCTTCCAGCGTCAGTTCCACCGCGACGCGCGTCCCCGGCCCCATAGTCGAGTTGACGAAATCGATGGTGATCGCCTCCTCCAGCAAGGCATGGTGCGGGTGGTCGTAGGACACCACCGAGTGGGTCAGATCGAACCACCCGTCACTGCCCTTGCCCATGCCGCTGGCGCCGACGATCTCGACGATCGAGGTGCACATGTCGGCCGTTACGCCGCCAGGTGCTTTTCCAGGAACGCCCACACCTTCTTCCAACCATCGAGCGCTTGCTCGATGCGATAGGCCGGGCGGTCGTAATAGAAGAAGCCGTGCCCGGCGCCGTCGTAACGATGGAACTCGTAGTTCTTGCCGTGCTTCTTCAGCTCCGCCTCGTGCTGGTCCACTTGCTCCGGCGTCGGCGCGCGGTCCTCGTTGCCGAACAAGCCGAGCAATGGGCAGGACAGGTCCTTGGTGAGGTCGATCGGCGCGACCGGATTCTTCGGGTTCAGCTCTTCCTTGCCCATCACCACGCGCCCACCCCACAATTCGCAGGCGGCATCGATGTTCTTTTTCGTGCACGCATAGATGAAGGTCTGCCGGCCGCCCGAGCAAGTGCCGAACAAGCCGACCTTGCCGTTCAGCCAAGGCTGCGCGCGCAACCACCGCACCGCGCCATCGGTATCGCCGACCATCTGCGCATCCGCCACGCCGCCCTCGGCGCGCGCCTTGGCAGCCACGTCGTCGGACTTGCCCTCGCCAAAACGGTGGTACAGGTTGTGGCTGATGGTCGCGTAGCCGTGATGCGCGAACCGGCGGGTGGCCTCACGGTACCACTCGTCCCAGCCGGGCATATGATGGATCAGCACCATGCCGGGGTGCGGTCCGGCCCCCAATGGCCGCGCAACATAGGCGGAGATGGGTTCGTTGTTGTTGCCGTTGATGGAGATCGTTTCCGCGATCATGCCTTCATAAGCCATGGTGTTCTCCCCTACCGGTCGTAGCGTTGTCGCCCTCACCCGCTGTCCGGGCCATGGCGTCTTAATGAAGTCCGGCGCCGGTGTCGATTGCGCGAGGCGCGCGGTCCTGTGCCGCCACGGCGCCCGTGCTATGCTGCGCTGGTACAGAAGGAGACCGGAACCATGTCCGATGCGAAACTCGCGCCCAACCTGCCAGGCTGGATGGTGGAACATGCGAACCGCTATCTGTCCAGCGGCGGCACCGACGGACATATGTACAAGATGACGCAGCCGGGACGACCGGAGATCACGGTGCCGTCGCTGCTGTTGACCACCACTGGCCGCAAGTCGGGCGAAAGGTTCATTTTCCCCCTGTTCTATGGCGAGATCGGCAACAGCTATCTCGTTATCGCCTCGAAGGGCGGCGCGCCGGAGCATCCGGGCTGGTATCGCAACATCCTCGCCAACCCGGACGTGGAAGTGCAGGTTGGCACGAAGAAGCTGCATGCGCGGGCCCGGACCGCAACCGGCGAGGAACGGGCGCGGCTGTGGCAAAAGTCGCTGGAGTTCTGGCCGCCCTATGCCGACTACCAGAACAAGACCGAGCGCGAGATCCCCGTGGTCGTGCTGGACCCGGTTGCATGAACTGCTGAACGCCGGTCGACTGCCAACCGGTCGCATGAACTGCTGACGCGCAACGGAGGAAACGACAAATGGCGCAATTCGGCGAATCAAAGGGCGAATATCGCGGTGGCGTCCATCGCGACGATGCCGCCCTGAAAACATGGCTGACGAAGCGGCCCAGGGAAGCGGCACTGGAGCCCGAGCTGCCGATCATCGATCCGCATCACCATTTCTGGCATACGCCGCACCGCGGGCATTACCTGCTGCCGGAATTGCTCGACGATCTCGGCGGCGGGCACAACATCGTCTCGACGGTGTTCCTTGAATGCCGTGCCATGTATCGCCAGGACGGCCCACGCGAGATGGCCGCGTTGGGCGAGGTCGAGTTCGTCACCGGCATCGCGGCGATGAGCGCCTCCGGCGGCTACGGTGCTTGCCGCGTCGCCGAAGGCATCGTCGGCGGCGGCGATCTCAAGGTCGGTGCGCAGGTGCGCGAATTGCTGGAAGCCGAGATAGCCGGCGCCGGCGGGCGTCTGCGTGGGCTGCGTCACGGCGTCGCGTGGGACACGCATGAGGCGGTGTACAAATATGCCTCGCGCCAGGTGCCGCTGCACCAGGTGGCCGACCCGAAATTCCGCGAGGGACTGGCCCAGCTCGCACCGTTGGGCTTGAGCTTCGAGTCCTGGCAGTACCACCCGCAGCTTCCGGACGCGCTCGACATGATGCGGGCGTTCCCGGGCACGACGTTCATCCTGAACCATGTCGGCGGCGTCCTCGGCGTCGGGCCATACAACAACCGCCGCGAGGAGGTTCTTGCCGAATGGCGCAAGAACATCATCGATATTGGCAAATGCCCCAACGTGTACTGCAAGCTGGGCGGGCTCGGCATGGTGTCGGTCGGATTCGATTTCCATGAGCGCGACCTGCCGCCTTCGTCCGAAGATCTTGCGGCGGCGTGGCGGCCCTATATCGAGCATTGCATCGCGGCATTTGGCGTCGATCGCTGCATGTTCGAGAGCAACTTCCCGCCCGACAAGCAGTCCTGCGGCTACACCGAGCTGTGGAACGCGTTCAAGCACATCACGTCAGGCGCGTCGGCAACCGAGAAGAAGGCGCTGTACAGCGGCACCGCGGCGAAGGTGTATCGTTTGATCGCACCCTGAGCAAAGGCGTTCACCATGGATATTTCCGGCAAGACCGCCATCGTCACCGGAGCAGCGTCCGGCATCGGCCTCGCGATCGCAACCGCGCTCGCCGAGGCCGGCGCCAATGTCGTGATGGCCGACATCCAAAAGGACGCGGTCGAGCAAGCCGCGCATGGCCTCTCCGGCACCAACAAGCGCGTCATGCCGGTGCGCATCGACGTGACGCAGGAGCAATCGGTGCTGGATGCGCTCGCGGCATGCGAACGCAATTTCGGCAAGCTGCATATCGCCTGCAACAACGCCGGCGTACCGATGCACGGCACGCGCCTGCTCGATGTGCCGCGCGGCGACTGGGAGTTTGTGATCGGCGTCAACCTGTGGGGCGTGATCCACGGCATTCGCCATTTCGTGCCGGCCATTCTGAAACACGGCGAGGAGGGCCATGTCGTCAACACCGGCTCGGTTGCCGGGTTTCAGAATCGGCGTGGCACGAACCAGGGGCCGTATTCGATGACGAAATTCGCGGTCGTTTCGTTGTCCGAGGCGCTGGAGATCGAGTTGGAAGGCACGCCGGTCGGTGTCTCCGTACTGTGTCCTGGGCCGATCGCTACCAACATTGCACGCGGCGCGCGCAATCGGCCGGACCATATGGGCGGGCCGCAGATCCGCGCGACGGATGAGGCAACGCTGGCGCAACGCCTCGCCACCACCGGCCTCGATCCGAAGCAGGTGGGAGAACGCGTGGTGGACGCGATCCGTACGAAGACGTTCTATGCCTTCGTCAGCGCGGTGCCTGCCGATGTCATCAAGGCGCGCCACCGGCGCATCGAGGCAGCGCTGAACAGTACCTGGACGACGCATTATTGAGGCATCGACATGCCAGCGCCAACACGCACCACGCCACCGCCTGATGCGGCGCAACGGCGGGCGGCGCCTCCCGTCACCGTCTATGCCGTAGACCGGCTGCCGCCGTTCGACGTCGCGTTCTACCAGGCCGCGCGCTCCGATCTGGCGAAGGTCGCGGAACTCACGATTCCACCGCGTGAGGCCCGCGTGTTCAGCGTGCCGGCCGGACATGTCTTCCGCATCGTCAGCATCGAGGGTGCTCAGGTAGGCGACCTCAACCTGTGGAATGCGCATGATCTGTCGGAGCATTTCTACAGCGGCAAGACGCGCGCGCTGCACGCGACGCATCTCAGCACCGGTGACCGGCTGTGGAGTACACTGCCGCAGCTTCGTCCCTTGGCGACGATCACACATGACACGCTGGACTGGTATGGCTGGGACCAGGACGGCGCCGGCGTGCACGACGTGATCGGCACGCGCTGCGATCCCTATACCAATCTGCTGCTGAAGGGCAGCGAATACCACCACTGCTGCCATTCCAATCTCACGCGAGCGCTGGCCGCCGAGCGTGGCATGACGCTGGCGGACGCCGAGGCACACGTGCACGACGTGATGAACGTCTTCATGTGCACCGGCTACCGGCGCGACACCCACCAGTATTTCATGAAGGCCAGTCCCGTCCGCCCTGGCGACTTCATCGAGTTCTTCGCCGAGATCGACTTGCTCGCCGCCTTGTCCGCCTGTCCTGGCGGCGACTGCGGCGCCAGCCACTCGGATGACGTCGCGGCATGTTATCCGCTGAAGGTCGACGTGTTTCGTTCCGCCGCCGCGGCACTTGCGGGTTGGCAACCATGGCCTGCCAGCCGCTATTCTCGCGCGCACGGCATGGCTTGAATCGGCCCGAACGCCGCTTGGGGGAACAATGAAGGTCGGTATCCTGCAATTCTTCGGCTGGCGCGACCGGTCGGTGCCACTGAATTCGGTCTATGAGACGGCGTTGGAACGCTTCGTCATCATGGACCAGGCGGGATACGATGCGGTCTGGCTGGCAGAGCATCACTTCTCCAGTTTTTCCGTCTGTCCCTCGGTGCACATGATGGGCACCATGGCGGCGGCGCGCACGAAGCGGCTGCGCATCGGCACCGCCGTGTCGCTGGCGCCGTTCTACCATCCGCTGCGCCTGGCCGAGGAGGTGGCGCTGCTCGACGTGCTGTCCGGCGGCCGGGTCAACTGGGGCGCCGGCCGCGGCTTCTCGCGCGGCGAGTTCGCCGCCTTCGGCGTGCCGCCGGAGGAGAGCACGTCGCGCTTTCACGAGACGGTCGACATCGTGCTCAGCGCCTGGGCCGAGGAGCGGGTCAGCTACGCCGGCCGGCACTTCTCCTGCGAGGCGGTCGAGGTGCTACCGAAACCGCAGCAGAAGCCGCATCCGCCGGTGTGGATGGCGGCGACCTCGGAAGCGGCCATCGACTGGGCGGCGGGCCGCGGCTTCTCCATCCTGATGGATCCGCATTCGACCCATGCCGAGCTCGCCGCCAAGCGGCGGCACTACGGCGAGCGCATGGCCGCGGCCGGTTTCGACGCGGCGGGACGCGCGATTCCCATGGCGCGGCTCATCGCCCTCGCCGACACGAGCGAACGCGCCGCCGAGGTGGCGCGCCGCGGCGCCGGCTGGATGGTCGGCGCCTATATCGGGCCGCAGCACCAGGCGGTTCGGGTCGAGCAGCGCAGCTTCGGCGGCATCGATCCGGTCGAGCATTACGTCAAGGATGTGATCATCCACGGCACCGCCGAGGCCGTCGTCGAGCAGATCCTGGGCCTGGAGGAGACGGCGCAGCTCAACTATCTGCTCTGCGCCCCGCTGAGCCAGCAGAGCTTCGCCATCCTGACCGACAAGGTCTTGCCGAAGCTGATGTAATCAAAGACTTCCGGCCGGCGCGCCGCAGCCGCGGCAATTCCACAGCGCCAACTTGCGCTTTAAAAAAGTAACAGCCGGCTCGAGCGACATTAATTTGTTTGCCGCGCCGCCGCTCACTATCTTGGGCCGGCGTAGGCAGCGGAGCGGAGGCAGCCATGCGGAAACGGCCTCAAGCCGGGCCGGCGCGGCGGCGGATCGGCATCGTCGGCGCCGGCTTCAGCGGCACCATGCTGGCGGTGCATCTCCTGCACGAGCTCAGGGCGCCGGCCGACATCTTCCTGTTCGACCGCGCCGGCGCCTTCGGCCGCGGCCTCGCCTATTCGACGCGCAATCCGCAGCACCTGCTGAACGCGCGCGTCGCCAACATGAGCGCCTTCAACGACGATCCGCAGCATTTCATCCGCTGGCTCTGGGCCGACGACGACGCGCTCGGCTACAGCCTGAGCGTGCCGCCGACCGGGCACGCCTTCGTCTCGCGCGCCACCTACGGCGCCTATCTCGCCGACGTGCTGCGCGAGGCGAGCGGGGAGAGCCGCCACGGCGCCGCGCTGCATCGGCTGGCCAGCGACGTCGTCGGCCTGCGCCGCGAGGGCGACGGCCTCAGGCTCGACTGCGCCGACGGGCCGGCCATGGCCGTCGACCAGGCGGTGCTCTGCGTCGGCAATTTCCCGCGCGTCGCGCCGTTCGAGCCGGCGGCGCTGCTCAATGCCTCGCCGCGCTTCATCGCCGATCCCTGGGACGATACCGCCTTCGCCCGCATCGGGCCCGACGACGCGGTGGTGCTGGTCGGCACCGGCCTGACCATGGTCGACGTGGCGATCGACCTGGTGTCGCGCGGCCATCGCGCGCCGTTGCGCGCCTTTTCGCAGCGCGGCCTGACGCCGGCGGTGCATCAGCAGACGCGGACCTATCCGGTGTTCTTCGATCGCCGCCGCCTGCCGGCGAGCGTGCTGCAGCAGCTCCGCCTGGTGCGGCGCGAGGTGCAGCGCGGCGCGGCGGCGGGCTACGATTGGCGTAGCGTGCTCGACGCCATCCGACCGCTGGTGCAGGACCTCTGGCGCGTGCTGCCGCTCGCCGAGCGGCGCCGCTTCCTGCGCCATCTGCGGCCCTATTGGGACGTGCATCGCCATCGCATGGCGCCCGACAACGCCAACCAGCTCGCCAAGCTCAGCCGCGCCGGGCGGCTGGTCACCACGGCGGCGCGCACCGACACGGTGATCGTCGAGGAGGAGCAGATCATCCTGGCGCTGAAGCCGCGCGGCGGCAGCGACCGCTTCATCTGGCGCGCCGACTGGCTGGTCAATTGCTCCGGCCCGGAATGCGACTACCGGCGCATCGACCATCCGCTGATCCGCTGCCTGCTCGACAGCGCCCTGGCGCGGCCCGATCCGCTCAATCTCGGCCTCGACGTCGGCGCCGACTTCGCCGTGGTGGCGGCCGACGGCCAGCCGTCGCCGGTGCTCTATGCGCTCGGCCCGCCGACCCGCGGCGCGCTCTGGGAAATCACCGCCGTCCCCGACATCCGCGCACAATGCGCGACGCTCGCCGCCGCGCTGGCCGGCACGACGCCAAATAAACACGAAAACAATGTAATAGTTTTATAGTTGACATACTATAACTGTTCATTAGATTGAACCACAGCGCCGATTTGAAGTGGACAGCTTGCGGGCGCGTAACAAATGCAGCTAAAGCGCCTGGCACCCGCCCGGCCGCAGGCTGCGGCGGGCTTTTTTCTGACAGCCCGGATGGCGGCATGCCGACGCGCCGATGGTGCGCCAGCGCTGCAGGTGGAGGTGGACCATGGCGAGGCGGCAGGTTGTGCAGCAGACAGCTCTCTGGGGCGAGGCGGGCGTCGAGCCCGACCTGCGGGAGGTCTTGGCCGATCCGCTGGTGCATCTGGTGATGCGCCGCGACCGGGTCAGCATGGCGGCGCTCTGCAACGTCGTGGCGGTCGCCCAGGCCAGGCTGCGCCAGGGCGCGCCGCGGAGGGGTCTTTGCGGCGGACTTGCCGCCTGAAGCCGACCCGGGTCCGGCGGCGCGCGAACGAGGGGGCCTGAAATGAGCAACAGCAACGTCGAAACCCGCACCCCGCCACCGGCCGCCGACACCGCCGGCTGGCGCGAACTGTGGTTGAAGGAGGACTGGTGGGCGATCTGGCTCGGCCTCGGCATCGTCATCGTCGGCTATGTGCTGTTCGCCAACGGCGGCAGCCTGAAATGGCTGGCGGTGACGCCGGCGAAATGGTCGACCTTCGCCGGGCTCGGCCAGCATTTCGCCGATAACCTCGGCCGCTATGTCGGCCAGTTCGTCTTCTGGCTGGTCATCTTCTCCCTTGCGCTGCGCGCGCTCGGCCACAAGGCCGGCGATTTCATTCCGGCCTTCGTCCTGCTCTATGTGCTGTCGATCGCGGTCTTCGCCGTCGGCCAATGGGACCAGGCCAACAGGTACAATCTGGAACCGCCGCTGATCGCGCTGGTGCTCGGCCTCGCCATCTCCAACCTGATCGGCCTGCCGCGCTGGCTCGATGCCGGCTTCCGCGTCGAGTTCTACATCAAGACCGGCATCGTGCTGCTCGGCGCCACCTTGCCCTTCACCCTGATCGTCTGGGCCGGGCCGGTCGCCATCCTGCAGGCCTCCATCGTCTCCATCGTCACCTTCCTGGTGATCTATTGGGCGAGCCTTCGCCTCGGCCTCGACCGGCGGCTCGCCGCCACCTTGGGCGCCGGCGGCGCGGTCTGCGGCGTCTCCGCCGCCATCGCCGTCGCCGCCGCGGTGCGGGCCAAGAAGGACGACGCGCCGATCGCCATCACCGTGGTGATCGTCTGGGCCATCGTCATGATCTTCGTGCTGCCGCTGGTGGCGCGCCTGCTCGGCCTGTCGGCCGGGGTCGCCGGCGCCTGGATCGGCACATCGGAATTCGCCGACGCCGCCGGCTTCGCCGCTGCCCAGTCCTATGGCAACCTCGCCGGCAACGTGCCCGGCATCGGCGGCACGGCCGACCAGTCGGTCTTCGCCTTCACCCTGATGAAGGTGGTCGGCCGCGACGTCTGGATCGGCATCTGGGCCTTCGTGCTGGCGGTCGTCGCCACCACGCGCTGGGAGGCGGCGGCGACCGGCCGCAAGGCCGACGTCGGACAGATCTGGTGGCGCTTCCCGAAGTTCGTGCTCGGCTTCCTGCTCGCCTCGCTGCTGGTCACCTGGGCGACCAGCGCCTACAGCTACGCCGACTTCAGCAAGCTGGTGAACCCGGCGCTGGTGGCGCCGATCAAGGACCTGCGCACCTGGGCCTTCATCTTCTGCTTCCTCAGCATCGGCTTGACCACCCGCTTCCGCGATCTGGCGCGCGCGGGGCGCAAGCCCTTCCTCGCCTTCACCGCCGGTGTCGCGGTCAATGTGGTGCTGGGCTTCATCCTCTCGGCGGTGGTTTTCGCCACGCACTGGGAGCATTTGGCGCGATGACGCCGGCCGTCTGCCGCCGCTGCCGCCACTTCCGCAACGACCCGGCCTGGCTCGAGGCCGCGCTCGCCGGCCTGAACAGCCTGGGCTCGGCCGATGCCTCGGTGCGCGGCGACGACGGCCTCTGCCTGCAGCACGATTGCTACGTGACGGCCTTGTCGACCTGCGCCGCCTTCGCCCCCGCCGCGGCCTTGGCGAGATAGGAAGCGCGGAACAGGCGGAAGGTGCTGACCCGGCGGTTGTAGTGGGTGGCGGCGCCCTGATAGCGGAAGCCGAGCTTGGCCAGCACCCGCTTGGAGCCTTCGTTCTCCGGATGCGTCACGGCGACGATGGGATCGAGCTTCAGCACGCCGAAGCCGTAGTCGAGCACGGCGCGCGCCGCCTCGGTGGCGATGCCCTGGCCCCAGGCCTCCGGCCGGTAGCGGTAGGCCAGCTCGACCTGGCCGCTATTCTCCAGCGGGAACAGCGCGCACCAGCCGAGCGCCGCGGCCTCGTCCCGGCGCAGCACCATCCAATAGCCGCCGATCGCGGGCGCGCCCGAGGTCATGCGCGCCTTGACCGCGTTGCGCTGCGCCACCGGCTCCGGCGGGCGCGCGAAGATATAGCGGTGCACCTGCGGATCGAGGTCCATGGCGACGCAGGCGTCAAGATCGTCGATGGTGCGCGGGCGCAGCGTCAAGCGCGGGGTTTGCAGCACGGGCAGGGGCATCGGCGTCTCCACGGCATCGTAGTCCTTACACGATTTCGCCCCGCCCGGGCTACCGGCGCGGTTGCGGTGCCGGCATATTAGGGACAGGCGGTTCGTGCGCGCGGGGTTCGTCGATGGGACGGGAGTTTTCGTTGCAGGCGCTGCTGGCCGGCGTGCTGGCGGCGGTGGTCGGCTACGCCAGTTCGCTCGCCGTGGTGCTGCAGGGCCTGAAGGCGGTCGGCGCCAGCGAAGCCGAGGCGGCCTCCGGCCTGCTCGCGCTGTCGCTCGCCATGGGTCTCTGCGCCATCCTGCTCAGCCTGCGCACGCGGCTGCCGATCAGCGTCGCCTGGTCGACGCCGGGTGCGGCACTGCTCGCCAGTTCCGGCCCGCTCGACGGCGGCTTCGCCGCCGCGGTCGGTGCCTTCCTGGTCTGCGGCCTGCTGCTGGCGCTGGCCGGATTCTGGCGTCCGCTCGGCCGCTGGGTCGCGGCGATCCCGGCGCCGCTCGCCAATGCCATGCTGGCCGGCGTGCTGCTCGGCCTCTGCCTGGCGCCGGTGCGTGCGGTGGCGGCGACCCCGGCGCTCGGCCTCGCCATCGTGGTGACCTGGGCCCTGGTGGCGAAATGGCGGCGGCTCTATGCGGTGCCGGCGGCGCTCCTGGTCACCGCCGTGCTGGTCGCGCTGACCACGCCGGTGCCGCCGACGCTCCTGGCGATGCTGGCGCCGCAGCCGCAGCTCGTCGTGCCGCGCTTCACGCCCGGCGCGGCGATCGGCATCGGCCTGCCGCTGTTCCTGGTCACCATGGCCTCGCAGAACATTCCCGGCATGGCGGTGCTGGCGGTGAACGGCTATCGGCCGGCGCCGGGGCCGCTCTTCCGTGTCACCGGCCTCTTCTCGCTCGTCGCGGCGCCGTTCGGCGGGCATGCGGTCAATCTCGCCGCCATCACCGCGGCGCTCTGCGCCGGGGCCGAGGCGCACCCCGATGTCGGGCGGCGCTATTGGGCGGCGGTGGTTGCCGGCTTCGCCTATGTGCTGTTCGGCCTCCTGGCCGGGCCGGTCACCGCCTTCATCGGCGCGGCGCCGCCGGTGCTGATCGAGGCGGTGGCGGGCCTCGCGCTTCTCGGCGCCTTCGGCGGCGCGCTGCTGGCGGCGGTGTCGGTGCCGGCCGACCGCGAGGCGGCGGTGGTCACCTTCCTGGTCACCGCCTCGGGCATCAGCTTCTTCGGCATCGGCGGCGCCTTCTGGGGCCTCGCCGCCGGCGGCGCTGTGCTGGCGCTCACCCGCTGGCGCGGCGCGGCAGCGGCCTAAAGCTTGTCGGGATTGCCGGGCACCAGGGTGAAGTGCGAATTCAGCGTCAGGTCCGGCGAATAGGCGCGATAGGACAGGCCGCGGTCGGTATAGATGACCTGGCAGAACGGCTCGTCGGCATGCATCTTCTGCCATTGCACGCAGAGCGAATCGCCGTCGATTCTGGCGGTGCCGTTGTCGACGAGCTCGGTGCCGTTGCCGTTGCTGCCGCGGAAGACGGCCTTGCCGTCGGGCGCAATCCACATGGTCCAGTTGCCGCCGCCGGCGTCGGTGCCGAGCGCCGTCTTGCCGAACATCTCGGCCTGGATGGTCTGGCCGCTGAGCGGCAGCCAGCGGTTCTCGGCGCAGGCGCCGAGCAGGACCAGGACGAGCAGGGGCAAGGTGCTGCGGAAGCGGGCGGGCATGGTCACCTCACGAACGGCGGCCGGGCCAGCTTAGTCGCAAAGCGCGATCTGGCAAGTTGGATTCGCTGATTACGCCGCATCGGAGTTCAATGCA
Source organism: Acetobacteraceae bacterium (assembly GCA_035508435.1). Lineage (GTDB taxonomy): Bacteria > Pseudomonadota > Alphaproteobacteria > Acetobacterales > Acetobacteraceae > JASHVB01. The sequence goes on along the minus strand of DATJNA010000220.1, from coordinate 4,093 downwards.
GCTTCACCTGCGGTTCGGTGCGGCGCGTGATCGTCCGCGCCAGCGTGTCCAGCGCCACTTTGGTGAAGCCGTGCAGCGCCAGCTCGTGCAGCTTGTAGAGCGAACGATACATCAGCCGGGCGAACAGGCCCTCGACCAGCAGGTTGCCGCCGACCAGCGCGCCCATCAGGTTGCCGACGGTCGAATATTCGCCGAGCGAGACCAGCGAGCCGAAGTCGCGATAGCGGAACGGCCGGAGCGGCTCGCCCGACAGGCGGCGGCGGAGCTGCCGGCGGAGATGCGCCGCCTGCTGGTGCGCCGCCTGGGCCCGCGGCGGCACGGTGCGCCCGGTGCCGACCCAGGGACAGGCGGCACAGTCGCCGAGCGCGAAGATCGCCGCATCGCGCGTCGTCTGCAGGGTCGGCAGGACGAGCAGTTGGTTGATGCGGTTGACCTCGAGCCCGTCGAGCCCGGCGAGAAAGCCGGGCGCCTTGACGCCGGCGGCCCAGACGGTGAGCTCGGCGGCGATCTCGCGCCCGTCGGCGAGCCGCACGCGATCGGCCAGCACCTCGGCGACGCGGGCATCGGTGTGGACGCTGATGCCATAGGAGCCGAGCAGCTCGTGCGTCGCCCGCGACAGCCGCTCGGGCAGCGCCGGCAGGATGCGCGGGCCGGCCTCGATGACATGCAGCTTGATGTCGGCCTCCGCGTCGATGCGGTCGAAGCCGTAGACCACCAGCTCGCGCGTGGTGTTGCGCAGTTCCGCCGCCAGCTCCACGCCGGTCGCGCCGGCGCCGATGATGGCGATCTGCAACTGCTCCGGACGGCGCGGCCCGGCCTGGGCATGGGCGCGCAGGCAGGCATTGATCAGCCGGCGGTGGAAGCGCACCGCCTGCGCCGGCGTGTCCAGGCGGAGCGCGAACTCGGCGACCCCCGGCGTGGCGAAATCGTTGGTCAGGCTGCCGACGGCGATGACCAGGATGTCGTAGGGCACGCTGCGCGCGGCAATGACCTCGGCGCCGCCGTCGTCGCGGAGCGGCGCCAGGCGCACTTCGCGGCGGGTCCGGTCCAGGCCGACCATCTCGCCGATGCGGAAGCTGAAATGATGCCAGTGCGCCTGCGCCATGAAGTCGAGCTCGTGATGGCCGAGGTCCATGCTGCCGGCGGCGATCTCGTGCAGCAGCGGTTTCCAGAGGTGGGCATGGGCGCAGTCGATCAGGCTGACCTCGGCACGCCGCCGCCGGCCGAGCGTGTCGCCGAGCCGTGTCGCCAGCTCCAGCCCGCCGGCGCCGCCGCCGACGATGACGATGTGCGGCCGGGCGCCGGGGCGCGCCGCCGTCATTCGCCGCCTTCGTCGGGCGGCTGGGCGTAGCGCCGTTCGAGCGCGTCGAATTCGGGCTTGCCGACCAGGCGCTGGCGTTCGGCGAAGGGCGCGATCAGCCCGCCGGCCTCGTCGAGCCGGCCGTGGTCGCGCAGCGCCCGGAGCGCCGCCTGCATGCCGAGCAGCGCGCCCTGCAAGGCCGCGTTGGCATAGAGCACCAGGCTGAAGCCCATGGCCGCCGCCGCCGCGCGGTCGACGATCGGCGTCCTGCCGCCGAGCACCAGGTTCAGCATCTGCGGCGCGGCGAGGCGCCGCGGCACCGCCGCCAGTTCGTCAAGGCTCTCCGGCGCCTCGACGAAGGTCATGTCGGCGCCGGCCTCGATGTAGCGGCCGGCGCGCTCGACGGCGGCCTCGAAGCCTTCCACGGCGCGGGCATCGGTGCGGGCGATGACCAGCATGCCATGCCGGCGCGCATCGACCGCAGCCTTGACCTTGCCGGCCATCTCCGCCGCCGCGACCAGCTCCTTGCCGTCGAAATGGCCGCAGCGCTTCGGCATGCGCTGGTCCTCGAGCTGGATGGCGCTGGCGCCCGCCTGTTCCAGCCGCCTGACCGCGTGGCCGACATTGAGCGCGTTGCCGAAGCCCGTGTCGGCATCGACGATCAGCGGCAGGTCGCTGACGCCGCGGATCGCCGCGGTGTGCTCGACGAGCTGGCTCAGGTCCATGAAGCCGAGATCGGGCAGGCCGAGATGCATGTTGGTGAGGCCGGCGCCGGTGAGATAGATCGCCTTGAAGCCGAGGTCGGCGATGACGCGGGCGGCGAGCGCGTTCGGCGCGCCGGGCAGCAGCACGCCGCGCTCCCGCGCCAGCAGGCCGCGCAGCGTTTCGACATGGCCGCTCTGCATGCTCGTTCCCCTCGCCGGCCAGCCCGGCCGTCGGACGGAGCGGCCGGCCGCTCCGCCCGATGCGGCGGCGGGTCGCGCGGCGGCCGGCGCCGTCAGTGCGAGATCTGCTCCAGCTCCAGATCGCGCGTGCGCGGACCCCAGATGCCGATCGACAGCACCACCAGCAGCATGGCGACGGCGATCAGCCCGAACACCCCGCCGGTGCCGGTGGTGTTGAGGAAATAGCCGATGATGAAGCTGGCGAACACGGCGCTGATGCGGCTGAAGGAATAGGTGAAGCCGACGGCGCGGGCCCGCACCCGGGTTGGATAGAGCTCGCTCTGGTAATTGTGGAAGGAATAGGACAGCACGTTGTTCGAGAGCGTGATCAACACGCCGAAGCCGATCAGCAACGCCATCGTGCTCTGGAAGGAGAACAGGACGCCGAACACGCCGATGCAGATCGCCGAGCCGACCACCTGCCACTTGCGCTCCCATTTGTCGGCGAAGCTCATGGCGATGAGCGGGCCGAACGGATTGGCGATGGCGATGATGAAGGAATAGAGCAGGCTGGCGTGGAGGTTGATGCCCGCCTGCTTGGCGATCAGGGTCGGCACCCAGGCGGCGAAGCCGTAATAGCCGAAAGTCTGGAAGAACTGGAACACCATCAGCATGATGGTGCGGGTGCCGTAGGGCGGCTGCCAGATCTCGGCGAAGCGGCCGGCGGGTTCCAGCTTGTCGAGCGCGTGGTCCGTCGGCGGCGGCAGCGCGGCGCCGCCGAGATCGGCGCTCACCTTGGCCTCGAGCGCCGCGGTCACCGCCTCGGCCTCGGCCAGCCGGCCCTGGTTGATCAGCCAGCGCGGACTTTCCGGCACGCCGCGGCGGATGAACCACACGGCGATGGCGCCGAGCGAGCCGATCAGCACCACCCAGCGCCAGCCGGTGTAGCCGAACGGCGCCTGCGGCACCAGCAGATAGGCCAGGAACGCCACCACCGGCACGATGCAGAACTGCACCGTCTGGTTGAAGGCGAAGGCGCGGCCGCGCAGGTGCCGGGGCACCAGCTCGGCGACGAAGGTGTCGATGGTGACCAGTTCCACGCCGATGCCGACGCCGGCGATCAGGCGCCACAGGCACACCCCCATGCCGGAGTGCTGGAAGGCCATGATGAAGGTGGCGACGCTGTACCACAGCATGGAATAGGTGAAGATGGTACGCCGGCCGTACTTGTCGGCGACATAGCCGAAGACGAAGGTGCCGATGAACAGACCGGTGAAGGTGGCGGCGACGAACAGAGCCGGGCCGGCGAAGATGCCGACCGACACGTCCTTCAACAGCCCTTCCTTGACCAGGCCGGGAATGACATAGGCGGTCATGAACAGGTCATAGAGCTCGAACAGGCCGCCGAGCGAGATGACGGCCACCAACTGCCAGACGTGGCGCGTCGCCGGCAGCCGGTCGAGCCGCGCCAGAATCGCCGCCGCGGGGGACTGCCCCGAAACCGTGGTATTCATCGCCATTTTCTGTTTCCCCCGCACTTTCTTGTCGTGCCGTCGATCGGCGGACGGCTCTTCGACTTCTATCGATCCCTAACTCTGCCGCGCCGCCGCAGCGCGCGCAACTGCGGCGACACCGGCTTTCCCGACCCGCTATCGGCCCGGGCGCGTTCAAGACCGAGGCGGCGGCGCCGCTGCCGCCGGCGGGGCCGCGTCAGTCGGCGACATCCGAGGCGACGGCAAATCGACCATTCCGTGGAGCAGCGATAGCTTGCTGTCGATGACATCGAAACGCGTCTCGACCTGGCCGAATTCCCGGCGCGGATCGGAGAATTGTTCTCGTCCCGCAGCATGGCCTCGGCGGCTGCGACGGCCGCGATGAAAGCGGTTAGTTCGCTATATGTTCTTGTTAT
>DATJNA010000219.1:0-20320 GCA_035508435.1 Acetobacteraceae bacterium | reverse complement strand
CTTAATCACCGGTTAAGAGCGAAATCCGCCGCGGTTCGCGCGCGGCCATGATGCTGCGGTTCCCGCGCGGCCATGATGTGGCGTGTTTGCCCGCTCCGCGGCCGCCGCCAAAGTCGATGGCTCGGCTAGGGAAAGTCGATGGCTCGGCTAGGGATTGCCCAAGACACGACGTGCAGGACACGACGTGTCTGTGTCACGGTCGGGCTGATTTCGGCTGCCGCGCCTGCCGGACGCCGCGCACCGTATGGTGACCGTGCGACCGCCAGCGCCGGCCCGGCCGTGTGTCGCCAACCCGTTGGTCCGACACCGCGCGCTGCGACCGTCCGGAACCTGGCGAGAGAACAATACCAGGAACTCAGGCGAACCCGGTTACCCCTCGTGTGGTCGGCCAGCGTTCGGGCCAGCAGCGGATTCCAGCCCGTGTTGTGCACGGTCTTCCGTCGCAGCAAGCCTCACGCCCTCAATGGAGCAGCCAGCCGCGGCGGCAGCCGGTCGGCAACCGCGGCGCCGACCAACGAGCGTCGTATCAGAACTGGTCGGTGTGCGGGTGACGCAGATGCCACAGGCGCTCGTGCGCCGCGACCAGGCTTTCCATATTGCGCCGCCGCGTGCCGTCCGGCGTCAGCGGCCGGCGCGTCAGCATCATTTCGAGGATATGCAGCAATTGCTCCGCCACCTCGAAATCGTTCTGATCGCAGGCATGGTGGAACGCGATCAGAATCTTGTCGGACAGCCGCCTGGTATACCGCGGCGGGCCGCTGCCGCCGGTATGCTCACGGCCCTGCTCTTCCTCGGCCTGGCTGGCCGATTCCTCCGCGGTGCCTGCCGCACCTGTCATCCACGTGGTGGTTCCCATTTGGTGCAACCCCCGATCTCGCGCCTGGACCGATCCGCTCTCCGGCGCAATGCGCCGAATCCGTCGTCCGGCCTCGGCGCGGCAGTGTCTGTGGGCGCGAATCGCCCTGAATCCAACTAATGGCAGTCTGCCTCACTGCCAGGGCGAGTCCCGTCACAAAAACGTTAACAATTTGTTACTTATCCGCCACTCCTGTCGATTTTACCTGCCCAAATGGGACGCATCGTATCATTGCATGGAACATTATCAATATTCCTGATACCGCGTATCGCTGGCGTGGAGCGTGCGTCGAAAGTCAGACACCGGAAGCCGCGTCGAAGCCGGTCACTGCAACCCCGCTCTCGCCGGCCAGCCCAGGCGGAACCAGCGATCCGAATGCCTCCTCCCAGGTGCCGGTGGTCGAGGCCTTGCTGTACTCCGTCGCCCGGTTCTCGAAGAAATTGGTATGCTCCACCGCGTTCAGCATGTCGTCCAGCCACGGCAGCGGGTTCTTCGACACGTGGTACAGCCCGTTCAGCCCAAGCTGCACCAGCCGGCGATCGGCGATATAGCGGATGTACTGCTTCACCTCGTGCGGCGTCAGGCCATGCACCGCGCCTTGCTCGAACGCGAGATCGATGAACGCGTCCTCATGGTCCACGATGGTCGCCGCGGTGATGTAGATCTCGCGCCGCAGCTCTTCGTTCCAGAGTTCCGGGTTCTCCTGGATGAAGGTACGGAACAATCGAATGATCGAATTGCAGTGCAGCGTCTCGTCGCGCACCGACCAGGAGATGATCTGGCCCATCCCCTTCATCTTGCCGAACCGCGGGAAATTCAGCAGGATCGCGAACGAGGCGAACAATTGCAGCCCTTCGGTGAAAGCGCCGAACGCGGCCAGCGTGCGGGCAATCTCGAAGCGCGAGTCCACCGTGAAGGACTGCATGTAGTCGTACTTGTCCTTCATCTGCTTGTACTTCATGAAGGCCTGGTACTCGAGCTCCGGCATCCCGATGGTGTCGAGCAAGTGGCTGTAGGCGGCGATATGCACCGTCTCGATATTGGAAAACGCCGACAGCATCATCAGCACTTCGGTGGGCCGGAACACCCGCGCGTAGTGCTTCATGTAGCAGTTGTTCACCTCGACATCGGCCTGGGTGAAGAAACGGAAGATCTGCGCCAGCAGATTGCGTTCCGCATCGGAGAGATTGCGGTGCCAGTCCTTCACATCGTCGGCGAGCGGCACCTCCTCGGGCAGCCAGTGCACACGCTGCTGCGTCATCCAGGCTTCGTAGGCCCAGGGGTAGCGGAACGGCTTGTAGACCGGGTTCTCGGTCAGCAGGTCGAAGCTGACAGGGTGTTCGTCAGCGGCGCGGGCCGTGCCGTCCATACGGGCGACTCCTCCGAGGGCGTGATTGGTTACCAGATATAGGCGATACAGGGTTGGCTGTCACCATGGATTGTGGCCTGCGCCGGGCAGACTCCCGGTCAGGCTCGCACGTTGCGCGACGCGGTCGTCGGCTTCGAACTCCGGTCACCAGAGACTGCGGTCATCGACCGCTGGGCGAGGCGTTCCGAGTATGCCGATCTACCGGGGCCGCGCCGCTGCGTATTGGCAGAGCCATGGCACCGCGCCGCCATCGTTCTCGAGCAGACTGGCGATGACTGGCATGAAATCGCGGTGGTTGCTGGCATGATCGCAGTGCCGGAACGCGGCATCGATTTGGCGCTGGAGGATATCTGCCGGGGGGTTCGTTCGCTGCCCGCTTGAGCCACACACCACACATTCGGCGGCCTGAACGTGACCCGGGTGTCCGGGCCACCGGCAGCCGCTGACTGTGATGCCACCCGGCCGGGTCAGGCGCGCGCGGCGGCCGCGGCCCCATGAGGGGTTTGTCATCACAGCGCCCCTTCTGTCGCTGTCCCGCTCGGCTATGCTGCCGCCCGGACCGCGGCACCAAGGGAGGACCACACCATGGCATCCATCAGCGTCCAGGCCAGCGACGGGACCGGCAGCTTTTCCGGCTACCGCGCGGAACCCAAGACCACGCCGGCCGGCGTCGTCGTGCTGATCCAGGAGATCTTCGGCGTCAACCAGGCGATGCGCGACACCGCCGACTGGGTCGCCGACCTCGGCTTCATCGCCGTCTGCCCGGACTTGTTCTGGCGGATCGAGCCGGGCATCGACATCACCGACAAGACCGACGCCGAATGGAAGCGGGCGTTCGAATTGTTCAACCAGTTCGACCAGGCGAAGGGGATCGAGGATCTGAAGGCAACGGTCGCCGCTGCCCGCAAACTGCACGGTGCCAACGGCAAGGTTGCGACCATGGGCTACTGCCTGGGCGGGCGGCTGGCATTCATGATGGCCGAGCAATCGGATGCCGATATCAACATCTCCTATTACGGCGTCGGACTCGACGGTCTGCTGGGCGACCTTGGCAAGGTGACCAGGCCGCTGCTGGTGCATATCGCCGACCGTGACGAGTTCTTTCCCGCCGAGGGCCGCGCCAAGGTGGTGGACGCGACCAAGGGGCACAGGCTCGTGCACAGCTTCGTCTACCCCGATGCCGACCACGCGTTCGCGCGCGTCAACGGCGTACACTGGGACGGCCGTTCCGCCGCCATCGCCAATGGGCGCAGCGCCGAGGCGCTGGTCGCCGCGCTCGGTTAGGTCTTGCTGTCAATCGGGCTATCGATGGCGCGTGTCGTGCCGCGCTTCGCAGGGAGTTCGTCACAAACCACAGGGTGACATTGGAGGGAACCGGATCGGATGAAGCGCATTCTCGCGGCCGCCGCCGCTCTGAGCCTGTTGCTGCCGGGCCTGTCGCTGGCGCAGTCCAATCAGCCGGGTCCGCCCGGCGGCCAGGAGCGCCACGGCGGGCGTCCGGCGGCGCCCGCCGGCCGGCCAGCCGGCCCGAGCAAGCAACCTCCCGGGCCGCCGCAGCGTCCATTGCCGCAGCGTCCCGCCTCGCCGGGCCAGGCAGCGCAGGCCAGACCGCCGGCGCGCCCGCCTGTCGGCCACCCCACTCCGGGGCGTCGGCCACCCATCGCCGCCCAGCCCCTGCCTCCGCGCGGCAATCAGTACTGGCATCGCGGCCGGTATTACGCGCGCATCCGTGGCCCCGCCTTCCGCTATCCCCGCGGCTGGGGCTATCGCCGCTGGACCATCGGCGGACGACTGCCGGCATTGTTCCTCGCCCCGGCGTATTTCTACGGCGGCTGGGCCGCGCTCGGGCTGGCGGCGGCGCCACCCGGCTATGCCTGGGTGCGCTACGGTCCCGACTTGCTCGAAGTGAACCTCGCCACCGGCGAAATCGATGACGTGATCTACGGCGTGTTTTACTAGCTATCGTACCGCCGCACGCCGGTTTCGACCGGTGCGCCTGTCCGGTTTGCGCAGGTGGCCCGGCGCGTGCCACTGCCAACCGATGCCCCGCCGGTTCCCTGCGCTGACCGGATAGGGTTCTTGACTCGCAGTATGGCAGGCAACGCAGGACCGCTTGCTCGCCGCGACGGCGCGGCGCGGCAGATCGTTTCGGGTCCGGCGGGCCGTCCGGCGGCGGGACGCATGGTGCCGGCAGCCGTCCTGCGCCGACGCATCCCCACCGGCGGCAAAGTACAAATTCAATTGATTGCCTGCGCCGCTGCGCCGCCCCGCCCCGCTATAGGAGATTCGTTCAACCCGGCTTAGCCTCGTCCACTCCCGCTTGGACAGCATACCTACCGTTCAATCCCGCTTGGATAGCGTACCTATCGTTCCCCCTGGGCCCTGCACGTCCCCGCAACGGACCACGCGGACAGCAGCCCGACTTACCATCCCCGACTTACCATCCCCGACTTACCAACATGCTACGGGTCGTTCCCGGTCGATGAGCAAAGCAGCCGAACCGCCGCATCGCGCCTGCCGTTCACGCCACCTGCGCTGGTTCGTGCCGGGCGCCGCCATCTTGCTCGCATCCTGCGAACGCGCCGGCGTCCTCGACCCGCAAGGCCCGATCGCCGCGGCAGAGCAACTGCTGCTGATCAATTCCACCGCCATCATGCTCGTCGTCGTGATCCCCGTCATCATCGCCACCTTGGCGTTCACCTGGTGGTACCGAGCAACCAACACCCGCGCCGGACGCGGCTCCGACGAGTCCTACGAAGGGCGTATCGAACTCGTCGTCTGGTCGATCCCGACGCTGACAGTGATCCTGCTGGGCGGGGTCATCTGGATCGGCTCGCATCAGCTCGATCCGCGCGCGCCGATCCCCGCGAAAGCCGATCCCCTGCATATCGACGTCGTGGCGCTCGATTGGAAATGGTTGTTCATCTATCCCGATCAGGGCGTCGCCGCCGTCAATCAGCTCGTCATCCCGGCCGGGACCCCGGTCGAATTCCAGATCACCTCGGCGACCGTGATGAACTCGTTCTTCGTGCCGCAACTCGGCAGCCAGATCTACGCCATGGGCGGCATGATCACGCATCTCAGCTTGCTCGCCGACAAACCAGGCGAGTATCCCGGCTTCTCGGCAAACTTCAGCGGCGACGGCTTCTCCGGGATGCAGTTCGTCGTCAGGTCGGTGCAGGCGGCGGATTTCAAGACCTGGCTCGAACAGGCGCGCAGCACCGGCGCCACCCTCGACACCGCCGGCTACGCCCAACTGGCAAAGCCGAGTGAGAACGTGCCACCCGCAACATATCGCTCGGTCGCACCGAACTTGTTCGAGCAAATCATCGACCAGACGGTGGCGGGACCCGCCGGCAAGGCGGCCGCGCCCGCATCGCAACAGCGGGCGGGTGGTTGACATGCTCGGCAAGCTGACCTGGGCGGCAATCCCGTTCAACGAGCCGCTGCCATTGCTCAGCGGAGCCGTGGTCGGCATCGTCATCCTGGTCGTTCTCATACTCGTCACCGTGCGAGGCTGGTGGCCCTATCTGTGGCGCGAATGGCTGACCAGCGTCGACCACAAGCGCATCGGCGTCATGTACGTGGTGCTCGGGCTGGTGATGCTGCTGCGCGGCTTCAGCGACGCGATCATGATGCGCACCCAGCAGGCGATCGCGGTCGGCAACGCGCAAGGCTACCTGCCGCCGCAGCACTACGACCAGATCTTCTCGGCGCACGGCACGATCATGATCTTCTTCGTCGCGATGCCGCTGGTCATCGGGCTGATGAACTTCGCCGTGCCGCTGCAACTGGGTGTGCGGGACGTCGCCTTTCCCGTGCTCAACTCGGTGAGCCTGTGGCTGACCGCGACCGGGGCACTGCTGATCAATATGTCACTCGTGATCGGCAATTTCGCCCGCACCGGCTGGATGGGCTACCCGCCGCTGTCCGAACTGGCATTTTCCCCCGGTGTCGGCGTCGATTACTACCTGTGGTCATTGCAGATCTCGGGCATCGGCACGCTGCTGACCGGGGTCAACTTCGTCACCACGATTTTGAAGATGCGCGCCCCCGGCATGACGTATTTCCGCATGCCGGTGTTCTGCTGGACCGCGCTCAGCGCCAACCTGCTGATCGTCGCCGCCTTCCCGGTCCTGACCGCGACCTTCATGATGCTGTTGCTCGACCGCCATCTCGGCATGCATTTCTTCACCAACGATGGCGGCGGCAACCAGATGATGTATGTCAATCTGTTCTGGGCCTGGGGCCATCCGGAAGTCTACATATTGATCCTGCCGTGCTTCGGCGTGTTTTCCGAGGTCGTCGCCACCTTCTCCGGCAAGGGCCTGTTCAGCTACCGCTCGATGGTGTGGGCGACACTGGCGATCTGCGTGCTCTCGTTCATGGTCTGGCTGCATCACTTCTTCACCATGGGCGCCGGCGCCAATGTCAACGCATTCTTCGGCATCATGTCATCGATCATCGCGGTCCCGACCGGTGTCAAAGTGTTCAACTGGTTGTTCACGATGTTCCGGGGACGGATTGTGTTCCGCACGCCGATGCTGTTCGCCATCGGCTTCATCGTCACGTTCGTCATCGGCGGCCTGACCGGCGTGCTGCTGGCGGTACCGCCAGTCGACTTCATGCTTCACAACAGCGTGTTCCTGGTTGCCCATTTTCACAACGTCATCATCGGTGGCGTGGTGTACGGCGCGCTCGCCGGCATCAACTACTGGTTCCCGAAGGCGTTTGGCTTCACCCTCGATGAACGCTGGGGCCACGCCAGCTTCTGGTGCTGGCTGATCGGCTTCTATCTCGCCTTCATGCCACTTTATATGCTCGGCCTGATGGGCATGACCCGACGCCTGGAGCATATCCCGGACCCAGGCTGGCAGCCGCTGTTGCTGGTCGCGGAGGCCGGCGCGGTCGTCATCCTCTGCGGCATCCTCTGCCAGATTGCACAGCTCTATGTCAGCATCCGCACGCGCGAGCATCGGCTGGACCTGACCGGCGATCCATGGAACGGCCGAACCCTCGAGTGGTCGACCACCTCTCCGCCGCCGGCTTATAACTTCGCGGTGCTGCCCAGGGTTGAAACGATCGATGCGTTCTGGCAGATCAAGCGGGCCGGGCGGCCGCAGACCGAACCGGTCTACGAGGCGATCGAGATGCCCCGCAACAGCCCCGCCGGCTTCATCACCGCTTTCTTCGCCGTCGTCATGGGCTTCTCCCTGATCTGGCAGATCTGGTGGTTGGCCATCATCGGCTTCCTCGCCGCCGCGATCATGGTGCTGGTCGCCGGCTGGAGCATTGACCGGGAACATGAGATCCCGGCGGCGGATATCGCGAAAATGGAGCAAGCGGACTGAGATGAGGCGGCGCATATGACGGTCGCAGTAGTCGATAGCGATTCGACCGAGGCGCCGACCGCACTCGCGCGCGGGCGCGGCGGCGGCGGACCGGCTTCCAAGCGAATCGTCGTCGCTTACGGGTTCTGGATCTTCATTCTCAGCGACATGGTCATGTTCTCGGCCTTGTTCGCGGCCTATGCGGTGTTGTCGCGCAATACCGCCGGCGGACCGACCGGCGCGCAATTGTTCAATTTACATAACGTATTTATCGAGACGATCTGCCTGTTGCTGTCGAGCTTTACCTGCGGGCTCGGCGCGCTGTCGGCCGAGCGGCGTCAGCCGACATTGTTCTTGCTCTTCGCAGCCTGCACCTTCGCGCTCGGCGTGGCATTCCTGTCCATCGAATGCACGGAATTTGCCGGCATGGTGGCGAAGGGCGCCGGACCGTCACGCAGCGCCTTCCTGTCCGCCTTCTTCACCCTGGTCGCCACCCACGGCGTCCACGTCACCAGCGGCCTGATCGCACTCGTCTATCTCACCGCCCAGGTGATGGCCTTCGGCCTGCGACCCGCCGTGCTGCGCCGCCTGTTGTGCTGGAGCTTGTTCTGGCACGCGTTGGACATCGTCTGGGTCGGGGTCTTCACGCTGGTCTACCTGATGGGAGACTATCATTGATGGACGACCCAGAGCATGTGTTCGACGACCGGACGCCCGGCGTCGAAGAGCGTGAGCCCGCCGCCAGCTACCTGTCCTACACCGTGGGACTGGGACTGGCGATTCTAACGACGATCGCCTCGTTCGTCGTGTCGCAGACCAATCTACTTTGGGAACCCGGTATTCCGGTCGGGTTGATCGTGCTGGCCTTCGCGCAGATCGGCATCCACCTCGTGTTCTTCCTGCATCTGGGCAGCGGGCCGGACAGCACGAATAATATCCTGGCGCTCGCCTTCGGCGTGCTGATCGTCTTTCTGATCATCACCGGCTCGGTCTGGATCATCGCCAATCTGCAAAGCAACATGACGCCAATGTCCATGCGGTAAGCCACGCCGCACCCAACTGGAAACCACGCCGCATCCGACTGGAAACCACTCCGCACCCAACTGGAAACTGCGCCGTATCCAACCGGGTCGGCCGCGCGATGGTCTCGGCCATTGCGACAGCGCAGGGTCAACGGTCTCAGCTTGACACGACCGCCGGGCAGGCGCGCCCTACGCCCAAACGTACCCGATGGGGGAAGCGCGCATGACACACGTGCCCGACGCGGAATGGCGGATCCGGTGCGACCTGGCCGCCTGCTATCGCCTGATGGAGATGTTCGGTTGGTCGGACCTGATCAACACCCGCATCACCGCGCGCGTACCCGACAGCCAGGACCATTTCCTGATCAACCCCTACGGTCTGCTGTTTGACGAGGTGACCGCATCGTCGCTGGTCAAGATCGATGCCGCAGGCAATCCCGTCGCGCCGTCGGAGGCTGCGGTCAATGCCGGCGGCTACGCAATTCCCAGCGCCTTGCACCGGGCACGCCCGGACGTCGCATGCGTGCTCCACTCCCACACCATCGCCGGCTGCGCCGTGTCGATGCAAAAGGACGGACTGCTGCCACTCAATCAGCATGCGCTGGAGGTGATCGGCGACGTTGCCTATCACGATTACGCCGGCACCGGGCGACATCCCGACGAGACGGCACGGCTGCTGGACGACTTTGGCGATCGCCACATCATGGTTCTGCGCAACCACGGTTTGCTCATCGTGGCAGCAAGCGTCGCGGAAACCTTCGTCAGAACCTATCGCATGGAGCGGGCGTGTGCGATGCAGCTCGCATTCCAGCAATCGGGGGCAGAGTTCAATCCCATCGATGAGGCAGTGGTCCGCGCCGGCTATGACCGCAGCCGTTCGCGCTCCGCCGGCATGGCACTCAACAATCGTGTCCAGTTCGAATGGCAGGCTCTGCTGCGCAAGCTCGACCGAGTCGATCCATCCTACAAGCAGTAACCAACGCTCGCGTCGCCTGCACCAACCGAGAGCCCGCGGGCGTTGGCTGCGGTGTCACGCGGAACCAATCCACCGCTGATTGGTAAAGTTGCCAATGTCGCCCAATGGCGGATGGCGCGTGTTGCGTGCCATGCGGTGAAACACCGGCTACGAAATCGTCGGTGGTTCACCCAGGATTGCCAAACCTCGCTGAATGACATAAGGAGATCGATGCAGCGGGCAGAACGGCGTCAGTTCGACCTGGCGTTCCTGTCGAGCATGAGCGGCTTTCTAAGGGAGTAGAAAACCCAGGAGGATAACAACCATGGCGTACGACCTGCTAATCAAGAATGCGCGCGTCGTTGATGGCTCGGGAGAACCCTCTTTCCAAGCGGACGTGGCGGTGCATCAAGGCAAGATTGTGGGTGTCGGCAAGACCGGTGCCACAGCCCACCGTACAATCGATGCCGGCGGCCGTGTCGTTGCACCAGGGTTCATTGATCATCATACCCATTTCGATCCGCAGGCGCTGTGGGATCCCTACTGCGGCTCATCGGTCCAGAACGGCCATACCACGGTTCTGGTTGGACAGTGCGGCCAGGTCATCGCCCCGGCACGACCCGGCGACCACGATTGGTATCTGAATTTCTTTGCCGACGCCGAGGCCATCCCGATCAGCGTCATGCGTCAGGGGATCAACTTCTCCTGGGAATCGGTCGCCGAATATATGGATGCGCTCGGCGAGCGGCGCGGCTGCAATGTCGGCACTCTGGTCGGTCATTCCGGTGTCCGCCGTTACGTCATGGGCGACGCGGCCTCGCAGCGCGCCGAGGCCAGCCAGGAAGAAATCGCCGCCATGCAGCGCCTGGTGCGCGACGCCATCTACGCGGGCGCTCTCGGTTTCAGCACCTCGCCGCAAGGACGCGGCGATCCGGCCGGCGCCGGCACCGACGCCGAACGCCTGGCGCTGGCCGACGTTTTGGGCGAGTTGGGGACCGGCGTCATGCAGGTCTCGGGGGGCGCGCCCGGCGGTACCAAAGCCACCCGCCAGATGGCGCACGACCTGGCAGCACGCACCGGCCGCCCGACCATCTATAATCTGGTCAGCCAGCCGATCGACAAGCCCGAGGAATGGCAGGAACATCTCCGCTGGCTGGAGCAAAGCTTCAAGTCCGGCGCACGCTGCTACGGTTCCTGCGTCTCGGTCGTTGCCGGCCCGATATTCGATCTTCGCCTCGGCCTCGATGTGCCGCAGGACGAGGACCTGGTCAGCCCTCACAGCCTGTTCCACGGCATGCCGACCTGGGACAAGGTGATGGCGCTGCCATACGGGGATCGGATGCGCGCCATGCGCGATCCCGAGATTCGCCGGTCGCTGAGCGCAGAGGCGGTGGAAGGCAGCGTTGCCCAACAGGCGCCAATGCAAGACCGGCGTGGCCGTGGCCGTGGATACTTCAATCGTCGTTGGGACCTCATGCAGGTCTTCATGACCCAATACGAACGAAATCGCGGCCTCGAGGGCAAGAGCGTCGAGCAACTCGCCCAGGAACAAGGCAAGGGCGTGATGGACGCGTTCCTTGACCTGGCGCTGGATGAGGAACTCGGCACGTTCTTCATCTACGTCGACCGCAACACCGATCCCGATGCGCAAAGGCAGATCCTTGGCTCACCCTATACGGTGATCGGCACGAGCGATGGCGGCGCCCGTCCGCATTCGGCCGATCGGCACGAATACAGCACCCATCTTCTGTCGCATTGGGTGCGCGAGCACCAGATCATGTCGCTCGAAGCAGCGGTGCATCGGCTCACCGGCCGCACGGCTCTGATGCACGACATGCACGACCGCGGCTTCGTCACCCAAGGCATGGTCGCCGATCTCGTCGTGTTCGATCCAGATACCATCGCCTCAAAGCCGCGCGTGCCGGTGGCGGACATGCCGGCAGGTGGCTGGCGGGTGAAGCGCGACGCGATCGGCATTGATCATGTGATCGTCAACGGCACCGTCTTGCTCGACAATGGCGAGCTGACCGATGCCCTGCCGGGGCAGATCGTGCGCGGCCCATTGTATCGGTCGAATCATGCGTAGCCCATAGGCGTTGACTGAATCCGTCTCCGCTTCGGCCCGGTGTGGTCGAAGCGGAAACGGGGCTGCGTCGTGAAACCGAAGCCGCTGGTCCGTCGTCCCCAGATGACCTTCATAATGCGTCGGCTTGAGCCCATGGCGAGATTGCTCGCCGGGGCACGAGGAAGTTCAGCCCGAAGCACAACGCCGCGGCGGCGGCTTGGCCGGCCGGAGCGTTGGCCCGCACTCAGCCCGACCGTTGCCGGCAATACGATCCGCCGGAAGCCGTTCGGTTGGTCAGCGGGCGGCAAGCCAGCAACCGGCAATCAGGTGCCGGCAATCAGGTGATCGAACTGCCAGGATTTTGGGGTCGCGGCGTCAGGCATGGCGGCTTTCGCCGACGCCACGACGCCCTGAGGAGGAACGTCCAAGAAGGAGGGGGTCAATGAAGTACGATGTCGTGATTGTCGGCGGCGGATCGGCGGGATCGGTTCTGGCCAGCCGTCTGTCAGCGGCCACGCAGCTCTCGGTGCTGTTGCTGGAAGCCGGCCCGGATTATCCCGATCCCGCCGCGCTGCCCGATGACGTCAAGTTCGGCGGCACGCGTTTCGCCGAAGCGGAAGACTCGCCGCACAACTGGGCCCTGCGCGGTATAATTACGGATCAGCAAGGAACGATCCATGTCGCCCAGGGCAAGGTGATCGGCGGCGGCTCGTCGATCAACGGCCAGGCCATGCAGCGCGGCTTCCCCGAGGATTTCGATTCCTGGGCCGCTGCCGGCAACGACGAATGGTCGTACGAAAAGGTCCTGCCGTATTTTCGCCGTTCCGAGCATGATCTCGATATTCAGGACAACTATTGCCACGGGTCGGACGGCCCGATGCCGGTTCGCCGGCGCCAGGCCGGGCCCTGGCCGGCGCTGCAGCGCGCATTCCACAACGCCTGCACCCAGGCCGGCCATGGCACCACGCCCGACACCAATGGACTGCATCCCGCCGGCCTCGGCGTTTCACCGTCGAACAATATCGACGGCGTGCGCATGAGCACGGCGATGACCTATCTCAATCCCGCACGCCATCGTTTGAACCTGACGGTGCGCGGCCAGGTCTTCGTTCGCAAGATCATCATCGAGGACGGACGCGCCGCCGGCATAGAGGCGGAAAGCGGCGGCACATTGTTCCATGTCGCAGCCGATCGCGTGGTGCTTTGCTCCGGCGCCATCCGGTCGCCGCATTTGCTCATGCTCTCCGGCATCGGGCCCGAGGACCATCTCTACCAGTTCGGCATTCCGGTGATCCGTCACGTCCCCGGCGTCGGCCAGAACCTGTGGAACCATCTCAGTGCCCAGGTCACCTTCAAGGTGAAGGACGGCATCGAACTGACGACGCAACGCGATGCCGTGAACTTCTCGTTGCACTACACGGCCGCCGACTCGCCCGCCAGCAACGACATGCTGCTGCGCACCTCCGCGGTCGTCGATCCGCGTCGCGAGCGTGTCCCGGGCCGGCGTACCAAATACCTGATCGGCGACGTTCCGGCGGATCGCGCCGCGCGCATCTCCTGCACCCTTGGCCTGCCCGACGGCGGCGGCCATGTCCGGCTCGCATCGGCCGATCCGACGGAGCAACCCAGCTTCAATTATTGCTACCTTCAGCATCCCAACGACATCAGGCGCGTGCGAGACGGCGTACGCATGGCGGCGCGGCTGCTGGAATCCACCGCGTACAAGGACGTGGTCGATCACCGGATCAATCCGACCGATGACATGCTCGCTGACGACGATGCACTCGACCTTTGGCTGCGCCAGACCGTAGGCACCGCGCGACACGTTTCGGGAACCTGCCGGATGGGACCGGATGGCGATCATCTCTCGGTCGTTGACCAGTATGGCCGGGTCAAGGGCGTGCGTGGTCTGTGGGTCGCTGACGCGTCGGTGATGCCGCGCATTCCCAGATCGGGCGGTGCCCATGCGACGGTGATCATGATCGCCGAACGGATGGTGGACTGGATCGCGGCAGCGCGGCCCTGAACAGGTAGGACGGCGCCCCAGACGGTTGCTCACACCGCGTCCGCCATGGTTCGAAACCAGGTGGACGCGGTGCGGAACTGCCCGGGGTCAGAAGGCTGCCTGCTGCGCCGCGACGTGGCGGGGACCACTCAGAATAACCACCAGCCCGGCGAGCGCGGTCGTCGCGGCAACGAAATATAATCCGCCGGCAAAGCTGTGTGTCTGGTCCAGCAGCCAACCGATGGCCAGCGGTCCGATGACACCTCCCAGATTGCCGACCGAGTTGATCAGCGCGATGCCGGCGGCGGCGCCGCTACGGCTGAGAAACATTGACGGCAAGGACCAGAACGTCGGGCGCGAAGCCTCCAGGAAGAACGCCATCAGTGAGGCGGGCAGCAGCACCCACCAGCTCGAGCCGACCCAGCCGACGCCGGCCACGCCCAGGGCGGCGATCACCATGACACCGCCGCACAGCAGCCGCTTCTCCGTCGAGCGGTCGCAATACCAGCCGACCGTGAGCATACCGACCACGCCGACAATCGCCGGGATCGCGGCGACGAATCCGGTGGCAAGCACGGAAAGGCCGATGCCCTTGATGATCTGCGGCAGGAAATACGCCACCCCGTAGCTGATTGTGCCGGCCCCAATATAGACGATGCACAGCGCCAGCACCCTGGGTTCGATCATCGCCTGCCAGACCGAGAATCTGCCGTGTGTCGCTTCGACCTCGTCGCGCTCACTGGCGATGGTGTGCTCCAGCCAGTCGCGTTGCTCCGGGCGCAGCCAGTTCGCCTTGCTCGGCCGATCGGTGAGATACCACAGAGAAACGATGCCGATCAGCACCGAGGGAATGCCCTCGAGCAAGAACAACCACTGCCAGCTTCTAAGTCCCCAGGCTTCGATTTGCATCAATGAGGTGGCCAGCGGCGCGCCGAATGCGCCGGTGAGCGGCACCGACAGCAAGAAGCCCGCAATCACCCGGGCGCGATAGGCGCGCGGGAACCAATAGGTGAGGTAGACCACGACGCCGGGAAAGAACCCTGCCTCCGCCAGGCCCAACAGAACGCGCAATGTGCAGAAGCTATAGAGTCCGGTGATGAACGCCATGCTGGCGGAGATGATGCCCCAGGTGATCATGATACGAGACAGCCACAGTCTGGCACCAAAACGTTCCAGTAGCAGATTGCTTGGCACCTCGAACGTGCAATAGCCAAGGAAGAAGATACTGACCCCCAGGCTGTACATGGTCGAGGTGAAGCCGAGATCGGCGTTCATGGTCAGGGCGGCAAATGCCAGGTTCACCCGATCGATCAGGCACCAGATGAACATCAAGAACAGGAATGGCAGCAGACGCCACGCGACCTTGCGAACAGTGACTTGCTCGAGCGTATCAGCCACGGTCGTTGCCTCCTCGGGCCGATTGCGGACCGTTATCGTTGTATCAGGCATCGCAGCGCCAACCGGCGCGTAAGGCTTCGCTGGGCAACAGCCTAACGTGGCTGGAAAACTGTGACAACACACGCAACGGGCGACACACACGCAACGGGCGGCATCGGCACCGGCTGAGAAACGTCGGCCATCGCCAGGATGCGTTGCGCGGATGCGCCACGCGTCGGTGTTTGCGCGTCGGCGTTTGCGCGTCGGCCTGCGCGCCTCCGCCTCCGCGCATCCGCTGCGCGCGATTGCGCTTGCGCATCCGCTCTTGCGCTGTTGCTGCGCGCATCCGCTGCGCGCGATTGCGCCTCCGCCTCCGCGCATCCGCTATTGCGCGTCGGCCCTTGCACATCCGCTATTGCGCGTCGGCCCTTGCGCATCCGCCGCGCGCGATTGCCGTTGCGCATCCGCTATTGCGCGTCCGCTCCTGCGCATTTGCCGAGCGCGCCCGCCCCCTCGCGCGCGCTCGGCGCCGTCACTCCGCGGCGCGTCGCTGCTTCGCCTTGAAATGCGGGATGACCTGGTCACCAAACAGGCGCAGCGTATGCAGCACTTCCTCGTGTCGCATCGGTCCAATGGCGCAAAGCAGAATCACTTCCTGGATTCCCAGCGCTTCGTACAGTTCGATGAACCGGATGCACTCCGCCGGCGTGCCGACACAGAATGACGTGCCGCGTTCCCGCACTTGCTGTGGCGTTGGCTCGCCCGGGTGGGGTCCGCTCGCCAGGCGCTGGTCGCGTTCATAATAGCCCCGGTAGTCGGGCGGCACGGTGGATGGGTCATAGTCGCGCCAGACCAGACGCGCGCGTTCCCGCTGTTGTTCGATATACCAGCCGACCAGTTCGGTGCCGCGTTCGGCCACGACCTTCGGGTCTTCGTGGCAAAAGCCGGCCGTCATCAGCGCCGCCCGCGGCGCAGGCCCCGCGCGGTTCGGCGCGGTGCGAAGCGCGTCGCGATAGATTGCCATCAATTGTTCCACGCGATCCGGGCCGCCTTCGCTGCCGAACAATCCGCCCATCCCGAGGCCGCCGGTCAAACGCGCGGTGTCGTCACTGCCACAGGCGGACCACAGCGGCGGATACGGCCGCTGCACCGGCTTGGGCAGCACTTCACGTGGCAGGAACTTATAATATTGACCTTGGTAGGAAACGGTTTCCTGGGTCCAGATGCGCGGCAGCACGTCGGCGAATTCCTGCCACATGCCGCGGGTGTCATGCAGGTCCGACCCGTACGGCGTGAGCTGGTACGGATAGCCGGTGCGCCCCAATCCCACATCGACCCGTCCGTGACTCAGAATGTCGAGTGTCGCCATCCGCGCCGCGATGTGCAGCGGATGATGGATGGGCGCCAGGACGACGCCGACGCCGAGACGGATCCGTTCGGTCCGCTGACTGATCGCCGCCAGCGTGAGGTCAGGGGCACTGTTATGCGACCAGACAGGTCGAAAATGATGCTCCGAGAACCAGGCGCTTTCAAAACCCTGTTGCTCTGCATAGGGAATTTGCTCGAGGCATTCATATATGCGCTGGGCCTCGCTGCCGGCAGTCCAGGGCTTCGGTACCTGGATCTGATAGAACAAACCGATGCGCATGAGCTGGCTTCCTGTCAGGTTACACGATGCGGTCTCACGTTGACGCTTCTTGGTATTGCAACCATCCACCACCCTGCGCAAGAGCAGTACTGCGCGGTCTCGGACACGCTGCTGACTGACAGTAGCAGCCCCGAGCTACAGGCGACTTCGAGTTTCCTCAGCCGTGTGCTCAACGGCAATTCGGTGCTCGGCAGGCGACTGCTGTACGGCTCCGATTGGGAGATGGTAGGGCAGGCGGCTGGCGGAGCCGATTATGCGCGCCGCCTGACCCGTAATGTCCTGAACCTGTTTCCCGGCTCCTCGATGGAGAACTTCCGCTGGCGTAACGCTGCGCGGTTCCTGGGGCTGGGTCCTGCCGACAAGACACGCGCGCGCCTTGCCCGGTTCATGGAGTCTGTCGGTGCGGATATGGCAGTACTTGCGGCATTCGATCCGAGTGCGCCGGCGGCATCATAAGGTAGCGGCACCGACCTGCGTTTGTCCCAAATGCAGCCGACAGTGACCCGGTCAACCGGGCCGATGCGCCGCGAGCGGATAAATCGGCGAGGACTGCGTGTCGCGGCGGACTGCGAGGCTGCCGGACCTGGTCAGCAGGAATAACTACCAAGCAGGCACCAGGCGGCTCCGCCCGCGGCCGCGAGAAGCCGCCCAGCGCCGAGCCGACCCAAGCCAGACAGCGATCCCAGCGAAATGTCGCGCTCGTTAGTGAAGTTATTATTGTTGACAAAACCCGGTCACCCTGGTAATAACCCGCCACTGCAACCACGCTCCCCACCGGGGGCGGTGAGAGCGATCTTCTGCATGACCCACTCGAGTTGCCTGTCCCACACCGAGCTTCCCACCCAACCCCGCCAAGGGATTGGTGCGCGCCTCGTCCGCCGGCTCGGCGGCACGGTGCGCAGCGTCATCGCCGGTGGCCTGGCTCACGCCGGCGTGCTGCGGCCGCGTTCAGCTGCGTCGCAATCAGACACCGCCCGCGACCCTGTCGCGCGAGAGGCGGGCGCGCGTACCGCGCCCGGGCAAACCGGTGTCCCGCGCCGGCGCGCCGCCTCACCGGTCCCGCCCTGCCAACCGGCGCGGCCCGGTTTGCCCGCGCGCTGGCTCGGCCGCCGCCCGGCGGCATTGCGCCGCCGCCCGCCATGCCCCGACACCGACATCGTGTGCTTCACGCCGGAGGCATTCCCCGCTCTCACGCCCGATGCCTGTGCGTTTCTCAATACGCCACTGGAACAGTGCGATCCCGATACTTTGTTGTTCATGTTTTCCGGTCTTGTGCAGCACCTCACCGACCTGCCGGAAGGGGCGGACACGCCCGACCCCATGGAGCTGTTTGCCACGCTCTGGGCCCGTCTGGGCGAGCTGCGCGCCGGCACCGCGCCGCATGCTCCGCCGGCCGAGGCCCCAGCCCCACAGCAGGCCGTCCCGGCCGCCGCAGTGCCGCCTGCACCGATCGTTGTGCTGAGCTCGCATTCGCCGGCGCAGACACACCCGCCGGTGGAGGCGCCGTCGGCCTTGCCGATGGCATCGCACATCCCGCTGACCGAGGCATGGTTGTCCGCGCCGTCCGAGGCGTCGCAACCGCCGCCCCGCGTGCCGCCGCCGCCGGCGCACGAAATGCCACCCGCCGACTCGCCGCGGTGCGCGGCGATCGTCGCCGCAGCCGCACCCGCGACCGCGCGAGCAATCGTTTCTATCCCACAACACATACCGCGCGATTGTCGCGCGGCCCCTCGCCGCAACCTACCTGGCTGCAACTTCTCGTTACGATACCGAACCGTATCGGCTTGCTGCCACGGGATCCGGTGGTTCCGGCGCTGTCACGCGCTGTCCCGCGCCCACCTGCCGCAACGCCTGGGGTCACGGCATTGGTCTTACGCCGCCCGCGCCAGCCCGGCCTGAACGCCGTGCCGCGCCCGATCCGGCGCGGTCGCAGGGCAACCAACGGGGCAACCAACGGGACCGCCGCATGGCAGCCCCGCCAGCCTGATTCGCCCCATGCCCATTGCCCCGGCAGAGCCCCCGCCACGGCAACATCCGAGGCGGCGCCGCTCGCCTGTGCCAACGACGCCGCGGATGCCGTGCTCGCGCGCATGGCAGGCGCCAATCGCTGGGCTGCTAATCCCACGCCGGTTCCGCCGCGGCATTGCGTCCCGACACCCGGCCGAACGCCAGGCATTCGCCGATATTGCCGGTGCCCTGATACAGGTAGCTGTAGATCGACCCGAGCTCGCCCGCGCTGTACAGCCGCCCGATCGGCGAGCCATCCGGCCGCACGATCTGGCCTCGCTCGTTGCGCCGCGGCCCGCCCTGCGTGTTCAGCATCGAGGGCGACAGCTCCACCGCATGGAACGGCGGCGCGACGATCGGGCGCAGCATCAGCGTGCGGCCGAACGCCGCATCGCGCCCGGCCTCGCAGCCCTGGTTCCAGCGCCGCACGCTATCCTCCAACGCCGCCGCATCCAGCCCGATCAGCGCGGCAAGCGCCGCCAGGCTGTCGGCCCGGCGGATCCAGCCTTTCGCCAGTTCGGCGCTGTTGTCAGGGCTCCAGTCGTAGCGTTCGATGATCTGCGTCCAGCCATGGCTCGGGTGCTTGTCATACAGCGGTCCGGCGGCGAGCAATGTCTGGTCGAAGATCATGAACATCGGGCACGGCGTGGCCAGCGGCAGCCAGCGTCCGTTCACCGGCACCTTGCCGTGGCGCGTCTTGAACTTCTCGTCGCAGAAGCGCCGGCCGTCCGGCCCAACCACGATCATGCCGCCCGGCATCTCCTTGCTGTAGTGCAGTGCCTGCATCGAGAACGACGTGCGCACGTCAGGCACCTTCAGCGCCATCGAGGGACCGGCGTAGTTGTTCATGTGCCAGAGATCGGCGCCAACGGTCATCGCCATCGTGATGCCGTCGCCCTCGTTGTACGGCGTGCCGGAGGTGTAGCAATACGGGATGCCCGGCAGGTAGTCGCGGATCATCTGCTGATTGTTCTCGAAACCGCCGCAGGTCAGCACCACGCCGCGGCGCGCCTTGACCCACACCGTCTCGTCGCGGCGCGCTGCCCGCACGCCAAGGATGTCCCGCGTGACCGGATGCTGCACCAGTGCCTTGCCCGGGGTTTCATAATGCACCGGGATCGGGCGTTGCGTGACCAGGCGCTCGAACAGCTTCCAGGTATTGGAATAGCCATAGGTCGGGCCGTCATGGAATTTGTGGGTGCACCCGGCGCCGGGAAGGTCGGGGAATTCGATGCCGACCGGCGGATGCTGATGCTCCTGCGGATCGCCGCCCAGTCGGGCGAGCCATTCGTTGTTGCGGCACATCTCTTCCGCCCAGACCCGCACCATGGGTTGCGGCACCGCATAGGGCCCGCACAGCGCATTCAGATACGCCGCGGCTGGCGCCGCCGAGGACGTGTTCAGATAGCCCTGGCCGGCGACGCGGGTGTTTCCGCCTTCCTGACCCTCGGGCGCCTTTTCGAGAATGACGACGTTGGCGCCGCGGTCGTGCGCGGTGACCGAAGCGGCGACCCCTGCCGCGCCAAACCCGACGACGACGACATCGGCTTCGACATCCCAGCGTTTCGGCACCGAAGGTGCGTCGGTCATATATCTCACCACTCAATTCGTATTATCGGTTCAATCCGACTCGTCATTCCCGCGCAAGCGGGAATCCAGGGCTGGTGACGTGCAGTTGCCCCTGGA
>DATJNA010000218.1:0-3839 GCA_035508435.1 Acetobacteraceae bacterium | reverse complement strand
GGCGCATCCGGCCCGGGTCTACGACTACCTGCTCGGCGGCAAGGACAACTTCGCGGCCGACCGCGTGCTCGGCGACGCTCTCGCGAAGGCGATGCCGTCGGCGCGCGAGATGGTCCGCGCGAACCGCGCCTTCCTCGGCCGCGCCGTCCGTTACCTGGTCACGGAGGCGGGGGTCAGGCAGTTCCTGGATGTCGGCACCGGCATCCCGACGGCGGGGAACACCCACGAGGTCGCGCAGGCGGTCGCGCCGGAGAGCTGGATCGTCTACGTGGACAACGACCCGATCGTGCTCGCGCACGCGCGGGCCCTGATGACCAGCGACCCGGCCGGCGCCACCGCGTTCATCCAGGCCGACCTGCACGACCCGGGCAAGATCCTCGATGACCCGGCGCTGCGCCGCACCCTCGACCTCGGCGAGCCGGTCGCCCTGATGCTGATCGCGATCCTGATGTATATCAGGGACGACGAAGATCCGCGCGGCCTGGTGTCGACGCTGATAGACGCGCTGCCGCCGGGCAGCTACCTCGCCCTCACCCATCCCACCGCGGACTTCAACCCGGCGGAAGTCGCCGAGGCCGTGGCGGCGACCGAAAAGGCGGGCATCTCGTTCACGACGCGCAGCAAGGCGCAGGTCGCCGCGTTCTTCGACGGCCTCGACCTGGTGGACCCGGGCGTGGTGCCGATCCTGGCGTGGCACCCGGAGGGCGTCCCGCCTGACGACCCGCACACCGCGTACTACTACGGGGCGGTGGGCCGCAAACCCTGAGCCTCGTACTCTGTGGGTCAAGGACCGTCCCGACGATGGGAGCAGCCATGCCCGCCGAGCGACTGATGCCGACTCAGGAATCGGCCGACCTGATCGAGCTGACGCGCAGCATCGCCGACAAGGAGCTGCGCCCGGCGGTGGATGCGGCCGAGCGCGCGCACGCCTTCCCTCGTGAGGCGTTCAGGACGCTTGGCCGGGCGGGATTGCTGAGCCTGCCCTACCCGGAAGAGTACGGCGGCGGCGGTCAGCCCTATGAGGTTTACCTGCAGGTGCTCGAGGAGATCGCCGCGGCCTGGGCCGCCGTCGGCGTCGGTGTCAGCGTGCACGCCCTGAGCTGCTTCGGGCTCTTCCACGCGGGCACGGAGGAGCAGAAGCGGCGATGGCTGCCGGGCATGCTCGGCGGGGAGCTTCTCGGGGCTTACTGCTTGTCCGAGGCGCACGCGGGCTCCGACCCAGCCGCGATGCGCACCCGCGCGGTCCGCGACGGAGAGGACTACGTCATCACCGGGTCGAAAGCCTGGACCACGCACGGCGGGGACGCGGACTTCTACAAGGTGATGGCTCGCACGAGTGACGACGGCGGGCGCGGGATCTCCTGCTTCCTGGTGCCCGCCAGTTCTGCCGGCCTGTCCGCGGATACGCCCGAGGACAAAATGGGCTTGATGAGCTCTGTTACCGCGACGATGGTCTTCGACAACGTCCGGATCCCAGCCGACCGGCGACTGGGGGAGGAGGGCCAGGGCCTGCCGATCGCGCTAGCCGGCCTGGACTCCGGCCGCCTGGGTATCGCGGCGGTAGCGACCGGCGTCGCCCAGGCCGCCCTCGATGTAGCCGTGACCTACGCGAAGGAGCGCGAGACCTTCGGCAAGCCGGTCATCGACCACCAAGGGCTAGCGTTCCTGCTCGCCGACATGGCCGCCGCCACCGAATCCGCACGGGCGACCTACCTGCATGCTGCGCGGCTGCGCGACGCCGGGCGTCCGTTCTCCCGGCAGGCGTCGATCGCGAAGATGATCGCCACCGACAACGCGATGAAGGTAACCACCGACGCGGTCCAGGTGCTCGGCGGCGCCGGCTACACCAGGGACTTCCCTGTGGAGCGCTATATGCGCGAGACCAAGGTGATGCAGATCTTCGAGGGCACCAACCAGATTCAGCGGATGGTGATCAGCCGCGCCCTTGCCCGCTCGTGAGTTAGTCTTCCCTCCCGTTTCAAAGTCGCTCCCTGGCCCAGTCCGAAATGCACGGGATCCTCAGTCGCTTGACTACGCGTTGGCCTGGGAGAACGATTACCACGTGCGAGACACCAGGCTGCCCGGCACCGGGCCGCGAACACCGCGCATGTGGATATGCGCAATTTGCGGTCGCACTAAATGGGCTGTGCGGCGGCCATGGTGCCTCACGTGCCATAGACTGATGACCCCCGAATGAAACTCTCTTACGGGGAACTTGAGAAGTCTTTATCCATCTCTTTAAGCGCCGAGCAATAACCGCGCGCGCTGGCTATGGCCGCGAGGTAGCTCGCTTCGCTAAGCGCGCCGAAGCAGACACTTATAAAAACGATCGTGGCAATTCCGATGTGTGATCGGAAGAATATTAGAGGGGTAAGGACCACCGCAAGCGTTGCACTTACGAAAACGAGGGTGCAGTACATCTCTAGCCGGGAGCGGAACTTGTCATGCTCTGCCTGGACGAGTGGTGGAGCGCCAGCGTATCGCCGGAGTGCGAATCCTTGAACGTCGCCTTCCGTGTTGTCAAGTTGATCTTCAGTCGCGCGAATCAAGTTCCCGAGCTTTGTCGGCAGTATACGATGTGTCTCTAGCGGGTACTCTTCTTCCGCATCCCTAAGGTGCTCTATTTTGGCGATATGCCACGCGTTGCACCAATTCTCCCAGTTGCGTTCGCGGAGCTCGGCTCTCTCCTCGTCTGTTAGTGGCGGCGGATTCTCCAGTTCCAGTGCTTGGGCCTTCATTGCATGTACCAATAGAGGCGAGATATTTTCTCTTAGCATTTTGGGCTCGGCCGCATAATATGCGACCTCGCACGCTTTTTGCCGGCGCTCGGCTAGGGCGCTTGCTCTGCGGACTTGTCTCTTGATCATCAGTGTTCGAGCAAGACTCGCCGGCCCGCGCCTACGCCAGTACCCCTCAAGCGTCCTAATCGCCTCGAAGGAGAAGGCCTGGGTTACCACCGTCGCGAGGATGAGGACCGGGACTATCAACACTAGAACCCGGACTGGGTCCACAGTCAGCTCGCGTACCGCCTTCAGCACGTCGACAGACTTGTCGCTACGGAACTGCAGTAGGAGAGCGAGGCTCGCCGAGAGGAATGCCGCCGGAAGCCAGGCGCTAAGGGAGAGTTGATCAAGTATTCGGGCGACAAAGGCTGAGAGCCCGTCGGCGGAGCCGTCAGTCGCGGCAGGACTGCTGGCGTCAGTCGGCGAATCCATGGATTGCAGGATTTCGCATGAGGTCGTCTCCTGGTCCTCGACGCGCCGCAGTGTGACGAACTCTCGGTCGATCCCTGTTGCCACTACCAACTGAGTTGGTTCGCCAACTGATAGGCGTGAGTTGTCTGCAATGCATTCAGGAGCTGCCGCGCCTTGCTGGACGGTTGTGCTGACCTTGGTTGTAGTAACTTGGCCAGGGATGCTGACAGCCTCGACCCCCGCTGCCCAGGACGACAGCCGCCTTCGCGAGCGATGCCAGGCTCGCCCTCGAACCTTCATGGTCAAGGAGCGCTTCGCCTGGATCAGGGACACATCGTTAGCCTAGAACAGGCGTTCTAAGATGTCCAGCTTGACACGCCCTTACTAGCGAAATGAATCTCTGAACAGCTATTTGTTAGATCGTAATTCTGGGATCATGCACACCGACCCCGTTGGCTGCGCCGCCTCCGCCGGAGGCGGGGGAGGCGGCGCAGTCGCCGGATCGGTCAGTAGGCGACGCCGGGGTGGGCGCCCCAGAGCTGGTTGGCGGGCACGTTGTCAGGGTTACCGATCAGGTGCTGCATGATGATCGGCGTAACCAGCTGCTGTGCCGGGTTTCCCAGGATGGTCATCGCGAACGGGTGG
>DATJNA010000217.1:0-84158 GCA_035508435.1 Acetobacteraceae bacterium | reverse complement strand
CTGGTTCAGCGTGTCGCGCAGCGCCAGGAGATCCAGGTCGCGCTCGGTCGCAGCCGGGCAAACCCGGCAGTCCCATGGTTCGACTGCGCCCTTACGGACCGGCAGGTTCAGCAAGGTGCTGTTGCGTGCTTCAAGGGTCGAGCGGCCGACCTGAACGAAATGTTTGGCGCCATCGTGATCGCGCCGGAACGTATGCGCGGACAGCGTCGCAGGCTGGGTAAAGATCAGCACGCGCCGATCGGTCGTATCGGCTGGCAACTCGTCCACTAGCGGCGTCAGCGGCGGTGCCACGCGTTCGCGGCATCGCTCCAGGACGCGGCCCTCCACTTCCTTCAGCCGCGCCGCAGTCAGGCCGGTCCGCGCCATTGCCGGAAAGCCATGCTCGTCGCGCACTTCCCGCGCGCCGCACACGACGTAGCCGCCGCCCAGGTTGGGCAGATCATTGGCGAAGGCGCACAGCGCGGCCACCACGTCGTCGATATCGGCGACGTTCTCTTTCCACTCGACTTGCTCGCTTTCCCGCGCGGCAAGCTGGTTCAGATCGATGGGCGGCATGGCGACAACTGTCCGGCGCTAGCAATCCTGGTCTCGAACCAGATTGCTTCGTCGATACGCTCCTCGCAATGACACCTTGCCGCGAACCCCGCGATGACACGTCGGGCCGACGCGATGACCCTCACCCTCGGCGCCTATGGCGTCTCGACCTCTCCCGCGAAGCAGGAGAGGTTTTGTCACCCCTCCAGCATCTCCCGCAGCGCCGCGCCGCCCAGGCTGGCCCGCAGCTTGCTCAGCGCCTTCGCCTCGATCTGCCGGATCCGCTCGCGGGTCACGTTGAACTGCTGGCCGACTTCCTCCAGCGTGTGATCGCGATCGGTGCCGATGCCGAAGCGCATGCGCAGGATGCGCTCCTCGCGCGGGGTCAGCCCGGAGAGCAATTGCGCCGCCCGCTCGCGCAGCACGGTCTTGGCCGCCGCCTCGAACGGCATCACCGCGTTGCGGTCCTCGACCAGGTCGCCGAGGCTGGCGTCGCCTTCCTCGCCGATCGGCGTCTCCAGGCTGACCGGCTCGCGCACCAGCTCCCGCGCCGCCTTCACCTTGTCGAGCGGCAGGTTCAGCCGGTTCGCCAGCTCCTCCAGCGTCGGCTCGCGGCCGGTCTGATGCGCGATCCGGCGGCCGGCGCGCAGCACCTGCCCCGCCGTCTCCTTCATATGCACCGGCACGCGGATGGTCGGCGCCTGGTCGGCGATGGCACGCGTCATCGCCTGGCGGATCCACCAGCTCGCATAGGTGGACAGCTTGAACCCGCGCCGCCAGTCGAATTTTTCCACCGCGCGCATCAGGCCCAGGTTGCCCTCCTGGATCAGGTCGCCGAACATCAGCCCGCGGTTGCGGTAGCGCTTGGCGATGTGCACCACCAGCCGCAGGTTGGCCTGCATCATCTGGTCGCGCGCATGCCGCGCCTCGCGCTCGCCGCGGTTGAGGTCGTGCAGCACGCGGCGCAACTCGGCCGCCGGCAGGCCGGCTTCCAGCTCGAGTTGGGCGATCTCGGCACGCACTTCCGCCAGTCCCGTCTTCAGCCCCTTGCGCTTGCCGGCGGCTGCCCCGACCGCCTTCCGCTCGATCCGAGCGACGGCCGCCGCGCTGCCGTCCCATGCCTTGAGGAACACTGCCCGCTCCAGCCCGACCCCATGCGCCAGGCCAAGTGCGGTCCGGTCCAGCGCCGCCAGGCGCCCGGCGGCCGCCTTCAACTCGCCGATCAGCGGGTCGATCCGGCTGCGGCGCAGTCCGAGCCGCTGCATATCGGCGACGATGGCCTGCAGCCTGGGCTGGTACCCCGCGCCGTCCTGCTGCCGTGCGGTCGCAAGGCTGCGACCACCGGTCAGGATGCCGTCGAGACGCGCCAGGGTCTCCGGCCGCAGCCCCTCCTCAGCCGGGGCCTCGGCCGGCTCGTCTGCCGCCGTCGCGGTGCCCGGCACCGTGTCCAGCTCGACCAGGTCGCGCAGCGCCAGCCGGCCGTCCTGCAACGCCTCGCGCCAGGCGGCGATCGCGGCAAACGTCGTCGGGCACTCGCAGAGTGCCGTGAGCGTCGCGGTCTCGCCCGCCTCGAACCGCTGCGCCAGCGCGATCTCCTGCTCTCGGGTGAGCAATTCGGCGTTGCCGATGTCGCGCAGAAACATCCGCACCGGGTCGGTCGTGGTGGTGCCGGCGGCGCCAAGGTTGCCCTGGCTTTGCTCGACCGCGGCCAGCGGCTCCGCCTCGTCCGGCTCCGCCGCGTCCTCGACCGGCTCGACGGCATCTTCTTCCACCGGCGCCTCGACCTCCGGCACGTCCTCCGCCAGAGGGGCATCCTCGGCCACCAGCAGGGTGTCCGCCGCCTGAGCGAACCCCTCCGCAGCCTCCCGCTCCTCGTCGATCAGCGCAACCAGTTCAAACGTCTTGTCCATCACACGTCCTGCATTCACCGCCGCCCCGGCGGCCCGAAACCGCCTGTCGGGCGCACTCATTCGCCACTGCCCCACCCACACGTACGAATCGACGTCACGGTCGCGCGGCGCCACCCATTGCCTGGGTTACGCTACAATCCGACCGTTTGAGATTGCCGAGCCTCAGCGGCAGGCAAGCAGATGTGGGCATGCCGGCCACCCTATCCCAGCGAAATCTCACATTCGCGCGCGGCCCTTACCGCAGATTGCTACAGAATCGTCAAGCTTCCTTTCGCGACGGGGGCGGGAACGAGCCGCCAGGAAAACGCGGGGCTCCGGGTTGCCCCGCGACGACCGACTGTTTCGGGGCGGAGAACATGCCCTGTCCGCTGCGAGTTCCAACCGCCAGCGACACCGCGGCCGAGCATGTCAGGCACGGCGGCCTCCGCTCTCGCATGGCGGCAGGAGCAACCCGGGGCCGCGACCCAGGCGCAGCGACCCACTCGCCGCGACCCAGGCGCCGCGACCCAGGCGCAGCGACCGAGGCGCCGCGACCCAGGCGCAGCGACCGAGGCGCCGCGACCCGGGCGCAGCGACCGAGGCGCCGCGACCCAGACGCCGCGACCCAGACGCCGCGACCCGGGCGCCGCCGCTGGACTCGGCCGGCCATTCCAGCCGACAAGAACGCCGCACGTCCATCGGCGGAACATGGCACCCATCCCTTGCAAATGTTGCGGCGGGGCGAGCTTACCCTTCGCCACCGTCGATTTCTCCCGCTCCTGCGTCGACCGGCCGGAGCCGGTCTTCGCCCCCGCCGGCGAGCCGGTGCCTTACGTGCGATGCGAGCGATGCGGCTTCCTGTTCACCTGCCATTTCGACGCACTGACCGCGGCAGAAATGGCGAACAAGATCTATAACGCCGACTACATCAAGGCGGATCCCGAGTTCGCCGACAGCCGGCCGCGATTTTTCGCCGCGATGCTGCAAGAGTGGCTTGGCCCCGCGAGCAACGGCTTCGCCGCACTCGATTTCGGCGGCGGGCGGGGACTCCTGGCGCAATTGGTGCGCGCCGCGGGGTTCCCCGAGTTCGCCAGCTACGACCCGTATTTCGACACGACCCCGGTACCGGCAACACGTTTCGACCTGGTGACCGCATTCGAGGTGGTGGAGCATACGCGCGACCCTTTGGCGACATTCCGCGAGATGCTGGCATTGCTGCGCCCGAACGGGGCGGTACTGTTCTCGACCTTGCTCCAGCCACGTCGGGTACAGCCGGACTGGTGGTACATGGCGCCGCGCAACGGCCATGTGTCGCTGCACTCGCGCCACAGCCTGGCCAGGCTTGCGGATGCCGTGAACTGTGGCTTCGTGTCGATCAGCGCGGGCTTGCACCTGTTTCATCGCTCGCCCGCGAACGCCGCCACGCGGGCGCTGGTGCGCCGCCACGCCCGGCCGATCCTGCGGTTCGCCTCGCAGCACGGAATCGCCGCCTGGTTCGATGCCAGCCGGCAGGTGGCAGGCCTGGGGATGCCTCGCGCGGCCCTGGAACCACGCCACGTCCTGCGCGCCGCGCTGTGCCAGATCGGCGTGCCGATCGCCCGCTGAGCCTGCCCGTTTGCCCGCGCCGCGCACTGCCGCGACCCCGCTGCCGCCGCGCCGCGAAGCGCCCTGGGAAATGCGCGATGCGCCGTGGGCAGCGATGCGCCGTGGCAGCGATGCGCCGTGGGCAGCGATGCGCCGCGGGCAGCGATGCGCCGTGGGCAGCGATGCGCCGTGGGCAGCGATGCGCCGTAGGAAGCGATGCGCCCTGGGCAGTGTGCGCTGCGTCGTGGGCAGTGCGCGATGCATGGTACGCGGGGCGAGACCTCGCCGGCGACGCTCTCAGCCCGAGGGGCCTCAGCCCGAGGGGCCTCAGCCCGGCGGCCGCCGCGCCAGCGGGGCGGCGAACTGCAGTTCGGTGTCCCAGGGGAACAGGATCCAGGTATCCTGTGAGACCTCGGTGATGTAGGTGTCGATCAGGCCGCGCCCGGCCGGCTTGGCGTAGATGCAGGCGAAATGCGCCCGTGGCAGCAGGCCGCGAACCACCCTGGCGGTGGCGCCGGTATCCACCAGGTCGTCGATGATCAGGAAGCCGGCGCCGTCGCCGGCCGCGGCGGGCGGCTTCGCCACCTTCGGCTCGCCGCGGCGATGCTCGTCCGCCAGCGTGCCGGTGCCGGCGGCATAGGTGACCACCGACACCGTCTCGACCAGGCGGAGGTCCAACTCGCGCGCCACCACCGCGGCAGGGATCAGCCCGCCGCGCGTCACCGCGACGATGCCGTGGAACGGACCGGCCTGCATCAGCCGCCAGGCGAGTGCCCGCGCGTCGCGATGCAACTGGTCCCAGGTCACCGTGTAGTAGTGCGTTGCCATCACGATGGCTTCCCGGTTAGAATGTCGCACGTCATAGGTCAGCAGCACGCCATGCTTAGCCGAGCCGTGCCGTTTCGTCAGCAGACGGCGTGGAGCCGTGCATTCGGTCGCTGCCGCAAACCAGGTCGCAGGAGGTTTGACCGGCAGCGAGACCCCGCAACCCAATGACCCTTATTTCACGCCGTTGGAACGTCACGATGTTGGAACGACTGACCTGCGGTTCGCACCGGAGTTTGCATGGATCAGCCACTATACCGATCAGCAGCGACGCTGGCGCGCGCCTATTTGCAACATTTTCCGGTCTCCGCCGGAAAGCGTCAGCTCTGGGACAATGTCATCAGACGCCGCATCGCCTATCGCAATCTGCAATTCCAGGCCAGAACGGAATCCGGCATCACCCTGGTTCTGAACACGCGGGACATCATACAGCGCCATATCTACTATTTCGGTATCTGGGAGCCGGCCATCACCGAGTATTTCAAACAGAACCTCAAGCCGGGCGATACTGTCATCGATATTGGCGCCAATATCGGCTATCATTCGTTGCTGGCGTCCCGTCTGGTCGGCAGCAACGGCAAGGTTCTGGCGATCGAGGCTTCGCCCTCGATCCTGGCTGCGCTTCAGCGCAACATCGTGTTGAATTCGGCCACCAACATAACGACCATTCATGCCGCGGTATTTAGCGAAGCGGCGGAGCTGCCGATCTATCTCCACGACCTGGACAATCTCGGCGCCACCACGGTGATCGGCGACGTCGCGAACCGGCGCCACGCCGCGATCGAGGCGACGGTGCGCGCGGGAAGGCTGCAGGACCTGGTTGCACACGAGGACCTGGCGCAGGCGCGCCTTATCAAGATCGACGTCGAAGGTGCCGAATGGCCGGTCGTGCGAGGCATGGCCCCGGTTCTGCCGAGCCTCTCCCCTGCCGCCGAAATCCTGATCGAGGTCGAACCCGAATCGCTGCGCGAGCAACACACGACGCTGGACGAGTTCATCGGCACCTTTACCGCTGCCGGCTTTCGTCCCTATGGGTTGAACGTCCACCTCGCGGATGATTACGAAAGCAGAATAGAGGCGCTGCTGTCAGCGCCTGCCCCGCAAGTGGGACCGATCGGCGATTTCACCGCCGATCGAACCGAAATTCTGTTCCGGCGATGAGCGCACCAGGGCCACGACCGGTCGAGGCCACACACAGCGACAGCGAACCCGCGCGCGCCGTGCGCTTCAGCGTCATTGTCCCATTGTACAATGGTGGTGCGACGCTTGCCGCGACTCTGGATGCAATTCTGGCCCAGACCCGGCCGCCGCTCGAGGTCATCGTGGTCGATGACGCCTCAACCGATGACGGCGCGATGGTTACAGAGCAGTACCGGAACGCCATCAAGCTGTTACGACTTAACAATAACAGCGGCGTGCAGGCGGCACGCAATCGGGGCATTGATCACGCCGCGGGGGATTGGATTGCTCTCTGTGATCAGGACGATCTGTGGGCGCCGGACTATCTGGCGCGCCACGCGGCACTGATAGCAGCCGCGCCTCGGCTCGATTTCGTGTTCGCCAATTTCCGCCGCACGGTGCACGGCAACATGGAGCCACAAGCAAAATTCGACCAGGCGCCGCCGGGTTTCTGGCAACAGTGCGGCCGGCGCGTGCTGGCCGAGGGCTGGGTGTTCGATCGTTGCATTGCCGGCCAGACCTTCGTCTGGCACCCGATGTTCCCCTCGGCCACGGTCATCTCGCGCCGCCTGATCGAGACCGTTGGCGGCTTCGATACCGCCATGCGGGGCCTGCGGCCGGAAGACGGCGAGTTCACGCTGCGCTGCCTGTATCGCGCCACTGTCGGGGCGATTCCCGATCCCGTGGTGACGATCCAGCGGCATGGCGGGAATTTCTCGCGCGATCAGATGCTGTCCCTGGTCGACGAGGTGGCGGCGCTCCGGTTCGTCCGTTCGCACCACGAGGCTGCACGCCCGTATTGGCCGATCATCGATGACCAGATCCGCCGCCGGCGCATCAGCGCCGCCCATGCGGCATTTGCCCGCGGCGAGCACTCGTTACTGCGCCGGCTGGGCGGCGAAATCGACCCGCACGACCAAACTCTGGCATTGCGCGTCAAGCTCGCGGTCGCCGCGCTTCCCGCGCCCCTCGACAACTGGATCAATGCGGCATTGCAACACGCGGGGGCTGCCTGCCGTGTCGTGGCGAGAGGTGCGCGGCACTGAGAGGCAGGCGCGATAGCGGCACGCGTCGCGTCGAGGCCATGGATCACAGCACACGCCGCGCCGGCGCCATGGCGGGCGGACAGAACAATTTTGGCGTGGCGATGCACGCCGCGGCCCCGGCTTGAGCGACCGTCATGGCGGCGGTCAGAACAACCGGCCGCCGTTCGGCACCTTGAAGTCGGGCTTGATCAGCACGACGCCGGCGTCGTCATCCGGCAGCCCCAGCGTCAGCACCTCGCTGACGAATGGACCGATCTGGCGCGGTGGGAAATTGGTCACGGCGCAGACCTGGCGGCCGATGAGCTGGTCCGTCCGGTAATGCACCGTAAGCTGCGCCGAGGATCGTTTGGTGCCCAGCTCCGGCCCGAAATCGATCGTGAGCTTATAGGCGGGCTTGCGCGCCTGTGGGAAAGGCTGCGCGTCAACGATGGTGCCGACGCGGATCTCGACCCGCTCGAAATCGCCGTAGCTGATGGTCTCCGCCATACCGGGCCTCCCTGCCGCGCGCTCGCATCATGGCATAATGGCTGGCTCGCCGTCAGTGTGGATGCCCAGCCGTCGGTGTGGGTGGCCAGCCGTCAGTGTGGGTCGCTCGCCGTCGGTGTGGGTGGCCAGCCGTCAGTGGTGCGGCCATACTGATGCGAACCACAACCTTGGCGAACCTGCCGCATGCGCGATTACCACCTGCCGGGCCGCAGCCCGGTCTATGCGACCCACGGCATGGCGGCCACCTCGATGCCGGCCGCCACGCTGACCGCGTTGGACGTGTTGCGCCAGGGCGGCAACGCATTGGACGCCGCGGTGGCCGCCTGCGCCGTGCTGTGCGTGATCGAGCCGCAATCCACCGGCATCGGCGGCGACTGCTTCTGCCT
Organism: Acetobacteraceae bacterium; assembly: GCA_035508435.1. GTDB lineage: Bacteria > Pseudomonadota > Alphaproteobacteria > Acetobacterales > Acetobacteraceae > JASHVB01. The sequence continues at coordinate 76,229 of DATJNA010000217.1, read as the reverse complement.
CTACGCCCCGGCCGGCGAGGGCAAGGTGGTGGCGTTGAACGGCTCCGGCCGCGCGCCTGCCGCCGCCACCATCGATTGGTATGAGCAAGCCGGGATCGCGGCGATCGAGAACACCTCGGCGCATGCGGTGACCGTGCCCGGCGCGCTCAGTGCCTGGGAAACACTGCTGAAGGCGCATGGCCGCAAGTACCTGGATGAATTGCTGCAGCCGGCGATCCGCTTCGCCGCCGATGGCTGGCCGGTGCACCCGAAGCTGGCCTGGGACTGGAAGCGCCTGGAAGGCAAGCTGCGCAAGAATGGCACGCACCATTTCCTGCCCGGCGGCAAGGCGCCGGCACCGGGAGATATCTTCGTGCAGCCGGCGCTCGCCGAGACACTGCGTGCGGTGGCCCGCCACGGCGCCAAGGCGTTCTATGAAGGCCCGATCGCCGCCGACATGGTGAAGACGCTGCGCGAGCGCGGCGGCCTGCACACCGAGGCGGATGTCGCCGCCGGGCTGCATGGCGCCGACTTCGTCGATCCGATCAGCCTGAACTGGCGCGGCTACGACGTGTTCGAATGCCCGCCCAACGGCCAGGGCATCGTTGCGCTGATCATCCTCGGCATCCTGGGCGGCATGACCACGGCCGCCGACGGACCGCTCGGCGTGGAGCGCATGCACCGTCATATCGAAGCGGGACGCCTGGCCTATCGCGACCGCGACGCCTTCGTTGCCGATCCGACGCAAGCCGACGTGCCGGTCGCGAAGCTGCTGAGCCCCGACTACCTGAGCGGGCTGCGTGCGCTGATCCGTGACGATGTCGCGATGCCGGTGATGCCGCTGGCCGGCGAGACGCTGCTGGCGCCGCACCGGGACACCATCTATCTCTGCGTCGTCGATCGCGACGGCAATGCTTGCAGCTTCATCAACTCCTTGTTCGAGGGCTTCGGCTCGGCGATCCTGGCGGAGCAATGCGGCGTCATGCTGCAGAACCGCGGCTTCGGGTTCCGGGTGGAGCGCGGGCATCCGAACTGCATCGCCCCGCGCAAGCGGCCGATGCACACGATCATTCCAGGCATGCTGATGCAGGATGGCCAGGCGGTGATGCCGTTCGGCGTGATGGGCGGGCATTACCAGCCGATGGGTCACTCCTGGTTCCTGGCCAACATGCTGGAATATGGGCTGGACATTCAGGAGGCGATCGACCTGCCGCGGCTGCTGCCTCGGCTGGGGAAGTTGCAGATCGAGCGTGGCATTCCGGCGGAGGCCGTGGCACGGCTGACGCGCATGGGCCACGATCCTGAACTCGTGGAACGCCCGCATGGCGGCGGCCAGGCGATCTGGATCGACCGCGACCGCGGCTGTCTGGTGGCGGGATCGGAGCCTCGGAAGGACGGGCTGGCGCTGGGGTACTAACGCCTGCCGCCAGGCAGGCCCCCCCATGGCTTCGCCGGCTCCCGACGGTGCGGAGACCGCGCGGGGAATACTCTGGCCGGGTGGACGCCCGATTGGCCGCAAAGGACATGGCAGCGCAGTCCGCCTGCTGGCGGGTGGCGAGACAGCGGCCGAGACACCATTCTTGAGGTTGACCAAGGGCGGGACAGACAGGACGCCGTCCGATCATCCGGGACGGCTGATGCTGATGCCACGCGGCGGCATGATCGACCCATTGCGGACTCTCGGAATGCTCTCCTCGCCGCCTTCTGGTCGTGTCAATCGTTGCGTACCGGGGTCGCCGTGCGTTCAGCGCTGCGTATCGTTCACCCCAGGTGCGGTCGGGCATGGCATATGGGACATGTCGGCCGATAGCGTTGCCGCGCAGGGCATGCGAGGCTCGCCGGCAAAGCGAGGAGGAAGCAGCATGCGCGATCCGCGGGCCTTGATCAGCACCGGTGAACTCGCAGCCATGCTCGGCGACCCGTCGCTGCGGATCTATGACTGCACCACCAAAACCGTGCCGCCGCCGCCGGGCAGCGACGTGCCGTATGTCGCGGTGCCAGGGCTGCCGGAGTTCGAGGCGGCCCACATACCCGGCGCGGACTTCCTCGACATCCAGGGCGAGTTTTCCGACCAGTCGACCAAGCTGCGCTTCATGATGCCGCCGATCCCGCAGCTCGAGGCGGCGTTCGGGCGGCATGGCCTGGGGCCGGGCACAACCGTGGTGCTGTACAGCGGCGGCACCATGTGGATGTCGACGCGCTTCTGGTGGATGCTGCGCTCGCTCGGGTTCGACGCGGCGGTGCTGGAAGGCGGCTTCGAGAAGTGGCGGGCCGAGGCGCGGCCGACCGAAAGCGGCAAGCCCAAGGGTTACCCGCCCGCCGCCTTCGTCGCCGCGCCGCGACCCGGCTTGTTCGTCGACAAGGCCGCCGTGCTGGGCGCGATCGGCCAGCCCGGCACGGTGATCGTCAACGCTCTGGGCGACGACCTGTATAGGGGCATTGGCCCCAGCCGCTATGGCCGGCCCGGGCGGATTCCCGGCAGCGTTCAGGTCTCGGCCGCCACGCTGGTCGATCCGGCCGGCCAGGGTTTCACCACGCTGGCCGACGCGGGGGCAAAATTCGCGGCCAAGGGCGTCACGCCGGACAAGCACGTCATCGCCTATTGCGGCGGCGGCATTTCGGCGACCATCGACTTGTTCATGCTGCACCAGCTCGGCTACGACGACATCGCGCTGTACGATGCCTCGATGGGTGAGTGGGCGCGCGACGGGTCGGTGCCGATCGAAACCGGCTGAGCGCTACCAATCCGCCATCACGTTCGGCCATCATGTTCGGCGCGGCATCGCGCGTCGCGTCGTCGCCGTTGGCATGCACGGTCGACCTGCTTGCCGGCGTGGCAAGCTTAGTGTCGGCCAATCCCTGAATGAATGTGCGGCGTGCCCCTGGTTGTGGTAAAGGGAGAGTCACCCTGGACAGCCCGTGGCAGCCTATCGCCGAGAGAGGTCCGCCATGAGTTCGGATGTGTTAGAACAGACAACAGAGATCGAGGACGAGTATCAGCTCGGCCTTGATGCCGGCATCGACGACGAAAGCGCTGACGAAGCCACAACCGTGAGCTTTAGCATTACCAGCTACGGCGCCGACGATCCAGTCGACACGCTGGTCAAGCGGATGAAAAATGAGGCATTCTTCAGCCCCAAGTTCCAACGAAATTTCGTCTGGTCGCAGCGGCACGCGTCGCGGTTCATCGAGTCATTGCTGATGGGCCTGCCTGTCCCGCAGCAACGAGATCGACGATAAGTGTGTCGGAGCATAAGCGGCAGCATGACAACTCGGCGGGCTACAATCGGGCTCGGCGACCGCGCCTTATGGCCACTTTCCACCCATAGGGGTTGCTCGAAAAGACGCGAGCGGGCGCGCGTGAACAACCGCTCTCCGGCCAACCGGTCGTAACCTTCGTGCCGGCCTGATAAACCGTTCCCACTCCCGCCAAGAATGCACAGCCAGTGCCTGCCATTGCGAGGACAGCGATCGAAGCGTGGCCTGGCGCAGCAACCTCGATAAAATGCTCGCCGAACATGCCAACGTCACCTCTGTGGAATTGCTTCGGCCCATTGGGCCGCGCAATGACACCGACCGTCGATGCACTCTGCGCCTGGTATCAATCCATCACCGCATGACCGCCGCCGCCGGCCTGCGGCGGCTGCCGCAGAAACAGCAGCACGAACAGGATCGCCACCGACAGAATGCCCATCAGCCAGAAGTCGTTATTGTACGCGATCACCTGCGACTGATAGGTGATCACCCGGTTCAGCGCCGCCGCGCCATGCCGGGACAGCGGCGACCACGCATGCCGGATGCCCGCCGACGCCTCCAGCCCCCTGTTCAAGGGCGAGGCGAACACCGACAGCACGGAATGCTCCGCCTGCGTGCTCTGCGTGATCAGCGCCGCAAAGATCGAGATGCCCATCGACATGCCGATACTGCGCACCAGCGTCAGGAACGACGTCCCCTCATAGCGCAGGTTCGCCGGCAGCGTGGCGAAGGCCACCACGTTCAACGGCACAAAGATGAAGCCCACCCCGGCGCCCTGGACCATGGTGTTGAGGATCAGCGTCCATTCATTCACTGCCGGGGTCCACTCGGACAGCCGCCAAAGACTCCAGCTCAGCAGGCCCACGCCGAACGCCATGACCAGGCGCGCATCGAGCCGATTGCTCAGCCGGCCGGAGATCATCATCGCGATCATTGTGCCAATCCCGCGCGGCGCCAGCAGCAGGCCCGCAACGTCGACCGGGTAGTTGCCCAGAAGCTGCAGCCAGGGCGCGAGCAATGCCGTGGTTGCCAGCAACACCATGCCGACCACGAACATCACCAGGAAGCCCATCACCAGGTTGCGATCCTTGAAGATGGCGGGGCTGACGAAGGTGCGCTCGCCGGTGATCATGTGAACGACGAAGCCGTAGCAACCGGCGGCCGCCATGACCGCTTCGATGATGATCTCGGTGGAGCCGAACCAGTCCTTGGTCTCGCCGCGGTCCAGCATGAGTTGCAATCCGGCGATGCCGATCGCGAGCGTGGTGAAGCCGAACCAGTCGAATCGCAGCCCGCGCCTGGGCCGTTGGCGCGGCAGCGCGAACCACAGGCCGAGCGTGCAGAGGATGCCGACCGGCAAATTGACGAAGAACACGTAGCGCCAGTTGTACAGCTCGGTCAGGTAGCCGCCGAGCGTCGGCCCCAGGATCGGCCCCAACATCACGCCCATGCCCCAGACCGACATCGCCCAGCCACGTTGCTCGGCCGGATAGATGTTCAGCATGGTGCCCTGCGACAGCGGCACCAGTGCGGCGCCGAACACGCCCTGGATCAGGCGGAACAACACCATCTCGTAGAGTGACGTGGCGACCCCGCACAGCATCGATGCGACGGTGAAGCCGATCACCGACACCAGGTAGATGGCGCGGGAACCGTAGCGGGCGGCGAGCCAGCCCACCGGCGCGGTCATGATTGCCGCCGCGACGATATAGGAGGTCAGGACCCAGGTGATCTCGTCGTAGCTCGCGGACAGGCCGCCCTGCATATACGGCAGCGCCACATTGGCGATGGTCGAATCCAGCGCCTGCATCAGCGTCGCCGCCATCGCGCACATGGTAATGATGGCGCGATGCGGGGGGATATCCTGCCGACCGGCGATGTGTCCGGGCATGGTTTCGACGTCAGAAGAGATCAGCCAGGGTGCGATGGTGGTGGGTGTCGATGGCCACCTCGGCGCTCATGCCGGCGGAGAGCGGGGGCTGGTGAGGGTCCGGCTCGATGTCGATCCGCACCGGCACGCGCTGCACCACCTTCACCCAGTTGCCGGAGGAATTCTGCGCGGGCAGCACGGAGAATTCCTGGTCGGTCGCGCGGGCGATGCTCTGCACCGTGCCGTGCCATGTTGCGCCGGGATAGGTATCGACCGTGACGGTCACCGCCTGGCCCGGACGGGCGAAGGTGAGTGCGGTCTCCTTCGGTTCCGCGGCGACCCACATGTCGCTGGTCTGCACCAGTCCGAACGCGGCGGTGCCGGCGGCGAGGAACTGCCCGGGTTGCAGCTTGTTGACCTGCGTCACCACGCCCGCGAACGGTGCTCGCACAATCGAATGATTGTACTCGCGCCGGGCTTCCGCCAATTGCGCCTGCGCTTGCTGATAGGCAGGCATTTGCTCGATCGGCATGGCGACCTTGCCGCCCAACCGCGCCAGCACGGATTCGACATTGGCCTGGTTGGCGCCCAGCGCCGCCTGGTCGGCCGCCAGCTTGTATTTCGCATCATCGACCTGCTGCTGCGTGACGGCGCCGCGCTGCACCAGGGCTGCGTAGCGGTCGTAATTCGCCTGGTCGTTCTGCACGATCGCCGCCTGCGCCGCGACCTGACGTTGCGCGCGCAGATAATCCGCTTTCAGCGATTGCAGCGTCAGCACGGTCTGGTCGAGATTGGCGCGAGCGTTGTTGAGCGCGATCCGGAACTTGTCGGAATCGAGCCGGAACAGGATTTGACCCTTCGCAACATGCTGGCCTTCGGCAACAGGAATTTGCTCGACGATGCCGGAGACGTCGGTCGAGACGGTCAGTACGTTGGCCTGCACATACGCATCGTCGGTCGTCACCAGGCGCCCATTGCTCAGGTAGTACCAAATCCCGCCGATGCTCAGCACCGCGGCACCGAGCACGAACAGGCTGTAGCGCAGCACACGGCGGGAGCGGCGGCGTGGCAACGATTGCACCGTCTCGTCATGCGCGCGATCACGCGGGAGCGGAACGGGGGCACGGGTGGTGGTGGGGGCGGGCCGGGTTTCGGACCGGTCCTCGGTGACGACATCCGCCATCAGGCAGCATCCCCCGCTTCGACGGTGGGCGAAGCGGGTTCTGGGAATTGCGCAGCGAGCATGATCGATCGTACAGTCGACTTATGATGTCGCCGTATATGGTCCCGCCGCAGCGGGCTTCTATTGCGTTGTGACACCAGCCGGCATGTTGGATTGACGGGGCTGGCCTGCGTGAGCCTCGAGCAATTTCAAATTGGCGCGACGCGCCTGATGAAAGCGGCGTGCGGCGCGCTTCCCGTCGTGGCCGGCGTTGCGCCGGCGATCCACGCAAGTCCGATGCGTTGCGTCGGCCATCCAAGGCCGATCGGGGGTTGCGGTTGCTGCATCGGCGCGTTGACAGTGCGTCAATCGCCGGCAGATCCCCGGGGTCGGACCTGCTCACCTGGGCCGGCCATGCGGGTGCTTGCTTGCACCAAAGGGCCGCAGCAGTCCCGGTCGTGAAGGCACATTCACGAGCGAGCCAGCTTGCTCACGCGCGCCAGCTTGCTCACGCGCGCGACAGCTTGCTCACGAGCGAGCCAGGTTGCTCACGAGCGAGCCAGGTTGCTCACGAGCGCGACAGCTTGCTCACGAGCGCGACAGCTTCAGCCTTGCAACGCGCGATGCACCTGACGCCCGCACCGCTGGGGCGCAGACGCAGCAGGCAATGTCAGAACAGCCCCTCGATCTCACCGTCGTCGCGCAGGTGAATGGCCTCGGCGGCGGGCGTCCTGGGCAGGCCGGGCATCGTCATGATGTCGCCGCAGATCGCCACCACGAAGCCGGCGCCGGCCGACAGCCTGACTTCGCGCACCGGCAGCACGTGGCCTTCCGGCGCACCCATCACCGAGGGATCGGCAGTGAAGCTGTATTGCGTCTTGGCAATACACACCGGCACGTCGCCGAAGCCGGCATCCTCGAATCCCTTCAGCCGCCGCGCCACCGCGTCGCTCATGGCAATGTCCGACGCGCGATAGATCTTCTGCGCGATCGTGCGGATCTTTTCGTCGAGCTTGATCTCGGCCGGATACAGCGGCTGGCAGTTTGCCTTGCCGCTCTCGATGCGCGTCATCACCGCACGCGCCAGAGCCTCCGAACCCGCGCTGCCGTTCGCCCAGTGCGTGCAGGAGATCGCCTCCACGCCCTGCGATGCCATGGCGTCGCGGATCGCCGAGAATTCCGCCTCGGTGTCGGAGTTGAAATGGTTCACGCCGACCACCACCGGCAGGCCGAATTTTCCCAAATTCTCGACATGCCGCGCCAGGTTGGCGACGCCGCGCTGCACCGCCGCGACATCGGGCTTGCCCAGGCCGGACCGCGGCACGCCTCCATGCATCTTCAGCGCCCGCACAGTGGCGACGACCACGGCGCAGGACGGCTGCAGTCCCGCCGAGCGGCACTTGATGTCGATGAACTTCTCTGCGCCCAGATCGGCGCCGAAGCCGGATTCCGTCACCACGACGTCGGCCAGCTTCAGCCCCAGCCGCGTCGCCATCACGCTGTTGCAGCCATGCGCGATATTGGCGAACGGTCCGCCATGCACGAACGCCGGCGAGCCTTCCAGCGTCTGCACCAGGTTCGGCGCCAATGCATCCTTCAGCAGCACGGCCATCGCGCCGTCAGCCTTCAAATCCTTCGCCGTCACCGCCTTGCCGTCGCGCGTCTGCGCCACGATCATGCGGCCCAGCCGCTGCTGCAATTCGTCCAGGTCACGTGACAGGCAGAACACCGCCATCACTTCCGAAGCGACGCTGATGTCGAACCCGTCCTCGCGGGGGAAGCCGTTGGCGACGCCGCCCAGGCTGTTGACGATGGAACGCAGCGCGCGATCGTTCATATCCATGCAGCGCCGCCACGACACGCGGCGCGCATCGATGCCGAGCGGATTGCCCCAGTAGATGTGGTTGTCCACCATCGCCGCGAGCAAATTGTTGGCCGAGGTAATGGCGTGGAAGTCGCCGGTGAAGTGCAGGTTGATCTGATCCATCGGCACCACCTGCGAAAAGCCGCCGCCGGCCGCGCCGCCCTTCATGCCGAAGCTGGGTCCGAGTGACGGTTCGCGCAGGCAGATCACCGCGCGCTTGCCGATCCGGTTCAGTGCGTCGCCGAGGCCAACGGTGGTGGTGGTCTTGCCCTCGCCCGCGGGCGTCGGGCTGATGCCGGTCACCAGCACCAGCGCGCCATCCGGTTTTCCCTGCTGCGCCTTGATGAAATCGAACCCGACCTTGGCCTTGTGCCGGCCATACGGTTCCAACGCATCATCCGGAATGTCCAGCTTCGCCGCGATTTCGGCGATGGGCCGCATCGTTGTCTCGCGGGCGATCTCCAGATCGGACTTCATCTAAGCTGCTCTCCTCCGGTTGATGCCGAGTTCGTTCAGGGCCTCGGCCATGGCGCCCACGGCACGGCGCATGTCGTCGGGCATGATGGCGCCGATGCAGCCGACGCGAAAGCTGGGGGTGGGGGTGTTGTAGAAATTGCTGATCAGCACCCCGCGCCGCTTCAGCGCATCGACGAAGCGCTGCAGGTCCCAGGCGGGATCGTCAGGCGCATGCACGTTGACGATGATCGGCCCCTGATGCTCTGGCGCGACATAGGGCGTCAGGCCAAGCGCCTGCACCCCGTCGTACAGTGTCCGCATGGTCTCGGTGTAGCGCGCGAGACGGGCGGGCCGTCCCTCCGCCGCATGGAAATCCAGCGCGACGTTCAGTGCGTTGATCACCTGCGCCGGCGGGGTGAAGCGCGAACTGCCAGGGCTATGGCGCAACATGTTCGCATGAATGCTGGCGAGATCGAACGACCAGCTTCCGGCCTGGCCGGTGCACGCCTCCAGCCGGTCGATGCGCGCGACGGCAAAGGCCATGCCGGGCACGCCTTCCAGGCATTTGTTGGATGTGAACACGGCCGCATCGATCTCCGGCTGTGCCGCAACGTCGAGCGGCAGCGCGCCAAAGGCCGAGACCGCATCGACGATCATGCGCCGTCCGGCCGCGCGCACCGCGGCGCCGATCGCGGCGGCATCATGCACCACGCCACTGCTGGTTTCCGAGTACACCAGGCCGACATGCGAAATGTCCGGGTCGGCTACCAATGCCGCGGCAACGGCGTCGGGCGATGTCGGTCTGCCCTGTGCGACCGGCAACGGTACCGGCACGCGACCCGCTTCGCGCGCCAGGCGCACCATGCGCTCGCTGTAGGATCCGGTGTCGGGGATCAGCAGCTTACCCCCCGGCGGCGTGAACGTGCGCACCGCCGCCTCGGTGATGAAATGGCCGCAGCCTTGCAGCGGCAGCACGGTATGCGTCTCAGGCGTGCCTTGGGCGATGCGCAGCAGGCGCGCGAGCACGCCGCCCAGCAGCGGCAGGAAATCATTGTCCCACGGGGCAAAGTCGTGCGCCAGCGCGGCACGCACCTCGGAGCGCGTCGTCACGGGGCCGGGGATCAGCAATAACATCGGGACACCTGGAGGTCGGGAGCGGTGGTGCGGCAGGCGTTGCACGGCGGCGGCCGGAAATCCACCGACGCGGCGGCGACGCAGGGTTAATCCTCGGCCGCCGGAAATGAAAGCGCCGGAAATGGCAGTGCTGGAAATGGCAGTGCCGGAAATGACAGCGCCGGAAATGACAGTGCCGGAAATGGCAGTGCCGGAAATGACAGCGCCGGAAATGGCAGTGCCGGAAATGACAGCGCCGGAAATGGCAGCGCCGGAAATGACAGCGCCGGAAATGAAAGCGCCGGCCAGGCAAGGGCCCGGCCGGCGGCCAAGGAGTGCTGCGACGGATACCCATCGCATCCGGCCTCGGCATATCGTGGCGGTTCCGGAACACGGGTCCCGATCGCCATCCGTCCGAAGCAGGCAAGCCCACACCGGTTTTCGGTGCCGGCCCACGATTTCCTTTACCGGCTGAATCGTTCCGGTGCAAGCCGGATGTGCCGCCGGCAACGCTGCGAGCCGAATGCTGCTGGCTCGGTTCAAGCCGGATTCGACTCCTGCCGCGGTTGTGGATGGATCGCCCGGGGCTGCGGATGCTAGCCTCGCCGCTATGACGCTGCCCTTCGCCCTGCCCGATTGGCTGCCCTGGTGGGTTCCCCTGGTCCTGATTGTGCCCACCTTGCTCTACGTGCTCGCATTCCTGTTCATGCCGTTCAGCGTGATCGGGGTGAAGAGCAGGCTGGACGTGCTGGAAGCAAGACTGGATGAACTGCACAACGAGATGCGCCACCTGGCACTGCGATTGCCGGAAATGGGCGCAGCGGTGGATTACGACGAGGTCTATCATCCCGAAGCTGTCGAGGCGGTCCGACGCCCACCGGTGATCACCCGGCCGCCGATCCCGCCGGCTTCACATGAACTGGAAAGCGGCGGCAACGCGGCCGACCGTCCGGCGCCTTCGCCACAGGCACGCCCGGCACGACGCGAGCCGAAACTGGATTGGCCAAGGTGATCCAGCAGCCGCCTGGAGGCGTAAAAGCAGCGCAAATCGGCTGGGCTTGAATCGCCAGGACATGGCGTCGTGCCGTGGTCGAATGCTGAATCGCCAGGACACGGCGTCGGGCGGTTGTCGAATGCTGCATCGCCGGGGCACGGCGTCGGGCGGTTGTCGAATGCTGCATCGCCGGGACACGGCGTCGGGCGGTTGTCGCATGCTGACAAGGGCGGCACGGGACAGGTTTGATCCCGCGCCAGCCGAGCCGGGCGCATTCCGCAGTCACGTCGGGGAAATGCGAAGTCGGTTGCGAACCCGCGACGCGATGCCGCCATTGTCGCCACGCACTATGCTGCGCGGTTCCGCCGGGGATCGCCCGCCCTATGCAGGCGGCAGCAAGTCCGCCGTCAGCCCGCGGCGATCTCGCGCGTGGCGCGGATCGGCAGCTTCAATGCCTTGCAAAGCGCGCTCAAATTCGCATCGCGCGGCTTCACGCGGGCGGTTTCCCAAAAATAGATGCTGGCCGCACTGACCCCTACCTGCTCGGCAAGTTCGGCGACGGAAAGGCCGCGCTGCAGCCGAGCATTGCGAATATAGCGCGACAGACTGGGTTTGCGGGCCAAGTTTGTATCTCCTGCCATGGTTGGGCCAATAACACCATCTTATTGAATTCCGCGCCATTTGGCAACTCACCCGGTTTTGCATGCCGGCGCGTTCCGTTAAAAACGGCATTACCAGTGGTTTAAATTTGATTGATGGACGGTCTTTGAACAGTTCGGAAACTCAGTGCCCCGGTCTCACGATGCTGCTTTGGGTGTGCGGTACCCCGACTCGCTGCCACCGCTGCAAACACGGCGAGGACGTGACCCACGGCAATCACCACGCTGGCACTGCCGAACGCAAATACCAAGGCCAACGCGCCTGGCGTGAATCCGGAGCGTCGGTGCGAGACCGGCGTCACGGAACCCTCGGCAGCCGCAGCCTGCCATTTGTTTCACGCGATCCCCGCAACGGATTGTGCCGCGCCGGCGGACCCGTACCTGCCAGCGGATCCGTAGCGTGCGGGCAACGTCGCCCCGGCTGGGGCGGGTCCGATCGTTGCGCACGGCGGACGCGGTCCGCTCCACCTTGCCGCCTCAGGCAACGCGCCATCGGCGCAACGGCGGCATGACGCAGCGCAGTTCTCGCGGCTTTTGCTCTGCCTGCGGTCGCATCCCTGCCGTATCGCCATGGGCAGCCCTCGCGCATGGCCACGGAAAGCCCACCCGCATGGCCACGGAAAGCCCGCCCGCATGGCCACGGAGAGCCCACCCGCATGGCCACGGAGAGCCCACCCTCATGGCCACGCGAAGCCACAGCGCCTATACCACCCGGCCGCATGTCTGGAGGCACGGCGATGCACCGATCCCTGCTTGCACTGGTCGCCCTGTTGCCGCTGGCGGGCCCGGCCGCCGCGCGCCCGATCGACGGTCCGCTGCAACAGCAGCTCCTTGCATTGTTCTACCGCTACAACCGCGCGATCGAGGCCGGCGACCTGAACCAGGCCCTGGCGCAGCGCAGCGATGCCGAGCAAGCGGCGCTGCGCCAGCAGCTCGCAACACCCAAGGACCGCGCCGACTTCCTGAACGCATCCCGCGAGATGGTGCCGGACCGGTTGGAGCCGATGCATGCCAGCATGAACGATGCCGGCGACAAGGCACTGTTGATCATGCTCGCCAGCAAGACCGTCGCCGGCCACGTCGAGCAACAGGAATTCGATCTTGGCTTCGTCAGCCAGGGCGGGGTGTGGAAGCTGGGAGAGCTGACGGCCGGTCCTGGTCCGGCCGATCTCAAGCGCTGCAATCAGAGCTACCAGCCGATCAGTGCCTATCAGGACGGGCAACCCGTCACGCTCGCCGGCCGGATCGAGCGGGTGGAGTTCCTGCCCGATCATACGCTGGTGCTGCTGAGCGCCGGCCCGACCGAGGTATGCGCGTTCCTGCCCAACCGCGCCGCACTGCAGCAGCATGGGCTCGACGCGGCGATCATCCAGCCTTGGCGTATTGCCGAGATTTCCGGCGTGGCGGAGAAGGCCGATCCGCAGAAGGTGATGGTGAACAACATCACCGTTCACCGGGAAGAGTAGGTCGCCTTGCCATGACACTTCATCGCGTCGGGTCCCCCGCCGGGGCTGCAGGCGATCCATCAGGCGAGGCGCACACAGGCATTGTTCGAGGCAGCTCAGAATAAGTCCCTGCCCAGCCGATTGGGCCATTAGAAAAACTCACGGATGTTCGGTCGGCCGGAACAGATTCAGACCTGTCTTCAAGACCGCTTCAGGCAAAGCCCGGATCGTGTTGCTTGCCGGTCTGGTGATTGGTTCGGTCAGCGACTCCGCGGAGGCATGCGGGGCTCCGTGTTCACCGTGGCGCTCCGCGCTGCCTCCGTGCGAACCAGGTCTCAATCGTTCACGCACATGCCGTCGATTGAGGCGGTGGGGCGCGCTCTGCCGCTGCCGATATCGCCTGGCCGGGCGAGGTGGCTCGCGCCGCGCGGCGCCAACAGGCGCGCAACGATCTCCTCGTTGCCAACATGCAATGCCCACATCCTCGATCTGCGCGCCCCTCCGCCGCCACCGCCGCGGATGGCTCCCCGTTCGGCTTCGCTCGCAATGAAGTGACGGTGCCGGTACCAGGCGTCAGCGTTGGCCCACCAGCCCGAGCCTCCGCCCGGCGCCATATTGCATATTGTTGAGCTGTATCAATCGCCCATGACCCGCGGCCCGGATAAGTTGTGCTTCTAAGGTCAGCCGCAGCAGCAGTTGAATTGTGGCCAGAAAGACAACCCCCCGCGTTCTCTCTTCTTGCGGTGCACCGCAACACTCGGTTACAGTTGGCGCCAATAATATCCCAGCGATCCAGCGTGGGAGAGGGGGGCAGGCCATGCCATACAAATTGATGGTGGTGGACGACGATGCCGGGATAGCGGAGGTGATTGCCCTTGTGGCCAGGTCCATTGGCCTGGACGTCCGATCGGTCACCAACCCGTTCGATGTTGTGGACCGATATCTCGACTACCGTCCGGACATCCTCATGCTCGACATGATCATGCCGGGCAAGGACGGCATCGCGGTGCTCCATGAGGTTTTGCGAATGGAAACCCCACCCAGGATCATCGTGACCACGGGTTACTCGGAGAGCTATACGCGATTGGCCGCGGGAGTGGCCAAGTTCCATGCGGCCACCGCGCCGGTTGTCCTCACCAAGCCGTTTCGGCGCGCGCAACTGATCGACGCGTTGACCACCGTGATCAACGTTATGCCGCCTTCGCAAGGCACCGGCCTCACGCCCCACGCCGCGTAGCCTTCGAGTCTCATCCCAGCGACGTGCTGATCGGATGATCGCAACCTGGGTGGGCTCCCGGTGGTATTTGTGCAACGACTGGACGAAGCTCGGCCGAGGGCGCACAATTCGCACCGATGTCGCCACACGATGTCGTTGCGGCAGACGTGTTCCGACTCCGCAACTCGAGAACAAGGGCCAAGCCATTGCACGAAGAGACGGCCGAGATCCTGCGTGAATATTGTCGGCAGATTGCCGCCGCGCGTCGATTGACGCAGCAGAACCGAGAGAGTTTGCGCGTCGTGCGGATGGAGATCGCCGAGATGCGGGCCGGCCTGGAAGAGCGACTGGCACTGCGGCGGCAGGCGGTGTCCGTGTCGCCATGGACCAACTGGCAGGTGCCGGACGAGGCCGACGCAGCGCCTGCCGCAGGGCCGGCTCTAGGCCAGACCGGTTCCGTCGACGCCACGTCAGCGGTAGGGGCGTTGGTCTTTCAAGCCGAGGCGGCCGCCGTCAACAACGCCGCGGCCTTGGAGGAACTGGTGCGGCAGATCAAGGCGCTGATCGGCAATAACAGCGAGCCGGGCGTGCTCGCGGGCATACTGATTGAAGGCGCCGCGCAAGCGATCGGATTGCTCGTGCCGCCGCCTGAACGGGCCGCCTTCGTTGCGGCAGCGCTCACGCTCCTGTGCGAGCGTGTCTCTTTGCTGCCTGCCACGCCCGCATGAGCCGCGGCCGCGTCGCCGCCATTGGGGCATTCGCCTTGCGATCCTCGCGCATCGAGTTCGCCATCCTTGGCACCGCCCTCGCCGTCTGTTGTGGCAATGCTGCGAATGCGCAACCGGAAAACTCACCGACCTACCACTATCAAGTCAGCGTAGGCGATTGTAGCGAGCCCGTTTGTCGGCTGCCGGATGTCAAGGCGAGCGACATAAAAAAGCTGATCGAAGGCGCCTGCACACAAACGGAAAAAGCGCGCAAGCTGCTCGAACGTCTTACATCTCGCGGCAGACAAGGTATCGAAAGCCTGCGTGCTGCCGGAGTCGTGCCACCCATCGTAAAACAACTAAACGGCAGCAAGGGAGATACCTGGAACGCGATCAGGGTTCTGGATATCCTGGTCAAGACCAGTCAAAGGTGCAATGACGGTGTGTCCATCGAGTGCGAAGCGGCTTGCAAAAAGGATGTCGCGGCATGGGTTCGCCCAAAGATCGGACACACGATTCATCTTTGTGTTACCGAGTGGTGCAGCAAAACGGCAGATGACAAATCGGCAACCGTCCTGCATGAACTGACGCATTTTGGCGGATCGACCGACGAGGCCAACGATGTCACGAGCGCCTATCAATTGGCCAACGTTTCAAATGCGATCATTCCTGCTCTGGCCGAGGCCTACGACCGAATGCCTTGAGACAGGATTTTACCTGCCACGACCTCGCCATGTCATGGCCGGCGAAGACCAACCGATACGTGCCGGAACAGGGGCTGACGCCAGGGCAAAAACCTTGATCTGTCCGGCATGACGCTGACTGTCACGACCCCGTGCGTCTGCGCCGGGCCGGAACGGCCGCCGTCCACTCACGCGGGCTGCCACAGAACCCTGCCGCGGCCGGACCCGGGGCAGCTTGCGGCCGGAACGCGGGGAACCCGCCGCCGCGACCGGTCAACCCTGCGAAACCTGGGGTCCAGGTGCCTCCCGCTTGTTAATTGTATTGACAAGCGTTAGTCGGTGCGATATAGTCGCGTCCCATTGCAACCACGCTCCCAACGGAGCGGTGACAGCGAGCGTCCGCATGGCGCGTTCCCTTTGCCCGCCCCAGTCCGACCAATCTCCCCAGCCCCGCCTGGGGGCTGGTGCGCGCCTCGTTCGCCGGCTCGGCGGCACGGTGCGCAGAGCGATCGCCGGCGGGCTGGCTCACGCCGGAGTCCTGCGGCGGCGTCCAGCCGTATCGCAACCCGGCATCGGCCACGATTCCGCGGCCCGGGATGCCGCTGCGCGTCCCGCGCCTGAGCCGAAGCCTCGCACCCGTCGCCAACGCGACGCGGTTCCTGCCGCAGCAGCCCGGCCAGCAGACTCCGGCTGGCTGGTGCCATGGCTTGGCGGCAGCCGCCGCCGGCGTGCCCCGCTCGGCCGCAACAACCGCCCGCCTGCCCCGCGCCGCCCGGAGCAATTACCCGATACCGACGTCACGCTTTTCACGCCGGAGGCGTTCCCCGTTCTCAGCCCGGAAGCCTGTGCGTTCCTCAATACGCCGCTCGAGCAATGCGATCCCGACATCCTGGTGTTCATGTTTTCCGGGCTTACCCAGTACCTCATCGAATTGCCGCCGGAGGCGGACACGCCGGATCCCTTCGAGGTGTTTGCCACCCTGTGGAGCCGCCTGACGAAGATTCGCGGAGGCGCCGCGCCGGCCACGGAACCGAATGCCGTGCCGGCCACGGAACCGAATGCCGCGCCGGCCGGGGAGCCGAATGCCGTGCCGGCCGCGGAGCCGAATGCAGCGCCGGCCGCGGAGCGGGATGCAGCGTTGGCCGCGGAGCGGGATGCAGCGCCGACCACGCAGCGGGATGCAGCGCCGACCACGCAGCGGGATGCAGCGCCGACCACGCAGCCGGGTACTGCGCCCGCCGCCGCAATCGATGCATTGCCGCAACCGCTGCCTGAAGCCCATACCGCGACCTTGCCGGATGCCGCCCGCGTCACGCGCGACAACGCATCGGCGACCGGGCCGGACACCCAATCGCTGCCGCCGGCGCGGCCCGTGGGCAAGCATGGCGCACCGCTCATACCCTGTCCCGCCGAGGCCCGGCGCGACACGCTCGATGCGGCACCGTTCCCGCCGCAGCCACCCGATGCCGGCCGCGGCGACACCGGCGCGCCGCCCGCGGATCGGCGCGTGATCGAGCAATCTGCCCGCCCCGGCGCGGCGCGAGCGTTGCCGCGCTCGGCGCGAGCATCGTGGCGCCGTCATTTTGCCTTGCCTGCCGGCGCGATGACATTTCGTTACAGCAACGTCGTCGGCTTGCCAAATTCACACCACCGCCCGCGTCCCCGGCGCGTTTGCCACGCCGCCCGCGCCAGCCCGGTTTGAACGATCGCACGCCGACCAGCGCGCCAGCCTTGCGAGCCAACGCCCGGGACCGCCGCATGGCGGCCCCGCCACCCTGATTCGCGCCGCGTCAACCACCTGCCAAACGACGCCGTGCCACCACGGCCGGCGCCACCACGGCCGGCGCCACGTCGCGCGGCAGCAACGCGTCTGCCTGACGCTTGCTTCGACCTGGCTTTGCCTTGGTGAGAAACCGCACGCCGTCCCGCCGCCCGGGCCGCGGGGCCGATGGCAAACACCTCGCGATCGGGCGCCTCGCGATCGGGCGCCTCGCGATCGGGGGTCATGCCCTGTGCTGCCCCGGCCTGGTTCAGCCCAGGCAAGGCGCAGCCAACCCTCTGCCGGGTCGCTGCATCGAAGCCCCGATCGGTGTGGCCAGACCGGGCTACACCACCAGATCGGCGCCCGCTGCCGGCGGCCTGGCAGACCTGGCCTGGCAGACCTCGACGGCGGCCCCGGATCATCAGCAGTATTGCGGCGACCCGATCCGGCTGCCGCCGCGCCACTCTTGGTTGGAGCACGCCTGACATGCCCGCCGCCTATCTCGATCCGCGCACCGGCCAGACCTTCCCCCTCGACCAGCCACGCTGGAGCGGCCCCGATGGCGCCCCGCTCTTGCTCTCGCCGCTGCCGGGCATCACCCGCGCGCAGATCGATGCCGGCGAGCGCAGCCTCTGGCGCTATCGGGCCGCCCTGCCGTTCCAGCCCACCGCGCCGATCAGCCTCGGCGAGGGCACCACGCCATTGCTGCGCCGCACGCTGCCCGGCGCACCGGCCTGGCTGAAATGCGAGTGGCTGATGCCCACCGGCAGCTTCAAGGACCGCGGCGCCAGCGTCATGCTGTCGCTGCTGCGCGCGCAGGGCGTGACCGCCGTGCTGGAGGACAGCTCCGGCAACGGCGGCGCGGCGATCGCGGCATATGCCGCCGCCGGCGGCCTCGCCGCCACCGTCATGGCACCCGCATCGACCAGCCCCGCCAAGCTGGTGCAGATGCGCGCCCATGGCGCCGCGCTCGAACTGGTGCCCGGCACCCGCCAGGACACCGCCGACGCCGCCGTGCGCCGCTCCGAAACCATCTTCTATGCCAGCCACAACTGGCACCCGTTCTTCCTGCACGGCACCAAGACGCTCGCCTATGAGCTGTGGGAAGACCTCGGCTTCCGTGCGCCCGACAACGTCATCACCCCATGCGGCGCCGGCTCCAACGTGCTCGGCTGCGAGATCGGTTTCGCCGAGCTCCAGCGCGCCGGCGAGATCGACACCGTGCCACGCATCTTCGCCGTGCAGCCCGCCCATTGCGCGCCGATCGCCGCCGCTTTCATGGCCGGTGCCGATACGCCGGTGCCCACCGACATCCAGCCCACCATCGCCGAGGGCACCGCGATCGCCCACCCGATCCGTCTGCGCGAAGTGCTGGGCGTGCTGCGCCAGACCCGCGGCGGCGCGGTGACGCTGACCGAGCAAGAGATCGCCGACGCAATGCTCCGGCTCGCGCGGCTGGGGCTGTATGTGGAACCAACGGCGGCTCAGGCGGTCGGCGCGTTCGCCAAATTGCTCGCGGCCGGCACCATCACGGCGCAGCAAACGACGGTGCTGGTGCTGACCGGCAGCGGCCTGAAGGCGACCGCACGAATCGCAGAATTGCTCGACCCAGGTTGAACCCGATGGTCTCGCCGGCATGTCAGCGCCGCCACCGCTGACAAGTTCTCCCGGAGCAATGTGAACCAACCAGCGGATGGTTCAGCAACCGGGCAATGGTAACGCTCCAGGGGTCAAGGCCATGCCGCCAGCGTTCCGGCATGGCGCGCACCACGTCGCCGTGGCCGTAGATCAGCACGCTCGGCAGCGAGGCATCCTCGATCCGTGTGCCGATCAGCACAGGCCCGTGGATGGGATCGGGATTATCGAGAACCTGGGTGGCGAACCCCAGCTCCGCGATCATCGGCCCGCAGACGTCGTGGCAATAACGTTCCAACTCGTGCTTGCGCAGCGGCGGCTGGCTCTCGGTGGGGACGGCCACGAGCGCGCGCAGGCGCTCGATGAAGCTGCCGTCGTCGAAGCCCATTCTGGCCCGCGCGATCGTCCCCTCGCGTGTTGCCGCCATGGCGATGCCGCTTCCAACCCAACCGAAACCGGCTCGCGGGACTGCGCCGCCGCGACGAAGCCATCGCCCCGGCTGCATGCGCGAACCCCGCGAGCAATGCCGGGACCCCGATCGTCGGGTCGCATCCCGTCGATCGGCGCATTGCCGGGATCCGCCGCGCCGGCGCCCCGGCTGTCGCCGGCGCGCGAACCCGAGGGCCACCGGCTGGGGCGCGGACCGGCTGGCGCACCGGCCGTCGCCGGCGCGCGAACCCGAGGGTTACTTCGCCACGCCGAAATCGATCAACTGACGCAGCACGTCGCCGCTCTTGAGTTTGGCGTAGCCCTCGTTGATCTCGTCCAGCTTGATGTGGCTGGAGATCAGGTGATCGAGCTTCAGATGTCCCTTCTTCCACGCGTTCAACAGCTTCGGCATATCGACGCGGAACCGGTTGCTGCCCATCGATGAGCCCTGGATCCGCCGCTCGCGCAGGAAGTCGTAGCCGTGCAGCTCGATTTTCATGCCATACGGCACCATGCCGATGATCGTCGCGGTTCCGCCGGGGCGCAGTGACTCGAAACATTGCTCTGCGGTCCGCTTCAGTCCGATCGCCTCGAATGAGAATTCCACGCCGCCCCCGGTCAGCTCCTTGATGGCCTCGACCGGATCGACGTTGGACGCGTTGATCGTGTCGGTGGCGCCCATCTGTTTCGCCACGTCGAGCTTCGACGAGATCACGTCGACCGCGATGACGCGATCGGCACCGGCGATGGCGGCGCCGTTCACCGCCGACAGACCGATGCCGCCGCAGCCGAACACCGCGACGGTGGATCCGGGCGGCACCTTCGCCGTGTTGATCACCGCGCCGGCGCCGGTGATGACGCCACAGCCCACCAGCGCCGCCACGTTCAGCGGAACGTCGTCGGCGATCTTCACCACCGCATTTTCATGCACCAGCAATTGCTCGGCGAACGACGACAGGTTGGCGAACTGCCCCACCGCACTGCCTTTCCAGAACAAGCGCTGCGCCTTGCCCGGCGGCAGCTTCACCTCGGCGTTGTTGCACAGGTTCGGCCGGCCAGTGGTGCAATATTCGCAGGTGCCGCAGAACACCGAGAGACAGGTGATCACCCGGTCGCCCGGCTTGACATATCTGACCTCGCTGCCGACGGCCTCGACCACCGCCGAGGATTCGTGCCCGAGTACCACCGGCGTCGGGATCGGATACAGTCCCTCCAGGAAATGCAGGTCGCTATGGCACAGTCCGGCGTAGGCGGTATTCAGCAAGACCTCGTGCGGCCCCGGTTTCGCAACCTCGAGCGTTTCGATCGTCATCGGCTGATGAGCCTCATGGAAGACGGCGGCGCGCATGGGGTTCCCCTCCCTGGTCTATGGGAGACACTGAACGCCCGATGCGTCTGGCCCGTCAACGCCAGGCAACCGTGACGCGCCATGATGCAGCCCGCGCGTCCGCCCGGCCGCCATCACCAAGGGTCGATATAGGGATACTTCTTTTGCGTCCTCGGCGGCACGGGCGGCAGGCGCTTCAGACTGTTGGCGATCCATCGGCGCGTGTCCGCCGGGTCGATCACGTCATCGATGCCGCCGCCGGTGACCGCGTTGACAGCCTTCGCATTCTCGTACGCCACCGCCGTGCGCCGATCGAACTCCTGCCGCCGCGCCTCGGCATCCTCGATCGCCATCAGCTCCTTGCGGTAACCGAGCTTGACCGCGCCTTCGATGTTCATGCCGGCGAATTCCGCCGTGGGCCACGCGACCGAGAAGAATCCAACGAGAGATCCTGCCCCCAGCATCGCCTGTGCGCCGAGACCGTATGCCTTGCGCACAACCACGCTGAACAATGGCGTCGTGATATTGGCGCCGACATTGAACAACCGGGTGCAGTGCCGCACCAGCGCGGTACGCTCGACCTCGGGGCCCACCATGATGCCGGGGCAGTCGATCAGCGAGAGCACGGGAATGTCGAATGCATCGCAGAGCTGCAGGAAGCGCGCGCCCTTGTCGGCCCCTGGCGAATCGACCGCCCCCGCCAGGTGGTGCGGGTTGTTCGCGATCACGCCCATCGGCCGGCCCTCGACCCGGATCAGCGCGGTGATGATGCCGACACCGAATTTCGCACGGATCTCCAGCACCGAATCCGTGTCGGCGATGATCTCGAGCGCATCGCGCATATTGTAGAGGCGCAGGCGGTTCTCCGGCACGACATGCCGAAGCCGGCGCTGGTCGTGCGCCTGCCATGACGCCACGGCGCCCTGGAAATACGACAAATACTTCCGCGTGACATCCACCGCCTCATCCTCGTCGCTGACGAGGATGTCCACCACACCATTCGGCACCTGCACCGACATCGGCCCGACTTCCTCCGGCGTGTAGATGCCGAGGCCGCCGCCTTCGATCATCGCTGGTCCGCCCATGCCGAGCGTCGAGCCCTCGGTCGCAATGATCACGTCACTGCACGCCACCAGAGCAGTGTTGCCGGCGAATGTGCGCCCGTTGACGATGGCGACCAGGGGCACCAGACCGCTCAGTTGCGAGAAGGTGGTGAAGGTGTGCGTGTCGATCGCGACACGCGGGCCGATATAGTCCTCGCCCGGACGGCCGCCGCCGCCCTCGCCGAACAAGACCACCGGCAGGCGGAAGCGGTGTGCCAGTTCGAACATCCGGTCCTGCTTGTAGTGATTGCGGTGTCCCTGCGTGCCGGCGAGCACGGTGTAATCGTAATGCACCACCGCGGCACGCGAGCGGCTCTCGTCGAACAACTCGCCGTTGATGGAGCAAGTGCCGGCGACAACGCCGTCGGCCGGAGTGTTCTTGCGCAATGCGTCCATCGAGTGGCGCTGGTGCTGCCGCGCCACGGTCAGTGGCCAGTATTCGTTGAAAGAGCCTGGATCGACCAGGCGCGCGTTGTTCTCCCGCGGCATCCGGTATTGATTCTTGCGCCGCCTTGCCACCGCCTCCGGACGATTCTCATCCAAGGTCAGTGCATGACGCTCGAAGTTTTCCCGCAGATCGTCGCGGATGCGATCGAGGTCCAGTGCCTCGGCGGCCGCCACGACGTCGCCCGAACCCTCGGTCTCCTGCACGAACACGATCGGAAATCCCTCGCGCACGACGTCGCCTACCGTCATCGTCACCTTGCGGACGATGCCGCCCTGTGGCGCGGCGATGACATGCTCCATCTTCATCGCCTCGATGACCGCGACCTGCTGGCCGCGCCGCACTGCGTCGCCTTCCATCACGTTGATGGCGACGATCATCCCCTGGATGGGCGATGCGATCCCCGTCGAGCCATCGGGCCCGATCGTTTCCGGCACCTCCGCCGCGTCCTGCGCCGTCGCTGATTGCTCTTCTGCCTTCATCGCCGCGTCGTGCGCGAACAAGGCCAGCGGATCGCGGCTTTTCACCCGCGCACCGGCAAACCCCGCCGCCGCGCCCACGCCCGCTGGTTCCACATGGCGCTGCCGATGCTCTGCGGGGCGCGCGAGTTCGGACATATGCTCGTCCACCCAGCGGGTGTGAACGTTGCCGGCAACGAAATCCGGATGCGCCAGAATGTTGCGCAGGAACGAAACGTTGGTGGCGACGCCCTCGATCCGGAATTCGCTCAGCGCCCGCACGGCGCGCGTCACCGCCGCGGCAAAATCCGGCCGCGGCGAGTGCGCGATCACCTTCGCCAGCAGCGAGTCGAATGCGCCGGATGTGCGGTAGCCCACATAGCCGAACCCATCGGTCCGCACGCCGGGACCGCTCGGCGCCTCATAGGCCGCAAGCGTGCCGCCGCCGGGGCGAATGCTGCCGTCGGAGCCCACGGTCTCCATGTTGACGCGCGCCTGGATGGCGAAGCCGCGCGGCGCTGGCTCGCGGCCCAGCCCGAGTTCCTTCAGCGTCCTGCCTTGCGCCAGCAAGATCTGTGCCTGCCCCAGATCCACGCCGGTCACCGCCTCGGTGACGGTATGCTCCACCTGCAGCCGCGCGTTCGTCTCGATGAACACGAACGGCTGCGCGCCGGGCTGGCCCGTCGCGTCCACCAGGAACTCGAACGTGCCCAGATTGCTATAGCCCACGCTTTTCGCGAAGCGCACCGCCGCTTCGATGATGCCGAAGCGCAGTCCATCGTCCAGACCGGGCGCCGGAGCAACCTCGATGATCTTCTGAAAGCGCCGCTGGACGCTGCATTCGCGCTCGCCGAGATGCGTCACATCACCGCTCAGGTCGCCCAGGATCTGCACCTCGATGTGGCGAGCGCGGGGGATGTATTGCTCTGCGTAGACATCGCCGCAGCCGAACGCCGCCTCGGCCTCGGAGCGGCACCGCTGATAGGCAGGCTCGATCTCGGCCTCGCTGTAGACAGCGCGCGTGCCGCGCCCGCCGCCGCCGGCGATCGCCTTGATGATCATCGCGCCGCCGCGCAGGGAGGCGAAGAACGCGCGCGCCTCCGCCAGCGAAACGGCGCGATCCATCCCGCGGATCACCGGCACGTCGGCGGCAACCGCGGCGGTCCGCGCCCGCGCCTTGTCGCCGAACAATTCCAGATGGGCCGGCGCGGGACCTATGAAGATCAGGCCCGCCTGCGCGCAGCGGCGCGCGAACTCCGCCCGCTCCGACAGAAACCCGTAGCCCGGATGAATCGCATCGCATCCGCTCGCCTGCGCCGCCGCGATGATGGCATCGGCGTCCAGATACGCCGCTGCCCCCCGGCCCGGCAGTTCCCGCACCGCGTCGGCCGCGCGTAAATGCAGCGAGCGGGCGTCGTCGCGCGAATGAACGGCAACGCAGCCAAGGCCCAGATCGCCCGCCGCTCGGGCGATGCGAATGGCGATCTCGCCGCGATTGGCGATCAAGACTCTGGTGATCGGCATGTTGGTCCTGGCCATTCCTTTCAAAGCAGTACGAGTTACCACGCGCCGAATGTCGTCCGTCAGCGTCACAGCGCTAGTCCGCCCGAACTGCCGCGCGCGTGCCGATGACATACGTGCGTTCAAGCCGTTCGAGTTCCGCCGCGCCGAGCCCCAGTCGCTCGCCCAGCACTTCCTGATTGTGCTGCCCGAGCGTCGGCGCTGGACGCGCGAGCGGCGGCGGCGCGCCATCCAGCCGGTACGGCGCCGCAGGCACCAGGTGACGGCCGATGAACGGGCGCTCCAGCCACTGCCAGAAGCCGGCTTCCCGCAACTGCGGATCATCCGGCAGTTGGTGCGCCGGGCGCACGATCGCGGCAGGCACGCCGGACGATTGCAAAACCGACGCAGCATCGGATGCCGGCCGCCCACTGCTCCAGTCTGCCAGAGCAATTTCGATCCGATCCGGCGCCGCCTCATCCAACCAGCGGCAAAGAACCCGCAATTGCTCGTCGGTCTCGACGGAAACCGCAAGCCACTCGTCCGCGCCCGCGGCGGGAACGCACAGCCGCAGCAGCGACGCGGGATGCGCGCTGCCCTGCCGCGGCAGCGCATCAGCACGCAGCGACTGCGCGATGATCGCATCCGCGCCGAGTTGAAACAGGCACTCGACCTGGCCGAGATCGATCCACGTGCTGATACGCCGCCGCCGGCCGGCATAAAGCGCAACCAGGCAAGCGATCGCGCCGTAGATCCCGGCAACCGGATCACCGTACGCGACGTGCTGCATCGTGGGTGCATCCCCTGCTCTGCCGTTCACGCACGGCAGACCGGACGCTTGCTCCACGGTCGATCCATAGGCGCGGAACCCCCGCCACGGACCGCGTGCTCCGAACGCCCCCATCGACAGCGCGATCAGTCCCGGATTGGCTTCCGCCAGCGCCGCGGCGCCGACGCCAAGTTTGTCGAGCACGCCAGGCGCGTGGTTCTCGATCAGCACGTCCGCTTGCGCGGCCAGCCGAGAGAGCAGCGCTCGCCCATCGTCGGTCTTGAAATCCAGCGTGATGCCGCGCTTGTTGCGGTTCACCATCAGGAACGACGGCCGCGTCTCATAGGGCGGCGGATCGGCGTTCATGTCGCCGTCCCAGCCGCGCCACCAATCGAAATAGCCACACGATTCGACCTTCAGCACGTCGGCGCCGAGATCGGCGAAGTGCCGCGCGGCAAGCGGCCCGGCCCAGCCCATCGAAAGATCCAGCACGTTGATCCCTTGCAGCGGCAGCGCCGGCTGGGTCGCCGGCGATCGCCCGTGCCATGGCTCTGCCCCGAGGCGATGAAACCGCTCTGCCCCGAGGCGATGAAAGTGGAACGGCATCGCCGGCCCCGTTGCCTCCGCCACGCCGCCGACCGGTGCGAAACTGCCGCGCTCGCGCCAATGCGGCGTGCGCACAAGGTCGGCGAGATCGGGCACCGGCGCCATCGGAATGCGGCGGCGCTGCCCCTCCTCCAGCCAGTGCGCGGCGGGGCGACGCGCCAATGCATCGGCAAGTTGCGGCTCGAGCGCGGCGGAATCGGCAAGACGGTTGGTCAACACCTGATAGCGTCGGTCGCGCCCAAGCTCCGGCAGGCCCACCATGTCACAGAACGCGGTCCACTGTGCGGGCGTCAGGGCGGTGACGCCGATCCACCCGTCGGCCGCCGGATAAATGCCGCCGGGATAGGTGCTGAACCGGTTGAGCCCGCGTCGCAGCGCCGTGTCGCCGGTAAGGGCGAGCATGGCGACCTGCGATTCCATGAAGCAGAGATTGGCGGACAGCACGTCCACCGCGATTTGCTCTCCGCGCCAGCCGTTGCCGCGTCCGATCAGCCCCGCCAGCGCCGCGATGCATGCCGTCGCGCCGGCGATCAGTTGCGGCGCATGACCGCGCGGCAGCAACGGCGGCCCCTCAGTGGCGCCGACCGCGAACGCGACGCCGGACAGCGCCTGGATCAGCGCGTCGGTGCCATGCCAATCCCGATAGGGGCCGCGCGGATCGAACCAGGTGAGTGCGAGATGCAGCGCACCGGAAGCCGCACCGGCGACTGTATCACCCGCAATGACCAGATCCGCGCGTCCGGCGGCGGATGCGGCATGCCGTGCCTTGCCGTGATCCAGCCAGGCCGCGAACGCCTCGCTCGCCGCGCCGCCGTAGCCCACGCCCACCGGGGACGGCTCCGCTGCCTGGATCACGCGCGCGCCATGGGCCAACAGCAATTTGCCGCAATATCGAATGGCGACGCTGTCCGGGTATTCCAACACGGTCAGCCCGGCGAGCGCGTCCTCGGTCATCATACGGCGTCCTTGGTCCCCTGGTTCCGGTCCTTGGTCCGCCCCCGCGTGTGAGTCGGGCCAATAGGGTGGTATCACACCTCCGGGGGGCCGGCGCCCCTCGCCCGCTGCTTCCGCCTGCCCTCGCATCGCCTATAGTCGCGCGCTCAGCCGTCCGTGCCTCCGCCGCCAGGAGTGTAACATCCGCAATGAGAGTCACAGCGATTGTTGCCGTTCTGCTGCTTGCGGCAGTGAACGTGGCGGGCCTGCTGCCCGCCGCTGCGACCGTTCGGCCTTACCTGCCGGCAGTGTCCGTGGCGTTGGCGATTGTCGCGTTGGCCCTGCTATTGCTCCAACTGCGTCCCAAGGCGGCTCCGCCCGGTCCGGCGGTCGAGCCGGCCCGGCCCGCCGCGCCGCCCGCCAAAGCAAGCCGTGCTGACGCCGAAATCGTCGCCTTCCTGGCGATGCTCCAGGAGAAAGGCCGCCTGGTCGATTTCCTGATGGATGACATCAATGCCTACAACGACAGTCAGGTCGGCGCCGCCGCCCGCGTGGTTCACGCCGGATGCAGCCGTGTCCTGAAGGAACATTTCGCGGTCCAGCCGGTGCGAACCGAGCCGGAGGGATCGACGATCACGGTTCCAGCCGGCTTTTCCGCAACCGAGTATCGACTGGTCGGCAGGATCTCGGGACAGGCGCCGTTCTCGGGCGTGCTGGTGCATCGCGGCTGGCGAACCGCCGCGGTGCAACTGCCGCGGTTGCTGGCGGGGGCGGAGAGCGCACTGCCCGCCATTGCCCCCGCCGAGGTCGAACTGAAATAAACGCCAGGCCATCTCACGGCGGGGGCCGTCCCTGGTACAGTTCCGGGGATTGCACGCGGAGGCGAGAACGACGACCTCTTGGCGGCAGCCCAATACGCTTGATCATCGGAACCCGGACCAGCACAGGCCATGTCTCCTACCCCGCGCTTCAGTCTCGGCATCGACCTTGGCACCAGCAATTGCGCCATGGCACTGGCCGATCTCGACACGGAGCAAACCGCGATCCTGCCGATCCCACAGGTGGTGGCGGTCAATCAGGTCGGCGAGCATTCGACGCTGCCCTCCGCATTGTATCTGCCGCATCCCGAGGAGTTTCCCTCCGGTGCGTTGACGCTGCCCTGGGATGGCAGCGGGGAAACCGGGATTGTCGGCCAGTTCGCGCGCGACCATGGCGCCCTGGTACCCGACCGCCTGGTCACCTCGGCCAAGTCCTGGCTCTCCAACCCACACATCGATCCGAAGCAGCGCACCCTGCCCTGGCGGTCCGAAAGTGCGGCGGAGAAACTCTCGCCGTTCGATTGCTCGCGCCGCTACCTGCAGCACCTGAAGGACGGGTTCCTGCGCGCACGGGATGTTCAGGGCAAGGACTGGACCCTTGCGGATGGCCAGATCGTGGTGACGGTCCCTGCCTCGTTCGACGAGGTCGCGCGCAGCCTGACCGCGGAGGCGGCAGCGGCGGCCGGCCTCGGCAAGGTCACACTGCTGGAGGAACCACAAGCCGCCTTCTATGCATGGATTGCGCAGGCCGGACGGCAATGGCGGGACCTGGTGTCGCCGGGCGAGATCGTTCTGGTCTGCGACATCGGCGGCGGCACCGCGGATTTCAGCCTGATCGCGGTGAGCGATGTCGACGGCAACCTGGAGCTCGAGCGCATCAGCGTCGGCGAACATATCCTGCTCGGCGGCGACAACATGGATCTCGCGCTGGCCTACACGCTCCAGGCCAGGCTGGAGGCGGAAGGCAAATCACTGGACGCGTGGCAGTTCCTGGCCTTGGGGCACGCGGCGTCCCGCGCCAAGATCACATTGTTCGAAGACGAGACCCTGGCGGAAGCGCCGATCTCCGTGCCCTCGCGCGGCTCCAGCCTGTTCGCCAGGACCGTTGCGACAATGCTCCACCGCGCCACACTCTCCCAGGTCGTGGTGGACGGCTTCTTTGCCCCGACCGCCATCGATGATCTGCCACGCGAGGGCCGCAGAACAGGCTTGCAGGAGTTCGGACTGCCCTACGCATCCGATCCGGTGATCAGCAAGCATCTGGCGCAGTTCCTGACGCGCAGCCTGCAGAACGTGAAGGCAAGCCAGACGCTCTCCGCGCTGGTCGGAGCATCGGCGAAAGGCCAGGCGCTGATACCCACCGCCGTGTTGTTCAATGGCGGCGTGTTCAAAGCGGCACCGATCCGCGCGCGCGTGCTGGAGTTGCTGACCGCCTGGAACAACGGCCAGGCGGTGCGCGAACTGGCCGGATTCGAGCCGGACCTCGCCGTGGCACGCGGCGCCGCCATCTACGGACGCCATCGTGCCACCGGCACAGGCATCCGCATCAAGGCCGGCGCCGCGCGTTCCTACTATGTCGGTCTGGAAAGCTCGATGCCGGCGATCCCGGGGTTCCGGCCGCCCGTCAAGGCGCTGTGCGTCGTGCCGCAGGGCATGCAGGAAGGCACCGAGCATTTGATCGATCGCACGTTCGGCCTAGTGACGGGGCAGGCAGCGGAGTTCCGGTTCTTCGCTTCCGCCGTGCGCAGCGGCGACACGCCAGGCCAGGTGTTGCCGGACGCCGAACGCGCGTTGGAAGAGACCAGCCTGCTGGAGGTCGAACTTCCGGCACTGCCCGACGTTCCCGCCGGACAGGCCGTGCCGGTGCGGATCGAGTCCGTGGTGACCGAGCTTGGCACCCTCGAGTTGTGGATGAAGCACACCAACTCCGATCAGAGATGGAAAATTGAATTCCAGGTCCGCACCGAATAACGCGATCCATCGCCGCGGAAGGCGGTAATCCAGCCATGGCCGGAGCGCGCTTCTCAATCGGCATCGATCTCGGCACGACGAATTCCGCACTCGCCTACGTTCCGCTGGCCGGCGATGCGGCGCCCGAGGTTCTCCCCGTGCCGCAATGGGAAACCCAGGACACGCTGGTGGAAGCGCCGACGCTGCCATCGTTCCTGTACCTGCCGAATGGGCCGCTTGCCGGGCAGTTGCGCGGCAGGGTTCCCGGCACACAGGATTGGATCGTGGGACGCCTCGCCCGCCGCGCAGCCGGCGAGACGCCGGGCCGTGTCGTGCGATCGGCCAAGTCGTGGCTGTGCTACCATGCCGCGGACCGGTTCGCGCCGATCCTGCCCTGGGGATCGGACGATCTCGCCGCCGCGGACAAGATTTCGCCGATCCGCGCCGCCGCCTTCATTCTGAGTTATCTGCGGGGCGCCTGGAACAATCGGTTTCCTGATGATCGGTTCGATGCACAGGACATCACCATCACCGTTCCAGCCTCGTTCGACGCCGCCGCACAGCGGCTGACTCTGATGGCTGCGGCCGAGGCCGGGTTTCCGGACAACGTGCGATTGCTGGAAGAGCCACAGGCGGCATTCTATTGCTGGCTGGAGCAATATGGCGCCGCCGGCCTGTGGGGCGACCCGAACGGCGGGCAACGCCACATCCTGATCGTCGATATCGGTGGCGGCACGACCGATTTCAGCTTGTTCGAACTATGCCCCGGTGCGGCGGGTCGAAGTCCCGGTATCAGCCGGGTTGCCGTCAGCGACCACATTTTGCTCGGCGGCGACAACATCGATCTCGCCCTCGCTGCCCTGCTGGAATCCCGGCTTGCCGAGGAGCGCGGGCGCCTATCGGGCCAGCAGTGGGAGTACCTGGTCGCCGCGTGTCGCAACCTGAAAGAGAACGCCCTCGCCGAGGGCGCCGCCGCGGAGGGCCGGTTCACCGTTGCGCTGCCGGGGCGCGGATCGGGTCTGATCGCGGGTGCACAGACGGCACACATCGACGGCGAGGCAGTATCGCGCCTCGTGCTGGATGGATTCTTCCCGGCCTGTGACGCCGGCGCGCGTCCCTACCGCACGCAATCGGCTTTGCGCGATTGGGGCCTGCCCTACGCGGCCGACAGCGCGGTGACACACCATCTGGCCGATTTCCTCCGCGACCGCCCGCGGGTCGATGCCGTCTTGTTCAATGGCGGTTCGCTGCGTTCCCCGGTTTTGCGGCAACGCCTGCTGGATCAGATCGCGGCATGGCGTGGCGTGGCCCTGCCACGCGAACTGGCGAATGCCGAACCTGATCTCGCCGTCGCGCGCGGCGCGGCACGGTTCGGCAAACTGCTCTATGGCGGGACCGGACGCATCGCCGCCGGCGCAGCCAGGGCGGTGTTCCTGCAGGTGCACCGCACCGCCAACCAAACCCCGCCCGCTTTGATTTGCGTCCTGCCGCGCAACGCAGCGGCGGAGCAAGTGTTCGAGATCGATCTGCCCGGTCTTGAGCTTCGCACCAACCAGTTGGTGGGCTTCCAGGCATGCTCGTCCACGCGCCACGATCGATGTCGTGCCGGCGATATGGTGCAGAGCGAGCCGGATGCGTTTCACGCGCTGCCGCCATTGCAGACGATCATCAGAACGGCTGAGGGCGCCGAACCCGAATCTGCCGGCACCGTGCCGGTGCGCCTGGCGGCCAAAATAAATCCGCTGGGACTGTTGCAACTCTCGTGCATCAGCACCGGCCCGCGAGATCGTCAGTCGTGGCCACTCGAATTCGACCTGCGGCCGCACGAGCAAACCGATGCCGGCGCGGTTGGCCAGCCGGCGCCGGCGCCGCTTGCACCGAATGCCACCGCAGAGGCGCAGCAGGCAGCGCAGCGGCACATCGCCGACATATTCACCCGACCGGCGCGGGCGTCAGCCAGGCTAACTGCTAACGGGGTCTTGAATCACCTGCAGCGCGCGCTAGATCTGTCCCGGCACGAGTGGAACGCCGCACTGCTGCGCGGATTGTGGCCTGCCCTGCACGAGCACATGGCTGGGCGGAAACTGTCGGTGGAGCATGAAGAGACGTGGCTGACATTGGCGGGGTTCCTGCTGCGGCCAGGGTTCGGATTCGCGCACGATGCGCTTCGCATGGCGGAGCTGTGGCAGTTGCGTGATGCCGGCCTGTGTTTCCCCGGCCGTCGCAGCAAGGTTCAGGAATACATCCTGTGGCGTCGCGTCGCCGGCGGGCTGACTGCCGGGCAACAGGAAGCGCTGCTGCGGGCCGACAGCGAGCCGCTTCGCCGGGCCAAGCCACCGCCTGAACTTCTGCGGCTCGCAGGCTCGCTCGAACGCCTGCCGCGTGCGACGAAAACCGACCTGATCGAGACGTTCATCAGGCAGACACTGGCCTGCATAGAGGCGAAGCAGCACTGCGCGCCATATCTCGCCGCGCTCGGCCTCCTGTTGAACCGTTCACCCGCCTATGCAGGTCCCGAGGCAGTTGTGTCGCCCGATCTGGTGGCACGTGCCTATGCGGCGTTCCAGAATCTTGATTGGACCGAGCCCGAGTTGCAAGAACTTCAAACCCTGTTCTTGCGGGCCACGCGTGTCGCGGGTGATCGCAACCTCGATGTTGCGAAATCGCTGCGCGACCGGATCGCCGACAAGCTGGAACGCGCCGGCGTCGCCGCGAGACGGACCGCCGTGATCCGGGCATTCATGCCGGTCGACCGCACGGAGCGCGCCGCCCTGTACGGCGAGGCGCTCCCGCCAGGGCTGGTGCTCAGCGAACGTGGCGAGATCGGGTAATCCGCGCAGTCTCGGCGCGACCTGGGAACTCGATCAGAACTCGGTTGGACGCGAT
Source organism: Acetobacteraceae bacterium (assembly GCA_035508435.1). Taxonomy (GTDB): domain Bacteria; phylum Pseudomonadota; class Alphaproteobacteria; order Acetobacterales; family Acetobacteraceae; genus JASHVB01. The sequence continues at coordinate 44,205 of DATJNA010000217.1, read as the reverse complement.
CAGAACTCGATCGAACGCGATCGTTGAACGCCGTCAGATTCGTGGCATGCCCAGACCCCGCTCCGCGACGATGTTGCGCTGGATTTCGTTCGTGCCACCGGCGATCGTGCCGGAGAACGCACTCAGGAAGTCGAACATCGGGCTGCCGAACGGCTCGTCCGCCAACATGGCGAATGCCTGACCATCGACGCCGGCGGTCCGCACCATGAAGGCGCAAATCCGCTGGCGCAACACAGTCGAGGACAGCTTGACGATCGACGGCAGCACGCTGGCCGATGCTCCCTGTGTCTCGCTCTCCTCCAGCACACGCCGCAACAAGCGCCGCGCCGCCTGCATTTCCGCGAGGAAACTGATGAACTCACGATGCAGTTGGGCATCCCGCAACCAGGCCGCGCCGGTCTCCAGCGACTTGCGGTAGAACGCCTCGATCTCGTAGCGTTGCCGCTCGCCGCCTTCGAACGAGATGACGCCGCGCTCCGACGCCAGCGTTGCCTGCGCCACGCGCCAGCCATTATTCTCGGCGCCGATCATGTTTTCCGCGGGAATCCGCACATTCGTCAGGAACAACTCGCCGAACTCGGCGCGGCCGTTCGCCTGCCGGATCGGCCGCACCTCCACGCCCGGAGACCGCATGTCCATGATGAAATAGGTGATGCCGCGGTGCTTCTGCGCATGCGGATCGGTCCGCGTCAGCAGCAGGCAATGATCGGCGTACATCGAGTTCGACGACCAGATCTTCTGGCCGTTGATCACGTAATGATCGCCATCGCGCACCGCCCGGGTGCGCAATGATGCGAGATCGGATCCGGAATTCGGTTCGGAGAACCCCTGACACCAGACTTCGCCCTTCGCCACCCCCGCCAGATAGCGGCGCTTCTGCGCCTCGGTGCCGTGCGGCAACAGCGTGCCCGGCATGTGGATCAGCGAGATGGTGAACAATCGGTTCTGTGGCGCATCCGCGCGCGCCATCTCATCGGCGATGGCAACCAGATGGCGTTGCGACAGGCCGCCGCCGCCGTACTCCTTTGGCCAGTGTGGAATGGCAAGGCCGACCTTGCTCCGCTCCGCCATCCACCAGCGCTGGAATTCGATGTATTCCTCGTTCGAGGCCCGAACCATGCGGGCCTTCCAGTCGGGCGGCACAACCTTCGCCAGCCAGCCGCGAATCTCCTGGCGGAACGCGGGCAGATCATGTTGTGCGTCGAGCATGCTCATGGTTCCAGCTCCAGCGCGGAACGTCCGGATCTCATGATGGCGGCCAGTGCCGCGGCGGCCTGATCGCGCAACGCGGTGTTCGCCATGATCAGCACTTCATTCAGCCGCGCCCGCTTGAGGAAGACGTGCGGATCGAAGTCCCAGGTGAACCCGACGCCGCCGTGCAACTGAACACAGTCTGTGGTGATGAACACACACGCTTCGGTGACTTCGGATTTCGCCAGCAACGCCCAAATATACTCGTCGGGCTCGTCGGCCACCGTGCGCTGCACGGCGTGCCTGACCATCTCGTCCGCCACGGCGAGCTTCGTAGCCAGGTCCGCGGCGCGGTGCTTCAGCGCCTGGAACCCCGCGATCGGCTGGCCGAATTGCTCGCGCGTTTTCATGTAGGCGATGGTGCGTTCGGTGATGGAACGAGCACCGCCGGCGCTGTCGGCAGCGACGGCGAGCGCCATGGCCCGAGTCAGTGCATGGCGGGTCGCGGTCGCATCCGGCAGAATGCCGGCCGGCATCGCATCGTTCAGGCGGACGTCGATCACATCCCGCGTCCGGTCCCACATCGGCGCCACGGTGACATCGGCGCCGGCCAGATCGAGGATCACCCAGTCGTCGTCGGCGGGGGCGAGCAAGAATGCCGCATCGGCCGCACCCAGGCAGCGCAACGTGCCAGACACACCAGCGCCGGAGCGGATCAGGCTGTCGGCGTCCAGTTCCGCCGGTATTGCCGCGCTGATCTCGCCGGATGCCAACCGCGGCAGCCAGGTCCGGCAGATCGCCTCGCCGCCGGTTTCAACCATCGCCTGCGCCGCCGACAAGCTGGCGATATAGGGGCCCGGCGCCGCTTGCCGCCCCAGTTCGCCATGCAGAATGGCAAGCCCCTGCGCACCCATGCCGAGACCGCCGAATGGCTCCGGAATCCCGAACCCCAGCCAGCCCAGCGACGCAGCCTGGGACCACAGAGCCTTATCGAGCGCGTTCTTGCCGTCGATGAACGCGTGCAGCGCGGTGCTGCCGCATTGCTCTGCCAATACGCTGGCCACACTTTCGCGTAACGCATCGAGCGTTGCCTGGTCCAGCGCGCTCGCCGTCTCCATCGCCGATGTCACCATGCGGTTTCCTGTTCTGGCGTGACAGAAGCTTGCCTCTACCGGCGAGTATTCTCCGCCCAATGCCCGCCATCAAGTGCGCGCGCATGGCAGGCACGCGCATGGCGCACCGTCAGCGCAAATGCCAGTGCCTGGGCTTGGTGCTGCCGCCGTTGACGCGTGAGCCGGAGCTGACGGCGGTCGGACGCTACCCGGGCGCAATCGGTCCGGCATGTTGCTTGCCACGAAAGAATACCAGCGGGTCACCGTCACCGCGCCAGGCTGCCGCTACGACGTTGCCAATGACGATCGAGACCTCGCCGCGCGGCACGACCGTATCAACGGTGCAATCGAATACGCCGAGCGCAAGACGATACACGGGGGCGCCGGTCGCAAGGGTGGTCCATTCGCCGTCGACAAAACGAGCAACGCCGGAGATGCCCGCCCTTCCACCAAAAGCGTCGGCGACCATGGCAGCCTCTGCCGGCAGAAAATTCACCGCGAAGTGGCGACGTGCCAGGATGCCAGCCAGGGCACTGGTCTTGTGATCGACGGAGACCAGCAGTGTCGGTGGGCTGGCAGTGACATGGGCAGCGGAAAGCCCGAGAAACCCTGTTGGCCCTTGATCACTGTCTGCGGTCACCACGGTCATGCCGATCGCTCGTTGCCCGAGCGCTGTCCAGAAAGCTTTGGCGTCAACATCCTGGCCAGAGGCCACAGTCAAAGCGGCCATCACATTACCTCCGTGGACTAACCAACTGATGGCAAGAGTCTGTCCAATGGCAGCCACGCGGGCAAGCCTTGACCGCGATGGCTTGACCGCGATGGCTTGACCGCGATGGCGGCGGCGTATTCGCTCAGCAGTGCTGCGACACCTCATCCGAGGGGACCGGAAAATGACTGCCCGCAAGATGCGGCTCGGCCTGTCGATCCGTGGCCATGGCTACCACCCCGCGGCCTGGCGCCATCCGGATGTGCCAGCCGATGGCACCTTGCATGTCGAGCATTACGTGCGCAGCACGCAGATCGCGGAGCAAGGCAAGCTCGACATGATCTTCTTCGCCGACGGCGCCGGCATCCGTCAGGGCGACAACCCGCGCGGCTCCTTGTCTCGGACCGGCCGCGACATGCTTGAGCTGGAACCGATGACGTTGCTGCCGGCGCTCGCGATGGTCACCCGGCATGTAGGGCTGGTGACGACGGCGTCCACCACCTACAACGAGCCATACAATCTGGCACGCAAGTTCGCCACGTTGGATCTGATCAGCAACGGCCGCGCGGGCTGGAACGTCGTCGCATCGTGGTCGGAGCATGAAGCACAGAATTTCGGACTGGAGACGACGCTGGATTACGACACCCGATATGCGCGCTCCGCCGAGTTCGTCGAGGTGGTCAAGGGATTATGGGATGGCTGGGAGGACGGTGCCCTGGTGTTCGACAAGGCGAGCGGCCAGTATTTCGATGCTGCGAAGCTGCATGTGCTGAATCACCGGGGCCGGTTCTTCAAGGTACGAGGCCCGTTGAATGTAGCCGGTATGCCACAAGGCCATCCGGTGATCGTGCAGGCCGGCACTTCCGAGCAAGGGCGAGAGCTGGGCGCCGCGACCGCCGACGTCATCTACGCGATCAATCATTCGCTTGAGGCAGCAAAGAGCTACTACGCCGATGTGAAAGGGCGACTGGCGAAATACGGCCGTGCGTCGGAAGACCTGAAGATCATGCCGGCGTTTTGCCCGGTCGTGGGTCGCACGCGCGCCGAGGCACAGGCGAAATACGACCAGTTGCAGGCGTTGTTCGATCCGCTGGTCGGCCTTGGTTCGCTCTATAACGCTTTCGGCGACCTCTCCGGCTATCCGCTGGACGAGGCGGTGCCGGACGATGCGTTGGGCGGGCAAGAACTCCGCAGCATCAGTGCACAGCTTGTCCAACGTGCGCAACGCGAAAGACTGACGATTCGCGAGTTGTATCTGCGTTCCGGCATCACCGGCTCGGCAAGGATCGGCACGCCCACCGACATTGCCGACGTCATGCAGGAATGGTTCGAAGCCGGGGCATGCGACGGTTTCAACATCACACCGGCGACGTTGCCTGGCGGTGGCGCGGACTTCGTCGAGCTGGTGGTTCCCGAGCTGCAGCGCCGCAATCTGTTCCGTGTGAGATACGAAGGCAGCTCCTTGCGCGAAAACCTCGGCTTGCGACCGGTGATCAACCGCTACAGCCGAGGCCGCCGAGCCGCTGAATAATGGAGATCCTCGCCATGAAGCGACCGCGATGTACTTGCAACGATATGCTCGGCCACATATTGCGAGAGGCCAGCGTCGTGGCTGCGGCACAGCCGGTCATGGTGGAGGTCCATTCCGGCAACGTCTATGGAGTCGCAGCATGAAACTGTCCGCGCCTAATCAAATCGCTGGCACGATGACGATGGTGAAGCCCGGCCTCACAACTACGCGTGTCACCATCGAACGCTACTCATTGTAGCGTAACAAGCCATCGCCGCGACGGCATCAAGAGGGGACAATCGGGTGAGTCTTTCGAACGCTTTTGCAGGTGTGGTCGCGTTGGTTGGCGGTGCCGCGCGGGTGTCGCGGCGGATGCGGTACGGCGACGCGACGCCGGCCTGGGGTGCCAGCCCGACAATTCCCGAAGCACGGCCGCAAGGCATAATTCCAACACTGAAAATGCCGACCGCACGCGGATGGAAGCCCGGGCATACGCCGATCGCGGCACCTGGCCTCAAGGTCAACGCGTTCGCCAGCGACCTCGATCACCCTCGCTGGATCGAGGTGTTTCCGAACGGCGACGTCCTGGTGGCCGAATCGATGAGCATGGACCGGCCGCCGCGCTCTTTGCTCGATTACGCAATGGTCGCCACGATGCGCCGCGCCGATGCGATGGGGGTCAGCGCCAATCGCATCACTCTGCTGCGCGACCTGGACGGCGACGGTGTCGCGGAAATCCGCGAGGTGTTTCTCGCCGGTCTGAACCAGCCGTTCGGCATGGCCCTGCTGAATGACACGTTCTACGTCGGCAACACCGACGGATTGGTGGCGTTTCCTTACACGGCCGGTGCGACCCGTATCACCGCGCCGGGGCGGCAGCTCGCCGCCTTCAAGCCTGCCGGCCACTGGACACGCAGCCTGCTGCTGAGTTCCGATAAGCGGAAAATCTATATCGGCGTAGGCTCGCTCTCCAACATCGCCGACTATGGCATGGAGGCAGAGCAAGACCGCGCGGCAATTCACGAATTTGATATCGCCACCGGCACGGATCGCATCTTTGCATCCGGCCTGCGCAATGCAGTCGGCATGGCGTGGGAGCCGACCACCGGCCTACTGTGGACCGTGGTGAACGAGCGCGACGGGCTGGGGGATGAAACGCCGCCGGACTATCTGACGTCGGTGCGCGATGGTGACTTTTATGGCTGGCCCTATTGCTATTGGGGGCAGACAGTGGACGACAGGGTGCCGCAGGAGCCCGCGATGGTGGCCAGGGCAATGACGCCGGACTACGCGCTGGGCGGACACACCGCATCGCTGGGCCTTTGCTGGCTGCCCGCCGGCACGTTGCCCGGCTTTCCCGACGGCATGGCAATTGGCCAGCATGGATCGTGGAACCGCAGCAAGCTCAGCGGCTACAAGCTGGTCTTCGTGCCGTTCGCGAACGGTCGCCCGTCCGGCGCGCCACGCGACATCCTGTCAGGCTTCCTCTCCGCCGACGAGCAGGACGCATACGGGCGCCCGGTGGGAGTAACGATCGGCCCCGATCGTTCAGTGCTGCTGGCTGACGACGTGGGGAACGTCATCTGGCGTGTGACCGGCGCATAGGGAACCGCCTGCTGACCGGCGCATAGGGAACCGCCTGCGCCGCTTTCAGCCGAAATGCGGCATGATCTCGGAGGCGAACAGCTCCAGGGTTTCCATATCGTTCCTGTAGTCGCTGTTGATCAATATTTGAACGCCGGCGTCCCGGTACTGGGCGATCAGGTCGATCGCCTGGGACACCGTGCCAACGAAACCGCGCAACGGTCCGCGCTGTGACAGGCGCTCACGTTTCGCCGCCACAGCGGCATCGTCGCGGGCGAGCAACCAACTGAAATTATGGGTGCGCTGGATCGCGTCGTAGTCGCGCTGCGCGGCCTCGCAATGACCGCGCAGTATGGCGAACTTATGCTTCACGGTTGCCAGCTCACCCCCGACATTGCAGGCATCGGCAAGTTGGGCGACCGCGCGCAAGGTCATTTGCTCCCCGCCGCCCGCGATCATCACCGGCGGACGCGGCTTCTGCACCGGCTTCGGTTCCAGGATCGCGTCCTCGACGTGAAAATAGCGGCCGTGGAACGTGGTGCGCGGCTGGCTCCACATCTGCAGGATCAGCCGCACGGCTTCCTCCATCTGGCGGATGCGTGTTGCCGGCCGTGGCGGGAATTCCCAGCCATATTGCTTGTATTCGCCCTCGAACCAGCCGGCGCCGATGCCAAGCGTCATGCGGCCGCCGCTGATCTGGTCGACGCCGGCGGCGATCTTGGCGAGATGCGCCGGATTGCGGTAGCCAACCGACGTCGCGAGCGTGGCAAGCCGAATCCGGCTGGTGACGGCGGCCAACGCCGACAGCGCCGTCCAGCCTTCCATGAACGGCTGGGTCGGCGCCCCGACGCCGCCGATCTGGATCAGATGGTCCATCACCGAGAACCAGACGAAGCCGTGGTTCTCCGCCCATTGCGCCTTCGCCCTGAGTCCCTCGAATGCCTTGGCCGGATCGGGGCCGTACACCCATGACGGGTTATGAACGCCGAATTGCATGAATGTGCACTCCCCTCTCGGTTGACTTCACGCTGCCGTGCTGTCTGATGCTTACCACAGGAGCGGCGAGGCAGCCGAATGACGCATGTGCGGTGCCGCGACGATGGCGGCCTCTCGAGCGACACGCTATATACCTTTGGGTATATCGGTCAACGCCGCGACCGCCGGGTGGATCGAGCGCTATATTGGCGAGGTTGATCAGGCGTGATTGGCGAGGTTGATCACGCGTGGGCAAGGAAAGGGCATACGATGCATCATCCCGCATTGCAGGCTGGCAGGGTTGCGGTCATCACCGGCGGGGCAAGCGGCATCGGCCTCGCCGCGGCCAGGCGCTTCGCTTCGCTCGGCATGAAGCTGTGCCTGGCCGATCTGCGCCAGGACGCGCTCGACAAGGCGACCGCTGAATTGTCCGGTGCGACCGTCATCAGCGTGCCGACGGATGTCAGCCGGATGGCGGATGTCGAGCACTTGAAGCAGCGTGCCTACGCAGAATTCGGCGAGGTCGCGGTATTGATGAATAATGCCGGCACATCGCCGGGCGGCGGACCATGGGATCATTACGATCGCTGGCAGCGCGTGCTGGGAGTCAATCTGTGGGGTGTCATCAATGGCGTCCATGCGTTCACCCAGGCGATGGTGGAGCAACGAATGCCGTGCGCGATCATCAATACCGGGTCGAAGCAGGGCATCACCTGCCCGCCGGGCGATACGGCGTACAACGTTACGAAGGCAGGGGTAAAAGTGCTGACCGAAGGCCTGGCGCATGCGCTGCGCAGCATCGAAGGATGTCAGGTGACTGCTCATCTGCTGGTTCCCGGCTCGACATTCACCGGCATGACCGCGCGCGGCCGTAGCGAGAAACCGCCCGGATCGTGGACGCCGGACCAGGTGCTCGACGTATTGCTCTACCGCATGGGCAACGGCGATTTCTACATCATTTGCCCCGACAACGATGTAAGCAGCGATGTCGATAATCGGCGCATCCTGTGGGCGGCGGAGGACCTGATCCGCAATCGCCCGGCGCTGTCGCGCTGGCATCCAGACTACGCCGACGAATTTGCCGCCTTGCTCGCTGCGCCGTCACCATTTCGACGGGATTGACGCCAGGGGAAGCGGCACGGCGATCCGAAACCTCGATATTTCGTGGGAGGCAAGCAATGCAGTTTACCAAGCTCGGCCGCACCGGGTTGGATGTGTCGCGGATCTGCCTTGGTTGCATGAGCTACGGCGGCGGCAACCAAGGCAATCATGCATGGAGCCTGGGCGAGGACGAGAGCCGCCCCTTCATCAGGAAGGCGCTGGAATCCGGGATCAACTTCTTCGACACCGCGAACCGCTATTCGCTCGGCAACAGTGAGGAGATTCTCGGCCGCGCCATCAAGGACTTCGCGCGCCGTGACGAAGTGGTGATCGCGACCAAGGTGTATGGCCGGATGCGGCCCGGCCCGAACGGTGCCGGCCTGTCGCGTAAGGCGATCTTCGCCGAAATCGACCACAGCCTGCGCCGGCTCGACATGGATTATGTCGACCTCTACCAGATCCATCGTTTCGATCACGCGACCCCGATCGAGGAGACGCTGGAGGCGCTGCACGACCTCGTGAAGACGGGCAAGGTCCGCTACATCGGCGCCTCGTCGATGCATGCGTGGGAGTTTGCGCGCGCCCTCGGCATCGCGGAGAAGCGCGGCTGGGCACGCTTCGTCAGCATGCAGAACCTCCTCAACCTGCTGTATCGCGAGGAGGAGCGCGAGATGTTGCCGCTCTGCGCCGCGGAAGGCATCGGCGTGATTCCTTGGAGCCCGCAGGCACGGGGAAAGCTGAGCCGCGACTGGGAGTACACCAGCCTCCGCACCGAGACCGACGAGGCCCAGACTCGATTGTTCGCCAGGACGCAGGAGGCCGACAAGAAAGTGGCCGACCGCGTTGCGGAGGTCGCCAAGGCCCGCGGCATCCCGCGCGCCCAGGTGGCGCTCGCATGGGTGCTGGCGAAGCCGGTGGTCACCGCGCCGATCGTCGGCGCCACCAGGCTGCCCCACCTCGACGATGCAATCGCGTCGGTGGAGGTGCGTCTCTCAGCGGCAGAGATCGCCGCCCTGGAGGAACCTTACGTTCCTCACGAGGTCGTCGGCTTCGTATAATCTTGCAGGGTGCCGGGCCGACTGGCCAATGGGGGCGCGCATGCCGAGGGAAATTGTTGGCAAGGGGCTGCGGTTTTCGCTCCGCCATGCGCCCTGCGCCCACATCTGCCGCTATTGCCTGATCTCGGAATCGCGCAAGCGGAGCGCCCTGCCCTTCGCTCGCTTCGAGCAATTGGTGCATCGGTTCCACGATTGGCGCCAGACCGAGCGGCCGGACCTGGAGATCGGCGTGTTTGTCGGTCCGTCGTACGACTACGACATCGAGACGCTGAAGGGCATCGCACGCCTGCGCGAACGGCGCGGGGCAAAGTTCCGAATCCTCAACCTTGGCGGGCTGCGCATGCGTCGCGGCGAGGAACTCACAGCCTGGCTGCAGGAACGGCGGGCGGCCGGTATCGTCGGCTTGCACGCCTCGCTCGCCGGCTGCGGTGAGATGCATGATCGCTGGAACGGCCGCCGCGGCGACTTCGATTACCAGATCGAGATCCTGCGGCTGGGTAGCGCGCACGGCATGGGGCGCGAAGAGAAATTGTTTCTGACGAGGAATACGCTGCCAGTCTTCGGCCGTTTGCTCGAGATTCTCGATGCAATCCCGGGCGAGCTGCGTAGCCGCTCAGCTAGTCCATTCTTCTATGCCGGTTTGGCGGCGCGCTACGAGGACGAGCGTCTGACGGAGGACGACCGCGACCGGTTGCCGAACTGGATCAACGCACTCCGCCCGAGGAAATTCGGTACCTGGTTGTCCGAACGGGAATGGATTCCCGTAATGCTGGAAACCGCGCCCCAGCCCCGTCGCTTGTTGCTCAAGCTCGATGTCGACGAAGCGAACATCGACTACCTGGAGCAAGCATCCTGCGAGCAAATCTTCCTCAGCCGCGAGCGCGAGTACCAGGAAAGCTACCGGGAAATTCCGGCGCTCGATGAACTTTGTTCCCGCTACGGCGACCCGACCAACCGCCGCATCTACATGATGAGCAGAGACGTCGAGGGCAGATGGCTCGATCTGCACCAGCGCGAGACGGGGGCGAGCAAGCCGATCGATTGACGGCTGAAGGCACGGCCTATGTCATTTGATTGGCCCGGCCGTCCGCGCATCATGCCAGCGTCAGCTCCACCGAGTACCGGAGATCGTTCAATGTCGCTTCCCAAATATCAAGTTCTGATCGGCGGCGAATGGCAGAACGCCGCCTCGGGTGAATGCTTCGAGACGCATGATCCCTACGCGGGCAAGGCCTGGGCGCTGATCCCGCGTTGCGGCGAGGCCGACGTGGCACGGGCCGTCGCGGCGGCAAAGGCTGCGTTCGAACGTGGCCCCTGGCCCGCGATCACCGCGACGCAGCGCGGCGCGCTGTTGCGCAAGCTGGGCGACCTGATCGCCGGCAACGCCGAACCACTGGCGCAGACCGAAGTGCGCGACAACGGCAAGCTGATCTCGGAGATGTTGGGCCAGACCCGTTATGTTCCGCAGTGGTATTATTACTATGGCGGCCTGGCCGACAAGATCGAAGGCGGCGTGCTGCCGATCGACAAGGCGGGCGTGTTCAACTTCACCCGCTGGGAACCGCTGGGCGTGGTGGCCGCCATCGTGCCCTGGAATTCGCCGCTGCTGCTGCTGAGCTGGAAGCTCGCGCCAGCGCTGGCCGCCGGCAACACGGTGGTGATCAAGCCCAGCGAATTCACCTCGGCATCGACACTGGAGTTCGGCCGCCTGATCGCCGAAGCGGGTTTTCCCCCCGGCGTTGTCAACATCGTCACCGGCTTCGGCAAGGATGTCGGCGAGCCGCTGGTCACGCATCCCGACGTGGCGAAGATCGCCTTCACCGGCGGCGAGATGTCCGGGCAGCGCGTCTATGAAAGCGCCGCCAAGGGTTTGAAGCGGGTGACGCTCGAGCTCGGCGGCAAGTCGCCCAACATCGTGTTCGACGACGCGGTGCTGGAGGACGCGGTCAAGGGTGCCATCTCCGGCATCTTCGCGGCAACCGGCCAGACCTGCATCGCCGGCTCGCGGCTGTTGGTGCAACGGTCGATTCATAACGAGTTCGTCGATCGCCTGGTGGCCTTCGCGCGCACGGCGAAGATGGGAAACCCGGCCGATCCGGATACCCAGGTCGGCCCGGTGACGACGCCGCCGCAGTACCAGAAAATCCTCGACTACATCGCCGTCGGCAAGCGCGAAGGCGCGCAGGTGGCGCTGGGCGGCGGCCCGGCGGAGAAGTCCCGGTTCGGCGACGGCTGGTTCATCGAGCCAACCATCTTCACCGGCGTCAACAACCGCATGCGCATCGCGCAGGAGGAGATCTTCGGGCCGGTGCTCTCCGTCATTCCGTTCGCTGACGAAGAAGAAGCGATCGCGATCGCCAACGACACGGTCTATGGCCTCGCCGCCGGGGTGTGGACGCAAAGCATCCGCCGCGCGCTGCTGATGTCGGAACGGCTGCGTGCCGGAACGGTGTGGGTCAACACCTACCGCGCCGTCAGCTTCATGTCGCCGTTCGGCGGCTACAAGCGCAGCGGCCTCGGGCGCGAGAGCGGCAAGGAAGCGATCTACGAATACCTGCAACAGAAGAGCGTGTGGATCAGCACCGCGACGGACGTGCCGAACCCGTTTGTATTGCGCTGACCCGAATCGGCGCGGGTAATCCGCGCCGCCGCGTCCCGCCCGTATCCGCTCGGCCGCCCGGGTGCCGGATCAATCGGTCGGCGGTTTCTTCAATCGGGACACGCTGCTTCGACGTAAGGCGACGCGAGCGATCGGCAAGCACCGCCCGCAGTCACAAGGAGAACCCAGATGACCAGGATGCTGGCAATGGCCATCCCGGAGCGCAGCGCCAGGTTCCGGGCAGAGCAACGCGACCTGCCGGAGCCTGGGCGCCACGAAGTGCGGCTCAAGGTGCAGGCCTGCGGCGTCTGCCATAGCGACACCGTCACGGTGGAAGGCCTGATGCCAGGCATCAGCTATCCGCGCGTCCCGGGACACGAGGTCATCGGCACGATCGATGCCGTCGGTCCGGACGTCGATGGCTGGTCGATCGGCGAGCGCGCCGGCGTCGGCTGGTTCAGCGGCGCCTGCGGATGGTGCAGTCACTGTCGGCGCGGCGACAGCTTTGCCTGCGAAACCGTGCAGGGTGCCACCGGCGTGACGCGCGATGGCGGCTATGCCACGCATATGCTGGCCCTGGCATCGGCGCTGGCACGCGTACCGGCCTCATTGGACTCGATCGAATCGGCGCCACTGCTGTGCGCTGGCATCACCACGTTCAACGCGTTGCGTCACTGCCGCGCCCAACCGGGCGATCTGGTTGCGATCCATGGTGTCGGCGGCCTCGGCCATCTGGGGATTCAATACGCGGCGCGGCAAGGGTTCCGTACCGTTGCGATCAATCGCGGGCGCGACAAGGAAGCTCTCGCGCGATCGCTGGGCGCGAAGGACTATATCGACAGCGACGCGCAGGACGCGGCACAGGCGCTACTGGTCATGGGTGGCGCGAAAGCGATCATCGCCACCGTGACCAGCGCGCCGGCCATGCAGGCGATCGCGGGCGGGCTGGGGATCAACGGCACGATGATGGTGATCGGCGCGGTCGGGGACCTGACCATCGATTCTATGGCCCTGTTGCTGAAACGTGCCGCCGTCATGGGATGGTACTCCGGCACCTCAGCCGATTCCGAGGACACGCTGTTGTTCAGCCAGCAGCACGCAGTGGCGTCGATGAACGAGATCTATCCGTTGGAACAAGCACAGGCGGCGTATGACCGAATGATCAGCGGCAAGGCGCGCTTCCGCGTGGTGCTGAAGGTCGCGCCATAGCGCGCCGGCGCGATGGCGCGCAGCCGCGGCGGGCCTTGTGACTGCCGCGCTGGACTTCGGATCGTGCTTGCCGGCACAGTCCGCCGATGCAGGACGATCCGAACCAGGCCGACAACGCGCTGCGCCCCGGCGAGGTCGCAATCGAACTACCGGCCGCGACCGATGCGGGAGTGTATTTCATCGGCACCATCCGCACGCCGTGGCGCGTGCGCGGCGAATGCCCGAAGCGTGGCAGTCTTGATGGCCCGGTGTGCACCATCGAGGTGGATGCACGCTGGCGCCAGGCGTTGACCGATGTGGCGAACCATCAGCGCATCCAGGTGCTGTACTGGATGCATCGGGCGCGACGCGACCTGGTGGTGCAAACACCGTTCCGCACCGGCCAGACCACCGGCAGCTTCGCGCTACGCTCGCCGGTGCGGCCGAACCCGATCGCGTCGTCGGTGGTGGCGCTGGTGGCGGTCGAAGGCACGTCATTGCTCGTGCGCGGGCTCGACTGCCTGGATGGCACCCCGTTGATCGACCTGAAGCCAGACCGCGCCGCGACCGGGTAGCCGGAGCGCCCTTCCCTCGCGCCGAATGCGGTGGATTGACGCCAGCCCTTGCATCTGTAGCATTATGTCTGACCAGATATAACGGGGGCGCATTCCAATGAACAGAATATTGCGGTTGCTGGGTATCGCCGGCGTGCTGTCAGCGGCGACGATAGCTCCGGCCGCGGCCAACGTCGTGCTGTCGGGCCCGGACGCAAATGACGGCAGTTATTCGACCGCCATGCTCGCCACAACGGCCACAGCCGGCGATACCGTCAACAACGGCACGCTCACCGGCATCTCGCTTTGGGGGTTGCTGGGCGGCGCGAACGCCGCCTCGCCGACCTCGGCCACCTACGGCGCCATCACCACGTCCACCCCGGCCGGGTACAACGGCAAGACGGCAAAGCTGTTGGGCATCGACTTCGCCAATGTTCGCGTCAATCCGGCCGAAATCGGCGGCGGTTTCGGCGGCAAAACGCTGATCTACCTGGAGCCGGTGGCGGTCAGGCTGTCGAAGAAGACCGGGCGTCCGGTGAAGATCCAGATGACACGCGACGAAAGTGTTCCGCGGTTCCGGTCCTACCTCCGGCGCGACGGTGGAAGTCAAACTCGGGGCGAAGCGTGACGGCACGATCGTGGCTGCCCAGGAGGTGTTGAAATTCCAGGCCGGCGCGTTCCCTGGCTCGCCGATCGGCCCCGGCTGCATGTGCGGCTTCGCGCTGTACGACATCCCGAATGTCGATGTGATCGGCTATGACGTGGTGAGCAATCGGCCCAAGGTCGCAGCCTATCGCGCTCCCGGTGCGCCCATCACCTCATTCGCGGTGGAAAGCTTGCTCGACGAGCTGGCGCGCAAACTCGATATCGACCCGCTGACGCTGCGCGAGAAGAACGCGGCGCGCAACGGCACCAAGACGCATTACGGGCCGACGCACCAGAAGATCGGCTTCGAGCAAGTGCTGAACGCCGTGAAGACGCACCCGCACTGGAAGACGCCGGTCAAGCAGGGCCACGGACGCGGCATCGCCTGCGGCTTCTGGTTCAACATCGGCGGCGAGTCCACGGCGCAGGTGCATATCAACGAGGACGGCTCGGTGACTGCGGCCACCGGCAGCCCCGACATCGGCGGCTCGCGCGCCTCCATCGGCATGATGGTGGCCGAGGTGCTGGGCGTCGCGGCATCGCGCGTGCGCACCGTCGTGGCCGACACCACCTCGATCGGCTTCACGCATGTCACCGGCGGCAGCCGCGTCACCTTTGCCACCGGCATGGCGGCCACTCAGGCAGCGGAACGCGTGGTCGAGGAATTGAAAAAGCGCGCCGCCATGATCTGGGAAATCCCGGTTGAGGCTGTGGAATGGAAGGATGGCAAGGCGTTTCCCGCCGGCTCGAACGCCGGTGAATTCGATCCGCTCGATCTGGGGATGATCGCGCTCAAGGCCGCGCGTACCGGTGGGCCGATCAACGCCGAAGTATCGCTCAACGCGCAGGGCGCCGGTCCCGGCTTCGGCGCGCATATCTGCGATGTGAGCGTCGACAAGGAAACCGGCCACGTCACCATCGAGCGCTACACCGCTGTTCAGGACGTCGGCAAGGCGATCCATCCGAGCTACGTCGAAGGCCAGATCCAGGGCGGCGCGGCGCAAGGCATCGGCTGGGCGCTGAGCGACGAATACATCTACGACAAGCAGGGCCGCATGGATAACGCCGGCTTCCTCGACTATCGCTGCCCGGTCGCGTCGGACTTGCCGATGATCGAGGCGGTGCTGGTGGAGGTGCCGAATCCCCGCCACCCGTTCGGTGCGCGCGGCGTCGGCGAGGTGCCAATCGTTCCGCCGATGGCGGCGATTGCCAACGCCATTCGCGGCGCGACTGGATTGCGCATGCCCGACCTGCCAATGTCGCCCCCCAAGCTGCGCGCCGCACTGGACGGCGCCGGCTGAGCGTGGGTCGGCTGCGGGACAGGCGAAGGCGCCGGCCAGGCGTCGTTCCTCTCACCTGGTCGGTGTCTTTGGCGGGCCATATCCTGCTGCCGCGCAGCCCGCCCGCCGACCAATCCCACGGCCACCATCGGTGACCAGGAAACCTCGGTGATCACCGCGTGAGGTTGCTCCCTTTCGCGGGCCGCGCCCGCATGGCAACGTCGGTGGCAAAACAGCGAGGGAGGAACCCAAAATGCGCATGACCGGGAAAGTCGCCATCATCAGCGGTGCCGCATCCGGCATGGGCGCAGCCACGGCGCGGTTGTTCGCGCGGGAGGGTGCCAAGGTGGTGATCGCAGATCTGCTGGAGCATGAGGGTCGGCAGGTGGCCGAGCGCATCGGCGACGCAGCGTTGTTCGAAAAGCTCGATGTCACTGCCGAGGCGAGCTGGGAGGCGGTCGTGGCCGCCGCCACAAAACGGTTCGGCAAGCTGAACGTGCTGGTGAACAATGCCGGCATCTCGGGCAGCGCCGAGCAAGACTTCTACAGTACCGAGGCCTGGCATCGGATCATGGCGGTCAACGCCACCGGCGTATTCTTCGGCATCAAGTATGCCGTGCCGGCGATGAAGCAAGCGGGCGGCGGCTCCATCGTCAACCTGTCGTCGATCGCCGGCATCATCGGCAGCGAGCATGTGCACATGGCTTACAACGCGTCGAAGGCCGCGGTACGGCTGATGACCAAGACGGTGGCAGTGCAGCACGCAAAGGACGGCATTCGCGCAAACTCGGTGCACCCGGGAATTATGCCCCCCATGCGTACCTCGGGGCGCACCGCCGACCCGGCGATCCGGGCCGAGCGCATGCGGTTCATTCCCATGCGCCGTCCAGGCGAGGTGGACGAGGTGGCGAACGCCGTACTGTTCTTGGCCTCCGACGAAGCGTCCTACATCACCGGATCCGAGATCCACGTCGATGGTGGAGCGATAGCGATCTAACGCTTCACACGCGCTGAGGGCTCACAGGCCCTGAGGCTTCACACACTCTGAGGCCTCACATACGCTGATGTCCCACACAGGGACCCGCGAGGACCACCACGCTGCACGGAGCCAGGCGGATGGCCAGGGCCGGCCTGGCCGCTACGCCATCGACAGTTCCCGATAGCCCCCCGCCGCCACCGCGTCGCAGCGTTCGCGGAACTTTGGGTGGCCGCCGCTGTAGCGCATGACCCGGCGGACCTGTTTGCCCTCGAGGTTGCGGTTGATGCCGGTCATCCAGGAGTCGACCTCGGTGAACAGCAATCCGTCGTTGGTATCGATGACGTGATCGGTCCAGGCTTTCGCGGCCTCGGCCGTCGCATCGACGCGGGTCAAGCCGTTGTCGCACGCGTGGCGGATCAGCGCGGTGACCCAGTCGGAGGTGTATTCCACCGCGCGCGGGAAGTTGCCGAGGCCGGCATGCGGGCCCATCACCATCAGGAAGTTCGGGAATCCGTCAACCAGAATGCCCAGCAGCGTCACCGGCCCGTCGGCCCATTTGTCCTTCAGCGACGCGCCGCCCACGCCACGGATGTCGATGCGGTCAAACGCCCCGGTGATCGCGTCGAACCCGGTCGCATAGACGATCATGTCGAACTGGTAATCGGCGTCCGAGGTGCGGATCCCCTCGGGCGTGATGCGCTGGATCGGCGTTTCAGTCAGATCGACCAGTTTGACGTTCGGCTGGTTGTAAACTTCGAAATAGCCGCTTTCGAGCGGCACGCGTCGTGTGCCAAAGCCATGCGTCTTGGGGACCAGCTTTTCCGCAACCGCCGGATCCTTCACGCGCTCGCGGATCTTCCGCGCCAGGTAGTCGGACATCAGCTTGTTGGCCTCGCGATCGACCAGGACGTCGCGGAAATTCCCCATCCAGATGCCGAAGCCCGGTTCGCCATAGCGCTTTTCCCAGAACGCCTCGCGTTCTTCCGCGGTCACCTCGAACACGGAGCGGGGGTCGGCGGTGTGGATGAAGCAGCCAAGGGTTTCCTGGCAGCGGGCGAAGATATCGGCGTAGTTCTCGCGGATTTCCCGCATTTGCTCGGGCGTGACCCTGGAGTTGTGCAATGGCGCCGACCATTGCGCGGTGCGCTGGAACACGGTCAGGTGGCGTGCGGTCTTGGCAATTTCCGTGATGGCCTGGATGCCGGTGGCGCCGGTGCCGATCACCGCGACCCGCTTGCCGGCAAAACTGACCGGTTGCTTGGGCCAGTTATGCGTGTGGCAGGACTGGCCCCGAAAACTCTCGATGCCGGGAATGCGCGGCAGAACAGACGCTGACAGCACGCCCACCGCGGTGATCAGGTAGCGCGCGGTGCACGACGTGCCGTTGTCGAGCGTGATCTTCCAGCTTCGGCTGTCGTCCTGGTAATGCGCCGCCGTGACGGTGGTTTTGAACTGGATGTCGCGCCGGAGGTCGAACTTGTCCGCAACATAGTTCAGATAGCGCTCGGTTTCCGGCTGGCCGGCGAAATGCTCCTCCCAGTCCCATTCGTCGAGCAATTCCTGGGAAAAAGAGTAGCCGTAGGTCCAGCTTTCGGAATCAAACCGGGCGCCCGGATAGCGGTTCCAGTACCAAGTGCCGCCGACATTGGAGCCGGCCTCGAACACCCGCGTCGTCAGGCCGAGTTCGCGCAGGCGGTAGAGCTGATAGAGGCCGGACACCCCGGCGCCGATGACGATCGCGTCGAAATCGGTGGCCACATTCTGGGATGGATCGTACGCAGTATCCACTCTGGCGTTCATGTGCACCCCTCTGCCTGACAGGTCTTTCGGCCCGCTTGGAAGTTTCAACTGGTCCCCCGTGCCGCGTGGGATCGAGCAGCCGGAGTTTCCGGACTTGCGGTCAGCATAACCTGGATCGCCGTAACTCCGCCAGCCACCGCTTCAGCGCACCGTTGCCCGCTGCCAAATTGGATGCAGAATCATATTGAACTCTTCGCCTCCCACCCATTGAACTCTTCGCTCCCAAAGAGATCTGTGCTCTCCATTCATCAGGATTTCAACACATCACCTGCCTGATGTGCGTCAGAGCCGATGCCGACGCCGCGCCACTGCCGCCACGCATCAGCAAATCCGCGGCAACTGCTCGCCGGCAAGCCAGTCCACGACGCGCTCGCCGCCGACGCGGGTTGTCATCCGCACGAAGCGGGCCGGATCGGCCGTCACCGCACCGATGGCCATGGCATCGCATCCCAGCGGATGCGCGCGCAGCACGTCCAGCAACCGTGCGGCGTCGGCCGCTGGCGCAATGGCGACCAGTTTGCCCTCGTTGGCCACGTTCAGCGGGTCGAGCCCCAGCAATTCGCAGGCGCCCATCACCTCTGGCTTCACCGGCACCGCCGCTTCGTCCAGCCTCATGCCGACGCCCGACTGGTGGCAGATCTCGTTCAGCGTCGCCGCCAGGCCGCCGCGGGTGGGATCGCGCAACACATGGATGCCAGGCACCGCGGTCACCATATCGGCCACCAGATGATTCAGCGCGGCGGAATCTGATTGTAAGGTCGTTTCGAATTCCAACCCGGCCCGCTGCGCCATGACGGCCACGCCATGATCGCCCATACTGCCGGAGATCAGCACAGCGTCGCCCGCCCGCGCGCGGTCGCCTGAGATCTCGATGCCGGCAGGCACGATGCCAACGCCGGCAGTGTTGATGAACAAGCCATCAGCCTTGCCGCGTTCCACCACCTTGGTATCCCCGGCGATGATGGCGACGCCGGCGGCGCGCGCCGCCTCGCCCATGGCGCAAGCGATGCGTTGCAGATCGGCCAGCGGAAAGCCCTCTTCGATGACGAAGCCGGCCGACAGGTACAGCACGCGTGCACCGCTCATCGCGACGTCGTTGATCGTGCCGTGCACGGCGAGCGAGCCGATATTGCCGCCGGAAAAGAACAGGGGAGAAACGACGAAGCAATCGGTCGACATCGCCATGCGTCCGGCTGTGACATCGAACGTGGCGTGGTCGTCGCCGCGTGCCAGGATGGGATTGTCAAACGCGGGGCGGAACACTTCTTCGATCAGTTGCTGCATGGCACGCCCGCCCGCGCCGTGCGTGAGATCGACGCGACCGTTGGCAAGATCCAGGCGCCAACCGGTGCCGCGCCCCGGCGCGGCATTCACGCCGCGGCTCCCCGCATCCGACCATAGGTGTAATAGGCAGCGCAGGCGCCTTCTGAGGAAACCATGCAGGACCCCAGCGGCGTCTCGGGGGTGCAGGCGCGGCCGAACAATTTGCAGTCGGTGGGCTTCTTCGCGCCGCGCAGGACAGACGGGCACTCGCAAGACTTGGTCCCCTCGGCAGGGACATAGGGCTCCGCGAAGCGGCGCTCGGCATCGAATGCGGCGAATTCGTCGCGGATGCGCAGCGCCGAGCACGGAATGCTGCCGAGGCCCCGCCATTCGAATGCCGGCCGCAGTTCAAACACGCGTGCCATGGCCTGCTGCGCCCGTGTATTGCCCTCGCGGGTGACGGCGCGGATATACTGGTTCTCCACCTCGGCGCGGCCTTCATTGAGCTGGCGCACCAGCATCAGGATGGATTGCAGCACGTCCACCGGCTCAAAGCCGGAAATCGCCACCGGCTTGCGGTACTGCGCGGCGACCGCCTCGTAGGGCTGACTGCCGATCACCACGGAGACATGCGCGGGGCCGACGAACCCGTCGATCGCCACGGCGTCGGCTTCGCTCACTGCCGGCGCATCGAGGATCGCCCGCATCGCCGGCGGTGTCAGCACGTGATTGCTGAATACCGAGAAATTGCCCAGCCCCATGCCGCGTGCAGCTTCGATCGCCAGGGCGGTCGGCGGGGTGGTGGTCTCGAAGCCGATGGCGAAGAAGATAACCTGTCGGTCGGGATTGTCCTCCGCGAGCTTCACCGCGTCCATGCTGGAATAGATCATGCGGACATCGGCGCCCGCCGCCTTGGCCTTCAACAGGCTCTGGCCCTTCGAGCCTGGCACCCGCAGCATGTCGCCATAGGTCGCGAGGATGATGCCGTCGCGCCGGGCCAGCCGGATCGCCATGTCCAGCCGCCCGATCGGCAGCACGCAAACCGGGCAGCCGGGTCCGTGCAGCATTTCGACGTTGGCGGGCAGCAGGTCCTCGATGCCGTAGCGGAATATCGTGTGGGTGTGACCGCCACAGAACTCCATCAGCCGGTAGTGCCGGCCGGGGTTCGCCTCCTGATGGATCGCGGCCGCAACGCGGCGGGCGACATCGCCATCGCGATATTCGTCGAGGTGCTTCATGACGGCGCCCCCGCTGTCGCGTCGGTCGGTGCGAACTCCGCCATTATCCGCGGATCGAGCTCCGCCAGCAGCTCCAGCGTGCGTTTCGCTTCCGCTTCGTCGATTTTGGCCAGCGCGAAGCCGACATGCAGCACGACGTAGTCGCCCGGCTGCGGGTCGTCGATCAGCACGACCGAGACTTCCTTGACGATGCCGCCCAGCGACACCCGGGCCATCCCAGGCCCGGTCAGGGCGACGATCCTCACTGGAATTGCCAGACACATGATGGATCTCCTTCCAGTGTCCTGCGCAGGTCAGCCGCGATGCAGGGGGTTATCGATGCAAGGGGGCTATCTACGTAAGCTGTGCCGAAGCGGCGACGAAGGCCTGGCCAAGCGACAACCCGCCATCAGTCGGCGGCACGGCACGCGCGACCAAGGCGGTCACGCCGCGCGCCGCCAGACCGGAGACCAACCCCTCCGTCAGTACCTTGTTGAGGAAGCAGCCGCCACCGAGCGCCACCCTGCGGAGCCCGCGCGGTGCGGCGGCGCCCGCGGCCCATTCGGTCAGCGCAGCGATCAGCGTGCCGTGGAACAACGCCGCCCCTTCATCGGGCGTAACGCCGTCGGCAAGCCGGCCGAGCAATGGCAGCAGATCAAGCATGCCGTCCGCAATCCGCCAGCCATCGGGCATAATGTTCGTGCTTGCGACGAGGGCTTCCAGCCGCGTCGCCGCCTCTCCCTCAAAACTCTGGTGGTGCGAGACATCGAGCAATCCGGCCGCCGCGTCGAACAACCGCCCGGCAGAACTGGTCGGCTGGCAGGCAACGCCGCGGGTGAGAAGCTGACGCACCGGCCCGGCGAGCTTCTCGGCCGTGAAACGATATTCGATTTCGTCACCGCGGCCCAGGGCATGCAGTGCGGCGGCGGCCATCCGCCACGGCTCGCGGGCAGCGCGGTCGCCGCCGGGCTCCGGCAGCGGCGCCAGATGACCAAGCCGCGCGTAGCGTGCGCCATCCACGTACAGCAGCTCGCCGCCCCACGCCGCGCCGTCCGGCCCAAGTCCGAATCCGTCGAGCGAAAGGCCGAGCAATGGACCATCGATGCCATGCTCTGCCGCCAGCGCGGCGATATGCGCGTGGTGATGTTGCACCGGCCACACCGGCAACCCCAGCCGATGCGCCAGTCGCGTGCTGGGAAAATCCGGATGCAGGTCGCAGGCCACCGCAACGGGAGCAATCTCCAGTAGCGAAACCATCTGCCTCAGCGTTTCTTCCAGGAACGCCACGGCCGCTGGTGTATCGAGATCGCCGACGTGCTGCGACACGAACGCCTCGCGGCCGCGGATCACGGTAACCGTTGCCTTGAGCATGGCGCCGAGCGCGACAACACTCGGCATCTCGCGCGGCAGGCGGATGGGCGCGGGCGTGAAGCCACGGCCGCGGCGGATGAAAGCCGGCGCTCCAGCCATCACGCGCACCACGCTGTCGTCGGCACGCGTGACGATCGCGCGATCATGGTCCGCAACCGCATCGACCACATCGGCGAGGCCCCGGCGCGCGTCGGCGCCGTCAACGACGATCGGTTCGCCGGAGCGGTTGGCCGAGGTCGCAACCAGCGCCAGATCGCTAGCTTCGGACATCCAGCCGTGACCGGCGGGTCGTCCCAGCAACTCCCACATCAACAGCCAATGCAGCGGCGTATAGGGCAGGAACAATCCGACGGTCGGCAGTCCGTTGCACACGCCGCCTGCCAACCGTGCACCCGCACGCGCCGGCGCCACAACGACAGGCCGCGCGCAATGCTGCAGCGTATCCGCGGCGACCTGGTCAAGCGTGGCGAACCGCCGCGCTGTGGCGAGATTGGGTACCATCACGGCGAATGGCTTGCCATCGCGTTGCTTGCGCGCTCGCAGTCGCGTCACAACCGTCTCATCGTGTGCGTCGCAGACGAGATGGAAGCCGCCCAGGCCCTTCAATGCTACGATCTGCCCGGCACGGATACGGCTGCCAATCTGTTCCGTTGCCATATCGAGTCGCGGCCCGCAGGCCGGACAGCACGTGGTTTCGGCATGGAACCGCCGGTCCGCCGGATTGGCGTATTCGGCGGCGCAGTCGGGACACAGGGTAAAACCCGCCATTGCCGTAGTGGCGCGATCATACGGAACAGTGTGGGTGATGGTGAAGCGCGGGCCACACTGGGTGCAAGTGATGAACGGATACAGATAGCGGCGATCAGTCGGGTCGAAGAGTTCGGCCAGGCACTCCGGACAGGTCGCCACATCGGGTGAGATTGCCGTGCGCGCTGGCCCATCCTGAGTGCTGTCCCGGATGACAAATTGATACTCATCAGAAACGACAGCACAAAGCTCCTGCTCGACCGTATCGATGCGGGCGAGCCGCGGGGCCAACGCCACCAGGTCAGCAACGAACGCGGCCGTGTCGCCCTGCACTTCCAGCAGTACGCCGTCCTGATCGTTCAGCGCGAAGCCGGTCAGCCTGTCCCGCGTCGCAAGCCGCCAGACATGCGGCCGGAAGCCGACACCCTGCACCTGGCCGCGGACACGCAGGCGCAAGCGGTGCGGGGCGGAATTCACAGCGCGGACGGCTTCGAAGCTCGTGGGCACCTCCATGACGAAGCGGCACTAATCCGTCGCGAGACGCAGCGCCCGCGCCGTGTCCAGCCAATGCATCCAGCGGTCCATGCCGTCGCCGCTTTGCGCCGACAGCCGCAGCACGCCGATCATGGGATTGATCCGCCGGGCATTCTCGATCAGCCGGTCGACATCGAACCGCAGATGCGGCAGCAGGTCGCACTTGCTCACCACCATCAATGCCGACGCTGCGAACATAGCGGAATATTTCAATGGCTTGTCCTCGCCTTCGGTGACCGAGACGATGACGACCTTTTGCGCCTCGCCGAGGTCAAAGCCCGCTGGACAAACCAGATTGCCGACGTTCTCAATGAACAGGATGCCGGATGCGGGAATACCCAACCGGGCCGTTGCAGTGCGGACAAGCTCCGCGTCGAGATGGCAGCCTTTCCCGGTGTTGACCTGGATGGCCGGTGCACCGGTTGCGCGGATGCGCTCGGCGTCGGTCGTGGTCTCCTGGTCGCCCTCGATGACCGCAACGGGGTAGCGCCCGCCGATCCGCCGCAACGTTTCCACCAGCAGGGTGGTCTTGCCCGAGCCGGGGCTGGAAACCAGATTGAGAGCCAATGTCCGGGCTGCATGGAATGCTCGCCGGTTCGCCACGGCGATGGCATCGTTTCGCGCCAGTATATCTTGCTCCACCAGCACCAGCCGCCTGGTGGAGGCACTCGCCGCAACGTCCGGTCCATGATCGTGCACGTGTTCGTGGGTCCGGCTGTGAGGGTGCGTGTGCGTCGTGCCGTCTGCGTGCGTGTGGGTATCCCCGTGCGAATTGTCGGTATCCCCGTGCCGATGTTGGTCGTCCTGATCGTGGCGATCCTCGGCCTCCACGGGCATACCTACGTGGGAACCTGCATGGTTATGGCGTAGATCGCCGTAGCCGTGAAGATCCGCGCTGTCGGTGTGCAATTCCTCCACCCCGGGAGGATGGTCGTGCGGCGGGAGAAGATGCAGGTCCTCCACCCGCATCTCGGCCTGTCCGCAGCCGCAGGTGCCGCACATCAGACGACCTCCATTTGCTTCAGCCGCATCGCATCGCCGCCCGGGGCCAGAAGATTCACCCCACCGCGACGGGGACACGATGCGTCGCGGCTCAGCACGGATACCCAGGCCGCGCAGCCGAGGCAATAAGTAGTACCCACAGTCTATCTGGTCTCCAGGACGGCGGCTGCGGCGGGGCTGCCACCGGCTACCGCCGCGACGCGAAGCGCGCGCGTCCGCATGTCGGCGAATGGCGGCCTCCCGCATGGCTCCTGGAATCCGAATATCGCCGGGTGTACTGACCCTGACGCTTCGATCCCGGCGGCTACGTGTCATTGCGAGCGAAGCGACGCAATCCCGGTCGGTCTACCGCACGTCACTCGACCCAGGCTGCTTCGCTCCGCCCGCAATGACATCGACGAGCGCGGGCACCAGGCGTCAGAGTGAGCGCACCAGGATCCGAACATCTCGCAGAAGCCCGAGCATGGAACCGCGAGGTTGCTCACTGCGGCGACTGCGCTTCCCCCTCCCGCTCACGCCGCAGCCTCTCCCAGTACTCCAACCGCTTGGCGATCTCCCGCTCAAACCCACGGTCGCGCGGACGGTAAAAGGATTCCCGCGCCATCCCATCGGGAAAGTAGTTCTGCCCCGAGAACGCATCCTCCGTCTCGTGGTCATATTCGTAGCCCTTGCCGTAGCCCAGCTCCTGCATCAGCCGTGTCGGCGCGTTGAGGATATGGGCCGGCGGCATCAGCGAGCCGGTCGCCTTCGCGGCGGCCCGCGCGGCACCGAACGCGGTATACAGCGCGTTCGATTTCGGTGCCGCACCGAGATAGACCACCACCTGGGCGAGTGCCAGTTCGCCCTCCGGCGAGCCCAGCCGTTCGTATGTCTCCCACCCCGCCAGCGCCTGCGTCAGAGCGTTGGGGTCGGCCATGCCGACGTCCTCAGCGGCGAAGCGCGTCAGGCGGCGGGCGATGTAGCGAGGGTCCTCGCCGCCGATCAGCATGCGCGCGAACCAATAGAGGGCCGCGTCCGGGTCCGAGCCGCGCAGCGACTTATGCAGCGCGGAGATCAGGTTGTAATGCTCTTCCCGGTCCTTGTCGTACAGCGCCGCGCGCCGCGCCAACAAAGCCGACAGCGCCACCGGGTCCAGCGGCTGTGTATCCGCCGGCAGTGCGGCAATTTGCTCTGCCATGTTCAGGATGTAGCGGCCGTCGCCATCCGCCATGGCGCGCAACGCGGCGCATGCCTCGGCGTTCAGCGGCAGCGAGCGCCCGAGTTCCGCCTCGGCCCGCGTCAGCAGCAGTTCCAGCGCCGCATCGTCCAGGCGGCGCAGCACCAGCACCTGGCAGCGCGACAGCAGCGCGCCGTTCAGCTCGAAGGACGGATTCTCGGTGGTGGCGCCGATCAGCGTGATGGTGCCGTCCTCCACCACCGGCAGGAAGCCATCCTGCTGGGCGCGGTTGAAGCGGTGGATTTCGTCGACGAACAACAGCGTGCCCTCGCCGAGGCGGCGGCGGCGCGCCGCTTCCTCGAACACGCGCTTGAGGTCGGCGACGCCGGAGAACACCGCGGAGATCTGCACGAAATGCAGCCCGGCGCGGGCGGCGAGCAAGCGGGCAATGGTGGTCTTGCCGACGCCGGGCGGCCCCCACAGCACCAGCGAGGCCAGCGAGCCGCGCGCCAGCATGCGGGTGAGCGTGCCTTCGGCGCCGAGCAAATGGTCCTGCCCCACGACCTCGTCGAGGCTGCGCGGGCGCAGGCGGTCGGCGAGCGGACGCGCGGCGGCATGCGCGCCCGACGGTTCCGGCGGCTCGGCGGCGCCGAACAGGTCGGCGGATTGGGTGGAACGGGTGGGCACGGGGGAAAGATAGGGCGGCGGAGGGCGGAAGCGAACGGGTACGGATGCGTGCGGGCGGATCGTCGGTGGCATCGACGGCGCCGGCAAGAGCGCAACGAGGTTCGGATTCCGCGGCGATCGCGCCGGGAAGCTCGTACCGCTCGATGCCGATACGCTGCCCGCCGTCACTGCGGTACTTCGACCGCTCATTTGATCCCGCACAGCGCGGCATACATTCACCGCCACACGGCAATGAGCCAATCAGCCGCCGGCGAGGAACGCGGCAACTTCCGCATTCACAAAGTCCGCGCGATCGCGATGCACGTTATGCCCGGCGCCGGCAACAATCAGAAACGGAAGATCCGGCCGCAGCGCACGAAAGCGCTCGCCAATGACCGCTTCAAACGGAAAACTGTTCTCGCCATAGAGCAATAGCGTCGGCGGACCCAGGCCGATGACATCCGCATCGCCGACGTCAAGCGCGCACAGGCCGCGAAAATGCGGACCAACGACCGCGGCGCATGACGCCATCGCCTGCAACCGCCGCTCCTGCGCCTCCCGATCAAGCGCCTGCCACGCGTCGCCGCCGGTAAAGGCAAGAGCAGTACGCAGCGCGACGCCGGGTCCGTCCGAGTCTCCCGCCGCAGCGACGGCCAGGCTGCCGGCAACCACCGCGTCACCTACCTCGGGCGGCAACAAGGCAAGCAGGCTCGGCTCAGCCAGCACCAGACGGCGGACGCGCGCGGGATAGCGGCAGGCAAAGACGAAGGCGGTTGCCCCACCCGAGGAATGGCCAAACAGGTCCACCGTGCCAAGGCCTTCGGCGTCGAGCAATGCCAGCAGATCATCCACGTCGCTGTCGCCCACACTGTAATTCGGCGGCAACCGGCCCTCGCTGCCGTCATGACCGCGAGCGCTCGGCATGATCAGCCGGCGATGGTCGGCGAACCCGTCATGTTGGCGAGAGAACGTGCGGCGACCCGCCAGCACCCCGTGCAGCATGACCAGCGGCGGACCGTTGCCGAGGACTTCGTACTCCAACCGTGCGCCGTCGGCTGCCGGAAATCTACGAACCTCTCCGCGTGCCGAACGATGCCGCTGGGTGCCGCTCATGCCACCGTTTTCCAGACCTGGCGTAGCCCCGCCGACGATAGCCTCGGGTCGCATCCCCGTGAAGGCAATCAACCCGTCTCGCTGACAGCGGCGCGCTGCCATCAGGCCGAGCGCGGGCAGCCGGCAGAAACACCACACGGATTCGGCATACCGCGTCGCGGGATCGAATCGTTCCTCGTCGTGGGATTGAATACTGACTGACCAGTCAGTAGGTAAGTTCCATGCCCAGCGACACCGCCACCCCAACCCGTCGCCGCGCCCGTCGCAAGGAAGACCGCCCCGGCGAAATCGTCGAAGCGGCCCTCCACCTGTTCTCCGAGCGCGGCTTCGCCACCACCAAGCTCGAGGACGTCGCCACCGCCGCCGGCATCGGCAAGGGCACGATCTACCTCTACTTCCCCACCAAAGAACATTTGTTCCGGGCAGTCGTCCGCCAGGCTGTGCTGCCCAACCTGGACGCGGTCGCCGCGATGGTTGCGGACCCCGACCTGTCTGCCGCCGACATCCTGCGCGCCATGGCGGATCGCTTTCTGCAACTGCTGGACACCGACCTGACCGCCATTCCCAAGCTGGTGCTGGCTGAGTCCGGCAATTTCCCCGCCCTCGCCCGCTTCTATGCCGAGGAGGTGGTCTATAAGGGCATGGCCCTGATCCGCCGCGTGCTCGCCCGCGGCATCGAGCGTGGCGAATTCCGCCCCGTCGATCTCGATGGCGCCCTGCCGCTGTTTTCGGCCCCGCTGATGGTGCTGGCGCTGTGGAAGCACTCACTGGGCCGCCACACCGACATCCAGCTCGACGCGCGCAAGGTCGTCGCCACCCATCTCGACGTGCTGCTGCGCGGCCTTGCCGCGGAGCCCCCGCCATGAAGCGCCTGGTGCTCCCCATACTGGCGCTGGTCGCGCTGGCCGTCGGCGGCGCATGGTGGTGGCAGGACCGCGACGATGCGCCGCCGGGGTGGCAGGGCTACGTCGATGCCGACTTCGTCCGCGTGGCGCCGACCTTGGCCGGGCAGCTCGTCACGCTTTCCGTCCATCGCGGCCAGCAGGTCGCTGCCGGCGCGCCCTTGTTCGCGCAGGACGACACCAGTGAGTGCGCCGCCCAGGAGCAAGCCGCTGCGTCTTTGGCCGAAGCCAAGGACCGCCTGACCAATCTGGAGAAGGCCGGCCGCGAGACCGAGATCGCCCAGGCCAAGGCCGACCTCGCGGACATGATCGCCACCCGCGACCAGATCGCCGAGGACCTGAACCGCAACCAGCAACTGCTGCGCTCCGGCGCCGCCACGCAGCAAATCGTGGACCAGCAGCGCGCGCAGCTCGCCTCGGCGAACGCCCATGTCGAGGCGTCGCAGGCAAAGCTGCGACAGATCCAGGACCCCACCGGCCGCCAGTTCGAGATCGAGGCGCAACAGAAAGTGGTGGCGGCGCAGCAGGCGGCGCTGGAGCAAGCGGATTGGCGGCTGGCGCAGCGCCATGTCGCGGCACCGATGGCGGCCGAGGTCGCCGATACCTATGCCGTCCCGGGTGAGATGATGGACGCCGGGACGCCGGTGGTGGAATTGCTGCCGCCGGGGAACATCTTGGTTCGTTTCTTCGTCCCCGAGACCGCGCTCGCCGGCATCCACACGCGCGAACGCCTGTCGATCGTGTGCGACACCTGCGCCGGTGGGCTGACTGCCAACGTGACCTTCATTTCGCCGCAGCCCGAATACACCCCGCCCGTGATCTACAGTGAGCAAACCCGCGACAAGCTGGTCTACATGATCGAGGCGCATCCCGACCTCGCCCAGGCCACGATGCTGCACCCTGGGCAGCCGGTGACGATCAGGCCGGCGCCGTGACCGCGGCCACTTGCCATTGCGAGGAGCGGAGCGGCGAAGCAACCTCGTTCACCTGTCATTGCGAGGAGCGGAGCGGCGAAGCAACCTCGTTCACCTGTCATTGCGAGGAGCAGAGTGACGCAGCAATCTCGTTCCATCGTGCGCTCGATCGGTGCGTGCTTCCGACTGAACAAGGTTGCTTCGGTCCCGACGAGCCTCGCAATGATATGTCGTGTCGCGCCTGGTTCGGGATCTCATATCGGGACCCTTTCGACACGTCGTGTCGGGCCACCTCGGCGAGCGAGCAATGACCGCCCTCGCCATCGACGTGCGCGATCTGGTGAAAAGCTTCGGCGCCAACCGCGTTGTGGACGGGCTCTCGTTGCAGGTGGCCGAAGGTGAGATCTGCGGCTTCCTCGGCGGCAATGGCAGCGGCAAGACCACCACCATCCGCCTGATCTGCGGCCTGCTGCGCCCGGATGCCGGTGGCGGTACCTGCCTCGGCTACGACCTGCTTCGCGCGTCACCGCAGATCCGCCTGCAGGTCGGCTACATGCCGCAGAAGTTCAGCCTCTACGACGACCTGACCGTCACTGAGAATTTGGAATTCGTCGCCCGCCTGTATCAACTGGCCGATCGCCGGCGCGTGCTGGCCGACGTGCTGCAACGCTTCGAGTTGACCCGCTACGCCCAACACCTCGCCAGGCAGCTTTCCGGTGGCTGGAAGCAGCGTTTGGCGCTCGCCGCCTGCGTGCTGCACCGACCGAAGCTGCTGCTGCTGGATGAACCCACTGCCGGCGTGGACGCCAAGGCACGCCGCGAGTTCTGGGACCTGATCCACGAGATGGCCGCCGACGGCATGACCGTACTGGTCTCCACCCACTACATGGACGAGGCGGAACGCTGCCAGCGGGTGGTGTATCTCGCCGACGGCCGACTGGTGGTGCAGGGCTCGGCGCACGAAGTGGTGCAGGCCGCGGGCCTCGTGGTCTTTCAGGCCACCGGCCCCGGCATCGAGGCCGCCGTGCGCCAACTCCGCCACCGCCCGGGCGTGGAAACCGCCGCGGTGTTTGGCGATGCGTTGCGCATCGCCGGTCGGGACCGGGCCGCATTACGCGCCGCCACGGAATCGCTGCCCACGAACGGGCTCGGCTGGCAGGAAGTGCCGCCGCGACTCGATGACGTGTTCATCCACATGCTGAATGAGCAGGAGAAGGACGAATGACCCAATTCTCCTGGGCGCGGCTGGCGGCAATGCTGCGCAAGGAATGGCAGCAGATGCGCCGCGATCCGATGACCATCGGCCTGACCGTGATGCTGCCCTTGCTGCAGCTCTTCCTATTCGGTTTCGCTATCAATACAAACCCGCACCACCTGCCGACCGGGCTGTTGTCGGCCAGCCATTCGCAATACGAGCGCACCATCGTGACCGCGTTGCAGAACACCGGCTATTTCGACATTCGCACCTTCGCGACCGAACGCCAGGCCGATGAGGCGCTGGCGCGCGGCGACGTATTGTTCGTGCTGGAAATCCCGCCGGGCTTCGCCCGCGCGGTGGACCGCAGTGAGCACCCGTCGGTATTGCTCGATACCGATGCGACAGACCCCGTCGCGATCGGCAACGCTACCGCGGCGGTGGCGGCGCTGAACGCCACGGTGGTGCAGCGCGACCTGCCGCCGAACATGCGGACCACGGCCACATCGCCGCCCTTCACCGTGGTGGTGCACGCGCGTTACAATCCGGAGCAAATTACGGCTTTGAATATCGTTCCGGGATTGATTGGAACAATTCTGCTGATGTCGACGCTGGTGATCACCACACTCTCGATCACGCGCGAACGCGAATCTGGCACGATGGAGCATCTGCTGTCGATGCCGGTGCGACCAGTGGAAGTGATGCTGGGCAAGATCGTGCCCTATGTCGGACTCGGCTATGTGCAGGTGATGCTGATCCTGACTGTCTCGGCATTGGCGTTCCACGTGCCCGTGCGCGGTTCCATTCCGCTGCTGCTGGTGGCGCTGGGCGTGTTCATCGCCGGCAACCTGGCGCTGGGGATCCTGTTCTCTACCATCGCGCGGACGCAGCAATCGGCGCAGCAGTTGGCACAATTCTCGCTACTGCCGTCGATGATGCTGTCGGGCTTCATGTTCCCGTTCCAGGGCATGCCGGGCTGGGCACGCGCGATCGGCGAGCTGCTGCCGCTGACACATGTGCTGCGCATCTGCCGCGGCGTGCTGCTGAAGGGCAACACGATGGCAGAGATCGTGCCGAACCTTTGGCCCATGGCGGTATTCGCGGTGCTGGTCAGCGCGGTGGCGGTGATGTCGTATCGCGAGACGCTGGATTAGCGCTGACTGTCAATGCGAGGAACGACGCGACGAAGCAATCTCGATCAGGCCCGTGAAATGCATGTCATTGCGCGGACCACGAGCGAAGCGCGGCGGGACGAGGCAATCCCGGCCGACGTCAAAATGCCTGTCATTGCAAGGAACGACACGACAGCGCAGTCTCGACTGGAATCATGCCCGGATGGCTCGCGCATCGCTCGGCCAGGACTGCTTTGCCCCGCTACGCTTTGCCCGCGGTCCTCACAATGACAAAGACATCAAAGCGCCCGTCTGAAGGTGATGTTGAAGCGACAGGCACCGGTCAGCTCGTGCTCGCCCTCGGCCAAGGCATGGACGCCGTGGAAGGTCAGGCGATCGGCCCCGCCCCAAACCACCACGTCGCCGTGGATCAGCGGAATGCGCGTGACCTTCGCGGCTCGTGTCTGGCCACCCCACAGGAAGATGGCCGGCAAGCCCAGCGAGACCGACACGATCGGCTGATCAAAGTCGCGTTCGTTGCGATCCTGATGCAGCGAGAGCCGGGCACCCGGCGCATAGCGGTTGACCAGACAGGCGTCGGGCCGAAAGCCGCCGAAGCCCGCCGCCGCGGCGGCATCGGCGGCCAGGTCAGCGAACATCCGCGGCATCTCCGGCCACGCCCGGCCGGTCGCCGGATCGATCGCATCATAGCGGTAACCGGTGCGATCGGTGACCCAGCCAGCCCTTCCGCAGTTGGTCATTGCCACCGACATCGCCCAACCGCCCGGCGTGACCATGTGGCGGAACGGCGAGACCGCGGCGATTGCGCCGATGGCAGCGACGAGTTCCGGCGCACACGCGCGAGCGAAACCGCGCAGCGCCACGGCGGACGGGCTCAGAGCGACGCGGCGAACGCCGTTCTGGGCTTCATCGAGCGCGAATGAACCGGGGTCAGGCAGCATCGTGGAAGATAATGCCAACGGTGTGCCGCTTGCCCGCGTGCAGCTTGCTGACACCATGGTTCAGCCTCACCTGGTAGTCGCCACGCGTCCCTTTTGTCGGGCGGCGGTTCACGGCGAACACCGCCGCGTCACCCTTCTTCAGCGGTAGAACCATTGCGCGGGTCTGCATGCGAGGACGTTGCTCCGTCATCACGAACTCGCCGCCCTCGAAATCCTCGCCTGGCTGGTCCAACAGAATCGCGATCTGTAGCGGGAACACATGTTCGCCGTAGAGGTCACGGTGGAGGCAATTATAGTCCTCCGGCGCATACTCAAGAAGCAGCGGCGTCGGACGAACCTGACCCGCCTGATGGCAGCGATCGAGGAACGCGGCGTGGTCGCGCGGGAAGCGCACGTCGTTTCCCATGCGCTTATGCCACTGATTGGCGATGGGCACGAGCTGGGGATAGGCCGCGGTACGAAGCGCCTGGATCAGCGGCGGCAGCGGGTAGCTGAAATACTTGTACTCACCACGACCGAAACCGTGCTTGCTCATGATGACCTGGCTGCGGAAGCCTTGCTGCTGATCGTACAAGCCAGCAATTGAATCCGCCTCGCCATGGGTCAGAAGCTTCCGCACGATGGCCCAGCCCTGGGCGTCGAGATCGGCGTGGGCCTGCGCCCAGTCCACCGCATCGACCCGATCCTGGACCGCCGCCGCATTCTCGGCCTGGATCGCCGTTGCATCCGCGGGCGATCTGCTCGCGAGGGCCAGGTCGCGTTCGCAGGTATGCGTCTTGCGCGAAACAGCAGGCATCACGCCACTCCTTCCAAGTTGATGAGGCGCCGCTTGCGCCGCACACCCCAGCGATAGCCGGAAATCGAACCATCGGACTTCACGACGCGGTGGCAAGGGACGGCAACCGCAACGCGGTTCGCGGCGCATGCCGCGCCAACCTCCTGCGCGGTTGCCGCTATCGGCAGGCTCCGCGCGATTGCGCCATAGCTACGCGTCTCGCCCGCCGGAATAGTCCGCAGCGCATGCCAAACGGCCAGCTCCACCGGCGAGCCACGCAGATCGAGCGTCAGATCGGTCTCGAGGTGCGGCGCGCCGATCAGGGCGGCGGCCTTGGCAATGGTTTGCGCCAGCCCGGGCTGGTCGAGAACCAACGCGGCTTCCGGGAACGCATCCTTCAGATCGCGCAGCAGCCTGGCACGATCGTCACCAAAGAACAGGGCGACGATTCCGCGCATGCTCGCGGCGACCACGATGGTCCCGAGCACGGTGTCGCCATAGCCGAAACGCAAGGTTTCTGGTTCGGCAGCGAGGGTTTGGGTCGTCATAACAGGGTCTCCGCTGTGTATACTCTGATAATCGGCGTTGGCGGCCACTGAGACACTCCAGGTCTTACTTTCAAATCCGGTTTTCCGGATGGCTTGCCCGAATTCGCTTTGCCGCCTGGCTTGCCGAACTTCGCCGTTCCGCATGGCTGGCCCACATTCGCCTTGCCGGAAGGCTCGTCCCGCTGCCGGTGCTGATTTTCCGATTTGGCGGCAGGATCCGGAGTGCGGGGGGACGCGACCGGCGCAATTCTCCATTTTGGCCAGGACACAGTCACGCGCATCGCCTGACCTTCCAGTACTGCCGTTATATCAAGTTGATGCGAAACCCTTCGACGGCGTGAGAGATAGCCGCCGCTCGGACGACCGGCGGCTACCCATGGCTCAGGCGGCGCGGAGCATGCCGAGTTGGGTCAGTGCGGTGACCCCGTCATCCAGACCGATCTCCTCGACGATCTTGCCGTCCTTCAGTTTGAGAACGGTCATGCCGGTAAAGTGCATTGTCCGGCCGGTATTGGCGGGCAGGCCGCCGGCAAGAAAGTCGGCGAATGCCGGACCGCTGTGAGTGCCGCCGCCCTCCCACTGACCGACGACGTAGTCCCCCTCGGCGATCAGGTCAGCGGTGCCCCAGAAGTTCAGATCGGGGAACGCCGCGCGGAAATCGGTCATGAAGGCCTTGATGTCGTCGCGACCCTTGCGGGGTTCATGCAGCGAATATTTCAACAGCATGCCCGGCGCGGCAATCTCGTCGACCACGCGCAGGTTGCGGGTTTTGCCCCAGAAGTCGGTAAACCAGCGGCCGACGACAGCCTTGTTGTCATCTTGCAAGCTCATGGGAATGCCTCTCGATTGTTGCATCGCGGGTCACCGATCGACGACAGCGACCATCACAGGTCTGCCTGACGACGATGACCGCGGCATTCAGATAGCTTGCCTGGGTCATGAATGAACTCCGGTTCTTGCTCCGATATCAAACCTCCGGGCAGCCCGACCCTCTTGTCACTCTTCCGTGCCGTTCTGGCTGCCGCCACACCAGGATTTGCAAGCGAGGACCGGAGTGCGCAACGCGCGCAGCGGCGGCAAGATTGCCCAGGCTGCCGTATCGTAGAAGATGAATGGACATGACTGCGACGCTCACCACGATGCGAAATCATCGGTGCCGCCGGTGGCAGACAATCCGCGTTGAGCACGAAACGTCGCCCGCGACAAGACCGCGGACGGCCAGTTCCGGCACTCGGCGTCCACGACTGGCGTGTACTGCCGCCCTCGTGCCTGTCGTGCACCGCCAATCCAAGCACAAACACTACGCCTCGGTGACAGAGACACGACACCTTGCGTAGGAAACATCATAACTCGCGGCGGACAGACGACAGCTCGCGGCAGAGAAATTACCTGGTAAGAGATCCTCGCCCACTCTGCCGACGAAGCAAGTGGAGCACTGCCACTCCCGCGGGCAGCGCCGCGGCGAGCAGGAACACCCGCTGGAAGGCAGCCTGGAACGCCTCTGCCTCCCCTGCCCCGCTCGCGGCGAGACGCGCCCGCAGCGTCTGGAACCCCAGCATCAGCATCGTGGCGCCCGTCACGATGCCCAGCGTGCGCGTCATCATCACCAGGCTGCCCGCGACGCCGCGTTGCTCGCGCGGCAACGTTGCCGTCGTGATTTCGAAATATCCGACCTGAAACAATCCCAGGCCGGCGCCCTGCACAAACATCGAGACGCCGAACGACGCCAGATTGGTGGACGCAGCGGTGAAGCTCATCATCGCCTGCCCGACCGCTGTCGCCGCGGCACCAGTCAACACCAGCCGCCTCGGCGGCACGCTGCCTGCCAACCGTCCTGCGACCGGCGCGACCAGCGCCGTTCCGAGACTCGCCACCGCCAGCATCGCACCCTCCTCCGGCGCGGTAAGTCCGGCGACGCCAACCAGGAAGAACGGCGCCAGCAGCGGCACCGCGAAGCCCGTCAGGCTCACCGCCACGTTGCCAGCATTCAGCAGCGAAAAATCAAGATCTCCGAAGCAGCGCAGATCGATGATCGGAAACGCCGCGCGCCGTTCGCGCAGTGCGAAGCCGGCAGCGGCCAGTACGAACCCCGCCAAAAACGGCCATGCCCCGCCCACCGGCACTCTGTTCAGGCCGAGCAATAACGCGGCGATTGCCAGCACCAGCAATCCGGCGCCGACGGCATCGAAGCTTTCGCGCGGGCCGATGGGCTCGGATGGCGGCAGTCCCCACGCCAGGATGAATGCCGCCAACGACAGCGGCGCGCGGAACCAGAACACGGCGGGCCAGCCGAACCACGCCACCAGCACGCCGGCCAGCACCGATCCCGCCGCGCCGCCGGCGCCGAATACCATTGTGTAGATGCCGAGGATACGGGCCCGTTGCGCTTCGGCATAGAGCCCGGTGGCAAGCGCGGGGCCGCATGACAATGCCAGTGCCGCACCAACGCCCTGCGCGATGCGCGCTGCCAGCAACCAAGCGTAGCTTGGGGCGGCGGCGCAGCCCAGGAAAGCCAGTGCGCTGCAGCCACTGCCCAGCAGGAACACGCGGCGATGGCTGAGCATGTCGCCGAGCCGGCCGCAGACCAGCATCAGCGCCGCGTAGGTCAGCGTATAGGCAATGACGACCCATTGGATCGCCGGAATTGGCAGCGCAAAGGCACGGATGATCGCGGGGAAGGCGACGTTCACCGCCGAATCGAACGGCACCACCAGCGTGCCCAGGCAGACCACCGCCAGGCCCCAGGCGGGCGGCAGGACAGGCAGGCCACTCGCACGGGATGTGGACATAGGCGATCCCCGCACGAACAAGGTCCCCTGTCACGAGGGCTCGGGCTTGCACTCGGACAGAAAAAAGCCAGGCGCGTTGCTCACGGCCTGGCTGCCACTGGTCTCGGCGCCGCTGGGTGGATCAGACCGCCTTCTTCAGCGTCGGCGATGCCTTGAACCGCACGGTCTTGCCGGCCTTCACCTTGATCGATTCACCGGTGCGCGGATTCAAACCCTTGCGCGCCTTGGTCTTGCGCACGGTAAACGTGCCAAAGCTCGGCAGCGTGAATTTGCCCGACTTCTTCAGTTCCTTGACGATGGCGTCCATCAGCGCACCAGCGGTGCGGTTGGCTGCCGCGCCGGTGAGCTCGGCAGAATCCTGGATCACCTGGGCAAGAAAGGCTTTCGACATGTTCTCTCCTTATGTTCGCGGCGTCCCTAACGCGGCGCCCCCAACCTAGACCATCGCCACCGCGTCTCCCCTGGTCACGGCGCCACGCCAAGATGGAGTGTCGATTCGCCGCGTCGTTGCAACGGTTCTACCGATGTCGCCGACGACGCGCCAGCCTGTCAAATGGATTTTTTAGCAAAAAGCGACGTGGCATCGACGGCTTTCCGCACCCGCCCGCCGCCGCGGCACAACGGCGGGTGGGTACAGCCACCGCGTATCGCGGCTAAAGCCCAGCCTGCGACACGAACTTTGTCACCAGATAGGCTTCGATCGCCTCCAACCCTCCTTCCGAGCCGTAACCTGAATCCTTCACACCACCGAACGGTACTTCCGGCAGCGCCAGCCCGTGATGGTTGATCGACATCATGCCCGACTCTACCGCTGCGGCGATCGCTGTCGCAGTCTTCGCCGAACGCGTGTAGGCATAGGAAGCAAGCCCATATGGCAGTCGGTTCGCTTCGGTCACCACCTCCTCAAAATCGTGGAATGGCGCGATCACTGCCAGTGGGCCGAACGGCTCCTCGTTCATCACCCGTGCAGCCTTGGGCACGTCGGTCAGCACGGTCGGTTCGAAGAAGTTGCCCTTGTTACCAATACGGTTGCCGCCGGTCCGCACGGTCGCGCCGTGCTGCACCGCATCGGCGATGAAGGCGTCCATCGCCGTCACGCGACGCGTATTCGCCAGCGGGCCCATCGTGGTGCCCTGCGCCAGCCCATCACCGACCTTCACTTTCTTGGCGTGGCCAACGAACTGATCGACGAACTGGTCATAGACCCGCTGTTGGATCAGGAAGCGCGTAGGCGAGATACAGACCTGCCCGGCATTGCGGAACTTGTTCGCTGCCAGCAACTTGCTCGCGGTGTCCACGTCGGCGTCGTCAAACACGATCGCCGGCGCATGGCCACCCAGTTCCATCGTCGCGCGCTTCATATGCGCCCCCGCCAGCGCGGCGAGATGCTTGCCCACCGCGGTCGATCCGGTGAAGGAGATCTTCCGGATCACAGGATGCGGAATGAGATATTCGGAGATCTCGGCCGGCACGCCATAAACAAGGTTCACCACGCCCGCCGGCACGCCGGCATCGACGAAGCAGCGGATCAGTTCGGCCGGCGAAGCGGGGGTTTCCTCCGGCGCCTTGACGATGATGGAGCACCCGGTCGCGACCGCCGCGGACAGTTTCCGCACCACCTGATTGATCGGGAAGTTCCACGGCGTAAATGCCGCCACCGGACCGACAGGCTCCTTGATCACGAGTTGGTAAATGCCCTCGGCGCGCGCGGGTACGACGCGGCCATAGGCGCGACGGGCTTCCTCGGCGAACCAGTCGATCACGTCGGCGCCAGCGAGCGTCTCGCCCTTCGCCTCCACGAGCGGCTTGCCTTGCTCCATGGTCATGATGCGCGCGATCTCGTCGGCGCGCTCACGCAGCAGGTTGGCGGCCTTACGCATGAGCTTGCTGCGGTCGAACGCGGACACCTTGCGCCAGACGTGGAAGCCTTTCTCGGCGGCTGCCAGGGCCCGGTCGAGGTCGGCGCGATCGGCATGCGCGACGGTGCCATTCACATCGCCGGTCGCGGGATTGAGAACTTCCAGGACGCGGCCCCCGGTGGCAGCGGTCCATTGGCCATCGATCAGCAGCGAGACGTTCGGGTACATGATCTTCGTGCTCCTTGGCTCAAGGTCGGAGCCGCGATGTAGCGCGGCGGTTGGACAGGGGAAACCGGTACGCGGCCGCCTTCCTATCTTGCGAGGCGTGCAGCGCCGAACGTCATCGCGACCCGCCAAATGTGATTGCGAGACGCGAAGCACCGAAGCAACCTCGGTCACGTGACGCGCGAACCAATCGTGCACAATCCGAACGAGATTGCTTTGCCGGCTCGCCATCACAAGCGTCCCAACGAAGCAGCGCTCATCGGCATCCGAGCATTCGACGCGGGCGACCTCGGGCGGTGCCGACACGGTCTCCACCAGATCAGACGACCATTGCGGACAGCGGCCGCGATAGCAGCCGTGACAGACGATGCGCGCCGTGCCATCGGCGGCCAGTGCAACCTCGCGCGAGCGCAGCACGGAACTGTGCGCCGAGCGCATCGCATGCGGCGTTTGCTCGTTTGCTCCAGCGCCAGAGAAAGTGACCGCGGCGGTGCCGCGCGGTCCCGTCATCAGCACTTGCTCGGCGTATTTCAGCGCCCTGAGCGCGATGGCCGTGGCGATGACGCCGAGACCAGGCTGGCCGCCGCCGAAACGGTGCCGGATGGCGTCCGCCGCCGCCTCCGGCCCAATCAGTTTCAGGTGTCGCCCACGGTCATGCGCATCAGTCAGTGCCATACCAATGACATGCGCCGGCGCGCCGAGCGGCCAAAGGGCAGTGTCCCGCCGTCAGGCGGCGCAGGTCTTCCTCAAGGCGTGTTCTGGCGCGCAGATCGTCCCGCAGGATCGTTCATGCGGGCAGGTCTTCCTCAAGGATGGTGATGTGCAGTGAGTATGAGATTTCGCCGTCCTCGTCGTCGCGATGCAGCGTGCCGATGAATTCCCTGCCCGCGCGGACCTCCACAGAGGCGCCACGGGTCTTGGGGGCCTCGATGCGGATCCTGTCGCTCCCCAGCGTACTACGGAGATAGCTCTCGACCCTGGCAATGTCCGACGGCTTCATCATCGCATTCTCTTTCGCTCAAACGGTCATGCCGTACCGACGGTTCCGCCACCGCGCAGCTCGATCTCCGCGACTCGGTCACGCAGCCGCGCTTCCAGCAGGTCGGCGAGCCGGCCGGCGGTTTGCGCCGAGTGGCCGGAGTCGGCAACGCCGGCGCGATACAGTTCGCCCAGGCCACGGATCCACCCCTCGCGTTGCGAACGCGGCTGGGCGATCACCTCCATGGCGAGGCGCTGCGTGGCGCCGTCGGCATCCACCAGGCGCAGGATGGCCTGCAGGGCTCGGGGGGACAGGGTCATGGTGGCGACCGCTGTAGCATAAGCGGGACGGCAGCGCGACAGAGCACCGCCAGACCAGGAGAGGCTCAGCCGCTGCGGCGTCGCCAACCCAGGATCACTGGCGCAGCGCGGTAGGCGTCCAGGCCGCGGCCGGACGGCACCGGCGCCCCAGTCAATGCCGGAACGACGACACGGGCGGCCACCTCCCGCCGTACCGGCGGCGGGAACAGCCCACCGGAGAACGGTGTGCTCCAGTTGCGCGCCATCGAGAGCAAGGGGCCGTCGCCCGCCAGCCGCTGCTCCTCTGGCCAGGCGGCCATCACCCGTTGCTCGTATTCCGCGCCGAGAGTGGGCGTTGCGGAATGGTAGAGCGCGGTGGCCTGCGGCCAGGAACCGGTCTGGGCGCGCAGCTCGACCAGGAACCGTGCGGCGTAGTCGGCATTCGCCGCCGGATCGAAAGCCTGATCGAGGCTGGTGAAGGCGTTGGGGTGCTGCATCAGGTTGACCTGCATGCAGCCGACGTCGATCGACCGCATGCCGCGCGCCTGCAGCGCCGTTACCGCGGCGATGGCCTGTGCCTTGGTGTCATAGAACGTGCCTTGGCCATCGGCGTCCACGGTCCATGGCCACGGGTGCCAGGTGCCGCTGGTCGGGTCCCGTCGCCCACTCTCTACCCGTCCGACGGCGGCCATCAGGCTGGCGGGGACATCATGGGCGCGGGCAGCCATGGCGATAGCCTGGCGGCACTGCAAGCCGGGCGCCTGATCCGGTGGCTCGGGGATCGGTTCGGCGCGCGCCGCCACGGCGGCAAGGCAGAGCAAAAGCGCAGGCAGCAGGCGGAGCATCCCCAGAAGGTAGCGCGGAAAGATGAACGGATCGTTGATCACCGGGCACCTCTTCTTGCCTTTGCGCCGCCGGCCCTCAACGCTCTGCTTCCGCGCGGATCAGCCATGGGATAGGCTGGCTCTCCATGCGATCAGGGGGAGCAATCAGGATGGAACCGGTGGTGCGCGTCAGCGTCACTGTGACCTTCCTGCGGATGGACCGTCGCCCAGCGGAGACGGCGCCCGCCTTGCCGCCCGGCTGGCAGGCGGTGCGCGCCGAGGTTCCGAGCGTGGCGTTCTACCGCTACCTCTACAACACGGTCGGCGCTGACTACGTCTGGTGGCTGCGCCGCACGACGCCCGACGAAGAACTGGACGCGCTGCTGCGCGACCCGGTGGTGTCAATCCACACTCTGTATGGGCGGGGCGAGCCGGCCGGCTTCTTCGAGTTGGACGCACGCTACTGGCCGGACGTGAACCTCAGCTATTTCGGTCTGATGCCGTGGGCGATCGGCACCGGCATCGGCTATGCGTTCCTGCGCCAGGCGGTAGATACGGTCTGGCGCCAGGGTGCCCGGGGGATGACGGTGAACACCTGCACGGCGGACCATGCCCGCGCGCTTCCCACCTATCTCCGTGCCGGCTTCCGTGCGCTCCGCCAGGTGCGGGAGGTGTGGAACGTCCCCACACGGCTGGGTCTGCGCATTCCAGAGCATTTGCGTGCCTGACGACGGGGTCGGCCGTTCCCGCGCGCGGGGCGGGGCAGGTTTCCGGGGCGCCTGGGCCGGTCTGTCGCTGGACCGTCCGCGTGTGATGGGCGTGCTGAACGTCACGCCGGACAGTTTCAGCGACGGCGGCCACTACCCGAACCCAGGCGACGCCATCGCGGCAGGGCAGGCCATGGCCGCGGCCGGCGCCGACTTCATCGACGTGGGAGGCGAGAGTAGCCGCCCCGGCGCTTCCCCCGTCTCCGCCGCGGAGGAACAAGCCCGTGTCCTCCCCGTCATCAGCGGCCTGGCTGGCGCCGGGCTGCGCGTCTCGATCGACACGCGCAACGCCGCCACCATGGCGGCGGCACTCGATGCCGGAGCCGCGATCGTGAACGACATCTCGGCGCTGACCCACGATTGCGCCGCCGCACCGTTGGTGGCGGCGCGACGTTGCCCGGTGATCCTGATGCACATGCGCGGCGAGCCCGCCACGATGAATGCCCGCGCGGTCTACACCGACCTTGCCCGCGAGGTGAGCGACGAACTTGCCGCCCGCATCGAAGCCGCCGAAGCGGCCGGCATCGCCCGCGACGCCATCGCCATCGACCCCGGCGTCGGCTTCGCCAAGCTCGCCCCGCACTCGCTGGAACTGCTGCGCCGCCTGCCGGAGCTGAATGTGTTGCGCCGTCCCATCGTGGTCGGCGTCTCGCGCAAGTCCTTCATCGGACGCATCGGCGAGGAACCGGACCCGCGGCAGCGCTTTCCCGGCTCCATTGCCGCCGGATTATTCGCGCTCTCCCGTGGCGCACACATCTTGCGTGTGCATGACGTGGCGGCGACGGTGCAAGCCATCAAGGTCTGGTCAGCCTTGACCCAGCCAGCCTGACGATTCCTTCCCCGCCGGGGTGCGGACGCGCTACACCCGTCTTACCACCCCGAGACTGTGACGGAGACCGGATGTCCAAATCAAGACGCCTGTTCGGCACCGACGGCATCCGCGGCAAGGCGAATACCGACCCGATGACCGCCGGCACCGCCCTGCGACTTGGCCAGGCCGCGGGCCTGCTGTTTACCCGCGGCAATCACCGCCACCGGGTGGTGATCGGCAAGGACACGCGCCTCTCCGGCTACATGCTGGAGCCGGCGCTGACCGCCGGTTTTATCGGCGCTGGCATGGACGTCACATTGCTTGGCCCGCTGCCGACGCCCGCCGTCGCAATGCTCACGCGCAGCCTGCGCGCCGATCTGGGCGTGATGATCTCCGCCTCACACAATCCCTTCGAGGACAACGGCATCAAGCTGTTTGGCCCCGACGGGGAGAAACTGTCCGATCAAACCGAGGCCGAGATCGAGGCGCTGATGGACACCGGCTTCGCATCGCGCCTCGCCGCCCCCGAAGCGCTGGGCCGCGCCGCCCGCCTGGATGACGCCGCCGGCCGCTACATCGAGGCGGCCAAAGCGAGCTTCCCGCGCGGGCTGCGCCTGGACGATCTGAAAATCGTGGTCGATTGCGCCAACGGCGCGGCCTATCGCGTCGCACCCACGGTGCTGTGGGAGCTCGGCGCCACCGTCGTCACCGAGGGCATCGCGCCCGACGGCTTCAACATCAACCGGGGCTGCGGTTCGACCACCCCCGAGTATCTCTGTAGCAAGGTGGTGGAACATGGCGCGCAGCTCGGCATCGCTCTCGACGGCGACGCCGACCGCGTGGTGATGGCGGACGAGCATGGCGAACTGGTCGACGGCGACCAGATTCTGGCACTCATCGCCCGCTCCTGGGCCGAGGAGGGGCGGCTGCGAGGCGACAGTATCGTCGCGACCGTGATGTCGAACCTTGGGCTGGAGCGGTTCCTCCGAGATGCCGGCCTGGCGCTGCACCGCACCCAGGTGGGCGATCGCTACGTGGCGGAGCGCATGCGCGAACTGGGCGCCAATGTCGGCGGCGAGCAATCCGGCCACGTGATCCTGTCCGATTTCGCCACCACCGGAGACGGGTTGCTGGCGGCCTTGCAGGTGCTGGCGGTGATCGTCGCGCAAGGCAAGCCGGCCAGTGACGTCTGCCGCTTGTTCACCCCTCTGCCGCAGCGTTTGAAGAATGTACGCTTCGCCGGTCCTTCGCCGCTGCGTCACCCCGCAGTGGTGAAGGCGGTCGCCGATGCCGAGGCCTCACTGAACGGCGCCGGGCGGCTACTGATCCGCGAGAGTGGTACCGAGCCGCTGGTGCGGGTGATGGCGGAAGGCGAGGACGAAGCCGCGATCGGCCGGATCGTCGATGAGTTGTGCGGTGTGATCGCCGGTGCCGTCGATCGCACCCCTGTCACTGCGAGGACAGCGAGCGAAGCGTAGCGGGGCGAAGCAACCTCTTTCCACGTGTGCCGACTCTGTCATTTGCGAGCGAAGCGAAGCAATCTTCACTGTCATTGCCAGCGTAGCGAAGCAATCCGAGTCGAGTGACGCTCGGTGGAACGACCGGGATTGCTTCGTTTCGCTCGCCAATGACACGTGATGTGCGGCTCATGCTTCGACAATTGCGGGCGACGTTGGAAGATGGCCGGCGACGTTGGAAAATAGCGGGCAAAGGTCGGGAGGTAACGGGCCATGGTTGGAAGACATGACATGCCGACCGATTCGCCCTCACCCACGCCAGATCCCGTCGCAGGTCGTTCGCTCTCACGCGAGAGACTGCTGAAGGGCCGGGTACTTGCTATCGCGGGCTCCGATTCCGGGGGCGGCGCCGGCATCCAGGCCGACATCAAGG
>DATJNA010000216.1:0-18015 GCA_035508435.1 Acetobacteraceae bacterium | reverse complement strand
GCAGCTCTTGTGGACTATGGTCGGCGATATCGGGCTGGTCTCCGGATTGCGACGTCAGGAGCGGAGTCTGTCGTGAACAGTCTGGTCAACGCGCGCATGAACAAGCGACGGCAAATGCGTTGGTCACCGAAAGGCGCCCATCGCGTCCTACAGGTGCGCGCCGCCGTGATCGACGGGCGTCCCCGTGCAGGCCAGCTGAACATCGCGGCCTGATTACCCCCAACTCGGTTCCACTCCCCGCCACGATCAGCGGTCCGGTCGTTAACGGCAACATGACAGCCGCCCGGCGTCAGCCGTGACGCCGGGTGTACTTCGCAGTCATTGGCAGGATCTCAACAATTGGGAACCCAGGCCCAGTGCCAGCCGCCATACGGTCCCTGGACCCACGCGCGATGGCCCCCGCAATTCGACCGAGGTGCCCACCAGGCGGGGCCCGGACCATAACCGAAGCGGTGACAAGCCCCGCCAGGTCCGCGATACCAGCCAGCCCCGCAGCCATCCGCGGCAAGCACGATGGCGCCGTTCGATCTGTCGAACGGTGCGGGCGCAATCGCGGCATCGGCGGCCGAGGCAGCGGAGAGCAGTCCTGCAGCAACCGCGCAGGCAGCAATTGATTTCATCATTTCATCCTCCAGGTGTTTCCAGTCAGTTAGCCAAAGGTGCCAGGCCGCGACCGCGGTCTTCCACCGGACTTGTACGCGTTTCACACAATCTCCC
Source organism: Acetobacteraceae bacterium (assembly GCA_035508435.1). Classification (GTDB taxonomy): domain Bacteria; phylum Pseudomonadota; class Alphaproteobacteria; order Acetobacterales; family Acetobacteraceae; genus JASHVB01. The sequence goes on along the minus strand of DATJNA010000216.1, from coordinate 17,298 downwards.
GCGTCTGCCGCCGGGTCATTCCAAAGCTCGCAACGGCGTCGTTCGGCGACGCAGCGGGCGTTGGAAACCACGTGTGTGGCGACGGTTGAGGTTCAGTCTTGCTGCATCGTTCGGCGACGAGCAGTGGATCGATTGCTGCTGCCCTCGCGGTGCACGTCGGGTGATATGCCGGTGCACATACCAAACACAAATACTGGTTCGTTATGCAGATATTGACGACGGATATAGCCGGCCCCGGTGACGCGCGCGGTGCCGCCGGTTACGCGTCATCGACGTGCCGCTGTCCTGCCGGCGCCGCCGAATGTCCTGCGCACCAAGTTGGACCGGACCTTCGCGGAGGCCGGCCTAGCGCCGCATGTCGTCTCCGAGGGCGACGTAATGACCAGCGCCCTGGCCGCGGCGCAAGCCGGCATCGGCGGCGCCATTCTGCCCAAGGGCGACTTTTCCTATGTACCGGGCTGCGGCAAGCTGATCACCACCCTGATCGACCCACCGATCCAACTGACCGCATCCGTCTTGTGGTAGGCCGAACGACGCTCACGCCTGCCGCCGCGGCCGTGCGGGACGTGTTGATCGGCTTCATCGCCGAGTGGTTCCATGCGTCACCATCGCTCGGCGCCGAATGGATCGTTGCCCCGGGGCCCATATCCACAACCGATAGGTCCATAGCGAAGTAGTATTTGAATTCGGCACGGCCGACGGCGATTTTCCGCTCGCTTCGTCGCGGCGCCATCCGTTCGATACGCGAACGCCCTGGTCATCCCGACGCCACACGATACCGGAAAAGGCCAGAAAGCCATGCGACGCACCACTCTGTTCAAGCAGTACCTGCAGGCACCGGAGATCCTGATGATTCCGGTCGCCCATGATCCACTCGGCGCCAGGATTATCGAGCGCGCGGGCTTCAAGGCCGTGGGCTGTGCCGGATATGCCAATTCCGCGGCGCTGCTCGGTGCACCCAATGTCGGCCTGCTCACGCTCGCGGATGTGGCGGATGCGGTCTGGCGGATGACCGATGCGGTGGACATCCCGGTATGGGCGGACGGTAACAAGGGCCATGATGAGATCCTGAATGTTCCGCGCACCGTGCGATTGTTCGAGAAGGCCGGTGCGGCCTCGCTGATGCTCGAGGACCAGATTCCGGTGACCTGGTGCAATCTCATGGTCGGCAATGGCGTGGTCTCGCGGAATGAGTTCGTGGCCAAGATCAAGGCCGCTGTCGGTGCGCGGCAGGATCAGGATTTCACCATTCTCGCTCGCACCGATGCGATTGGCGTGCATGGCCTGGCGGACGCCATGGAACGCGCGGCGTTGTGCCTGGAGGCAGGAGCGGACGGCGTGTTCCTCGCATCGCCGAAGAGCCTGGAGCAACTGCGACTGATCCCGGACCTGGTGGCGGCGCCGACGATTGCCAGCATGAGTCCGGCCGGCAGGACGCCGGTGGTATCAGGCGATCAACTCCAGGGCATGGGCTATGCGGCGATGGTCTGGCCGGACGCCTTCACCTTCGCCTATGCAAAGGTCGCAGCCAACCTCGCGGCGGAGATGATGCGCAGCGGCACGACAGCGGCGTACCACGGGCTGATGGTCGACGCCGACGAGTTCGACAGCTTGGTCGGTCTGCCGGCAACCATGAAGGCGGACAGTCACGATCTCGATTATCCAGCGGATATGCTCGCCGCGGCAGCATAGCAACGGCTGCACCACGGCAGGCAGCGGCCGGTCGCCGCCAGACTGCGGACGATTCATCCCTGGTACATGCAAGAGCCTGCCCCGTTTGTACGGTGGCAGGCTCTGTTATGTACGAAGTTGGCCGGCCGCTGATAATACCGGACGTCATAGGGACCGACACATCGGCATGGCCCTCCCGTCATGGCGGGCGAAGGCCGCCATCCATGGCTGTGCCGCATGCAGCATGGGAAGCCGTGGATGCCGACCTTCGTCGGCATGACGTTGAGGGTATCGTCCGTGCGTCCATCTCTCCGACGCTCGACGTATCCCGGCCTCCATATCCGCCGCCTATGGACGTATATCGAAACGGTATTTTGGATCGCTCGCTGGTTGTGCCATTTCATAATTGTAAGTCACGACAGGAGCCGGTGATGACCGCCTCACTCGGGTCGTTTCATTCGACGCCAAGCTGATCTCGCGGCGTAGCCCGCAGCGGCAACCCGTTCCCTGACCAGACCAGCGACCACCCCGTCTCCCCCACATGGATGGAGCACCGCCATGCACGCCCTCACGTCGTCCAGGCATGCCTCCCGCATCAGCCTGCGCCTCCTTGCACGCAGCAGCGCGTGCCATTCCGTCATCCCGGCCAGTAGCCCGTTGCGTCACCTGCCGGTGTCGCGGGGCGTCGCATCCGGCCTGGCGCCCGTGTTGCTCCTTACGGCGGCAATGGCGGGCCCGGCGTGCGCGCAGGACACCGGTACGCCGTGCGTGGCCCAGTCGGGCTCGCCCTGTGTCATCGACACGCGCGGCGCCAGTCCGCCGCCGCCGTCGGGAAAGGGCCAGAACGGCGATCCCGGCGGTCCCGGCAGCGCGATCACGCATGGTTTCACCGGAAACTATCAGCCCACGCAGCAGGGCACGACGACCCCGCCGATCTATCTGAACGCGTCCGGCGGCAACGGAGCCACCGGATCGGGGTATGCCAGCCTGGAGAAAGTCGGCGGCAACGGCGGCAACGGCGGCAACGGTGGTGCGATCACCGTCACCGCCACGCCGGCGGTCAGCGTCAACACGCAAGGCATGCAGGCGTCCAACAGCAGCGGCCTGCCCGCGCAAGCCGCGATGCTGCTGTACTCCGCCGGCGGAACCGGCGGTGTCGGCGCGCTCGGCGGCCACGAGGGCGGCAACGGTACCGGCGGCATTGGCGGCAATGGCGGGGCGATCATCGCCGGTACCGCGTCGGCACCGCTGCTGGGCTCGATCTTCAGCACGACATCGGAGATCAACGGTCTGCAGGTCATGTCGGTTGGCGGCACCGGCGGCGCCGGCGAAAGCTATCAGAGTATCGACGACAACGACGACGGCGCCAACGCCGGCAATGGCGGCTCCGCCGGCAACGTGACCGTGGTCCTCGGCGGCAGCGCCAAGGCTTATGGCGTCGGCCTGATGGCAGCAAGCCTCGGTGGCAATGGTGGCCAGGGCGGCAAGCCCTATACCAGTACGCCGGTCGGCGCGAATGGCGGCAATGGCGGCAACGGCGGCAGCGCGGGCAGCGTGACCGTCACCCTGGCCACCGGCGCCTCAGTGGCCAGCCTGGATGCAGGCGCGCCGGCGCTCGTTGCGCAGTCCTTCGGTGGCGCCGGCGGCGCCGGCGGCGGTGGCGGCGATGCCTCGGGTGGCAAGGCAGGCGCCGGCAGCAATGGTGGCACGATCGTCGTGACGAACGACGGGCAGGTCTCCATCCAGACGGCGAACTCGCCCGGCATCCTGGTCCAGTCGTTCGGTGGCTCCGGCGCCAATGGCGGCGGCGGCGGCGCCTGGGGATCGTCCGGCGGCAGCGGCGGGTTCGGGGGCGATGGCGGGTCCATCACCATCTTGGGTAACGGTTCGGTCAGCATCGGCTACAGCGCCATCCCGGCGCCGAATTCGCCCGCCATCCTGGCGCAAAGCATCGGCGGCGGCGGCGGCAATGGCGGCGATGCCAATGGCTGGCTCGCAGTCGGGGGCGAGGGCGGCGTCGCCGCGCAGGGCGGCACCATCAACATCTTCGTGGACAACACGATCACCAGCTATGGCGAGCGCTCCAACGGCATCATGGCGCAGAGCATCGGCGGTGGCGGCGGCAATGGCGGCAACGCCTCCGGCGTCGGCTTCCTGGTCGACCTCACGGTCGGCGGCACGGCCGGCGGGGGCGGCGGCGGCGAGGCGGTCTCGGCAGCGAGCGCCGGCTCGATCCAGACCAACGGCCTGCATGCCAGCGGCTTGGTGCTGCAGAGCATCGGCGGCGGCGGCGGCAACGGCGGTGCCGCCTACAGCGTGGCGGTCGGTGTGCAGGCCAGCGTCGCGGTCGCGGTCGGCGGGTCGGGCGGGGCGGGCGGCAATGGCGGGACGATCCAGGAAGGCACGGATCCGGCCACGGGGCAGTTGGCGCCGACCAACTCCGGCCAGATCGCCACCACGGGCGCCGATTCATACGGCATTCTGGCGCAGAGCATCGGCGGCGGCGGCGGCACTGGCGGCGCCTCGGTGGCGGCGGCGCAGGCCTATCTCGGCGAGGATGTGCCGACGATCGCCCTGGCCGCTTCGCTCGGCGGGTCCGGCAAGGCCGGCGGGTCGGGGCAACTCGTCAATGTCGTCAATGCCGGATTGATCGCCACGCGCGGGGCGGGCTCGGCCGGAATCGTGGCACAAAGCATCGGCGGCGGCGGCGGTGCCGGCGGCGACTCCTCGGCGACCGCCACGGCCGCGGGAGGCGATTTCAATATTGCCTCTGCCGTTTCGCTCGGCGGCAATGGCGGCAACGGCGGCAGTGGCGGCACGGTCATCGTCGCCAACAACGGCATGATCCTCACCACGGGCGAGTCGGCGGACGGGATCCTGGCGCAAAGCATCGGCGGCGGCGGCGGTTTCGGCGGCGCCGGCGCCGGCAAGGCGTCGACCAACAGCAGCGGCGACTCCATGGCGCTCAGCCTGGACATGGGCGGTCGAGGCGGCGATGGCGGCGGCAGCGGCGGAGCTGCTGTGGCGACCAACGCCGGGGTGATCCTGACCCTGGGCGACGGAGCGAACGGCATGACCGTGCAGACCATCGGCGGCGGCGGTGGCCGCGGCGGCGGAGGGGCGGGTTCGGCGAAGGCTGGGTCCGGCAACGAGACGGCCAGCTTCTCCGCCAACGTCACGCTCGGCGGCAACGGCGGCAACGGCGGCGGCGCCGACCAGAGCACCGCCAGCGGCACCAATTCCGGCACCATCCTGACGTTCGGCGCGGATGCGACGGGCATGCTGGTGCAGAGCATCGGCGGCGGCGGCGGCGACGGCGGCACGGCCGCCACGACGATCGCCGCCAGCAAGTCCACCTTGGACGGCGGCAACGGCAGCGCGGCAACGATCGATGCGCGTTTTGCCGCCCTCGCCGCGGCGTTCATCGCCGACGGGGCCGGGAACCAGACAGCGGCGTACAACTCGGCGGCGGCACTGATCGGGCTGGCCAACGACTTGCTCGGCAACAGCACCGTGGGATCGAACAGCGCCCCGCCGGTGGCCGAGCTCCTGAATACCTTGGGCAGCAGCGCCGGCGACAACGAGGACAGCAACGTCGCCGGCTCGATCAATCTGGGCATCAAGCTGGGCGGGTCGGCCGGCAGCGGCAACAATGGCGGACCGGTGACGGTCACAACCACCGGCAACAGCAGCATCGCCACCGTCGGGGCGATGTCGGACGGCATCGAGGCGCAGTCGGTCGGCGGCGGCGGCGGCACGGGCGGCGCAGCCACCACGTCCACCAGCTCGGGCTCGGCCCAGGTGGCGATCGCGCTGGGTGGCACCGGGGGCAGCGGGGGCAATGGCGGTGCCGTCACGGTCAACAACAGCGGCAACGTCACCACGGTCGGCGGCGTATCCGCCGGCATCCTGGCGCAGAGCGTCGGCGGCGGCGGCGGCGAGGGTGGCGCCTCGGGCGCGAAGGCCGGCGCGCTCAAGGGCGTCAGCATTACCCTTGGCGGCACCGGCGGCGGCGCCGGCAGCTCCGGTTCGGTCACGGTCACCAACGCGGCCACGATCGAGACGCTCAGCCATGACTCGGCCGGCATCATCGCCCAGAGCATTGCCGGGGGCGGCGGCGTCGTGCGGACGCTGTCCACCGATCCGCAGGACAATAACGGCGGCGGCGCGACCAAGACGGGCGGGGCCTACAACATCAACCTGTCGTTCGGCGGCGGCAGCGGGACATCCGGCAATTCTGGTCCGGTCAGCGTGGTGAACATGCCGGGTGCCGAGATCCTCACCCAGGGCGACAACGCCTTCGGCATCGTCGCCCAGAGCATTGCCGGCGGCGGCGGCCTGGTTCTGGGCGGCCAGATCGCGGGTAATCAGAGCCTCTTCGGCAGCGCTCCGTTGTTCGGCTCGGCCGATACCATCCAGGGTGTCGCGGTCGAAACCGCCGGCAGCATCATCACCCAAGGCGATGGCGCGATCGGCATCCTGGCGCAAAGCATCGGCGGTGGCGGCGGAATTGGCGGCAACATCAGCCAGACATCGCAACTGCAGGCGTTCACGCCGAACAGCAGGATTAACGGCAGCGGCGGGCCGGTTCAGGTCACTGTCGATCCGAACGCGCTGGTGCAGACGAATGGCGCCAATGCGCCGGCCATCTTCGCCCAGAGCATCGGTGGCGGCGGCGGCCGCGTGGTGACCGAGGCCGGCACCTTCAACGGCTCGGCCGGCGGCATCGGTTACGCCTCACCCGTGACCATCGAGGTCGACGGCACGGTGCGGGCGACCGGGACCAGCTCGGCCGGCATTTACGCGCAGAGCGCCGGGATGGCCGGCTCGGGAGCCCCGATCAGCATCACGGTCGGCGGCGGCGCGACGGTCTCCGGTGGCGTCGGCACCACGCAATACGGCGCCGATGCGCCCGGCATCAGCGTGGACACCGGTTCAAGCAGTGCGGCGAACCCGAACCTGGTGACCAACACCGGCATGATCACCTCGGCCGGTGGGGTGAACGGCATGGCGATCTACAGCACGGTCGGCAATCTGGCGGTGACCAACGATCCGACTGGGGTGATCGTCGGCAATATCAGCCTCAACAACGGCGGCGGCAGCGGCAGCCTGACCAACGACGGCACGCTGCTGGCCGGGCAGACCATCCGCCTCGGCGCCAGCGGCACGCTGACCAATGACGGCACGCTGGACATCCGTGGCGATGGCGGTTTCACGACGCTGAATGGCACCTACAAGGGCGTGACCGGTGCCAGCCTGCTGGTTGCCGCGAACTTTGCCACCGGTACCGCAAACCGTTTGCTCGTCTCGGGCCCGGCAGTGCTGGATGAGGGAACCATGATCCAGGTGGACGTGCAGAACTGGCAGAAGGGCAGCGCACCGGTGCTGACCGCGATCGGCGGCATTTCACAAGGCGGCAGCACGATCATCGAGGCCATCAACCCGAGCTACTTGTTCAGCCTGCAAAGCACGGTCGCCAACAGCACGTTGCAGGTGCAGTCCGTGTCGGCCATCAGTGCGGCGGCGGCGAACCTCTCCGCCAATCAGCAGAGCGTGGCGAACAGCCTGGAGCAAATGTGGAATGTGGGGGGAGGCAGCGCGGCCGGGGCGGTCGCGGCGCTGGCCACCGTCGATGGGCCGGAGTCCTACCGGACGGGCCTGACCAGCATTGCCGGCGCCTCGGTGGGCGGGGTCGTGGCGGTCAAGCAGGCGGCGAGCGACCGCTTCGCCGACAACATGATGAACTGCGAGAAGTTCGGTGCCGGCGGGACTGTGACCAACGAGGAATCCTGCGCCTGGCTGCGCACCACCGGCACGGCGACCAGTCTGGCCAGTGACAGCGACGGTGCGGGCTATCACCAGACGGCGGTGACCTACCAGGCGGGCGGCCAGCGGGAAGTCGCGCCGGGCTGGTTCGTCGGCGGCTCGCTCGGCTACGAGACGAGCTGGCTGACCGGCACCGATGACGGGTCGTCGGTCTCCGGCCAGTCGGCGCTTGCCGGTGTGATGCTCAAGCACCAGTCCGGCCCGTGGGAACTGAGCAGTGTGCTGGATGGTGGCTATGGGTGGTATGCGAGCCGGCGGCAGATCATTGTCGGCACCATGTCCGGCCAGGCGGTGGCCTCGCCCAATGTCGGCAATGTCGGGGTGCATCTGCGCGCCGCCTATCAGGTTCCGATGGGTGCGTGGTACGTGAAGCCCAGTGTCACCTTCGGCGCGACCTATCGCAACGTGTCGGGCTACAGCGAGAGCGGCTCGACCCCGTTCAACCTCGATGTGAAAGCCGGCAGCAACGTCACGGCGGGCGTGTCGCCGATGGTGGAGATCGGCCAGGGCCGCGAATTGCCCGGCTTCGGCGGCGTGCGCGGTTTCCTGGCGGTGGGTGCGGCGTTCTATGCCAATAACGACTGGACGACCCAGGCGAGCTTCGCCCAGGCGCCCGCCGGGACCGCGCCGTTCACCGCGACATCGCGGTTGCCGGGCGCGGTTGGCAAGGTGGAGGCCGGGGTCGAGTTGTTCTCATTCCACAACGTCAGCGCCAGGCTGGTCTACAGTGCACAGCTCGCACCGGGGTTCTCGGCGCAGTCTGCGATCGGGAGGCTGACCTATGCATTCTAGGCCCCAGCCTCAATCAAGCGCGAGACACCGAGTTCGGCTGCTGTATGTTGTCCGTGCGAGGTACGCAGCGCCGAAGCGACCCCCCACGTGACGAGCCTTCGTCGGCTCGTTACGCGGGGGGTTGCTTCGGCGCTGCCGCGTCCACGCCGGCCGACGTGGCGTAGCCCCACCCGCCGTGCGATATTGTCCGCGAGCCCCGTTCGTCCGTCGTTCAGAATGAGCGGGGCGTCTTCGAAGCCGGAGGGCATAGTGGCAGGGGCGGAGGCGCAGGCGACGGTCTACCGCTTCGATGCGTTCCGGCTGGATGCGGCGCGGGGAACGTTGCACGGTCCGGACGACGCAATCCTGGAAGTGCGCCCCAAGGCTTTCGCCCTGCTCCGCTTCCTGGTTGAGAATCCCGGCAAGCTGCACAGCCGCACGGACCTGCTGGAGACACTGTGGCCGGACGTCGTGGTGACCGATGACAGCCTGACCCAATGCATGAGCGACCTGCGGCATGCCTTCGGCGACCGCGCGTCCCACATCCTGAAGACCGTGCCCCGCCGCGGTTATGTGCTGACGGCGGATGTCACGACCGAAAGCCGCACGCCCGTGCCGCCATCACCGCCCGTCACCGCCACCGGCCGTACCGCGCTGCTGATCCTGGAACCGTTCGACCATGTCGACGGCGCTCCCGCGGCGCAACTCGCGCGGCTGTTGACCACCGACCTGCTCACCGAACTGACCGGCTTCGAGGGCGTGCGCGTGTTCGCCGCGCCGCACGGCGAGACCGCCGAGGCATATCGTATCCGCGGCGAGGTGCGAGCCGCCGGCCAGACCCTGCGCATCACCGCCCGGATCGAGGACGCTGCTACCGGCGGCGCCCTCTGGGCCGAGCGCTTCGAACAACCGTGCATCGGCCTGTTGGAGCTGCCGGAAGGCCTCGTCGAGACGCTCTCGGCCGCGCTGGTGCGCCAGGTCGATCGGGAAGACGTTCGCCGGGCGCGCCAGAAGCCGGACTCAGAACTCACCGTGCGCGAACGATGTCTGCTCGGGCGAGAGCATCACCAACGCGGCACCGAGGCCGACACCTTCGTTGCGCTGGACATGTTCGACCGCGCGATTGCCGCGGCGCCCGATTACGCCCTGGCGTATGCCTGGCAGGCTTTCACCGTGCAACGGGTTGTCACCTACGGCTGGGGTCCGCCGGACGGCGCCCAAGCGGCCCGCGACCGCGCGCTGGCTCTCGCGCGCCACGCCGTGGAACTCGACCCCGAGTCGCCGTTGTGCCTGTCCCGCCTGGCCTTCGCGCTGCTGCTGCATCAGCGCTGGGACGAGGCGGTGATGACGGCGCGGGCCGCGCTGCGCGCCGGGCGGCCGGCGGACTACGCCAGCCGCAACACCTGCACTGAAGTGCTGGCCCATGGCGGCCATCCCGGCGAGGCGATCGAGGCGATACGGCGGGCCCTGTCGCTGGACCCGCATTGCCCGCCGATCACCCGCTCCTTGCTCGGCCGGGCGCTGCTGCTGGATAGCAATCCGGAGGAGGCACTGCCGGAACTGCGCTGGTGCGCCGCGCACCTGCCCGACTACGTGCCCTGTTTCCACTCCCTGATCGTCGCCGCGGTCGAGACCGGACGCATGGAGGAGGCGCGGGCAGCACTGCGCGAGGCCACCCGCCTGCAGCCGAACTGGGTGCCGCGCAACCACACCGGAAGCTGGTTTTTCCGCCGCGCCGGCGATGCGGAGCGGTTCCTGGCGGCGTTCCGTGCCGCCGGCTGGGTCGAACCCGAAGCTGCGCGAGCAAACGACAACCAAGCGGAACCGCGGCCCCCGGCCAGCCCGGCGGATGGCCCCGGTACCGGGCAGGCGATCCCGACGGCGCGGCCGGCGAAACGGCCAGCCGGAACCGGCTGAGGCGATTGCCGCCGCCCGAACCATGCCGGGCAGTTTCCGAACGCATCCGAACGCCGTTTTCGGCGCAATTTCGATGCAGTTTCAGGACTTCGGACGCTGGCTTTTGCTATCTGATCGCTCGTCCGCGGAGCTGACCGACCAGTCACCGTGCCAGGGATGAAACCAACAAGGGGCGCCTTCCATGCCAGTGCAATTGCGTCACCTGCGCTACTTCACACGGATCGTCGAGGCGGGCAGCTTCTCGCGCGCCGCTTCGGTGGTGCATATCGCCCAGCCTGCCTTGAGCCAGCAGATCGCCGAGCTGGAACTCGACCTGGGCGTGACGCTGCTGCACCGCAGCGCGCGCGGCGTAAGTCCGACACCGGCCGGCGACGTGCTGTACCACGAGGCGGTCTCGATCCTTGGCCGGATCGAGCAACTCACGGAACTGGTGCGCACCAGCGGGCCGGAAATCGAGGGCACGGTGAACATCGGAACCTCGTCCACCCTGGCCGCGACCTTGTTCGGACAATTCGTCAAGGCTTGCCGTGTGGCGCTGCCCAAGGTCACACTGCGCTGCTTCACGGCCGGTGGCACCTCGCTGAAGGCGCGGCTCGAGGCACATACCCTGCATCTGGCGTTCACGTTCGAAGACGACCTGGCGGCGGCGTTCGCGCGCCGGCCGTTGTATCAACAGTCGTGCTACCTGATCCGTAATGAGCCGCTGCCTGGCAATCCGGCAACGATATCGCTGCGTGATCTGATGGCCTTGCCATTGGTGCTGCCGGCGGGGCCGAACCTGGTGCGCACCAAGTTCGATCGGATGCTCGCCGAGGCCGGTCTCGCGGCGAATGTCGCGGCGGAGGCCGACGTGATGTCCAACGCGTTGTTGGCCGTGCAGGCTGGCATCGGCGGGACCATTCTGCCGAAGGGCGACTATTCGGATGTGCCGGGCTGCGGCAACCTGTTTTCCACGCTGATCGAGCCCAAAATCCAGTTGACGACATCGGTGCTGTGGCTGGCGGAAGAAGCGCTGACGCCTGCGACCGAGGCCGTGCGCGACCTGCTGATTGCATTCGTCGAGAAGCAGTGCCTCGCAACCTTGCCGGCGGGAGCCGTGCCTCTCGCGCGGGTCACCCGGTTGGATGCTGCCCGCGCCAGCCGCCCGCAACCCGCGCTTGCCCGAGCGGCGTAATGGAGCCCTCGCGCACGTGACTCTCCGGCGGGCCGTCCCGCCTTCGCGTCTGCCGTGTCGCCCTCGCGCCGGATTGATCCCTCATGCCGGGTCGAGCCTTTGTGCGGACTCCCCGGCCGTGCCCCACGAACTATCGCGTTCGGATCGGGCTATCCCCGCCGCCGCCGGTGACACGGCCAAGTAGAATTCGAGTTCGGCCAGGCGACCATAGCGATCGGATGCGGGCCATCGAATCCCGGGCGGGATCACGTCATGCATTCGAACCGCTTGGCACTACTATTTCGAATATTTGGCCGCCGGGATCCGGACGATGCAACGATGACACCACTTGCTGTCGTGACATTCACCCAGAGCCACTCGCGATAGCCCTATATTGAAGTCGTATTTGTGCAACGAGCTCAAAATCCACATCTTCCCGCCATACCAAGCGACTTAGCAGCAATCAACACTCAGGACAGAGCGCCATGACCACAACCGTGATCCAACATGTGCTGGCCCGCCTGAAGGATATCGGCGTCACCGACGTCTTTGGCGTCCCCGGCGACTACTCCTTCCCGGTGAACGATGCGATCTGCACCGACCCCGCAATGCGTTGGATCGGCTGCTGCAACGAGCAGAATGCCGCGTACGCCGCGGACGGCTACGCGCGCATAAAAGGCGTCGGCGCGCTGTGCACGACGTATGGCGTCGGTGAGCTGAGCGCGCTGAATGGCATCGCCGGCGCCTATGCCGAGCATCTGCCGCTGTTCCACCTGGTCGGCACGCCAAACCTCACCACGCAAGGCACCCGCGCGGTCATGCACCACACGCTGGGCAACGGCGACTACGACATGTTCCGCCGCATGGCGGAGCCTGTGGTTTGTGCCCAGGCGGTGATGACGCCGCAGAATGTCGCGCGCGAGACCGAGCGGCTGATCGCCGAGGCGCGCTATCACCGCCGACCCGTTTACATGGCGTTCCCGGCGGACGCCGCCAATCAGCCGGTGCTGGATCAGGCCACGCCGCTGCCCAAGCCGCGCAGCCATGCCGCATCGCTGGAGGCGGCGGCGAATGCGATCGTCGAGGCGCTATCCTGTGCGAGGACCGCCTGTGTGCTGCCGGGTATCCTGGTGGCCCGGACGTGCCAGCGCGCCGCGATGAAGGCCTTGATCGAGGCGTCCAACCTGCCGTTCGCCACCATGTTCATGGCGAAGTCGGTGCTGGACGAGCAACACCCGAACTACCTCGGCATGTACGACGGCGCGCTGATGAATCCCGAAATCCGCGACTTCGTGGAGGGTTGCGATCAGGTGCTTTCGGTCGGTTCGGTGATGAGTGACTTCAACACCGGCGCCTTCACGGCGCGGCTGGATCCATCCCGTACAATCTTCGTTCGCCACCATCGGACGGAGGTCGGCGGCAGGACGTATTCGAATGTCGAAGCGGGCGAACTGCTGGCGGTGCTGGCGGAGCGGCTGCCGAAGCGCGAGTGGCCGCGGATCCAACCTCGGTCGCCGGCACCGGTTGTCGGCCGGGGCTGCGACCCGATCAGTGCGGAAGCGCTGTATCCGCGCTGGGCCGATTTCCTGCGGCCCGACGACGTGCTGATCGCCGAGACCGGGACCGTATCGATGGGTCTTGGCTTCGCGCGCCTGCCGCGCGGCGCGACGTTCCACAATCAGACGCTGTGGGGTTCCATCGGCTGGGCCACGCCGGCGGCGTTCGGCGCCGCCGCTGCCGCACCGGACCGCCGCGTCGTGTTGGTGACCGGCGACGGCGCCCATCAGTTCACCGTACAGGAGATCAGCCAGTTCGACCGCCTCGGCCTGAAGCCGATCATCTTCGTGCTGAACAACGACGGTTATCTGATCGAACGGCTGCTCTGCAAGGTTCCGGCGATCGCCTACAACGACATCGCGCGCTGGCGCTACGCCGAGTTGCCGCAAGCGCTTGGTTGCAGCGGCTGGTTCGCCGCGCGGGCGACGACCTGCGGCGAGCTCGATCTCGCCATGGAGCAGGCCGCCCGTCTCGGCAAGGCTGCGTATATCGAGGTGGTAACGAGTGCGTACGCCGCCTCGCCGCTGGCAGCGAAGCTGCATAACGCGGTGAACACGCTTTACGCCGCGTAACCGGCTTCGTTCCGATCCGACGACGGACGCGCACGGCACGCGTGCGACCGTTGCTCGATGCAGGCGTGCCGCACGACCAGACACAGGAGATTCCCATGCAGACCCGACGCCGCCATATCCTCGCGATCGCTGCGCTTCCGGCCATGCTGCTGCTGGCGAATAGCGCGGTGGCGCAGGAGCCGTTTCCCAACATCAACGACGCGGAAGGCAGCCTCTATACGGCGCTTGATTCGCTGCACCACGCGCCGTCCGATTTCCGCGGCCACAAGGCGGAGGCGATCCGCCTCATTCGCAACGCGATCTCCGAGCTGGAAATTGCCAAGCAGGTTGCGAACTGACCCCGCACCGAACGATCCACACGCATGCCTCTGACGGAGGATGCAGACATGAGTTCAGCACGACGCACCCTGAAGATGGCGGCCGAACTCGCGTGTCATCCGGGCCGGCGACGGGATTGCCGATGTGCACCACGACCCGGATCGCCCGACCATCCTGCTCGGCAAGGACAACCACGTTGTGGACGGGGTCTGGGAATGAACTCGCTCAGCGGCAAGTGCAGGGCTGTGCGCCGGCTGTTGCCGGTGGTCGTTGCGATTGCGGCGGCCGCGGCCTCCGGGCCGCCGGCGGCACAGGCTGCCACGCCGGCGGCCTTCTGCACGCGGATCGGCACTGACGACACACTGCGGCCGATACCGGAAAGCCTGGTGCCCTCGGTCAACCGGGCGTTCGGCACCGCGCTGCCGCCACGCGTGGCAATCGACACGACCGTGTTCCGCTGTTCCGGCGGGCACGTCCTGGTCTGCACGACGGGCGCCAACCTGCCGTGCGGTCCGGCGAACACCAGCCGGACACCGGGTCGCGGAGAGGTCGCCTGGTGTCGCGATCACCCCGATGCCGCGTTCATTCCCGCCTTCGCGACCGGGCACGACACCATCTTCGCGTGGCGGTGCCGCGATCACATGCCGGAGGTCGACCGGCAGGTGCAGGAGGTCGATCCGCGCGGTTTCATCGCGACCTACTGGAAGCTGCTGCCGTGATACGACACCCTGCCGCCCAGCGCGTGCGGCACGCTTCGACATGGAGTCATTCGCATGCGTAGCATCGCCAGCCTAGCGCTCTCCCTGCATCTGCTGCTGATTTCTGCCTGCTCCACGGCCTGGTCGGCGGATCGCACCACGCCGGCACCCGACGGTCCCGGAACGCTGTTGCAACAGCAGGAAATTCCGGGCGCGCCGTTCGGTGCGACGACGTACCGCGTGTTGTACCGCTCGACCGGTATGGATGGCCGGCCGATCACAGTGTCCGGGCTCGTGGTGGTTCCCGTGGGCATCACATCACCAGGCGGCAGGCCGATCGTTGCCTGGGCACATCCGACGACCGGCGTTGTCCCGCGCTGCGCCCCATCCAAGGCGCTGTTCCATTTCCAGCAGATTCAAGGCCTGCGGGACATGTTGGAACACGGCTTCATCGTGGCGGCGACGGATTATCCGGGTCTCGGCACGGCGGAACCGCATCCCTACCTGGTCGGGGTCAGTGAAGCGCGTGCCGTGCTCGATTCCGTGCGCGCCGCAAGGCAACTGCCGGGGGTGGACGCCAGTACGCGCTTCGCGGTCTGGGGCCATTCGCAAGGCGGCCAGGCGGCGCTGTTCACCGGCATGATCGCGGCACAGTACGCGCCCGAGTTGCAACTCGTCGCCGTCGCCGCTGCAGCGCCAGCCACCGATCTTGCCGCATTGATGCGGGCGGATATTGACACCTCGGGCGGCAACAACCTGACCGCGATGACGCTGTGGGCCTGGTCGCGCATCTATGGCGCGCCGCTGGCGAAGGTGGTGACCCCGGAGGCGGTACCGGAGATCGACCGGCTGGCAGACGAGTGCATCGAGTCGGTCTACGACCTTTATGTGCGCGGCCGGACCGGGCGATTGCTTGGCGACGACTTCCTGATGGTGCACGATCTCGCGGCGACCGAGCCGTGGTCGCACCTGGCGGCGCTCAACACGCCCGGCACGTTGCCGCCCGCCATCCCGGTCTTCATCGCCCAGGGCACCAGCGACCCGATCGTGCCGCCGCGCATCACCCGCGATTATGTGCGGCGGCTGTGCACTGCGGGCAGCCGCGTGACGCTGGATGAAATGCAAGGCGTGGGGCATGGCTTCGCGGCAATGCGCAGTGCACGCACCGCCGTTGACTGGATCGCGGACCGCTTCACCTTGCGTCCGGTGCCAAACGATTGCTGACAAGCAACAACCTGCCGGCCATGGCTGGGGTTGCCTCACGGCGGTGCGCGCACGGTCGATCGGGACTGATCGCTGCCGTGGCGCCCGCCCAGCCGCGGAATAGGCTGGGATAAGTCCGGCCATGACGAGAGCAGGGGTGCGTCACCGTTGCATCCGACGCGGATGCTCGGCTGGCCGCCGCGTGCCTTGCAAATCCAGCGATGCGGGGTGGCAGCAGGGAGACTGAGGCCGCCCTATTCGCCCCGCGCGGTCATCTGAGCGAGCGCGTCACGCATGTCGCCGCTGGAGACCGCCATCAGGCCGCGGTATGGGCGGCTGAGATCAGTGATCACGAACACCGCACTGCTGAGCGACAACGCACATAGCAGAATCCCCAGCGCAGCCACCCGGTTGAGCGGCGCCGCCAGCCCGAGCGCCAGGAAGGCGATCGTCAGCCAGAACACCAGGATCCAGAACAACGGTGCCAAAAAGGAGGCACCGGCGTCTTCGATAACGGTCAACCTGGCCTGCAGGACATCGCGATAGGCCACGCGGCAGTCGTTGGCGGTATTGACCGCAACCGGCGTCCTGGGATCGAGCGCACGAATCTGCTGACCGATGTGGTCCATCAGGTCCGCCAGTACGGACGACGCTCCGACGACAGGCATGCCGGCCGTGTTCGGATAGCTGATACCGGCGGGCGGCTTCTCACGTGGCCACGTGCTGGCGATCACCGCCGCCGTATAGCGTGCCAGGTCTGCGCGCGCGGATACCGTCTCCGGTCCATAGTCGCGCAGGCAGGTGTCGAGCAGGGTGAGGTGCAACGCGTAGGCGTGTCGGTCGCGGGCGGCATGGTCGTACGATGTCTTGACCGATGCCGTCAGCAGGCCGAGTACCAACGCCGCGAAGGTGACCAGCAAGCCGATGACCAGTTGCATGGTCTCGATGGTTTCTCGCGTCCGATAGGTCTCCGGCATGCGCGGACGAATAAAGCGGCCAAGCCAGGCGCTCAGGACCAGCAGCGCGAACGTGGTGAGGGTGGTCCAGAAATCTTGCATCCGCAGACCCGTCGCATTTCGCCGGCACCCATGCAAGAGGCTGCTGCGCGGTGGCAACGTGCGGCGTCACGCGACGATGCGCAGACCGCGCGTGCCACGGCGTTATCGGACCGCTGCTCAGCGCGGCTTGAGGGCGGTTACGATACGGTTCGGCACCCAGAACTGGATGTCGTCGCCGCTGTCGGTCAATGCGATGCGCTTCGCCACGCCCGCTGATATGGCCGAGCGGCAATAGGCATTTAGCCCATCTTATTCACCGTATGAAGCAGCCGCAATAACGTTATGTTATTGCAACCGATATACCCGCGCCATCCCTCCTGCTGGCTGGACCGCATTTCAAACCGTATTTGCGAGGCGCTGGGGGTTGATCGAGCTGGATTCTACAGGGCATTTGCCCCATCGTTCACGTCGGACGCAGAATCAGCGCACCAACCAACTCGCGGAACAACGCGGCATCCGGACAATTCGCGGCGAACGCCAGTTTGATCCGGGTCGCAGTCTCCTTGATTCGTACAGCGATCTTCAACAATCGCAGCCGAATGGTGGAGAACTCG
>DATJNA010000215.1:0-7788 GCA_035508435.1 Acetobacteraceae bacterium | reverse complement strand
TTGCAGCCGGCCCTGTCTGCCTCGATTTTTCTCCCAGAATCCCGAACTCTGTTCCAATCCTTCTCGTGCCCCACCAATCCATGTGGGGCGCCCCATTTATTATCAGCGATATGGATGCAATCGCTGCAACCGTGGGGGTGGAATACGTCTATTTCTGGCAACGGTTCGAGTACAACGACACGTTCCCTGGGACCCCCCGCCACATGACCCAAGTATGCCGCCGCTTGCTTGGGATATATCGTCTCGCCAACGGCAACTTCAGAACCGATACAGAGACATGTCGCCCCGATGGCGACTGCGCCGACGATCAGTGCTTCTCTCGCCAGCTTCGCGCTCCTCACAACCCACCATCCCCGCCCTGACGGACGACAACGGATAGGCCATGACGTAAGGAGTTTCCGGTTTCGTTCCAGGTCGGCGCTTTTTGTGTTTGCGCCATAACACCGCGGCTTCGCTATCATGTGGTTCGCTCAGGGGGCAGGACGGTAGCGGGAGACAGTGGCTGCGCCAGCAAGGTCGCCTGCCGGCTCACCGGCGCTCTGCCATTCCCGCCCGCTGGCGCCACCATCGCCGCAGTCAGGCGCAAGACGGCGGCCTTGCCCGCATGGCACGCGCGGCGGCCTTGCCCGCATGGCACGCGCGACGGCCTTCGTCGCCCCGATCAGCGACGGCCCGGCTTGACGCGCCGCCGCCGCGACCTTAGCTGGATTTCCAGCCTTTTATCTGGGCAAGTTTCGCGGGCAGGCGTAGTCTGACCAACCCGCCGCCGCAGGGAGCCATCGGTGGAGAACCAGCCGCACGACCCCGCCTCCATGATCGCCGACCTCCAGCGTCTGCGGGCCTTTGACCGGGTGTCGCACGACCGGCTGATGGCCAGGGTCGCCGCCCTGCAACAGGCCGGCCTGCTGCCGCAGCCCAACCAGCGGCTGTTGTTCAGTGCGCTGCCCGACCTCCAGCTTTTGCTCGCCGGCGACGCGGCCAGCCCGCAGAATACCGAGCCATTGCCCACGCTGAACGCCAGCGCCCAGGCTCGCAGCATTCGCGAGCGCCTCCAGGTCGCACTGCGCCACCACTAGCAACGGTCGAGCGGTGCCCGCCCCGCCGCCCCAACGCGGCCAAGTCCGCTTCCCGCCATGACCCCCGAACAAGCCGCCGCGGTCGAGACCGTGATGGAGGAATACCGCACCTCCCTGCGGCCGCTCACCATCACCTTCTCCATCATCGCCGGCCATTTCCGCCGCGCCGCCAACCTCCCCAACGAGGTGAACAACGAGATCCGCAACGCCTTCGACCACCTCGCGATCATGCTCGCCAGCGACCAGCGGGAGACGGTCGCCACCAACGCGCGGCAGGCGCTGTGGCACCTGCTGATCGCCCGCTGCGACCTGCTGCGGGTGGCCAGCGATATCGTCCGCATGGCCCTCGAGGCTGCGGTCCAGCAGCTCGAGCAACAGGGCGGCACGCCGGACCCGCGGCTCGCCGCGCAGATCGCCGCGTTGGCCGCGCGGGCCGCGGCGTTGCGCGCCGAAATGGCGCAGACCAGCCAGCCTCTGCCGATCGACGATCCCGACGGCAACCGGCGCAAGATGGCGGCGCAGAACATGCTGCTGGAACGCTATCTGGCGATCTACCAGCAGAGCGATGCCTACGGCATTGCCCCCGCCAAACTGCACACGCCAACCGTCCGGCCGTTCAGCGACGAGCAAGCGCGCGTCGCCGCCAACCTGCGGCAGCACTACGACGCCTGGCTGCTGGGGGAGCGCCGCCTGGCCACGCTCGCGCACGACATGCGGTGGCAGACGGCCGACGGGACCGAGGGGCTGTGGCGCCAGGCGAGACGGAATGGGGCATGGGAACATCTTGGTCCCCACGGGCCCGAGACCGTGGGGGTGCTGACCGCGTTTCGGGCCGAGCAAGCCGAATGGTCGGCGCGGCGCCACGACACGATGCGCCGGCTACAGGAAGTCGCCGCCCTCTATCGCTTGCTCCGCCTGCCGCTGCTCGCCGGCGAGGCCGCGGCGGTCCTGCGCGAGTTCGACCGGCGCGGCATCCTGGGCACCCAGGTGCTGGTGATCGGCACCAATGCGATGCCCGCCTATGTGCTGGAGGCGGCCGGCTTCCTGGCCGACGCCCCCGACGAAACCGAGGATTTCGATGTCGCCTGGGCAGCGACCCAGCCGCCGGACGACGAGGCGCCGCTCTGGTCCGCCCTCAAGGCGGTCGACAGCACCTACACGGTCAATACCGAGCGCAACTGGCAGGCGCTGAACCGTGGCGGTTACCCGGTGGAATTCCTCGTGGCGCCATCGCGCGCCGGCACCATCGTGGGCCGCGATCGCCCCCGGCCGCTCCTGTCGGATAGCCAGGAGTGGCTGCTGAACGGCCGCCGCGTCGACCATGTGGTGGTCGGCCGTGATGGCAGCCCGGCCCGCATCGTCGCGCCCGATCCGCGCTGGTTCGCCTTGCACAAGCTCTGGCTGTGCGCGCAGGAATCGCGCGATCCCCTCAAGCGCGACAAGGACAACCGGCAGGGCACCTCGCTGATGAACGCGATCGAGGAAGCCATGCCGCATTATCACCTGGATGCGGCCTTCCAGGCGGAACTGCCTGAACCGCTGGTGCTGGTGTTCCGCGCCTGGCGCGCGACCCGCCCCGAAGCGCCGCCGCTGCCGGCCTGGTAGCGCCCGCCCCATGTCCTTGCCGGTCGTCACTGGCCTGGCGGCCGCCCCGCGGTCGGGTGAAACAGCGGCTCCGGCATGGCAGGGAAGCGGAGCTCGCCCGCCTTGTCGCTTGTCAGGATCGCCAGCGAACCGTGGCGGGCCGCAGCAACCTCGTTCGGACGAGCATACGAACGTGCGTGCGCTCTTCCGAACCGGCTTGCTTCGGCTCGGTCGGGCCTCGCCATGACGGCGGCTGAGCCGTGGCGCGCCTCTCTGACTCTGCGCAATACACCATCGGCCCAATCACAAATTCCGCGCAATACACCATCGGCCAAATCACAAGGCGCATGTCACGCAAAGAACCTGATCGTCTCCTGCGACAGCGAACCGGTCAGGTCCAGTTCACGAATCTTGGTTCTGAGCGCCAGGCTGGCGGCACCGATTTCGCTGAACACCGAGCCCAGATAGTCGGCGCCGGGACCGTGCCGAATGACAGCGCGATCGAAGAGCTGCGGCTCTGCCATGCCAGGCCAGCGGACCGCGTAGGCTTCCGGTGGCCTGAAGCTGACGGCACCATCTTCCAGCCGGGCCAACTTGGCTTCCACCGCTCCCAGTCTGCACAGGGTCGATACCAGGAACCGGTTGAGAATCGACGAGCCCGTGGAATAGCGCTCAGGAGCGTTGAAATTGAAGCACACTTTCGTGTCAGTCCGGATTCGACTGGTGAGTTTTTGCGCCAGATCATCCGGAATTGAGATCTGATTGTACGCCTGATGCAGATTCACCGAAGACGTGCCGAGTATCGCTGAACTCCGCCGCGCCCTGTCCTCGACTTCGAGCAATCGCTGCTTCACCGCCTCGAACGCGTCGCCTTCGGCAATGAACGCAAGAATCTCCTCATGCCGGAAGTCGTCGATTTTCGCCCGCATGATATCGATCAGCGCGCCATCTCCGGAGCCGGAGACCAGAATCCGCCGCGGCCGGTCGGGAGATGCGTCCAGCGCCTGATCCAGGTCGTCGTCCTCCCAATATCGCGGCGTTTGAATGCCGAGTCTTATCGCAGGCTCCAGGCCGAACCCAATCGCGACGATCACCGTATCGAAGATCTCATTGATGTCGCCCTCCCCTCCCAGCACGCGCACACGCCGTTGCTCGTCCCCCGAGGGAACCCGGGTTATGTCGCGGATCGGCTGACCCGGATGCACGGTGATCTTGCCGGTCGCATGACGGATTTGCTCGAATCCGGCCAGAATTTCCTTGGCCACCGCGCCTGACAGGCCCGCTGCCCAATCCAGAATCGGCAGTCCGGCCTGCGGGTTGTCCGCGCCGGGTTTTGGCCAGTCGTAAATGTGCGGATGCAGGAAGCGCTTCGTATTCTGCCGTTGCAGTGGCATCAAATGGCTGGCCTGCTCGTACAGCACGACCGTGGCGCCGTTGACCGCCGCCGCCGCAGCCGCAGTGATGCCCGCCGCACCGCCGCCAATGATCCCCAGTCGCGAACCGGATTTCAATTCACCGGTCCGAAACAGAGCGTGGATCAACGTCAGGGCGCGCGCCTGCTGGGTATAGACGGTCTTCACCAGGTCGTAGCAACCCAGAATATACAGGCCGAACCAGCCATCCGGCCGCATCGCCCGCACCACCCGCTCGCCGCTGAAGTCACCCGCCGCAACGGCCTGGGGGCGTTCCGGTGCTTGCTCTGCCTGACCGGGAGGCTTCGCATGGTCGTCCGCCCCGGTGCCTGCCGCCGGCGACGAAGAGTGTGGCACAGACTCGCCGGATCGCAGCCATGCCGGCAGGTGTGGATAATAGAATGCGGCACTGGGTCCCCAGACTTCCCTGGACGCATGCCAAAGTGCCAACAGCAAAGCCCGGTCCGCGGATTCGGATGCTTGCAACGATCGCCCAAGATACGCTTCCAAATGATCCCTGGCCGCGTCAACCTGCCCCGTCTCGATCGCGACCAGCGCGCGCAGCCAGCCGGTCGGGGAACCAGGCTCGATCCGCAGCCCGCCCGGAAATCGTTCAAGCGTCTGTTGCGCCCGGTCCGGTTGAGTCGCACATAACCAGGCAAAGGCCGTCGCCGAGTACAGCGCGAAGTAGCGTGGATAGCGCTGTATCGCAGCCTCGCCAAGCGCGGCCGCCCGGAACGGCCTGTCGCGGGCCAGTTCCGATATGACCGCATGGAGGTCGGCTTGCCATGGTCCGATCCGCTCCAGATCGATGCGGTCGAGCATCCCTTGAAAATACGCGACATAGATCGCTTGCTCTGCCAGTCGATAGCCGTTTTGCGAATCGCTCAGGACCTGCCGCCCCGCCTGCAGCCATTCGAGTGCTTCCTCCGCCTGGCCTGTTCTATTGAGAATTATGCCGCCGGTCTGATACAGCACGGACAAGCTTTGCGTCGGCGGCACCACCTTGATACCTTGACGCAACAAATCCACCGCCTCGCCGGTCTTGCCATCCTTGGCCAGGATTTCCGCCGCCGACTGATACAACGCGAACAGATTTTGCGTCGGCGGCACCGCCCGGATGCCTTGACGCAACAAGTCCACCGCCTCGCCCGCCTTGCCATCCTCGGCGAGGATTTCCGCTGCCGACTGATACAACGCGAACAGGTTCTGTGTCGGCACCACCTTGACGCCCTGGCGCAGCAGGTTCACCGCCTCGCCCGCCTTGCCATCCTTGGCAAGGATCTCCCCCGCGGCCTGATACAAGGCAAACAGGTTCTGCGCCGGCGGGACGACGCCAAACCCCTCGCGGGCAGCCTTGATCGCAGACTCGCTGCCCTCTGCCCCTTGCTCAATTTGGATCCGGAGCAACCACGCCGCCGCCGGTGCTTGCGGACCCGTCGACCGCCGCGCGTGCGGCAATGCACGCAGGATATCTCCCGGCTGGCCGCGTGCGACCAGGCATCGCGCGAGGTGATATTCCAGTCCCTTGGCGCCCCGTGCCTGCAACAAGGCCGTCAGCAGCGTAATGCGTTCGTCAAGCTCCTCCGGATCCGTCGGAATGCGCGAGGTCATACCCAGGGTGGCGCGGAAGTGCGTCTCGAACCGGTGGCTGATCTCAGCGAGATCGGCTTCACTGTCTGCCATCGTGAAATGGTAGCGCGCTTCGAGAAATCGTCCGTTCAGCCTTTGCGCGGAACCAACCATGCGCTGCGCGAGAAACGGCGCCGAATGATAGCGTCCAGCCGCGACATGGGCGCGCCTTAGGTCGGCTGGGGTCATCTGCGACCGTATCGTATCGCGCACCACCGGATGCATCTCGTACAGTCCCCGTCTGAATTGCAGCATGAATCGAGACAGCAGCTCGTCTCGCATCCGGCCGGCTTCCGCGGGTTCCGGGCTGAGCGCCTCCAGCCCCCTCTGGTCCACCGCCCGGCGCAGCACGGAAAGCCGGCGGAGGAACGTTCGGGTGCCTGCCTCAAGCTGATCCTCTGCGCGCGTCAGCACCCGCCGCTCGAAATCGCGCAGCAGCTCCTGGGAGACGAGCCGATCTCTCGCTTCCCACGCTTCCGGCGCAAGACCAATGAGATCGTCCAGCGTTTGCCCGCCCAACGCGCTGACCAGCAGCGTAATGGCGCGCGGATTGCAGCCGAGCCAGGTCACCACGTCGGTGCGCCGGCCAGGCGGCACGCTGTCCGGCAGATGGCGCTCGGCGAGCTTCGCAATCAGGAATTGCTCCGCCTCCGCCGGCTTCAAGGGATTGAGCCGGTGCTGAACCACGCGTTCGTTCCAACGGTCCGGGCCGAACTGCCGGCTGGACAGCAGCAGCAAGCGGCCGGACGGGTTCGGTGTTTTGGACCATCGTTCCAGCAGCGCCGCGGCTGCTGGCGTCAGCGTTGCGGTGGCGCCAATGGCCAGCCTCTGCGCCTCGTCCACAACGATCAGCCGCGGCCTGGCCAAAGCCCGGGCCAGAATGCCCTGGCTGGCCTCGCCTTTCTCCAATGCCTCAAGCAAATCCTGGTCGCCCTCGGCGCCCAATTCTTCAGCCAGAACCAAGAGGAAATCATCCAGCAGCCCGGCCTTGCTGTCCGGGCAATCAAACAGCACCGCGGTCAATCCGGGACGATTGCGCTTGAGAGCCTCGACCGCCTCGACCCCGATCTGGGTCTTGCCCTCCCCAGGAAACCCATGGATCACCCCGACCGGCGGCCCTTGCTGCCACCATTGCGTGGTGATCCAATCAACCAGAGCCTCGGATTGCGCTCCAATCAGCTCCATGAAGGCTGTCCCAGTGTTGTCGTTCTGGGACCGTAGCCCTGGGCCGCAGCGCAATTCAACGCCTTATCCGCCGGAATTCGGCATTGCCACATCAGCCGGATTTCGGAAGTGCCGCCGCGCGACCGGCCGCCCGGTCCCGTTATGACCAGGCGGCCGGCTGCGGCCTCGGCGCCCAGGTGGCCCGAGTACACGGTCGGTCGATTTTCGGCCAAATTTTCGAACGTAGCGTGAACCCGTCCGTTCAGACTGGCTGGGCTTGGCGTGACGCAGCGTTGAGCCGGCTGATCGTCGCGCGGTGCACCTGGAACAATCGGGCGACCTCGGCTGCCGGCCGACCGGCCGTGAGCATGCTGAGGGTCTCCGCGCGTTGTGTCTGAGTGAATTTTGGCCGCCGCCCGCCATGGCGGCCCTGCGCACGGGCCGCTTTGAGGCCGGCCTGGGTGCGCCCTTTCACCATCTCCCGCTCGTATTCCGCGAACGCGCCGAGCATCTGCATCATCATCCGCCCGGCGGGCACCGTCGTATCGATGGCTTCGGTAAGAGAGCGGAAGCCTGCGCCGGCGGTGGTGATTCGCTCCAGGATCAGCAGAAGATACTTGAGAGACCGCGACAGACGGTCGAGTTTCCAGACGACCAGCACATCGCCCGCCGTGAGCCGGCCAAGCAGGTGGGTCAGTTCCGGACGGTCCCAGCGGCCGCCTGAAGCACGTTCCTCATGGATGCGCCGGCAACCCGCCGTCTCCAACGCGCCGACCTGGGGGGCGAGGTCCTGGCCTTCGGCCCGGGACACCCGGGCGTAGCCGATCAAGACCGGTGTTGTTGCGTTTTTCAGTTGCTTTTCAGGTTTGATTGGCAACCGGTTTCTGCACGGCGCAACGCTTTGTTTCGCCTGGGGTCGC
>DATJNA010000214.1:0-4438 GCA_035508435.1 Acetobacteraceae bacterium | reverse complement strand
CATTGTCGATGCTGTCAGAAGAACCCGTGCTCGTTCGATGCGTGCTTTCATCAGCCATTGGTGCGGCGGAAGGCCAGTCGACGCCTTGAATGCCGTGCCGAAGTGGCTGGCGGACAACTTGCACGCTGTCGCCACGCGGTCAAGCGGAAGACGCTCCGACATGTCCGCAAGGAACATCTCCTTTGCCCGACGAAGCTGCCATAACGCCAGACCGCCGCGGGCGGTGGTCCTGACCGGTGGCGATGCCCAATTGGATCGAGCGACATAAGTGAAGGCGATCCGCATGCTGATCGGCGCGTCGCTCGAAAGTGCGCCGATGTTGGTCTGCGTTGCCGAACGCTGCTCCAGGTTCATTTGCACTGCCGTTCTCCTTGTCGGCAGTTGGATACCTCGGCACCACCATCCCAATGGAGTGAGATTGGGTCAACGGCGGTCAATTTGTGCAAGAACGTCGATACGTTCGACCAGTTCCGCTGCGAAAGGCGTGAGGCCGCGGCAAGACTGCTGATGGGCGCATTCACAACAGGCATAGCAAGGTCGCAACCACCGCCGCGGAAGGCCGTCGGCGGGCTACTCGGGATAGATGCTGAAAGGCGGCACAGGTCAGGCCGGCGCAATACAGAACGGCGGCCTCAAGACAATCGCGTCTCAGGCCTGCTCGCCGGACCCAGCAGCGCCCGGGCCGCCTTCAGGTCGGCCGTCTCGAAGCCCTCGGTGAACCGGTCATACACCGGTTGAAGCAGCGCCTCCGCATCGCCGGGACGGCCCTGTTGGTGCAGCAACCTGGCGAAGCTCGTGTCGGCCCGCAGTTCCCATGACAACGCACCTTGCCGGCGCGCCCAGTCGAGTGCCTGACGGAAGTGATTCTCGGCCGTTGCCGCTGTTCCTGGGCCGCCCTGCGACAGCAGAAGGTCGCCCTTGACGCGCAGCAGCTCGGCAATCAGCCACTGTTCTTCGCTGCGCTGTGTCCATGCGAGCGCCTCCTCGATCGCGGCAAGTCCATCGACGATCAGGCCGGCACGGCTCAACGCTTCTGCGATAAGGAGCTTGACGAGCCGCACGGTGATGGAGCTGTTGTTGCCGAGGTCGTCAATGTTGGCTTGCAGCAATCGCATACCATTGACGGGATCGCCGCGCCTGATGGCGAGCACCCCCTGTTGGCTGCGGCCGATGGCCCGCCAATGCGCCGGACCATGCCTCGTCGAATTGTCGAGCAGGATCTCGACGTAATGTTCCGCCGCGGCCAGGTCGCCCATCAACAGCGCGATCGGGCATGCCCCCCGGGCCAAAGCGAAGCAGAGCGACATTGTGTGATCGGCCGCACGAGCGTCCTCCAGGCTGCTTCCAACTGCGTGCATCGCTCGATCCGGAAATCCTTGCAGCCACAAAGTCCAAGCAAGGAAGACGCGTGCCCACACTCGTAGATCGATCTGAAGGCGATTGGAGAGCGATCTACGATCGAGAGTGGCGGCGTCAGCGACGATGCGCTCGAAATGGTGCCGCGCGCCGAGTTGATTGCCCGATAGATGCTTCGACACACCCAGCAGTTGCTCGGCGATCAAGCGATCCGTCGCGTCGAGGCTCCTCGCCGCCAGTGCACAGAACCTTTCCGCCAGTGCCAAAGAGACGAGGCTCCGGCCGCTATTCAAATGGAAGTTAAAAAGGCCAACGAGGGCCCGCAACCGATGCCCGGTATCATCAAGGCTCTCCGCAATCTCCAAGGCCACTGTCCATGCCGCGCCTACCTCGGGAACAGCGCCTTTGGTGTACAGCACCGATGCACCCAGTGCTGCGTGCAGCTTCATCTCGCGCGGCGGGTCCGGGCCAACTCCGGTCCCGATCGCGGCGAGCGCCCGCTCGACGCGAACCCGGCACTCCTCCAGTAGGGACATGTGCGTCAACAAAGGCACTGCGGCTGCCGTCAGCGCCACGCCGATCGGCGCATGACCTGCCGGCGAGAAGGCCCAGTCGAGCGCGACGCGCAGGTTGTCAATCTGGCGCCCATATTTGGCCAACCATTCTGCTGTGGGCCGCGTCTGCCACTCGGTTTCGGCCTGTTCGAACAGATCGCGGTAGTATTCGGCATGGCGGCGCGCGAGCCGTTCGCGTTCGCCGCTCTCGCCGAGCTTCTCGAGCGCGTAGGCCCGCGTCGTGTCGAGCAGCCGATAGCGCATGGTTCCAGCATCGGAGTTCGCCGAAACGAGCGACTTTGCCGCCAGATTGGCGATGCCCTCGACAACTTCCGACGGGGTAAGCTCGATATCCGCAACGACCGCGCTGGCGGCCTTCAGCGAAAAAAGACCCGCAAAGATCGACAGCCGCCGCAGGATCACGCGTTCGGGCTCGGGCAGAAGGTCGAAGCTCCAGTCGAGCGTCGCGCGCAAGGTCCGATGCCGCGGCAGCGCCGTCCGTCGTCCGCCGGTCAGCAGATGAAACCGATCGCCGAGGCGATCTGCGAGTTCCTCGAGGCCGAGTGTCGTTGCGCGCCCCGCGGCCAACTCGATTGCCAGCGGAATGCCATCGAGACGCCGGCAGATCAACGCGGTCGCTGCCGTAGCGCGCTGATCCAGCACAACGCGCGGCGCTGCTGCCCACACCCGGTCCAGGAAAAGCCGAACAGCGCCATAGCGCTGGAAGCCGTCCGCATCTTCGGCATCGTCTGCCGGCACTGACAGCGTGGGCACCCCGTAGACCCACTCCCCCTCTACCCGCAGTGGCTCGCGGCTGGTGGCGATGATGCGGACCTGCGAGCCGGTGCGCAGCACGGATTCGGCCATGGCGGCGGCGGCGGCGATAACGTGCTCGCAATTGTCGAGCACAAGCAGAAGCTGTTTCCCGGTCAGCGCCTTGGCCGCTCGTTCCGGAGACGTGGCACCGGCGCCTGGTTCCAGCCCGGCCGCGGCGAGAACCGTGGTGGGAACCAGCCCGGGATCGGCCAGAGGCGCAAGGTCAGCAACCCAGGCGCCGTCAGGGAATTGCGGCAGCAGATGGCGCGCGGCTGCAAAGGCAAGCCGCGTCTTGCCGATGCCACCGGCGCCGGTCAGGGTGACAAGCCGATGCGAGGCGGTAAGTCCAACGACCTCGCGCAGTGCGTCGTCGCGCCCGATCAACTCGGAGACCGGTGCCAGCAGGTTGGTCGCGGGCGGGGCCGATCGGAGTCCCGCCGCGGTCCTGTGCGCATCGTCAGGCTGATCGCCGGCCGCCGGTAGCAGACGGATTTCACCCGCGAACATATAACCGCGTCCAGCGACCGTGCGGATCAGCGCGCGCTCCGGCCCCAGCGCCGCGCGCAGTGCCGACATTTGCACTTGAAGCGCATTCTCCTCGACGATCCGGTCCGGCCAGACGCGGGCCATCAGCGCGTCCCGGCTGACGATCGCGCCACGCGCCTCGATCAGCGCCATCAGTATATCATACGCACGGCCGCCCAGCTTCAGCGGCTGGCCGTCTGCCAGCAGCTCGCGCCGATGCGGCAATACCCGAAAACGGCCGAAGGCCAGACTTGCCGCTGGCTTGTGGTCGGACTCCATCGGGCGGCACTATAGTGGCGGTTCAGCAATTTTCTGGGTCATTCAGGTCGAGCAACCACACGACTCGGTAACGGTTTCGCGACCATCGCGTCCCGGCGGGCTGACAGCATCAAGAAAGGCTCTCGCCGCCTGCAGGCCGCCGGGTCGGTGAACCGGTTACACACCGACTGAAGCGCCGATGATGTGGGCGCGCGGTCCACGGATGCGGGTCAGGCCGGCGTTTGCCGCAGCGGCCGCTTCACTGGCATCCGCGTCGGCAGCTAGCGGACAGCATCCAGAACCTTCCTGGCCGTCTTCAGGTCGGCTGTGCCGAAGCCCTCGGTGAACCGGTCATAGACGGGTCGAAGGATTGCCTCTGCCTCTGTGGGACGGCCGTCATCGCCTAACAGCCGCGCCAGGCTCGTGGCGGCGCGCAGTTCCCAGGACAGCGCGCCCTGCCGGCGCGCCCAATCGAGCGCCTGCCGGAACAGTTCCTCCGCCATTGCCACCGCTCCGGGCGCGTCCTGCATCACGATCAGTTCGCCTTTGACCCGCAGCAACTCGGCAATCGCCCAGTATTCTTCGGTCGCGTTGCACCGGTCGATTGCGCCCTCCAGCGCGCTCAGCGCGTGGGCGGCCTGACCGGCACGGCGCGAGGGTCCGGTCGACCAAAGCAGGCATGTCATCAATCGCATAGCGAGGCCCGCCCCCGCGCCGGCTTCGTCGAGGCCGGTGCGCAGCAGCGCGGAGCCGGCGGCTGCGTCGCCCCGCTGTATGAGCAGCAGTCCGTGTTGCGCGCGGCCCAGTGCGCTCCAGAGCGCCAATCCGTATCGGGTCGACTGGTCTACCAACCTTTGCACGTAAAGCTCGGCCGCGGTCAGGTCACCGGTCAGTAACGCGATCGGGCATGCCCCAAGGAACAGTGCGTA
>DATJNA010000213.1:0-10896 GCA_035508435.1 Acetobacteraceae bacterium | reverse complement strand
CGTCTGCATAAAGCCATACCTGACAATCGCGGCTTGGCTGATCCGGTATTCGTCCCCGACGCGTTCAGCGACTCCCCGCTGCGGGAAGCTATATTTCCGGAAGCGATCTCCTGCGCGTTTGGGAGACAGATTGAGGCCGATCTCGTGGGCCAACGCAGATATGGCAAATGAATCCATCAACGGATTGCCGCGCTCGACCATCGCGCAAACCAGCCTCCTGTAGGGGGCGGTCAGCATGCCGTGCGACCGGCCGCCCCGGCCCCGGGGCTTCTTCTCGGTTTGCATGATTGTTGACGCCGGGCGCCCTGCTGGGCGCGGCGAGCCTCCGTTGACCTGCGACTCGGAACGTAGGCTAGCAGCAGGCAACATATCGGCATCGTCAAACAGGCCACAGCTCCGCGACTCGGGGCGCAGGCTGGCGGCAGCAAGCAGCCCATCGAGGTGCGCGCGGGCGAGTTCGGTCCTATGAGTCAGTTCTTCCAATTCCTGTCGCTTCTCGCGAATCGCCTGATCCAATGCGTCCATACTGAATGGGTAGGATAGAGGCGCTTTCCAGTCAAGCGGGATAGGCGTCCGTGTTCGCGATTTGTTAGGGTGATAGGGCGCCTTACAATGGAACAAAGGAATGCGCGTAAAAAACGATAAGGAGTCCCGCCGCAAAAGACTGGCGCCCTTATCAGTCAAGTATATAATCGCCATTGAATCGAGACGGACCGGCGAATCGCCACTACCAGCCGACCGTCAGCCGGGTTGCACCGCAAGCCCAACCGCGACGCCTGCCCTGGCTACTGCCGCGCACCGATGAGCGGGTTCACCACCGTCAAATCAGGGAATCGCCCGAAATCGCGGTCCGCCGACCACAGCGCACTGACCCCGTGCTGGCGGCAGAGCGCAGCTACCCGCGCATCGTGTGTCAGTGGGCCGACAATCCGGCCAGCCGAGAGCATGGCGCGCAGGATCGACCAATGTTGCGGCGTTTCGGCCAACAGCGACAGGCTGGGCGACTCGATCCACGCATCCACCTGCTCCAATGCCTGCGGCAACGGTGTCGGCGGTGCGTAGATCTTCGGATGGGTCGCGACTGCGAGGAACTCATGCAGGCAAGGCCATGGAATCGCCCAGCTCGCCGCCCCCTCGGCAAGGCTGACGAGGCAGTCATAGGCGGGCTTGTGAAAGGGCGAATCCTCTCGATGCGCATAGACCAGGATGTTGGTATCGACGGCGATCATGCGCCACGATCCTGGTAGATTGTGTCTCGCACCTTATCCCACGAGGCATCCCGGAATGGCGGCTGCAACCCGTTGCCGCGGAAGCTGCGCCGCTGCAGCTTGAACGGTTCGACGCGCCTGGACTCGTTGACCACGCGGCGCAACCCGCGTTCCACCACTGCGCGCAGGGTTACGCCCTCGCGTGCCGCGAGCTTACGAGCCTCCCGCAGCAAAGGGTCGGCAATCTCGATCGTGGTCTTCATTGATATGGGCCTACGGGTACCTGAATATGGCTACCCATATCACGACGCGGATCGCGTTGCAAAAACCGCGGCTTGCGGTAACACGATCAGTGGCTGCTGACCTGATTCGCGGGCCGAGATGTCTGCCTCGTCACTTGCCTTCCGGCCAGTCGCGCGCGACTGAACCGCCCCATGCGTTTGGTCCTGCTGTTGCTGGTCGCGCTGATCGTGTTCGGGGCCGGCGGGTGCATCTGGCTCGGCTGGTACCGTGCCATCCCCCGGGTGCAACCGCCGGCGCGCACGGCATTTCCGTCCGCTGCCATCGAGCATGGCGCCGTCCTGGCCGCGCTGGGCAACTGCGTCTCCTGCCACACCGCGCCCGGCGGCGCGCCCTTCGCCGGAGGGCGCGCCGTGCAGACGCCGTTCGGCACGATCTACGCCAGCAACATCACCCCCGACCCCGTCACCGGCATCGGCACATGGCCGGAGGCCGCGTTCCGGCGTGCCATGCGGCAGGGGGTGGATCGCGCCGGCGATCAGCTCTACCCGGCATTCCCGTATGACCATTTCACCGAGGTGAGCGACGCCGACGACGCCGATCTCTATGCCTATCTGATGACGCGCGCGCCGGTGCGCGCCGGCGTGCCTGCCAACGAGCTGTCCTTTCCTTTCGACTATCGCTTTTTGATTGCCGGCTGGAAGCTGGTGTTGTTCCGCCCCGCCGCATTCCGTCTCGACGCGACGCAAAGCGCCCAATGGAACCGTGGGGCGTATCTCGTGCAGGGTCTGGCGCATTGCGGTGCCTGCCATACGCCGCACGATTTTCTCGGCGCTGAACAATCGGGCCGGTCGCTTGCCGGGGGCGAGGCGCAGGGCTGGTACGCCTATGCGCTGGACAACAATGCCCCCGCGCCGGTGCCGTGGACGGCGGACAGCCTGTATGCCTATCTGCGGCATGGCTGGCAGGCCCAGCATGGCGATGCCCTGGGGCCCATGCGTGAGGTGACAGACGATCTGATCACGGCGCCGGATGACGATCTGCGGGCCATGGTTGCCTACCTGGCCGCGGGCCGGAACTCGCCGCTGCGGCACCGGCCGCCGCCACCGCCGATCGCGCCGCCCGCGGGCCGCGGCGAGGCGCTGTATCGCGGCGCCTGTGGCGGTTGCCACGACAACAGCCGGGGGCCGCCCTTCGCCGGCATCGACCTCGCCGAAAGCACGACCACGCATGCGCCGAACCCGGCCAACCTCGCCAACATCATCACATCAGGCATTCCCGCCGCCGGCGAGGAACGCGAACCGATCATGCCCGGCTTCGGCGCGGTGTTGACGGAGCGGCAGACCGAGGACCTGATCGCCTGGCTGCGCGCCCGGTTCGGCGCGCCGGATCCGGCCGCAGGCATCGCCGCAGCGGTGCAGGCCGCGCGCAGCGAGATGACCCAGCGCGAGGCGACCCCATGATTCTGAACGTCAACGGCCAGGAGCATGACATCGACGTCGATCCCGACACGCCCCTGCTGTACGCGCTGCGCGGCGAGCTGGGCTTGAATGGGGCGAAATACGGCTGCGGCCTCGGGCAATGCGGGGCCTGCACCGTGCTGGTGGATGGGCGCGCCGCCTTCTCCTGCGTCACGCCGGTGATGGCGCTGGCGGGCAAGCAGATCGTCACGCTGGAAAGCCTCGGCAGCGCGGACAATCCCGGGCCGCTGCAGCATGCCTTCATCCAGGAGCAAGCGGCGCAATGCGGCTACTGCACCGCGGGCATGATCATGCGCGCGGAGGCCTTGCTCCGCCGCAACAACCAGCCGAGCGAGGCGGAGATCCGTGCGGCGATGCAGCCGAACCTGTGCCGCTGCGGCACCCAGGTGCGGATCCTGCGCGCGGTCGGCCGCGCCGCCGCGGTGATCCGTACCGCGGCCGAGGCGCACGGGTGACCACGCTCTCCCGTCGCGCGTTGCTGTCAGGCAGCGGCGCGCTGATCGTCAGCGTGTCGCTGCGGTCCCAGGCGCAGACGCTGCCGCCGGCCCCGCCGGATACCGCGATCCTGCCGGGCAGCCTGCAGCAGGCGCCATACCTGGACGCGTGGATTCGCATCGACGGCAGCGGCGCCATCACCGTCTTCACCGGCAAGGCAGAGCTTGGCCAGGGTATCAAGACCGCACTGCTGCAGATCGCCGCCGAGGAACTGTCGGTGCGGGTGGACCATCCGAGTCTGGTCACCGCGGATACGGCGCTGACCGCGAACGAAGGCTATACCGCGGGCAGCCACTCATTGCAGGACAGTGGCACCGCGATTCGCTTCGCGGCAGCGCAGGTGCGCCAGGTGCTGTTGAACGAGGCGGCGACGATCTTCCAGCAGCCGGCGGGCCAACTCCACCTGGACGACGGCGCGGTGGTGGCGCCGGACGGGCGGCGGCTGAACTATGGCGCGCTGGTCCCGCCCGGCATCCTGCACGTCGTGGCGCAGCCGGAGACGCAACTGAAGGCGCCGGGTGCCTATACCGTGGTGAGCACGAATGTGCCGCGGGTGGATATTCCGGCCAAGGCCACCGGCGGGCAGGCGTTCGTGCAGGACATGCGGCTGCCGGGGATGCTGCATGCGCGGGTGGTGCGGCCGCCGCATCCCGGCGCGCGGCTGGCGGCGTTGGATACCAGCGCCGTCGCGGTGATGCCCGGCGTGACGCAGGTGGTGCAGGACGGCAGCTTCGTCGCCGTGGTGGCGCGGCAGGAGTTCCAGGCGATCAAGGCGATGCGCGCGCTGGAGGCCGGCGCGCGATGGCAGGCGGCGGCGGGAACGCTGCCACCGCAGGCGGACATCTTCGCGCATCTGGCCAGCCTGCCGGCGCAGGACATCAGCGTGCTGAACCGCGGCACGCCGCCGTCGGGCACCGCCAAGATGCTCAGCGCGCGCTATACCCGGCCGTATCAGATGCATGGCTCGATCGGTCCCTCCTGCGCCGTGGCGCAGTTGCGGGACGGTATGATGACGATCTGGACGCACAGCCAGGGCGTGTACCCGGACCGCGCCGCCATCGCCGAACTGCTGAACATGCCGCCAGCGCAGGTGCACTGCATCCATGTCGAAGGCTCCGGCTGCTATGGCCACAACGGTGCGGACGATGCCGCGGCGGACGCGGCACTGATTGCGCGCGCGATGCCGGGGCAGCCGGTGCGGCTGCAATGGATGCGAGAGCAGGAGAACGGGTGGGAGCCGCTCGGGCCGGCGATGGTGTCGCAGGTGCATGCCTCGCTGGACGGGCACGGACACATCGTCGATTGGAACTACGCGGTGTGGAGCAATACGCACTCCACCCGGCCCGGCAACGCCGGGTCGTTGCTGGCGGGGCGTCTGCTGGCACAGCCGTTCGAACCGCCGTCACCGAGGCCGATCCCGCTGCCGGAGGGTGGCGGCGACCGCAATTCGATTCCAGGTTATGACCTGCCGTCCGCGCGGGTGGTCTATCATTTCATTCCGCAGATGCCGCTGCGTGTCTCCGCGATGCGGGCGCTGGGCGGCTACATGAACGTGTTCTCGATCGAGAGCTTCATGGATGAGCTGGCATCAGCGGCAGGCGCCGATCCGGTGGCATTCCGTTTGGCCCATCTGGACGATGACCGCGCCAAGGCGGTGGTGAAGCGTGCGGCGGAAGGGTTCGGATGGGGTGCGAAACCGCCGGCCGGTCACGGCTACGGCTTTGGCTTCGCCCGCTACAAGAACCTGGCGGCGTATTGTGCCGTCGCCGCGGAACTGGCGGTCGAGCATGAGACCGGGCGCACGCGGCTGGTGCGCGCCGTGGCGGCGGTGGATGCGGGCCAGGTGGTGAACCCCGACGGGCTGCGCAATCAGGTCGAAGGCGCGATCCTGCAATCCACGAGCTGGACCCTGTATGAAAGCGCGACGTTCGATGCGTCGGGTGTCACCAGTCTGGACTGGGCGAGCTATCCGATCATGCGCTTCGACGCGGTGCCCGACAGCGTGGAGGTGCACGTGATCGACCGGCCGGGGATGCCGTTTCTTGGCGCCGGCGAATGCGGGCAGGGCCCGGCGGCCGCGGCGGTCGCCAATGCGGTGGCGCACGCGACCGGGCAGCGGCTGCGCGATCTGCCGCTGACCAGGCAGAAGGTGAAGGCGGCGATCGGGATTTGAGACGCGCCGGGCGGGTTGGGATGTGCTGCCGATGCCGGCATCGTTATTTCAATGCATCTCGCCGCGGCATGTCGAGGCGTCTCGCCGCGGCGTGTCGAGGCGTCTCGCCGCGGCATGTCGAGGCATCTCGCCGCGGCATATCGAGGCATCTCGCCGCGGCAGCGGAGCCGTAGATGGCGCGCCTGCGCCGATGCGCGCCGACGCAAGCCGTTGCTCACAGGCAGGGGTCTTTGCACCCTTCTCTGGCGCAGAGAAGCATTCAATGATCCGTGCCACTGGCCCTGTCAGTCAGCGCACTCGCGGCTTCTGCCCGTCAGCGCGCGGTTTCACCCGCACGCTCCGGCCAGATGCCACCCGGCAGCAGGCGCAACATGATCAGCAGCAGTACGCTGATCAGCAGCTCACGCATCGCCGCTTCCCGAGCGGGGGTCAGGAACCACAGCAACGGGGCGATGAAGCGCGTGCCCTCCAGCAGGGCCACGATCAGCGCGGCGCCCAGTACGGCGCCGCTGTTGTTGCCGAGGCCGCCGGCGACCAGGGCCAGGATAATGTTCAGCGTGAGCAAGGGGGCAAAGATGTCGGGGGCGACATAGGACGTGTCGTGCGCGTAGAGCGCCCCGGCGATGCCCAGCACCGCGGCGCCCAGCGCGAAGGCTTGCACTTTGAACGCCAGCACATGCTTGCCGGCGACGGCGG
The DNA here is from genome assembly GCA_035508435.1 of Acetobacteraceae bacterium. Lineage (GTDB taxonomy): Bacteria > Pseudomonadota > Alphaproteobacteria > Acetobacterales > Acetobacteraceae > JASHVB01. The sequence continues at coordinate 4,603 of DATJNA010000213.1, read as the reverse complement.
CGACGTCCTCGTCGTCGCGGATGGCGCGCAGCACGCGGCCGAACGGCGCGCGCGACAGGCGTTGCAGCAGCAGGAAGGTCACCGCCAGCACCGCCAGCACGATGACCAGGTAGCATTGCTCGAAGGCTTGCGGAGAGATGATGCCGCGCCATGGGCCAGGAATGCCGGCGATGCCGTCGGAGCCGTTGGTCAGCCAGATCTCATTGGCGGCGGCGATGCGCACGGATTCGGAGAAGCCGAGGGTGACGATCGCGAGGTAGTCGCTGCGCAGCCGGGCGGTGATCACCGCGACCAGCGCGCCGGTGGCGGCGGCCGAGACGGCGGCGGCGGCGACACCGAGCGGGATCGGCCAGCCGGCCTTGGTCAGCAGCGCTGTGGTATAGGCGCCGACGGCGAAGAACCCGGCGAGCCCGAGATTGATCATCCCCGCCAGGCCCCAGGTCAGGTTCACGCCCAGCGCCATCAGCGCATAGATGCCGGCGGTGACGGCGATCGAGGTCAGGTACGCTGCCATGCCCTTCTCACTATCGGGCCGGTGCGGCGGTGTGCAAGACGATCGTGACCCGGCCTGGATTGCGGGTTCGGATCCGACCACAGAGATGGCTGCCAAGCGCGACAGCGATCGATCGCCCCGGCCACTGCCGCGTGCGCTGCCCTCGGCCCGGTCCAATCAGGCGGACTCAGACCGACTTCATCTTGTCCTTGATCGCCGCGCCGACCGCGTCGGAGTCGTGCGTCTTCAGCTTCACCATCTCGACGACCGACAACAGCTCCGCGACGATGTCCTCGGCCAGTTTGCAGTCATGGGTGATCAGGTGCCGTGCCAGCACATGCGCGGCGAAGCTGCGCATCACACCCTTGGTTCCGGCGATCGACTTGTATGCCCAGCGGCCGATTGAATACGCACTCACGCCCAGGCTGACACCCGGCAGGACGCCGACGCCCTTCTTCACTGTCTTTTCCTGTTTCTGGCGGATGATGTACGGCAGCACCTCGGTGCCGATCCACGCATGATCCTTGTCCATGCCACGGCCGTTGCCACGGCAGCGGCAGACATTGTATTCACCGGCATCGTATCGCAGCTTGATGATCTTCAGATTTGAATGATGCTCCAGCGTCTTGACCAGCGACCGGGCGTTGTTGACCATGGAGCCGACGGTCAATGCCGCGCCTGCGGCGACCAGTCCCACGCCGGTCGCGGATACCGCGGCGCCGGCGACCACGGCGCCGGCCACCGCCAGCGAGGACGTGCCGGTGGCCAACTGCGCCGCGGAGAGGCCGAGCGATGCGCCGGAGGCCATTCCGCTCGCCACGCGTTTCCCGGTGCGATGCCGGTCAACGCCGCCATTGTTGAAGAAATCGGCTGGATAGGCCGATTTGACGGTGGACCAGCTTTGTTCGAACTTTGCCGATTCCCCCGCGAATTCCAGATTGTCGAACGGCATGGCTTGCTCCCTTGCTGGCCCGCGCACCGCGGATGCGATATGCGGGCGGTGGGTCGCACAGAGCATGGCGGCGATGTTAGCGATTGCGTCTCAGAGCAATGTGCCATCCGTCTCAATCCGGAGGGTGGCCTGTCGCAACCCGGACGGGCGGCGTTGCCGCGGTTGCCGGCGCCACGGCGGCGGCCTGGAACTTCAGGTATATGTTGTGATAGCGGTCCGATTCGCTGGATACGGAACCGCCGGTGAGCTGCACTGAACTTGGACGCGATCGCGAACGCGGCCGGGGCAGCCGGCCGTGGCAAGGGCTGGCTTGCGAACACCGCGATGGCCGCGAACCACAACCATTGCCTGCCTCGTTCCCTGCACAGAGAGGCAGAGAAATGGCATTCGCGAGCAAGTAATGTGTTGCCGGCCGATCGTGTCCCCTGGCCGCGGAGTCTAGAAAAACCCCAGCGACTCGCAGCCGGTGCCAGCGGCGAAGCTGGTCTTGTGGCGCCTGCCGGGGATGTCGATGACGTGCACCGAGCCGTCGCCCTGGCAGCCGATGAACAATTCGTCGCCGCGGAACGCCATGTCCATCGGCTGCCTGCCGACCCTGATCGCGGTTTGCCCGGTGAATGACGGGTCGATCAGGCTGACGGTGTCGCTGCGGACGCTGGTGACGGCCAGCACGCTGAAATCCGGCGCGTAGCGCGCGATCTGCGCCGGCTTCGGCACGTCCTCGAGCAATACTTCCTGGCGCAGCCTGCCGGCGTCGGTGTCGATCAACAGCAGTACGGGCTGGTCGTCATCGACCGCGATCACGGTGCGGCTGTCGGCGGAAATGGTGATGCCGGCCAGCGGCCTCGGGGTTTCGATCTTGCCCAGCAGCTTGCGGCGCGGCAGGTCGATCACCGAAACGGTGGCATCCTCTTCGTTCTCGGTATAGAGGCGCTGGCCGTCTGGCGCGATGACCAGGCGGTGGCCGTTGGTCGAGCCGGTATCGATCGTGTCGACGATCCGGTTGGTGTCGCGGTCGATCAGCGCGACCACCGCGGCGTTCTCGCAGGTGATGTAGATCAGGCCGTCGGGCCCGAGCCGCAGCGTGTGCGGCGCGATATAGGGCGCGGTGTCGATGGTCGTGACGAGCGCGCGCCGGTGCAGGTCGAACACGCAGACGTGGTGTTGCGGATTGGGATTGCGGCCGTGCACCCCGTCGCCGAAGATCGGCACGTAGGCGAGCCCGGTTGCCGCGACGATGAGCAATTCGTGCACGGTCTTGCGGAAGCCGTCCAGCACGACTTCGGTGGCGTAGGTGTGGGGGTCGAGGAACAGTACTTTGGTTCCCATCTTGTCGATCGCGATCAGGCCGTGTTCTACGGTTGTCATGGGTGGTTTCCTTGCTCCGCCCGGGCTGCGCGTGATGAAGCGCGAGCTTGCCGGCGGGCGCAAGTGATGCAGGCCTTGGCATGATGGATCGGCCGCTCCCGTGCGCCATCGCATCGGGTCGCAGCGTTAGCTGGCGGGCAATCCCGGTATCGGCACGCCGAACGTCTGTAGCAGCAGCACCATATTCAACGCGAGGATGACCACCATCCCGGCAACCGCCCCAAGAGTCATCAGGCGGCCGTTGACGAACCGGCCCATGATGTCGCTGCGGCGGGTGAACAACACCAGGGGGACCATCGGGATTGGCAGAGCCAGCGACAGCACCACCTGACTGATGACCAGCGCCTGGGTGGCATTCACGCCCAGCCAGACCACCACGAAAGCCGGCAGCATCGTCACCAGCCGCCGCACCCAGATCGGAATGCGAAAGCCGACGAAGCCCTGCATGATCATCTGCCCGGCCATGGTGCCGACGGCCGAACTGGAGATGCCGGAGGCCATCAGCGAAATGAGGAACACGCCGGCTGCCGCGCCGCCCAGCAGCGGCGTCAGCGTGTGGTAGGCGGTCTCGATTTCCGACACCTCGCTGTGTCCGGCGTGGAACGCGGCGGAGGCCATCGCCACCATCGCCAGGTTCACCAGGCCGGCGATCGACAGGGCGATGATCACTTCGGCATTCGAGAACCGCAGCAGCTTGTGGCGCTCGGTGTCATTGCGGGCCGGCGCGCGGTGCTGGGTGAGGCCGGAATGCAGGTACACCGCATGTGGCATCACGGTGGCACCGATGATGCCGACGGAGATGGTCAGCGCCGCCGCATTGGGCATGGCCGGCAGCACGGAGTGCGCCGCTGCGGCGGGCCAGTTCACCGGCGCGATGAACATCTCGACCAGGTAACAGATGGCGATGGTCGCCACCAGCCCACCGATGATCAGTTCGACCGGGCGGAAGCCGCGGCCGTGGAACATCAGGATGCCGTACGTCACCACCGCGGTCGCGGCCATGCCGGTGAGCAAGGAGGTGTGCAGCAACAGCGAAAGGCCGATGGCGCCGCCCAGGAACTCGGCAAGGTCGGTGGCCATGGCGGCCACTTCGCTGACTGCCCACATGGCATAGACCGCCGGGGCGGGGAATTGTTCGCGACACATCTCGGCAAGGTTGCGGCCGGTGACGATGCCCAGCTTGGCCGACAGCGCCTGGAACAACATGGCGATCAGGTTCGCCAGCAGGACCACCCACAAAAGCGTATAGCCGAACCCCGCCCCGGCCTGGATGTTGGTGGCGAAATTGCCCGGGTCCATGTAGGCGATGGAGGCGGTCACGGCGGGACCGGCGAACAGCAGCGCCGACCATGGGCTGCGGCGGCGCCCGGCCAGCACCTCTCGGATCGCCAGCGTGGTCCGGTCGGTCAGGCCTCGCCCAAGTACAACGTCACTCATCCGTCCTGGTCTCCTGCCTCGGGTGCATGATGTAGCCTCGGCTACATTTCGTGCAAGGGGGTTCTTTGCGGAGCCGCGGCTTCACAATGATGCAACGGCACCGGGTCCGGCGGCTGGCGCCGCCCGCGCCGGCGGGAAGTGCTTGACTTTTGCCCAGGATGCAGTTAGTAATACAAACTATTCCTGGCTCAGGGAGTTAGCGAGCGAGACGATGTCCGCTGCCACCGCCACCGCCGGCCTCGCTGCCCGGCCCGATCGCCGCAAGGCTCGGGACGGCAAGGCCATGCCCGCGCGGATCGCGGCCATGCTCGGCATCGTGCACGTCCTCGCCGGCTACGGCCGCCACTTGCTCG
>DATJNA010000212.1:0-2366 GCA_035508435.1 Acetobacteraceae bacterium | reverse complement strand
ATGCTGACCCGGTTCGAGGAGCGCGCCGCGCGCCTCCCCGTCATGCTGACCATGCCCATGATCCTGTTTATTTTCCCGTGTCTGTTCATTGTGATCGGCGGGCCTGCCGTGATTCAGCTCGGCCGCGCTTTCGTGCGTTAGGTCATGAGACCCACGAGGTGACGCTGGATTTGGGAAAGGCTTACATCGCGGTGTAAGCTTTGGCGTGTCGCGGTCCCCACGGCGGGACAATCTCGAGAGGTCGCCATGTCGCTTACCAACGCCCCCGATCCGGAAATCCGCGCTGCTGTGGTCCGCCAGGACCTGGGGAACGTCCTTCACCCGATCGTCCAGCACAAGGTGCTGGAGGGGAAGCAGATCGTGGTGACCAGCGCGCGCGGATCGACGATCTACGACGCCGACGGCACTGCCTATCTCGACGCCATGGCAGGGCTGTGGTGCGTCAACATCGGCTACGGCAGGGGCGAGCTCGCCGAGGTCGCGGCGGACCAGCTACAGCAACTGGCATATTTCCCGCACACCCAGATGAACGTGCCGGCGGCGGGGCTGGCGGAAAAGATCAATACGTTGCTCGGCGGCGACTACCACATCTACTTCGTCAATTCGGGGTCGGAGGCGAACGAGGCTGGGTTCAAGATCGCGCGCCAGTACCAGAGGCACGAACGTCCCGGCGAATTTCGCTTCAAGACGGTCAGCCGCTATTTCGCTTACCACGGCACCACGCTGGCCACGCTCGATGCCGGCGGGATGGGCGACCGCAAGGCGAAGTTCGAGCCGTTCTCTGGCGATTTCATCCATGTCGCGCCGCCATACTGCTACCGCTGCCCGTTCGGCCTGAGTTATCCGAGTTGTGGCCTGGCGTGCGTGAAGAACATCGAAAGCACGATCCTGGGGGAGAATCCGGACACCATCGCCGAGGTGATCGTCGAGCCAATCATGAGCGGCATCGGCGTCGCGGTGCCGCCGGCTGAGTACCTGAAGGAGGTGGAAGCGGTGTGCCGCCGCTACGGCATCCTGCTGCACGTGGACGAGGTGATCAACGGCTTCGGCCGCACGGGGAAAATGTTCGCACACCAGCACTATGGGATTTCGCCCGATATCATCGCTTTGGCCAAGGGCATCTCCAGTGCCTACATGCCGATCGCCGCCACCGCGGTGAAGAACCCAGTGTTCCAGAGCTTCTATGGTGAGGCTGCCGAAAACCGCCAGGTGGTGCAGGTGAACACGTATGGTGGCCACCCGGTCGCCGCGGCCGTGGCGCTGCGCAATATCGAGATTCTCCAGGCGGAGCGTTTGGCAGAACGAGCAGCCGAGATGGGCGCGTATCTGCGGGATGGCCTGCGCTCGCTGATGCGGCATGAAGTGGTTGGCGACGTGCGGGGGAAGGGACTGCTGCAGGCGGTCGAGCTCGTGAAGAGTCGGGCCAGCAAGGAGCCGGTGGATGCATCGGTGATGAGCGCGGTGGCGGAGTTTTGCCTGCGCGAGGGCGTGATCGTCGGGCGCGGCGGCGGCGGGCGGCGGTTTGGCAATGTCATCGTGCTGTCGCCGCCGCTGGTGATCACACGGGCGGAATGCGACCGGCTGGTGGATACGCTGGATCGGGCGCTGGTGGCATCGCCGACTGGGTGACGTCCGGCGGGGTCTTGCCTTGATTCAGGCATGGACTTCCGCATTTGCAAGGATGATCGAGCGCGGGATGATATCCGGCCTACAAGGCAATACTCCCAGGAGCGGTCGGTTCCCGCCCAGGGCACTGTTGACCTGCATCAGCAGCTTGGCCCTTGCTTCGGTGGCCGTGCTCCATGAGATGTCGTCGTTTATGTCCGCGTAGGTGTGCACCAACCGGCGGCTCGTGCCGATCATTACTGGCCGTGGAATCTGCGGCAGTTGGTTGCAGGGTAAGCGGCCGGCCTGCCACGTGTAGATTTCGCCACCACCGGTCGTGCATGCTTGGCCCCTCTGGAGTGTCCTTCTGTAGCTCCTGAAGGAGGACCGCTTGGGCCATGAGTGCTTCGATCAGAACTCCCGTCCCCAGAGGGGGCGTTGATGTCCGTCGTCATGACTGGCCATGCCAGCAGAACTGGCCCCGCTACCGCAATGTGGCCGCGGCGCTACGCATATCGAATACCGGAAGACGCCGCCGCATCGGGACTCCCGCAGAAGGTGACGGGCGCTGCGGCGTTCACCGGATGGATACGCCGAGGACGTAAGCGTAGCGGGCCACATTGCAATAGCGCGGCTGATTCTGCTGTCATGTCCAGTCATGACGAGGGACATCAATGACTCGGCCGACGACGAGAGTTCTGATCAGAGCACTCATATGAGTGCTGATATGAGTGCTCGTCCCCAGCGCATCGAGGTGATCA
>DATJNA010000211.1:0-19184 GCA_035508435.1 Acetobacteraceae bacterium | reverse complement strand
TCCCCGCAATCACCCTTGCTTGCGGTCCCCGCAATCACCCTTGCTTGCGGTCCCCGCAATGACGCGGCAGCGCGCCAGGCACGGTGGCGCCGGTCTCTGTTCTCGTCAAGACACTATTCCCAGTACACAACGATTGCGTCGCGCGGACCTGCGATACGGCTGTTGCCGCCACGAGCGTTAGGATAATCGGCGGATTCCCGCGCGCGCCTATGCCACTGCCACACCGTGCCGTTCGAGCAAGGCGCGGATCCTGGCAACCGATACGGCATCGAGCATGTCCTCGTCGCTGAGTGAAAGGCCATAACTGGTTTCCAGCTCGGTCATCAGCATGACATGTCGCAGGCTGTCCCACTTGCGGGTGTTGCGCATGTCCGAGGCCTCAGTCAGTTCGGCGGGCGAAATGCCCAGAGTGCCCGCAATCAATTCCATCAACGGCACGGAACCCATCAGCCACTCCCCTTGCTGCGTTTCTCAGAGGCCTTTCGCGGCCGCGTTCAGCCGAGATAGGGTGCCCAGTGGATATAGCGCAGAATGTACTCTCGGAAGCTCCATTGGTGTCCGTGCCAACGATAAAGCGCATTCGGGTCATGAAATTGTAATCCAAGGCGCTCGGCAACCAGCGGATGCAGTGGCACGCTCTCGAAATCCTGGCCCTCATGATGACGTAGCAGCATATCGATTTCGTCATGCAGGGTCACCAGCGACGCGCGTGGGATCAGTGCCGTGCGTTGCAGCAGTTGCCGCATCAGGAACGTGATCGCAGCAGCGGTGACATGGCCGGCGGTGTGGAACAGTTTGATGCGGCGGAAGCGTTGCTCCACCCAGGCGGTCAACCGGATGTCTGATGCCGCGTCCGAGGCGCGCCAGCGCGCTATATCCAGGCGCAGGCGACGCTCCAGGTCCGGCATGCGCTCCGTGCTGATTGCCAGGTAACGCTGAAACAACGCTTCGTCCGGCAGATCCTCGGTCGCCAGGCTCGCCGCCACCGAGTCCGACCAGGGATAGCGCGCGGGATCATCGGCGAGCCGCGGATCGTTGCCGGCGAACGGCCAAAGACACAGCGCGCTGAATGGTGGAAACCGCACGATCTGACAGTCCCTGGGCAAGCGCCGATGCAGCTCTTCGCGATGCTCTGACGGCGGTCCCGTCTCCACCTGCTCCCACAACACCGCGACATCCGCCATGAAGTCTTGGCCGTAGCGCCTGGACCAGTCATCGCCGGTGACCAGATGCAACGGAATCCATTTGAACCCGAGTCGGCCAGCCAGACTTGGCATGGCACAGCCGGTCTGCTGGAGCTCCTCGCCTTGGCAGTTCGCGTAGATGAGGATTGAACGTGCTAGCGTCGCCACGGCATCCACCGCAGGTAGTAGAGGGCGTATTCGTCATAAGTGAATCGATTGCCGTGCCAGCGATATCGCATGTCCGGCTGCCACCAGCCGAGCCTGAAATGCCGCGCCACCAGCGGATGGATTGGCAACTCCACGCGCCGGCCAAGATAGCCCGTCAACAGGAAATCCAGCTCTTGGGTGAGCGTCGCCTGATCGCAGCATTGCTGCAGGGGCGACCCGGCGAGCAATTGAAGAATCATATGGCGGAGCAACGCGCCGGTAGGCGAGGGTGGGGCAAAGAACAACCGTTGGTGTAATAAATTGTCGAGGATGAAATCGGCAATGGTCACATCGCAGGATTCGTCGAGCTTACGCCAGGCGGCCGCATCCCCGGCGAGCCCGGCGCCCAGGTCCGGCAATTCCTTTTCGGCCATGTTATGGTACGCCAGCAGCAACACATCGTCGGGGAATGGCAGGTTGGCGAGGCTGGCACCGATACGGTCGCCGAACGGATAGCGCCCGCCCGAATAACGACCGGACTCCGGTAATAGCCGGTTGTCGGGTGCCTGGAACGGCCAGAGAGCATTCAAGCGCGGTGCCGGAAACCGCCGCACGTCGCTGCCGGCCGGCACAATGTGGCGCAGAGTCGAGCGCGTCGCAGCGTCCATCCCGACCTGCTGCCAACAAACGACAGCGCCGGAGGCCGCGTCGACCTGCCGCAGCATTGCCCCGTTCGGCTGCCCCGCAGCGACAAGGTGGCAGCGGACCCGGCGCCGCAGCGCCGGCAATCTACCAATGATTTCAGCGATCTGCGTGGCCTGATCATCGCCGGCTATGATCAGGTGGCAGTCCGGCGCGGCGACGCTGTTGGCATCCTCCCGCTCGCGCTGCAACGCGCCCGACATGAAGCACAAACTCAACAGACGCCGATCATTGATCGGCTTCACGTCGCTCGGCCGGAACGCATCGGGGTGCCGCAGGATCAAAGCAATGTCCCGGCGCCCGCTGGTTTGTTCCGGTGGCAGGGCAAGTTCGATGGTGGTCTGGCGATCGAGGTTGAAACTGGCCAGAGGCCCGGCACTGGTGGCAAATTCCAACCGCTGCGCCTCGCACCGGCCGGGATGCACCCATGGCCTGACTGTCAGCCGCAGTCGGTAGCGCGCCCTGCCGCCCGGCAGCGGCAGGGTCAGTCTGCTCTCGTCACCGATTGCCCAGGCGTAATTATCCTCGACCGACCAGCCCTCGCCCAGCGCATCGGCCAGGTTGCCAAGCTGGCCGAACAAAAAGGCCGCGTCGAAGCGTTCCTGCATCCGGGGGCGGACTCCACACATTTCGTAGTTTGATCGTTTCGTATCGCACGGCTAACCGGCCGCTGCAACCGGTACCGGGCAGACGTGATTAAGAATTGGGTTGCTGTTTCTGAACCGTAACAGGACCACCCGGGCCGGTCACGGGTTCGTTTCGACAAACTCGCGGATCGCCTGCCGCATCGCCTCTGGCGCATCGACCCGGACGGAGTGGCTGCTGTCGTCGAATACCGCCAGCCTGGAGCCCGGGATCAGCCGCTGAATCTCTTCCGAGAACGCTACCGGACAGATCCAGTCGTGGCGGCCGGCGATGATCAGGGTCGGCGCGGCGATGCGCGGCAGTTCGGGCCGCAGGTCGAAGCGCCGCAGGAAGCCGTCCGGGCCGAACGCGCGATTCAGCGGTTCGGGGCTGTGGATCGAGCGGCTCTGCGTCGCCACGCTCGTCGCCGCGTCGTAACGGCGCGCATAGAGCGGGCCCATGATTTCATAATAGCGTCGCAGTTCTCCCGCCGAGCCAAACGCGCCGGCCCACAGCGTCTCGCAGACACGCTGTTGCTCCGGCGTGCCGCGTTCGCGCACGATCGCCTGGGCGGCAGGAATGAAGCCGCCATGCGCGGCGGTCACGATCAGTACCAGATGCGAGACCGCGCCCGGGTGACGCGCCGCATGCGCCATTGCGACCATGCCGCCATAGGAGGTGCCGATCGACACCACCGGACCGACGCCCAGGTACTGCCGCAGCGCCTCCATGTCCGCCGCGTTTTCATCCAGCGTGAAGCGGCTGGGATCGGCGTGCGGATCCGCTCGCCCCGAGCGGCCCTGGCCGCGATGGTCGAAATAGACGAGTTGCAATCGCTGCGCCAGCGGTGAGAAGGCGGGCTTGAAGCCGGAATGATCGCCGCCCGGGCCGCCGTGGACCAGCATTGCGACGCGGCGTTCGCGCATCAATGGCCCGTCGGGGACCAGGCCGGCGCCTTCGATGTCGAAGTAGATGCGGGTATCGCGGAGGCTGGCGAACATCGCCTCCGCGTATCCCATCCGCGGCGAAACGGCCAGTGGCGGTTCCGGCTCGCAGCGCCAACCGCACAGAGATCGCCCGGCCGCACTGGCTGCGGCCGGACCCGGCCGTTCAGCTGGGCCGGCGCCGGCGTGCGCCGAGCAGGAACGCGATCGAGGTTCCCAGCACCGCCAGGGTGGCCGGCTCCGGAACACCGATGTCGGAGAGACGCTGCGCCGTGACGAAGATGCCATCCTCGGACTGGTCCGGCAGTGTGCCGACCTGCGTCACGACGAAGTCCGTTCCGTTCCAGTGCAGGTCCCAGACCGGTGAATTGCTGCTGAACTCACCAGTGACGATGGTATCGCCTGCGAGGCCGCAGAACTGGCTCGCCGCCGCCTTCTGGATATCGACCGGATAGTTGGCAACGTAGAAACCTTCTACCGGATTGCCGGCGCTGCAAATATTGTCAGGCACCGTGCTCACGGTCTCGGCTTCGGGAAGGTCGGTCGGACTGTTGCCGGCATTGACGAGGGGCAGCAACAGAACTGCGCCGCCCGGAGTGATGGCGTGGACCTCGGCCGCGCCCTCGGAACCCACCAGCAGATCGCCGGCATAGGTGCCGTCAGCCGAGGATGCTATGTCCATCCCCTCGCTGTCGAAGCCGATCGAGGCGAGGAGCGAGACCGATCCGGACGAAGTAATCTTGTAAACATCGCCCAGGTTTGTCGTTACCAGCATGTTGCCGCCGAAGCCGGAGCCGGGATCGAAAAAGATCTGCCGGACATTGCCGCCATCAGGGACGGTGGCGAACAGCGTCGGGGTACCCGATTGCGGCACCGAGTAGATTTGCGGTCCCGACCCGTTGCCGGCGTAGATCGCGCCCTTGGCGAAGCCGGCCTGGCCGAGGCCGGCGCCCACCACGACCTCGCCGGTAAAGCCCGGGATCGGACTGCCATACGGCTGCACGCTGCCGCCGGTGAGGCTGGTGGCATAGAGCTGGTTGTTATCATTACCGAAATATACCGACCCGACGAACTGGTTGCCGGCATAGTTGAACGCGATCGTCGCGTCATTGCCGCCCTCGACCGTTGCGATGTCGGACGCTGTGACGAACGTGGTGAAGTTGACGGTGGCATGCGCCGCGCCAATTCCGGCGGCGAGCATGAGGGCCGTCGCAACTGCAATGGCAGGCCGTGTCGTCATGGTCTCCTCCCGTTGAGTAGGCGTGTGGTCAGCCGGCGCCTGACCGTGCGCCGCGATGGCAAACAGGCACTTGCCATTACGCAATTAACGCTGAGTTGATGCAATTGCCGCGCCAGTCCGCTAATGCATTGATTCAACGGGACTATTGTTGCTCCCTGTCGTTCTGCATCCGAACGATTGTAAAGAATCCCGACAGCCCATCCTGTGGCAGAAGAGGCGCCGTGGATGCATGAAACGGTCATCATCAACTTATGCTCGCGTCCATGGCAACTGACGGTTGCCCGACGGCGTGACGCACTCCGTGGTGAGCGCTGGAGCGCTACCCTTGCCGTCGCAGGAACCGGCCGAACGCGGCCAGCGTCACGTCGGATACGTGATGCTCGATGCCTTCCGCATCCTGCTCCGCCGCCTCAACCGGCACGCCGATCGCCTTCAGCACGTCCACCACCAGCCGGTGACGCGCGCGCACTCGCCCGGCCAGACGCTCGCCACCCTCGGTCAGGAACACGCCGCGATACGGCTTGGCGCTGGCCAGCCCTTCGCGCTTCAAGCGGCCGATGGTCTTGATGGCGGTGGCGTGGGACACGCCAAGTCGGCGCGCGATGTCGGTGGGACGCGCCTCGCCATTGGAGTCCAGCAGGTCGGAAATCAGCTCGACGTAGTCCTCGAGCAAAGCGCCGGTCTGCGCCGTGCGCGCCTTGCCGAACCGCCGCGCCTGCGCTTGCTCGGTCGGCAATTCGGCATGCCGGGCAGTTTTTGCCGGAGTCGCCATGCCGTCATCATGATGCGATTACCATTGGGTTGCTAGGCGCGGCGGCGCCCAGCGGTTGCCCCCGGCACGTTGCACCGCGCCCGCCTCGCGCCTAGCCTTGCCGCAACAACCGGCACCAACCATGCGGAGGAGTGGCGTCGATGGGCGAGATCCTTGGCCTTGGCTGCACCCATTACCCCGGCCTGCTGCTGCCGGACGAACGCCTGCCGGGCGGCTTCCACCACTTGCTCACCGCGCCCAATGTGCCGGCGCGGCAGAAGGATCGCGCCAACTGGCCGGACGCGCTGCTGGCGGAGCTGGGCAACGATGCCGGGGTCTCCTCGGCCCGGCGATACGCGGCGCGGTTGGCCGACGGCTTCCGTGCCGTGCGCCATGCGCTGGACCGCTTCAATCCGGACATCGTGCTGATCTTCGGCGACGACCAATACGAGAATTTCCGCGAGGACATCATCCCGCCCTTCTGCATCATGGGGCTCGACGCCGATTTCGCGATCCGGCCCTGGCATAACGGCAACGGCGGCAAGCCCAACCGTTGGGGCGAAGGCGGCGAGTGGCAGATGCACCTGCCCGGCCAACGTGCCGCCGCCAACCACATCGCGCGTGCCCTGATCGATCGCGGCGTGGACGTGGCATATGCCTACAAGCCACTGCATATCGACGGCCTCGCGCACGCCTTCACGAATACGCTGCTGTACCTCGACTGGGACCGGCGCGGCTTCCCTTGGCCCGTGATTCCGTTCGCGATCAACTGCTACGGCAGCAACCTGATCCACGCCAAGGGCGGCATGGCGGCGTTGTTCCAGCCGCCGCGACCGACCGAGATGCCGGAGGATCCGCCCGCGCCGCAGCCCTGGCGCTGCATGGATGTGGGCAAGGCGATCGCGGCAGTGCTGGCGGAGTCGCCCTGGCGCGTCGCGGTGATCGCATCGTCGAGCTGGTCGCACTGCTTCCTCTCGCCGACCAATGGCTATCTGTGGCCCGACCACGCCGCCGATCGCGCGATGTTCGATGCGCTGAAGCACGGCGATTTCGGCTTCTGGCGCGAACGGACGCGCGGCCAGATGGAGCAAGCGGGACAGCATGAGATGCTGAACTGGATGGCGCTGATGGGCGGCATGCAGGCGCTGGGCAAGCAGCCCGAAGTGTTCGACTACGTGGAGACCCATGTCTTCATGTCGGACAAGTGCTTCGTGGCGTATCACTGAGGCACCTCAAAGGCTCATCGGACTCCGCCGCATAGTGACGGAGAAACCGCGGTCACCCGTGGCCCGCGGCGAGCCCGCCTCGCCGCTCCGCTGCCGCCTGCCGGGCGCTCCGGCACCCACAACCACGACGGAGGAAGCGCACACATGATCAAGGCCCAGCGGCTGCGCGAACTCATAGCAGCGCCCGAAATCCTGGCGATGCCAGGCGTGTTCGACGGATTCAGTGCCCGGATCACCGCAGCATCCGGCTTCGCCGCGGGCTTCATCTCCGGCGCCGGCATCAGCGAGGCCAGCCTCGGCTGGGCCGATGTCGGCGTGATGGGGCTCGAGGAAAACCTGCGCGTCGTCCGCGCCCTGGCCGCCTGCTGCAACCTACCGCTGATGGCCGATGCCGACACCGGCTACGGCAACGCCGTCAATGTGCATTTCACCGTGCGCGGCTTCGAAAATGCCGGCCTTGCCGGCGTCATGATCGAGGACCAGGTCTGGCCGAAGCGCTGCGGGCATATGAAGGGCAAGGAGGTCATCGCCGCCGCCGAGGGCGCGCAAAAGATCCGTGCCGCCGCCGCGGCGCGCATCGATCCCGATTTCATCATCATGTCGCGCACCGACGCGCTCGCCACCCATGGCCTCGACGAAGTGATCCGCCGCCTGAACATGTACTCCGAGGCCGGCGCCGATCTGTTGTTCGCCGATGCCGTCCTGACCGTGGATCATATCTCCACGCTGGTTCGCAATCTGCCGAAGCCGCTCTGTGTCAACATGGGTTTTGGGATTCAGCAGCGTTCGACGACGCCCCTGCTGTCGGCGCGCCAGTTGCAGGACATCGGCGTCGCGGTGGTGATCTATCCTCGCTTGCTCACCGCAGCCGCCGTCAGGGGCATGCAAAATGCCGTCGCCGCACTGCGGGAGTCGCTGCGCTCGGGAAGCGTGGTGGACCGGCCGGACCTGCTGGTCCCCTTCGAGGAACTCAATGCCCTGGTCGGCATGGCCGAACTCGACCGTCTGGAGCAATGCTATCTGACGCCAGAGCAATTGCAGCAGAAGTACCGCAACCTGCCGGCCGGCGCCACGAAATGACCGGGCGCGCGGCGCCGCGTTTCATTCGATGGGAATTCCGCCGGGAGCAATCGCAAGGTTCGTCCGATGCGAGCCATGCTTGCAGCGGAAAAAAACCCATTGCTTCGCGGGTGAGATCATTGCTGCGCCCGGCGTCTGACCCGCATCGAGGACATCACCGATCCGATGGCCAACTCCCTGATCGATCGGCGCGAGATGGGCCCCGGCTGCCCGACGACATGGAACGGAAATACCGTGCGGGCGGACCAGGCTTCGTCGTTTGCCCGTGAGATGATCGCGGCGCGGAATCGGCACGATGCGAGATGTCGGTACCACGACCCCGCTGTCATTGCGAGCACCGCGCGCGAAGCGCCGCGGGACGCGGCAGCCGCGGTCGGCGTGGCGCACAGCTCGTCCTTACGGGACGTGACCAGGACTGCTGCGTGGCGGCATTGCTCGCAATGACACTCACGTCCAAAAGGGGGAAACCAAAACATGCCATCCGACGCAGGCCGCCGCGTTCCAATCGCGGCGCGGATCGAACGGCTCCCGGCTTCGCGCTACATGGCGGGCGTGATCGTACTGATCGCCCTCGGCACGTTCTTCGATTCCTATATGCTGTTTTCGATCGGGCCGATCTCCGCGCACTTCTTCGCCTTTCTCGGCGAGAAGTCGTATGCCACGGCGCTGCCGCTGACACTCTTCCTGGGCACCTTCGTCGGCGCCATCACGCTGAGCATTGTCGCCGACAAGATCGGCCGCCGCAATGCATTCACGCTGGACCTGGTGGTACTCGCGCTCGGCGACCTCGGCGCGGTCCTGTCGCATAGCGGGGTCATGCTGCTGGTCTCGATCTTCATCGCCGGCGTCGGCACCGGCGCGGAACTGCCGCTGTCATCGACCTATGTGCAGGAACTCAGCCCGGCCCGCGTGCGCGGCAAAATGACCAGCCTGCAACTGACGGTCGGCTTCCTCGGCGGCACGGTCGGCGGCTTCATCGCCTTGCTTGTGGTGCCGCTGACCGGCCTGCCGATCGCCGGTTTCAAGCTCGCGTTATTGCTCGCCGCGATCGGCGGGTTCTCGTCACTGATCATCCGGCTCAGGCTGCCTGAATCGCCGCGCTGGCTGGAACGCGTCGGACGCCTCGACGAGGCCGACCGTGTCATGGCGGCGATCGAATCAAAGATCATCGCGGAACAAGCCGGCGCGCCGCTCGAACCGCCACCGCCGCTGGTTTACAACATCAGCCGGCACATGCCGGTGACCACGCTGGTCTCGCGCCACTACCTCCGTCGCACGCTCAGCGCCTGGATCATCGAGCTGATGCAAGGTTTCGGCGCCTACGGCTTCACCACCTTCGTGCCGCTGATCCTGTACTCGCGCGGCTACACGATTGTTCATGCGCTGGCCTATACCGCCATCATTCAGATCGCCTATCCGGTCGGCACCCTGATCTCGGCGTTCATCACCGAGCGCATGCAGCGCAAGTGGGGCATGGCACTGCTGTATGCGCTCAATGTCCTGGCCGGCCTCGGCTTCTTGCTCTCGAGCCATGTGCCGCTGATTCTATTGTTCGGCTTCCTGACGGAGATGCTGATCTTTCTCGACGGGCCGCTGCTGCACACCTACGAGGCGGAAATTTACCCGACCGAGGTGCGAGGCCGCGGCGCCGGCATCAGCTTCGGGCTGAGCCGGCTGGGCGGCTTCCTGGCGCCGCTCGCGGCGGCGATCATCCTGCGCGCCGACCCGGCCGGCGGTTGGTTGATTGGCGCCGCCGCCGCGGCCTGGCTGGTGTGCGCCTTGACCGCTGCGACGCTTGCCGTCAACACCACCAATATTCCGCTGGAGGGGCTGGAACTGCGCGAATAGGCTTTGGCCCCTGGACCAGCCGCTTGCCGCGATGGCATGATGACCGCCAAACCGATCCCCGCATTGAGGTATCGATGCCCACCTATGACTATGGCTGCGAGACCTGCGGCCCATTCAGCGACAGCCGCCCGATGGCGGAGTTCGCACTGCCGCAGCCCTGCCCGACCTGCGGCGACCTGGCACCGCGGGTGGTGTTATGCGCCCCGGCCCTCGGCGGCGCCTCCGCCCCTCCGGAAGCGTCGGCACCCCGCCCGCGCATGCATCCCGGCGGCTGCGCCTGCTGCGTCGCCCCGCGCCGGTTTGCCGCCGAGGCGGTTTAAGCGCCCGGGTCGCCGCCACGCCACGCCGCGCCGCGCCGCCGAGTGGCGGTTGGCGTGCGGCGCTCGCTACCTGGTGATGTGCGCCGTGCCGATGCTCGGGATGGTCCTGGGCTCCGGAAAGCATTCCGTTGGTTGCGGGGACGTATTGCATCTGCCGCGCAGAAGTTCGCCGATCGCGCTCTGCTGCATGCGAGGCGCGGCCAGGATCGCGGCGACGACCGCAAGGACGATCAGCATGGCGATGGTGGTCCGGCTCATGCAGGCTTTGTCCGCCGAACCGGGTTGCAGCGGCGTTTAACGACAGCGATCGCCGGGGCAGCGTGATGCCGGTGGTGTGCCGCGTCGGGCAGCGGGACAAATAAAGGAGCAGGCGATGGAGATCCGAAGGACGCGCAGACTCGTCGATGCCGGCGTGGCGCGGATCGACGTCATCGACGAAGGCGAAGGCCCACCGCTTGTCGTGCTGCCATCGTCGTCCCGCGATTCCGAGGATTTCGACGATGTCGCAGCGATGTTTGTCGCCGCCGGTCTGCGCGTGCTGCGGCCGCAGCCGCGCGGCATGCAAGGCAGCAGCGGACCGCTGGTTGGGCTGACCCTGCACGACTACGCCCGCGACGTGGCGGCGGTGATCGAGGCGCAGCACGCCGGCCCGGTTGTCGTCGTGGGCCACGCATTCGGCCAGTGGGTCGCGCGTACTGTGGCGACCGACCGGCCCGATCTGGTGCGCGGCGTCGTGCTGGCGGCCGCGGCGGCGCCGTCGGTCCGGCCGGAACTGCGCGCCGAACTGGCGAAATGCGTCGATGCCAGCCTGCCCGAAGCCGAACGCCGTGCCGCTTTGCGAACCGCCTTCTTCGCGCCCGGTCATGAACCCCCGGCGAACTGGCTGACCGGCTGGCATGCCGCCGCAAGCCGGAGCCAGCACGCGGCCAGCGCCGCGACGCCGCGGGCGGAATGGTGGACCGCCGGCACCGCACCGGTGCTGGACCTGCAAGGCGCGCAGGATCCGTGGCGGCCCCGCGAGACGATCGACGACTTCCGGCGCGACCTGGGCGCGCATCGCGTCACCGTGCGGGTCATCGAGGATTGCAGCCACGCCATGTTCCCAGAACAATCGGAGGCGGTGGTGCAGGCGGTAACGGCCTGGATTCGAACGTTGTAGCGCCTGCCAACCTGGTCATTGCGAATTGCTCGCCGGCCATGGCAGGTATTGGTTTGCCAGGACTGCGAACCAGCCGCGAGGGACGCGGCAATTTCGATCCTCAGAGCGCAGCGAGCCATCATGCTCCCGGCTCGAGCAAGATTGCTGCGGCGCTGCGGGCCTCGCAATGACGGGGAGGTTGGGCGCCGGCAACAGCAAGGTCGCCACCCGACAGCAAGGTCGCCACCCGACAGCAAGGTCGCCACCCGACAGCAAGGTCGCCATCCGACAGCAAGGTCGCCACCCGACAGCAAGGTCGCCATCCGACCGTAAGGTCGCCATCCGACCGTAAGGTCGCCACCCGACCGTAAGGTCGCCATCCGACCGTAAGGTGGCCACCCGACCGTAAGGTGGCCACCCGACAGTAAGGTGGGGACGGCCGACAGCAAGGCCGCCGCCGCAGGTTGCATTGTGCGGCGGCGTCGGACAGAACCTCGCGCCGCCGTCACTCCGGAACCCGCGACACCAGGCCATGACCACCCACGATCCGGTCCGCTTTGTCGCCAAGAACATGCGCGTCGATCTCCACCTGATCGCGGAGATGATCGCGCCCGGTTCGCGCGTGCTCGACATCGGCTGCGGCGACGGCGCCCTGATCGACCATTTGTTCCAGACCAAGGGTTGCGATGCGCGCGGCATCGAGATCGACATGGCGGAAGTCACCCGCGCGGTCGCCCACGGGTTGCCGGTGATGCATGGTGACGCGGATATCGACCTCGCCCATTACCCGGATGGCGGGTTCGATTACGTGGTGCTGTCGCGCACCTTGCAGGCGGTGGAGCGCCCGCGCTTCGTGCTGGGACAGATGCTGCGCATCGGCACCCGCGCGGTGGTCAGCTTTCCTAATTTCGGCCACTGGCTGGTGCGCTGGCAGTTGTTCAGCCGTGGGCGCATGCCGATGACGCCGACCTGGGACCGGCCCTGGTACGAAACCCCGAACATTCATCCGTGCACCATCCACGACTTCTTCGATCTCTGCACCGAGGAAGGCTATGCGGTGGAACAATGGCTCGCCGCCGACGACGCTGGCCGCCGTGCCCCCTGGCGCCGCTTCCCCTGGCTCGCCAATTTGTTCGGCGAGCAAGGGTTGTTCGTGCTGCGAAAGGCATGACCAACACGGCTTGCCGAGGCATCCGGCGCCGATGCCGTCTCCCGAGGGAGATGGAAGCGCCGCCGCATGCCTGGCGATGACCCTCTCAAGCCATGTCCCGCTTCGTCACCGTGCTGCCGCCCCGGGAGGGCTTCGGGCCAGGCCGTGCCGGCGCCATCGGCCTGCTGGTGCACCGCCTTGCCCTGGCAGATGGGTCAACCATCGTGATCGGTGGGCCGCAGGCTGGTGAGCCGTTCCGCGATCTGCCGTTCGAGGCCGTCCACCTGGCCCGCTTCCTGCCGCTGAACGCCAATCACCGCTACGCCTTCGCCGTTGCGCGCCGGCTGCGCGCGCTGCGGCCCGACCTGGTCGAGGTCTATAACCGCCCGGACATTGCGCTCGCCCTCGCGAGGTTGCTGCCGCGCACGCCCGTCTGCCTCAACCTGCAAAACGACCCGCAGGGCATGCGTCTCGCCCGCACGCCGCACCAGCGCGAGCGGCTGCTGCGACGGCTGGCGCGCGTCATCTGCGCGTCGGAATTCCTGCGCCGCCGTCTATTGGAAGGCGTCGCCGGATCATCACCGGAAAGCGTCGCCAGATCACCGCGCCTCGACCCGGTGGTCATCCACAATTCGCTTGACCTCGCCGCCCTGCCACCGCCCGGCCCCCGCGAACCGCTGATCCTGTTCTGTGGGCGTATCGTACGCGACAAGGCCCCCGACAGTTTCGTCGCCGCCTGTGCTGCCGCCCTGCCGCAACTCCCCGGCTGGCGCGCCGAAATGATCGGCGCGGATCGATTCGGTCCCGACAGCCCGGACACGGACTTCTCCCGCACCGTGCGGCAGGCCGCGGCACGCGCTGGTGTCCATGCGCTGGGCTATCGCGACCACGCAGCGGTTCTTCAGGCCATGGCCTGCGCCGCCATCGTCGTCGTGCCGAGCCGCTGGCAGGAACCGTTCGGCCTCGTTGCGTTGGAGGCGCTTGCCTGCGGCGCAGCCCTGATTTGCTCGGACCGTGGCGGGCTGCCCGAAGTGGGCGGCGATGCCGCGCGCTACGCCGATCCGGACGATCCGGCGGCGCTTGCCGCGGCGATCCTTGCGCTGGCCAATGACCCGGCCCGCCGCGCCGCATTGGCACAAGCCGGGCGAGAACGGGCCCGCCTGTTCGACGTGCCGGTGGTCGCCGCGCGGCTTGCCGTGGCGCGCCAGGAGGTGCTGGACGCCGCAAGTGGTTGACGGCGCCGCGGCTGCCTATATTCGTCCTGACAGACACGAAATGCGGGAGCAATGGGACAATGGCGGAGACCAATACGGACGCAGCGGGCCTGGTGCCGGTGACCGTCCTCACCGGCTATCTCGGCGCCGGCAAGACCACGCTGCTGAACCGCATCCTGAGCGAGCAACACGGCCGCAAATACGCGGTGGTGATCAACGAGTTCGGTGAGCTTGGCGTGGACAACGACCTCGTCGTGGACACCGATGAGGAAGTGTTCGAAATGAACAACGGCTGCATCTGCTGCACCGTGCGCGGCGACCTGATCCGCATCGTCGGCGGGCTGATGAAGCGGCGCGACCGCTTCGACGGCATCATCATCGAGACCACCGGGCTGGCCAATCCTGCCCCCGTGGCGCAGACCTTCTTCATCGACGAGGGCGTGCGCACCAAGGTGCGGCTGGACGCGATCGTCACAGTGGTGGATGCGAAGCACGTGCTGGCGCGGCTGGAGGACAGCCATGAGGCGGGCGACCAGATCGCCTTTGCCGACGTCATCGTGCTGAACAAGACCGATCTGGTGTCGTCGGAGGAACTGGCCGCGGTCGAGGATCGCATTCGCCAGATCAACCGCTTCGCGGTGATCCATCGCACACAGCGTGGCGCCCTGCCGATCGCGGAACTGCTGGACCGCCGCGCGTTCGACTTGAATCGCGTGCTGGAACTGGCCCCCGATTTTCTCAACGGCGACGACGAGCACGAGCATAATGAGGACGTTGCCTCGGTGAGTTTCGAACTGGACCAGCCGATCGATCCGGAAAGATTCAATGCCTGGATCGGCGTGCTGTTGCAGGAGAAGGGGCCGGACCTGCTGCGCACCAAGGGCATTCTGAGCTACGCCGGCGACAATCGCCGTTTTGCCTTCCAGGCCGTGCACATGATCGCCGACGGCGACTTCATCGGGCCGTGGAAAGAAGGCGAGGCGCGCAGCAGCAAGCTGGTGTTCATCGGCCGCAACCTGAACCGCCCGCAACTGCGTCGAGGGTTTGAAAGCTGCGTGGCGGGGTGAGTCGGACGGCTCGTGTCATTGCGAGGGATGCGGCAACGCAGCGATCTCGTTTATCGTCGCGTCCATGCGCCGACCCGAACGAGGTCGCGTCGTGCCGTCACGCTTCGCCCGCGGTCCTGGCGATGACGGCGTCCGAGCGACTTACATGGCTATGATCGCGGGCACCAGCATGGTTAGTTTCAGATCCGGTCGCCCGGCAACATCGAATGTCACCTGCTTGTAGCGCAGCAGGCCGTCGCGCGGGTGGTTGAAGCTGCGCTCCCCGCCCTCCCGGTCCAGCACGCCATAGGAATCCCAGAACCGCCCGAATTCCACGCTTTCCCGCCGCAGCGCGTCGACCTGGCCACGCAACGGCGGATCGGTGACATGCGCGCTGCAACTGGCGCGGAACTCCGCCACCACGCGCCTGGCACGAACCTCCCAATCGCAGATCAGTGCGCGCGCCGCCGGGGCCAGGAACACGAAACGGAGCAAGTTCCGATCCGCCTCCCCATCCAGCCAGCCGGCGAACAAATGCGTCGCTGCCGGATTCCAGCACCGCGCGGTCCAGAACCGGTCGAGCAAATAGGCCGGCGCCTGGATCGCCGCGACACAGCTCGATACCACGGGTGGCAGGCCAGCTTCCTCCGCCACGCCTTGCTCGGGATCTCGTCTGGCCGCCAGCTCGAACAAATAGGCGCGCTCGGCGCGGCCGAGGCGCAAGGTTGTCGCCATCCGCGCCAGCGCCAGCGGCGAGGCCGAGACATCCCGACCTTGCTCCAGCCACGTGTACCAGGTGGTGCTCAGGCCGCAGAGCTGCGCAACCTCTTCGCGACGCAGCCCAGGCGTCCGCCGCCGACCACTCGCCACGCCGACCGAGGCGGGACCGAGACGTTCCCGCTGCGCCCGCAAAAAGGCGCCCAGCTCGCGCCGTCGCTCGGGCGACGGAGGTTCCATCATGGTGGGATTTATACCGTGATAACTGCCCGCCTTACACCGGTGTTTCGCACCGGCTACGCGCTGGGCAGACAGCTCAGCCCGGGAGGAGCCGATGTCCGGCAAACCGCATGAGGCCCTGGTGGGCGCCCAGTTCGGGTCGCGCGCCGACGCCTATCTCGCCAGCGCCGTGCACGCGCAAGGGGCCGACCTGGACGCGCTCGCGGCCCTGGTTCGGGACCGGCCGGAGGCAATGGTCCTCGACCTCGGCTGCGGCGGCGGCCATGTCAGTTTTGCCGTGGCACCGCTGGTGCGCTCGGTGGTCGCCTGTGACCTGTCGCCGGAGATGCTGGCGGTGGTGGCGCGCACCGCGGCCGAGCGCGGCCTCGCCAATCTGCGGACGCAGCAAGGCGTGGCCGAGCGCCTGCCCTTCCCCGACGCGAATTTCGACTGCGTGCTGAGCCGCTACAGCGCCCATCACTGGCGGGACTTCGACGCCGGTCTCCGCGAGGCGGCGCGGGTGCTGAAGCCAGGGGGACTGCTGGGCGTGGTCGACAGCGTCTCGCCCGGTCCGGCGCATCTGGACACCTGGTTGCAGGCGGTCGAGATCCTCCGCGATGCGTCGCATATCCGCAGCCGGTCGCGCCCCGAGTGGGAGGACGCGATCATCCGGGCCGGCCTGGTGCCGGGTCTGGCGCGGCCGTTCCGGATCCGGCTGGTTTTCACCGTCTGGATCGAGCGCATGCAGACGCCACCGGTAAGGGCGGAAGCCATTCGCGCCTTGCAGGCGCTGGCATCCGATGGCGTGACGCGCCATTTCGCGGTCGAAGCGGATGGCAGCTTCAGCATCGACGTGGCGCTGTTTGAGGCAGTGAAGCCGCTATGAAGGGCGGGTGGCAGGGATTTGGCTGCCAACGCGCAACCCGCCACCCGCACTGATGACCTGAAGTTCGGCGCGACCGATCGGCCACCGCGCTACCGCCGGGCAGCCGCAGTTTTGTCGCCGCCACCCAACGGCGTCGACGCTGTCAGATCCGCTCGCGCACTGCCCGCATCGCCGCCTCGAAGGCCGCTTCCGCATCGAGGTTCGTGGTATCCAGGATCATCGCATCCTCGGCCGGCCGCAGCGGCGCCGCGATCCGCGCGGCATCCTGCGAGTCGCGGACGCGCATTTCTTCCGTCACCGTGGCGAGATCGGCCGCCGTGCCCTTGGCCCGCAATTCCAGCCATCGGCGCCGCGCCCGTTCCTCCAGGCTGGCGGTGACGAACAGCTTCACCGGGGCAGTCGGGAAAATCACCGTGCCGATGTCACGGCCATCCAGCACCGCGCCATGCGCCGCGCCGAAATTGCGCTGGAACGCCAGCAGGGCCGCTCGCACACCAGGGATGGCGGCCACCGCGGCGGCGGCGGCATCAGCCTGGGGGTTGCGCAGATCGTCCCGCCGCAAGTCGCTTGGCATCAGGGCGCGGGCGGCGGTCTCGGCCGCGGCGGGGTCCGCGGGGTCACCGTCGGCATCCAGCACGCGTCGGCCAACCGCGCGATACAGCAGGCCGGTGTCGAGGTAGGGCAGCCCGAGCGCCGCCGCGATGCGCTTGGCGAGTGTCCCCTTGCCGGCGGCGGCCGGGCCATCGATCGCGACGATCGGCGGCCCCGTCACGCCGGCGCCAGCCCGGCGCCGATCCTGTCCATCAGCGCCACGAATCCCGGGAAGCTGGTGTCAATGAAGCCGGCATCGTCCACGGTCACCGGCTCGGCCGTCGCCACGCCGAGCACCAGTGCCGCCATGGCGATGCGGTGATCCATGTGCGTCACCACGCGGCCGCCGCCGGTAAGCCGGCGACCGTCGCCGTGGACGATCAGGTCGTCGCCCTCCACCTCGACTCGCGCGCCGTTGACGGCGAGCAATGCGGCGGTGGCCGCGACCCGGTCGCTCTCCTTCACCCGCAACTCCTTCAGGCCGCGCATCCGAGTGGTGCCGCCGGCCGTGGTCGCGATCACCGCGAGGATCGGATACTCGTCGATCATCCAGGGTGCGCGCTCCCACGGCACGTCCACCGCGTGCAGCGGACCATGGGTCACCACGAGGTCGCCTACCGGCTCGCCGCCCTGCACGCGCCGGTTGGTGGTAGCGATGTCGGCTCCCATCTCCGCCAAGGTTGCGTAGAAGCCGCAGCGGGTCTCGTTCAGGCCAACGCCCTGGATGGTCAGGCGCGATCCGGGCACCAGCAAGGCCGCCGCAACCAGGAACGCGGCCGAGGACGGGTCGCCGGGCACGACAACGTCCGCGGCGCGAAGCTCGGGCTGGCCTTGCAGCTCGATCACCCGCGCGCGCCCGTCCGCGGTCACGCTGACCGAGGCGCCGAAATGCCGCAACATGTTCTCGCTGTGGTCGCGGGTGGCTTCCGGCTCTGCCACGCGGGTGATGCCGGGCGCGTTCAGGCCGCACAGCAGCACCGCTGACTTCACCTGCGCCGAGGGCACCGGCACGCGATAGTCCAGCGGCAGCGCGTCGCGTGCGCCCTCCACCGCCAGTGGCAGCCGCCCACCCTCGCGGGCGGCGAAACGAGCGCCGCAAGCGGTCAGCGGATCGATCACCCGGCGCATCGGGCGGCGCCGCAGGCTGGCGTCACCGGTCATCGCCGCGAAGATCGGGTGGCTGGCCAGAATGCCGCAGAGCAAGCGCGCGGCGGTACCGGAATTGCCCATGTCGAGTACCTCGCCAGGCTCGACCAGTCCGCCGATGCCCCGGCCGGCAACGCGCCAGGTTCCGTCCGGCTCCTGCGCCACCTCGGCGCCGAGCGCCCGCATCGCGGCGGCGGTGCGCAGCACGTCCTCGCCGGTCAGCAAGCCGGTGATGCGCGTCTCACCGACGGCGAGCGCGCCGAACATCAGGGCACGGTGGCTGATCGACTTGTCGCCCGGGACAGCGATTGTTCCGGCCAGCGGGCTGGCGGCGCGGCGCGAGATCAGCGGTCGAGCGGGAGCGTCCATGCGGCGGTTCCTCGATAGGACGCGGCGCTTAGCACGCAGACCATGGATTTGACAGCGGCCGGTCCGGGTGGCATGGCCGCGCGCCTTCCGCACCCGACTGACGAGGCCCTGCCAAATGGTGAAGCCAGAACTCGGCACCAAGCGCGTTTGTGTCGCCTGCGGCGCGCGTTTCTATGACCTGCTGAAGCAGCCGGCGCTGTGCCCGAAATGCGGCACCGAGCAACCGGTGGAGCAACCCCGTCCGCGGCGGGGCGGCGGCGGCAATGTGGTGGAGGACCGCCGCCCGAAGAAGCCGGCGCCGGCCCCGGGCGCGGAGGAGGCGGATATCGAGGTCGAGGGCGTCGAAGAGG
The DNA here is from genome assembly GCA_035508435.1 of Acetobacteraceae bacterium. Taxonomy (GTDB): domain Bacteria; phylum Pseudomonadota; class Alphaproteobacteria; order Acetobacterales; family Acetobacteraceae; genus JASHVB01. The sequence continues at coordinate 292 of DATJNA010000211.1, read as the reverse complement.
TCGAAGACGAGGACGTGCTGGAAGACGCCGGCGACCTGGAAGACGATGCCGACGCCATCGGCCCTGACATCGAAGTCGAGCCGGACTCCGACGAGACAGAGCGCTGAGCGGAGCTTCGTCGGCGATTCCACGCCTGCGCGGCACGGACCGGGCAAGGCGCCAGGGGGCTTTGCCCCCCTGGACCCCCCAGCAAAGGCTGGGCCTTTGCAATCCATCTGTTTGGCTGGCGGGAGGGAGGGGGCAATGGCCCGCCATTGCCCCCTCCCTCCCGCCAGCCAAGTAAAGGGTTCCA
>DATJNA010000210.1:0-43964 GCA_035508435.1 Acetobacteraceae bacterium | reverse complement strand
AGATTGAGCAAAAGCCGAACTGCTCCCCAGCAGCGAAAGCGCCACAAGCCCAATGAACCGCGTCTTGCGCATGGCCGCATTCCTTCCGCTGTATGCGCCGAGGAGGCTCCGCCAATCGGGTCGCCCTGCCGCATGCCTTCGCTCGCGAAGTGGTGCCTCGAATGAAATGCGCTAGCCTGCGGTGGACACGAACCGGCCATGTCATCGGCGCGGGACTCGATGACGTGCCGCAGCACAGAACGGCTGGTTGATTCGGCCTCGCTCTTCCCCCAGAACAGTGGCACTCCGGCAAGGGCGAACCCCACATGACCACTGGCTTGTTCTTTGAGGATCTGCGGCTCGGCCAGTCGGCCAGCCTCGCCAAGACCATTACCGAGGCCGACATCTTGCTCTACGCCGCCGTCAGCATGGACACTAATCCGGTGCACATCGACGCCGAGGCGGCGCAGGCCTCGATCTTCGGCGAGCGCATCGCCCATGGCATGCTGTCCGCCGGGCTGATCTCGGCCGTGCTGGGGACGAAGCTGCCCGGCCCTGGCACGCTCTACATGCGGCAGTCGCTGCGCTTCGCCGCGCCGGTGAAGATCGGCGCTACCGTGAAGGCCACCGCCATAGTCACCGCGCTGAACCCGGAGAAAAAGCGCGCCACGCTCAGCACCGTTTGTACGGTCGGCGACGAGGTGGTGATCGAGGGCGAAGCCTACGTCCAGGTACCCTCGCGCGGCTGATGCGGATCTTCCATCATTGGCGCGACCTGCCCCCGGAGGCGCGCGGCGCCACGGTGGCGCTGGGCAATTTCGACGGCGTGCATCGGGGCCATGTCGCGCTGATCCAGGCCGCTCACGCCGCGCGGCCCGAATCGCCGCTGGCGGTACTGACCTTCGAGCCGCACCCGCGGGAGTATTTCCGGCCCGACGATCCGTCGTTCCGTCTCACGCTCTCCGCCGAGCGCAGCGAGTTGCTGGCGGCGCTCGGCGTCGGACTGATCTACGAAATGCCGTTCGATCACGATTTCAGCTTCATGCCGGCGGAGGCGTTCTTCCAGGAGGTGCTGCACCGGGGGATCGGCGCGCGCCACCTGGTGTGCGGCCCGGATTTCGCATTCGGTCACCGCCGCGGCGGCAACACTGATTTCCTGAAGGCGCGGGCCGAAGCGGTGGGCATTGGCGTGACGCTGGTCCCGTTGATGACCGACGCGCAGGGCCCGCTGTCGTCGAGCCGTGTCCGCCGCGAATTGCAGGACGGCTATCCGGAGCGCGCGACGGCCGAACTGGGCCGTCCCTGGGTCATCCGGGGCGAGGTCGCGCATGGCGACAAGCGCGGTCGTACCATCGGCTTCCCTACGGCCAATGTCGCGCTGGGCCGGCATTTGGAGCCGGCACGAGGGGTCTACGCGGTGAGCGTGAGGCTACCCGACGGAGCGGTCCGCGGCGGCGTGGCAAATATCGGCCGCCGCCCCACGGTGAGTACCGGGATGGAGAGCAGGCTGGAGGTCAACATTTTTGACTTCGAGGGCGACCTGTACGGAGCTGAGCTGAGCGTGGCGTTGCATAGCTATATTCGCGAGGAGCGGAGGTTTCCCGGGCTCGATGCGCTGAAGGTGCAGATCGCGGCTGACGCGGCCGAGGCAAAGCGACTGCTGGGATAAATCACGTCACGGCTCCCCTCCTGCTGCAAGAGGACGTTGGTTGGGGGCGCGCAGCCGCGGGCCTCGGTGCCTGGCCCGGTGGTCCCAACGCCGCCGCCGCAAGGCGGAGCCCTGCTCTTTCATGCCTGCCCTGCCGGAAACGCAATTCGCCCCCGGAACGCAGAAATCCGGCGGAAACCCAGGAAATTCGGCATTCTGCCGGCAATCTGTGCGCGGCGCGCAAAAGACCTCCCCGCTTCGCCACCGTGGTCGGCCGCGCGGCGCGAGCTATTTGTGCGCTGCGTCATGCAACCAACGGCATGACCGGGAGAAGTTCGATGACCGTCGCTCAGCTTGTTTATCCGGCCCATGGTTTCGCTCATAATTTCGCTCACCATTCGCGGCGGGTGTGGTTCCGCGCGCTGCACCAGACCGCGGCCCGCCGCCTGTCCAGTGACATCGAGGTGTGGCGCGCAGTCGGGATCGGCCTGGCCTTTGCCGGCGCCGGCTTCGCCATGATGGCGGCGGCGCTCGGCGTGTGAAAATAGTCCGAGCGGGGCGGCGGGCATCTGCCTTGCCGCCTCGCCGCGCCAAGCGCAGCATCGGTGTCCCCAACAGGCGGCGGATGCGCGATGAATTTCAGCCTGACCCCGGCCCAACAGCAGCTACGCAGCCAGGCGCGGCACCTCGCCGAGAGCGTTATTGCCCCGCGCGCCGCCGAGACCGATCGGACCGAGGAGTATCCCTGGGACAACGTCGCGGCCCTGCGTGAAGCCGGGTTGATGGGCTACACAATTCCACAGCAATACGGTGGCAATGGCGGCAGTTATGTCGATGCCGCCATCATCATCGAAGAAATGGCCCGCGTCTGTGGCGTCACCGGCCGAATCGCCGTCGAGGCCAATATGGGGGCGATCTCCGCCGTGATGCGCTACGGCAGCGAGCCGCAGCGCCGGATCGCGGCAGAGCTGGTGCTGGCCGGAGACAAGCCGGCGATCTGCATCACCGAGCCCGAAGCCGGCTCTGCGGCTACCGAAATGACCACACGCGCCGATCGGCGCGGCGGACGCTACGTGCTGAACGGCAAGAAGCACTGGATCACCGGGGCCGGAGTTTCCCGTCTGCACCTGGTCTTTGCCCGCGTGTTCGACGAGGCTGGCCGCGCCCAGGGCATTGGCGGCTTCCTGGCAGTGCGTGACCCTGCGGCGGCAACGCCCAAGGGCCTCGTCATCGGACGCCGCGAACCGGCCATGGGCCTGCGCGGGATACCGGAGTCCGAGGTGATCCTGGAAGACCTGGAAATCGCCGAAGAGATGGTGTTGCGTCGCCCCAACGGCGCGCTGTGCGGCTTCGGCGAGCTTATGGACGCCTACAACAGCCAGCGCGTCGGGGCGGCGACGGTGGCGCTCGGCATCGCGCAGGGGGCGTTCGACGCCGCCGTCGCCTTCGCCAAGGAACGCCATCAGTTCGGCCGCCCCATCGCCGACTTCCAGGGCCTGCAATGGATGCTGGCTGACATGGCGGTCCAGTTGAACGCAGCCCGCCTGGGCATCCATCAGGCGGCGGGCAGCGCCGATCCGTTCCCTGACCCGCTGCTGGCAGCACAGGCGAAGGTGTTTGCCTCAGAGATGGCGATCCGGGTTACCAACGACGCATTGCAGGTATTCGGTGCGCGCGGTTACTCGCGCGCCTGGCCGCTGGAGCGGATGGCCCGCGACGCCCGCATGTTCACCATCGGTGGCGGCACGGCGCAGGTGCTGCGAAACTTCATTGCTGGTAAGGTCCTGGGCTGGAGGCTGCCGCAGACACGGCGGGACACCGGGCAGGCGTCTTAGGCCCTGAGTGGCGCCCTGCGTGGGGCCGGTGCCGGGCGCCGCGACTCCTTTGCCCTTAACCAAGCGATTACGATATTGTTGTAATGGGCGCGGACAATGCCGCGCGCCGTCGCGGCGCCCGGAGGAGCATGAAGGCAACCACAATAGCCGCAGCGCCCGGCCCGTCGGACCTGCCGCAGGACCGCAACCTGCTCGCGGCGCTTGACGTCGCCTGTGCCATCATCCGCGACCTGGACGGCACGATCCGCTTCTGGAGCGCCGGCGCGGAGCGGCTCTACGGGTTCTCGCCACAGGATGCGCTCGGACGCCGCTCCCACGATCTGCTGGCGACCCGATTCCCCAGGCCGCTGGAGGCGATCCAGGCGCTGTTGCTCACCGACGGCGAGTGGCATGGCGAGCTGAAGCACCAGACCCGCGACGCCCGTGAAATTGTGGTGGCCAGCCGCTGGGCGGTGCAGTGCGACCCGCATGGACGCGCCAACGGCATCGTTGAGATCAATCACGACGTGACCTTCCAGCAGCCGGCACTCGCCGCGGCCCGCTGGTTGGCCGCGATCGTTGAGTCTTCCAACGATGCGATCATCGGCAAGACCCTGGACGGGACCATCACTGCCTGGAACTACGCCGCCGAGGCGATGTTCGGCTGGCGCGCCGCGGAAATCGTCGGCCAGCCGGTCACCGTGCTTTTCCCGCCCGACCGTACGGCTGAGGAGGTGGACATCCTCACCCGCATCCGTCACGGCGGGCGTGTGGACCAGTATCAGACCGTGCGGCGCCGCAAGGATGGCGGCGATTTTCCCGTCTCGGTGACCGTGTCGCCGATCCGCGACTCGGAGGGCGCGATTGTCGGTGCATCCAAGATCGTCCGTGACCTGAGCGCGCAGCAGGAGACCGCGCGGCGGTTGCGCGACGCGCAGGCCGAATTGTTCCACGTGCAGCGGCTGACCGAACTGGGGCAGCTCGTCTCAGCCCTGGTACATGAGGTGAATCAGCCGCTGGCTGCCATCGGCAACTACGCGGCCGCCGGGCGGCGACTGCTGGGTGCGGGCCAGAGCGCCGGCGCTAACGTCGCGCTGCAAAAGATCGTCGAGCAAACCGAGCGTGCCCACCAGATCATCCAGCGGATGCGCGGCTTCGTGAAAAAAGGCGAAAGCGAGCAACGGCCGGAGCTGCTGGCGGCGATGGTTCAGGAGGCCGTCGGGTTGGCCCTGGTGAGCCACGGCCACGACCAGATCGCGCTGGCGACCAGTGTGCCCGACGCGATGCAGGTGACGGTCGACCGCATTCAGGTCCAGCAGGTACTGTTCAACTTGCTCCGCAACGCGCTGGAGGCGATGGCGGGCTTGCCGCACCGGGAGATCGCCATCACCGCGCGAGACGAAGGTGGGATGGTCGAAGTGGCGGTGGCGGACACCGGGCCCGGCCTGTCACCAGAGGTGCGTGCCAACCTGTTCCGGCCCTTCGTTACCACCAAAAACAGCGGGATGGGGGTGGGGCTGTCGGTTTGCCGCTCGATTATCGAGATGCACGGCGGCCGCCTCTGGGCCGAGGACAATGCCGGCGGCGGTACCGTGTTCCGCTTCACTCTGCCGTCGGTCCCGGGCGGCGAGGTCACGCAGACATGATCCGTCGATAGCATCGGAACGGTGTGGCAATTGACCTGGGTCATGGAACCCAACCCGCAGATTTGGCATTTTGTCGGGGTCGCGGGACCAGGGTGCGACCCGGCCCGCGCTGTGACCGGAGCGACCGATGACGGCCCAGGGGGCACGCGTGATTGCAGTGGTGGACGACGATGAGGCGGTGCGGGATTCGCTCGCCTTCCTGTTGACCGTTAGCGGCCACAACGTCGCGGCCTATGGCTCGGCCGCGGAGTTCCTGCAAAGCGGCGATCTGAGCAATGTCGCAGGGCTGATCCTCGATCATCACATGCCGCAGCAGACTGGGTTGGAACTGCTCACCTTGTTGCGGCAGCAAGGCCGGACACTGCCGGTGCTGTTGGTCACCGGCTCACCATCGCCCGACGTGGTGGAGCGTGCCGGAGCGCTGGGGGTGGAGCACGTGCTGGAAAAGCCGGTCTCCGACGAGGGGCTGATGGCGTTCGTCGACCACCTGGCCGCCTAGCCCGGCAGGCCGCGATCCTCGTACCGCGGCTGGCCAGACCGGCGGCGCTCATTGTCCTTGCTGTACCGGAGACGGCGATGGCGTCGCCACCAGAAAGCCTCAAGACCAAAGAATCAGCGTCGCTACGCCACGTGTTCCGGCTCCAACAGGTCCGCCGAATTGTTTCTTGGCGTGTTGACGCGGCGGCTGACCGCCCAGCTCCGCACCGTTCCCGCCGGCGAGGGGTGCAATAATGCCGCCGGATCGCCCTCTGCCTCTCCCAGCCAGACCGGCCAATCCGCCGCTTCCAGGATTACGGGCATCCGACCGTGCAACGCGGCCACGTCTGCGTTCGCTGTTGTGGTCGCGATCGTGAAGGTCCGGGCGATCTCGCCGTCGGGCCACCGGAAGCCCTCCCAAAGCCCCGCGAAGGCCATGGGCCGACCATCCTGCCGGGCGATCGCGAAGGGCTGCTTGCCGGTCTCCAACGCCTTCCATTCATAAAATGCGTCGGCCGGCACGATGCAGCGCCGCGCCTTGAACGCGCCGCGGAACAAACCGGAACTGGCGATCGTCTCCGACCGCGCGTTGATGGGGCGTTGCGCCTTCGCCGGATCCTTGGTCCAGGACGGCAGCAGGCCCCATTTCAGCAGGTCAAGATGGCGTTCCCCGGTGTCTGGATGGCGGCGGACAACCAGTGCCGCCTGCGTCGGGGCAACGTTCCAGGACGGCGCGACGTTGGGCAGTGGATTGACCGTATGGAACAACCGGGCGACGGCTTCGGCGGGGAGGAAGGCAGCGTAGCGTCCGCACATGCCACAACCGTAGCACAGATGCCGAGTCACCGTGCGGGAAAGTGACCGCACCTACGGATATGAGATGAGCAGCAAGGATACCGGAAGGTGTCATTTGCATTGCAACACTTCTCGTTACTGGATAAATTCTATACCGTCATCACGGCCCGGTTGTATTCAACGAAAACCAGGGAGGTGCGGAGAGCTGCCTTGCCATCGCTCGCGCCCGACCCGGCCGGCCGCGCCGCTCGAGAGCAACCCCTCCTGCGCCTGACGCTGTTTGGCCGCATGCGCGCCGAGACCGCCGGCAATCGCTCTGTCCTGCCTCGCGGACGCAAAACCCGGGCGGTGCTCGCGGTCCTTGCGCTCTCGCCGCATGGAACAGCGGCTCGTTCCCGGCTCGCCGCCTTGCTCTGGAGCCTGCGGGAGAACCAGCAGGCGCGTGCCTCCTTGCGCCAGGCGGTGCACGAATTGCAGCAGGCGCTGGGCGCGGCCGGACCGAGGCTGTTGCGGGCTGACCGCCACCACATCGCCCTCGCCACCACCGGCGTCTGGATCGATAGCACCGCCTTCACGCGTGCCACGGCTGCTGCCCCCGAGACGCTCGACCTCTTTGCCGAGCCCTTGCTCGGCGACCTCTACGGATTGGATCCCGCCTTCGACCAGTGGGTGGCCGAGCAAGGCGTGCGGCTGCGACAAATCGGACGCAGCCTGGGCGAGACGATTCTGGCGGCGCAGACCAATCCCGCGGCCACGCAGCAGGCGGCCGAGCGTCTGCTGCGCATCGACCCGACCCACCAGGGCGCCTGGCGCGCCGTCATCGCCGCGCATCTGGCGCAAGACGACCACGACACCGCGCTCGCCGCCTATGAACAATGCCGCGCAACTCTGGCGCGGGATCAGGACCGCGTGCCGTCGTCCGAGACGGAGCAATTGGCCGCGCGTATCCGCCGCCCCCTGCCGCCGCCCCGCCCATCGCACCGCGCCCGCAAGGCGCCCCTGCCCGGCCTGGAAGGCGCGATGCGGCTGGGCGTGTTCCCGCTGCGCTGCTTCGAGGACGCCAACGACACGCTGGCGCTCGCCCTGATGGAGGAGATCACGACCGCGCTTGCCCAGTTCCGCTGGCTGACCTGCGTCCCCTATCGCGCACCGGCGGGGACGACGCCGGACTTTGACTCCGCCAAGCCCCATCTGGCGAGCCGTCTCGACTTCTTGCTCGACGGTACCATTCAGCGCCGCGGCGGCCGGGTGCGGGTATTCGTGCAGCTCACCGACCTGCGCTCCGGCGGAACCGTGGTCTGGGCGCGCCGCTTCGATCGCGACGTCGTCGACATCTTCGCCGTGCAGGACGAGATTGCGGCCGAGACCGCCGCTCAGCTCGATACCGCCCTGTTGATCTGGGAAGGCGAGCGCGCTCGCGCACGGCGCCTCGCCGATCCGGACGCGCTGGAGCTGATGCTGGGCGCCATTCCCTCACTCTACCGTCTGGAGCATGCGCATTTCCACAAGGCGGGCGACTTGCTGGAGAGGTCACTGTCACTCGATTCCGCCAGTGCCGCCGCGCATGCCTGGATGGCCTACTGGCACTTGTTCCTGGTCGGCCAGGGCTGGGCGCCCGATGCCGCCGCCGCCACCCGGCGTGCCGCCGAGTTAGCGGAACGCGCGGTTGCGCTGGATCCTGGCGACGCCAGGGCGCTCACCTTGGCGGGTCATGTCCGCAGCTTCCTGGACAAGCGCCCGGAGGAGGGGTCCGCGCTGCACGAGCGTGCCATTGCGCTCAACCCCAACCTGGCGCTGGCCTGGTGCTTCTCCGGCCTCGCGCTAAGTTACCTGGGCGATCATGCCGAGGGAGCGCGCCGGATCGAGCGTGCCAGGCGGCTGGCACCGCATGATCCGCACGGGTTCTTCTTCGACACCGCCCAGGTGATGCCTCACCTGCTAAGCGGCGCATTCGAGGCAGCGGTGGCGGCCGGCCGCCGCGCCATCGCCCTGAACCCGGGATTCAGCTCGGCCTACAAGGGATATATCTCCGCGCTGGGCCATCTCAGGCGGGATCGCGAGGCGGCCGACCTCCGCCGTCGCTTGCTCGAGTTGGAGCCGCGATTCAGCGTCCGTGACGCCATCGTGCGCTCGCCTGTGGCGCGCGAGCAGGATATGGCGATGTATGCGGAGGGGCTGCGCCTGGGGGGGGTGCCAGAAGACTAGTCGGGAAGCCCACTCTGCTACGGGGATGCGTGGCGTGCTGGCCGCGACATGGTGTTCAGACCTCCACGCTTGGTGTGTGCGCCGGCCGGTGTCATTGCGCGCAAGCCCGGTCTCATTGCGAGCAAAGCGAAGCAATCCTGGTCGCGCAATGTACGATCCGCCGAGCGAGATTGCTTCGCTTCGGCCGCAATGACAGGTGATCGCCGGGATCGAAGTGTCAGGAGCACGACAGCGGGACTGGAGGCAGCAGGCCCCATTGACGCTGCGCGCGCCGGCACCGCATCTCGCCGGCATGCAGTTGCAGCGCCTGACGCTGACCGATTTCCGCAATTACGCGGCGCTGACCTGGCGCCCGCGCACGCGGATCGCGGCGTTGTTCGGCCCCAACGGCAGCGGCAAGACCAACCTGCTGGAGGCAGTGTCGCTGCTGGTGCCCGGTCGCGGCCTGCGCAACGCGCGCAATGCCGACCTGAAGCGCCACGGCGCGCCGGGCGGCTGGGCGGTGGCGGGCCGCTTCGCCACTGCCGATGGGGACGCCGATATCGGCACCGGCACGCCGCCTGACGGGTCCGCAGACCGCCGCGTGTTTCGCCTGGACGGAGCCGCTCCGCGCAGCCAGGCGGAGATCGCAGCCCGCGTCGCCGCCGTCTGGCTTACCCCACAAATGGACCGGCTGTTCCTGGAGGGCCTGTCCGGCCGCCGGCGCTTTCTGGACCGCCTGGTCTGGGCGCTCGAGCCGGGCCATGCGCGGGAGGTCGCCGCCTACGAGGCCGCCATGGGCCATCGCAACCGCTTGCTCGCGGAGGGGCGGCACGACCCGTCCTGGCTCGCCGGACTGGAGGACGCGATGGCTCGCCATGCCGTTGCCGCCACCGCGGCGCGGCTCGCGCTGGTGGGGCGGCTGAATGCCGCCTTGCAGGACGGCGCGGTCGGTGCGTTTCCGGCAGCACGCATCGGGCTGGTGTGCCCGATCGCCGAGCGCCTCGGCAACGCGCCCGCCGTGGCCGTGGAGGACTGGCTGCGCAACAGTTTGGCGGCCAACCGCGCGCGCGATGCAGCGGCGGGCACCACGGCGCTTGGTGCCCACCGCACCGACATGGCGCTGGCGGATGCGGCCAGCGGCACGCCGGCAGCGCTCGCCAGCACCGGAGAGCAAAAGGCGCTGCTGATCGGTCTGGTGCTGGGCCACGCGGCGGTGATCGCGCAGGCGCGCGGCGTCGCGCCGCTGCTCCTGCTCGACGAGCCGGCGGTGCATCTGGACCCAGGGCGGCGCCAGGCATTGTTTGCCGCGCTGGCGGCATTGCCGGCGCAAACGCTGATCACCGGGACGGACGCGGAGGTATTTCTGCCGTTGGCCGATGTGGCGGAGGGGCTGCATACCGGCAGCGGTACGCTGCGCCCAGACACGCGATTTTCGCAGTTGGAATCGGCCTTTCCCCCTGTCCCGCCAGCCGCCTAGGAGCTATATAGCTAGGCATCTTCCAATAGCTCGGGGTCTTTCGCCGGCATGTCCGATTCCGCGTTGCCGCCTTCCGAATCCGACCCCGAAATTGGCGACGCCTACGATGCGTCCTCGATCTCGGTTCTGCGCGGGCTGGATGCCGTTCGCCGCCGTCCGGGCATGTATATCGGCGACACCGACGATGGCTCCGGCCTGCACCACATGGCGTTCGAGATCATCGACAATGCGGTGGATGAAGCGCAGGCCGGCTTCGCCAACAAATGCGAGCTGATCCTGAACGGCGACGGGTCGGTGACCGTGCGCGACAACGGTCGCGGCATTCCCACCGACATCCACCAGGAGGAAGGCGTCTCCGCCGCCGAAGTGGTGCTGACGCGGCTGCATGCGGGCGGAAAATTCAACCAGAACAGCTACAAGGTGTCGGGCGGGCTGCATGGTGTCGGCGCCGCGGTGGTGAACGCGCTGTCGGAGTGGATGGAAGTGCGGATCTGGCGCCATGGCCAGGAGCATTTTATCCGCTTCCGCAATGGCGACGCCGAGGCGCCGCTGGCGGTGGTTGGCGCCGCGCCAGAGCATGCCACCGGCACGGAAGTCACATTCAAGCCCAGCCCGGCGACCTTCACCAGGACCGAGTTCGAGTTTGCGCAGTTGGAGCGCCGTTTGCGCGAGTTGGCGTTCCTGAACTCGGGCCTCATTATTCGCCTGTGCGACGAACGGCACACGCCGTCGCAGGAAGTCACCATGCACTATGAGGGCGGGCTGGTGGCGTTCGTGGAGTGGCTTGACCGTGGCAAGACACCGGTGTTCGCGCCGCCGCTGTCGTTGCGCGCTCCCGCGGACCAGCAGGGCATTCGCGTCGAGTTCGCGCTGTCGTGGAACGACAGCTATCACGAGACGATGCTGTGCTTCACCAACAACATCCCGCAGCGCGACGGCGGCACGCACCTGGCCGGTTTCCGCCAGGCGCTGACCCGCGTGGTGACGAAATACGCCGAGGGGATGGGCAAGAAGGAGCAATTGCAGCTTGTGGGAGAGGACATGCGCGAGGGCATGACCGCGGTGCTGTCGGTGAAGGTGCCGGATCCGAAGTTCTCCTCGCAGACCAAGGATAAGCTGGTGTCGTCGGAAGTGCAGCCGGCGGTGCAGGCGGCGGTGGCGGATGCGGTGTCGCACTGGTTCGAGACGCATCCCAAGGAAGCCAAGTCCGTGGTGCAGAAGGTGATGGACGCAGCGGCGGCGCGCGAGGCGGCGCGCAAGGCGCGCGAACTGACCCGGCGCAAGGGCGTGCTGGATATCTCCACGCTGCCGGGCAAGCTGGCGGACTGCCAGGAACGCGATCCGGCGAAATGCGAAATCTTTATCGTCGAGGGTGACAGCGCCGGCGGCTCGGCGAAGCAGGGCCGCGACCGCAAGTTCCAGGCGATCCTGCCGCTGAAGGGCAAGATCCTGAACGTGGAGCGGGCGCGCTTCGATCGAATGCTGTCCAGCCAGGAAATCGGCACGCTGATCACCGCGCTGGGCACCGGCATCGGCCGCGGCGAGCCGGAGCAAGGCGGGTTCGATATTGCCAAGCTGCGTTACCACAAGATCGTCATCATGACCGACGCCGACGTGGACGGTTCGCACATCCGCACGCTGCTGCTGACCTTCTTCTTCCGCCAGATGCCGAAATTGATCGAGCGCGGCCATTTGTTCATCGCCCAGCCGCCGCTGTATCGCGCCAGGCGCGGCAACGAGGAGCGGTATCTGAAGAACGATGCGGCGCTGGAAGCCTTCCTGCTGGAGAAAGCGCTGGGATCGGCCCGGCTGAGCTACGCCGACGGCAGCGTGATGGAAGCCGCCGACTTGCAGCGCGAGGTGGTGTGGCTGCGCGAGGCGACCATGCAGTTGCGGCGTCTGGCCTCCGCGGCGCCGGTGCCGCTGCTGGAGCAAGCGGCGATCGCCGGCGCTCTGACGCCGGATGCGGCACGGGCGACGGCGGCGGCACAGGGGCTGGTGGCGCGCCTGAATGCCGTGTCGCTGCCGCATGAGCGCGGCTGGGTCGTGGCGGTGGATGGCGGGCTGACGCTGTCTCGCACCGTGCGCGGCGTGGCGGAGCGGCATTTCCTGGACGGGGCGGCGTTGCGCAGTGCCGAGGCGCGCTGGCTGGCCGATCGGGCCGACGCGTTGGCGGCGAGGTTCCGGGAGCCGGCCAGGCTGAAGCTGGATCAGCAGGAAGTCGACGTCGCGGGGCCTGCCAGTGCATTCGACCGCATCATGGCGTTCGGTCGCCGCGGGTTGACGATCCAACGCTACAAGGGGCTGGGCGAGATGAACGCGGACGAATTGGGCCGCACCACGCTGGAGCCCGAGGGTCGCACGCTGCTGCAAGTGAAGGTCGGCGATGTCGAGGACGCGGCTCTGGTGTTCTCTACGCTGATGGGCGACGTCGTCGAGCCGCGGCGGGAGTTCATCGTGGGAAATGCGTTGAAGGTGGCGAATTTGGACGTGTAGCGTCATTCAGACCGGAGCGCCGTGATGCAGGTGCGTGGTGGCAAGCCGCGTCGGGGGGAGAAGGCGAAACGACGACCGTCCGTCCGGCTGCGGGAAGTGGCTTCAGTGGTCTCTGATGGCGATCGGGCTGATTGCAGCGGAAATCCCGCTGGGCAATCGAATCCCGGTGTGACGTCGGACGCCGATTGCGACGAAATTCGTAAAATGATTGAAGCTGCCTATACCTGATCCATCGCCGTCCGATACTTGCTCTTCCGATACTTGCTCTATTGTCGTCGCGACGCCGTTGCCCTGCACGTTTCATGGCCGCGGCGCCACGGATCGCCGTAACCGGGACAAGCTTCGCCGCTATTCGAAGGCAACACGGTGACCGCCCGTCTGTAGCCGCCGCTTATGGCTGCGGTTGATCTGGGCAGCTTCCTTCGATGATCGCGTGCCGGCGCAATGCGACCTGATCGGTCGTGCGTAGATGGCCGGGTCGAGCCCGGCCATGCCGAGAAGCAGGCTCTCACCCCGCCGTTCTGGACAGACCAATCCCCCGTCATTAGAACGCGCTCAACCCGGAGGCGAACGCGATGGACAATGAAACAACCACCGAAAACCTGACCGATGGCTTCCATCTCGCTGTCGAGGCGATGAAGCTGAACGGCATCGACACGATCTTCGGCGTCGCCGGCATTCCGATCACCGAACTCTGCCGCCTGGCGCAGGCAGAAGGCCTCCGCTACATCGGTTTCCGCCACGAGCAACAGGCCGCCAATGCCGCGGCGATCAGCGGCTTTCTGACGCAGAAGCCTGGCATCTGCCTGACCGTCTCCGCTCCCGGATTCCTGAATGGTGTTGTGGGGTTGGCCAATGCCACCACCAACTGCTTCCCCATGATTCTGATCAGCGGCTCCAGCGATCGCGCGATCGTCGACCTCGAGCAAGGCGATTACGAGGAAATGGACCAGATGAGCGCGGCCAGGCCGTTCGCCAAGGCGGCGTTCCGCGTCAATCGTCCGCAGGATATTCCGGTCGGCATTGCACGCGCCATTCGCGCCGCCGTGTCGGGGCGGCCGGGCGGGGTTTATCTCGATCTGACGGCGGACGCGTTGCGCGGCACGGTCGATGAAGCGGTCGGAATGGCCTCGCTGATCAAGGTGGTCGATCCGGCGCCGCCGCACATTCCCGCGCCAGCCTCCGTGCAACGCGCTCTGACTTTGCTTGCCGGCGCGCAGCGGCCGCTGATCGTGCTGGGCAAGGGCGCGGCCTATGCGCAGGCGGACCAGGATATCCGTTCATTCATCGAGACCACCGCCATCCCGTACTTGCCGATGTCGATGGCCAAGGGGCTGTTGCCGGACAATCATCCGCAATCCGCCGCCGCGGCGCGATCCTTCGTGCTCGGCAAGGCCGATGTCGTCATGCTGGTCGGCGCGCGGCTCAACTGGTTGCTCTCGCATGGCAAGGCGCCACTGTGGTCGCCCGAGGCGCGACTGATCCAACTCGATATCGCTGCAACGGAAATGGACAGCAACCGCGCGATCGAGGCGCCGGTGGTGGGCGACATCAAATCCTCCGTCGCGGCATTGCTCGCCGCGATGAAGCCGGGCCAGGTGAAGGCGAACGAAGCGTGGCTGAAAGCGGTCGGCGAGAACAGGCAGCGCAACATCGAACGCATGGCAGCGCGGTTGAATGCCGATCCGCATCCGATGAATTTCTCCAGCGCGCTGCGGGCGGTGCACAATGCGCTCGACAGCAGACCGGATGTCCATATCGTCAATGAGGGTGCCAACACGCTGGATTTCGGGCGTAATATCATCGACATGCAGTTGCCGAGGCATCGGCTGGACAGCGGCACCTGGGGCGTGATGGGTATTGGCATGGGCTATGCGATCGGCGCTGCCGCGACCACGGGCAAGCCGGTGGTCGCCATTTGCGGCGATAGCGCGTTCGGCTTCGGCGGCATGGATGTCGAAACGATCTGCCGCTACAAGTTGCCGGTTGTCACCATCGTATTCAATAATAACGGCATCTATCGCGGCGACCCGGATGATGCTCCGCCGTCGCCCACAGGTTTCGTGCAGAACGCGCATTATGAAAAGATCGCCGAGGCGTTCGGCGGCGTCGGCTACCACGTCACCGAAACGGCAAGCCTGACCAAGGCGCTTGCGGAAGCGTTGGACACTGGCAAGCCGACGCTGATCAATGCGGTGATCGATCCGAAGGCAGGCACCGAAAGCGGGCACATTCAGAACCTGAACGCGACGAGTTCGGTGCAGAGGAAGAAATAGCGCCGCCCTGTCATTGCGAGGCCCGTAGGGCCGAAGCAATCCCGGTCGAGCGGCGAACCAACCGTCGGAGTATCCTGCTGACCAGGATTGCTGCGGCCCTACGGGGCTCGCAATGACATTTCGGGACGCGACGCAGTCTACGACAGCGGGCGGGTCGTCGCTGATCGCACGCGAACTCAGCCGATCGCCCAGAACCGCGTGATCTCCGTCACTGCATCGATCGTATTCGGCGCGGCGTAGGGCGAAGCACGGCCGGTATGCTCGCCGATTGCCCAGGCGTGTCCCAGGCCGGGAAGCGTCCATAGCTCCACCGCATCGCCCCAGGCGAGACGATGCGTGGTGCGGTGGGTTGGCGTGCCGGGCAAGCGGTGCAATGCGCGCCACTGTGCCGCCAGCCGTGTACTGTTCTCGGGTGCCACCACCTGGTCGGCGGCGCCGCTCCAGACTGACAGCCGCGGCCAGGGCCCGGTGTAGCCTGGCGGTCCGATGCGGCGCGCCATCGCCACCCATTCAGCGGGCGTGGCATTGCCGCCGCCATGGGCCATGTGGGTCAGCGCCTGCACCAAGGAGGTCGCCTCGCCGACCGGCAGCCCGGCGAACGAAGCTCCGGCACAGAACACATCGGGATAGGCGGCCAACATGGCCGCCGCCATGGCGCCACCGGCCGAAAGACCGGCGATGAACACGTGGCGCGGATCGCACTGGTAGCGCGCGGTCATGGCGGCAACCATGGCCGCGATCGAGGCCGCTTCGCCCTGGCCGCGCCGCGTCTCCGCCAGGTGGAACCAATGAAAGCAGCGCTGGCGGTGGTTTGCCTCCTGTTGCTCGGGCAGCAGCAGCGGCAGGCGCAGCCGGTCGGCGAGGCCGGTCCAGCCGGTGTCGGCGGCAAAATCCCCCGCGTCCTGGCCGCAGCCGTGCAGCAGCACGATCAGTGGTGCACCAGGGCGCACTGCGCGGACCGGCAGATAGGCGCGCAGCCGTAGCCGGCCAGGATTGATGCCGAACTGCCGCGCAACCACGAACCGGCCGGGCACGGCAGGCGCGGCCCCGGGCATGGCGGGGCCATACTCGTGCAACCGCGCCACCGCCGCGCGGGACGCAATTCCCAGGCCGCGCCGCAGCGACCCCAGACCCGACGACCAATCCATACGCAGACACTCCGTGACAGCCCCGATGCGATATGCTGCGTTGCAGCATTCGATCAAGCGATATCACGCCACGGTGCGTCCGCGTCCTGCGGGACGCTGGAATGTGTCCCGGCTTTAGGCTTAGCTCTTGATATGCTGATGGAAGAAGTCGGCAACCTTCCCCAGGGTCGCGGCAGTCGTCCGGTCGGCTTGATCGACGATCAATAGCTCGATGTTGCCGCCCGCCTTCTTGTAGTTGGCGGTGAAGCGGTCGGGCTCGGTGCCAGAGAAGCCGGAGTCCGGGTCGTGATAGTCGTGCACCGGGTCGGGCCGGCCCTGCAGCCACAGTGCGGGCGGGAGTTGCACCTTTTCGCCGTTCTCCAGCGCCAGCATCGGGTTGCCCTCGGCCATGGCGGCCTCGGTCTTCCAGTAGGTGTCGTGGCGCTGCGGGATGCTGCCCACCCAGGCCGGCGGATTGGCGCTGTCGCGGGCCCGCAGTGCGTGGCGGTAGCGGGACAGCGGGTTGATCACCGGCCACAGCATGGCCACGGCGCGCACCGACGCATCGTGTCCGCCGGCAAGCGGAATCGCCGCATAGCGCGCGTCGGCGGGCCGCATGCCGGCAAGCATGGCGAGGTGGCCGCCGCTCGACTGGCCGGCGATGCCGATCAGGTCGGCGCGCGTGTTCAGCTCGCCGGCATTCGCCTTCACCCAGCGGACGGCGTAGTTGATGTCGGCAAGCGAGGTCGGATAGCCATCCTCGGCATGACGGAAATCGATCGCGGCCACCGCGAGCCCGGCGCGGGCAAAGGCTTCCGCATAGGTGCTGCACTCGTTCAGGTCGCCGTTGCACCAGGCGCCGCCGTGCAGCTCCACGATGGCGGGGAACGGACCTTTGCCCTGCGGGACATACAGGCGCGCCATCATCCGGCGGTCGCCGTGGCGGAGATACGCGACGTCGCGCGTGGTGAATTCGTGTGCCGGCATGGGGAATTCCTCCTGTTGTTGGAAGCTTGGAAGCGGAGACTAAGGCATTTTGCGGTAGTGGGGAACCGGGGCCGTGTAACAGTGGAGGTGAAGCGGGGACGCGACACTGTCGTTGAGGGGCGCGAGACGCGATCGTTGCGCAGGTGCCGATGCCCGTGGGGCAGGTGCGGGCAGATCGTTCCGTGATCCTTACAAAGCCGCAGGAAGGGAAATTCAAGGTTTCACACAGCGGACCGCACCACCCCGAGGTCGGTGCCGACAGCGGGTGGATCAAAGAAATATACTTTGTGAACCCTCCCTGCCGCTGCCTTCGACCTTGTGAGAAAATGCGGCCCTTGCGTTCCGCACCGACGTCACCAACCAACCCAAGTTCGCAGCGGCAGCGGTCATACACGGACCGCCCCGGGGAAATGGCACGCGACCTGATGCCCGCCTTCGACTTCCTGCAACTCCGGTGCTTCCTCTCCGCAACGCGGTGTGGCGGCGGGGCAGCGGGTGCGGAAACGGCAGCCGGGGGGTGGGTTCAACGGGCTCGGGACCTCGCCGCTCAATCGGATGCGCTGGCGCGCTTCGGCGGCATGCAACGTGGGGACAGCGGAGATCAGGCTGGCGGTGTAGGGATGCAGCGGGTGGCGGAACAAGGCTTCCGCCGGCGCGGTTTCCACCACGCGGCCAAGATACAGCACCACGATGCGGTCGGAGATGTGGCGTACCACCGCAAGGTCGTGGGCAATGAACAGGTAGGTGAGGTTCAGTCGCTCCTGCAGGCCGATCATCAGGTTGATGATCTGCGCCTGGATGTTGACGTCGAGCGCTGAAATCGGCTCGTCGCCGACGACGAAGATCGGTTCCACCGACAAAGCGCGGGCGATCGAGATGCGTTGCCGCTGGCCGCCGGAGAATTCGTGCGGGAAGCGCTGCGCTGCGGCGGACGGGAGGCCAACGAGGTCGAGCAAGGCACCGACGCGGGCGCGCGCATCCGCGGCGTTCGCAGCGATACCGTGCAGGCGCAGCGGGCCGGCAAGAATTGCGCCGACCGTCATGCGGGGATTCAACGACGCGTAAGGGTCCTGGAAGATCATCTGCATGCGCCGCCGCAGTGGCCGGATCGCCGCTTGCGAGGCATGTGAGATGTCGGTGCCGTCGAACACGATGCGGCCGGCGGTGGGCTCCTCCAGCCGCATCACCACGCGTGCCAGCGTCGATTTGCCGCAGCCGGACTCGCCCACCAGCCCGACGGTTTCGCCGGGGAAGACTTGCAGGTCCACGCCGTCGATCGCGCGCAGCACGCGATGTGGCTCCAGGAAATTCTCGCGCGGCAACGGAAAATGCTTGGCCAGGCCCTGCACTTCCAGCAACGCGCCAGGCGCGGCGCCGAGCCGGGCGGCGACGTCGGTGGCTCGTGGCCTTGGCGGCACCAGCGGGGCGCCCCGTTGCGTTACCCAGCAACGGGCGCTGCGGCCGGGCGCGATCGGCAGCAGCGCCGGATGTGCAGCGCAGGCATCGATGGCAAAAGGGCAGCGGGCGCGGAAGCGGCAGCCCTCTGGCCACGCCCGCGCATCAGGTGGCTGGCCTTCGATCGTTGCCAGCCGGCGGTCGCCGGTCGTTTCGCCGTCCAGCCGCGGCGCGGCGTGCAGCAGCGCCCAGGTATAAGGATGGCGCGGATCGGACAGCAGCTCCCGCGGGCTGCCTTCTTCCACCACCTCGCCGGCATACATCACCAAGACCCGAGAGCAGATGGTGGCAATCACCCCGAGATCGTGGCTGATCAGGATGACCGCGGTGCCGAGGTCCTCGTTCAACGCGCGCAGCAGGTCAAGAATCTGTGCCTGGATGGTGACATCGAGCGCGGTGGTGGGTTCGTCGGCAAGGATCAGCGACGGGGTATTGGCAAAGCCCATCGCCAGCATCACGCGCTGGCGCATCCCGCCGGAAAACTGATGCGGCCACGAATCGAGCACCTGTTCCGGTCCCGCAATTCCCATCCGCCCCAGCAATTCGGCCGCGCGGGTTCGCGCCGCGCCGTGGGTGAAGCGGCCATGCGCGGTCATGGTCTCGATCAACTGATGCGAGATGCGCAGCACGGGGTTCAGCGACGTCATCGGGTCCTGGAACACCATGGCGATCTCGGCGCCCCGGACCTGGCGCAGTGTGTCCTCCGGCAGCGCGGTGATCTCCTGGCCGCGGAAGCGGATCGAGCCGGCGACGATGCGCGCCGGCTCCTCCAGCAGGTTCATGATCGACTTGGCGGCGACGCTCTTGCCGGAGCCGGATTCGCCGACAATGCCCAGCGTCTCGCCGGCGTTCAATGTGAAGCTGACGCCATCGACGGCGCGCACCACGCCGGCATCGGTGAAGAACCACGTGCGCAGGTCACTGACCTGCAACAGCGTTTCGTTCGCGTCGTACTGCTCAGCGGCGTCTGGCATGCGGGTCCAGCCAGTCGCGCAGGCCGTCGCCCACAAAATTGAAGCCGATCACGACGGTGAGAATGGCGAGGCCGGGAAACGTCGCGACCCACCATTGCGACACGAGTTCACGGCCTTCCGAGACCATCGAGCCCCATTCCGGCGTCGGCGGCACCACGCCGAGGCCGAGGAACGATAAGCCGGCGAATACCAGGATGGCATTGCCCAGGTCCAAGGTCATCAGCACGACCAGCGGGCCGAGTGCATTCGGCACGATCTGGAGAAACAAAATGTGCGAGGGCGAAAAACCGATGCTGCGAGCGGCGGCGACGTATTCCAACGAACGCTGGCCCAGCACCAGGCTCCGCGCCAGGCGGGCGAATTTCGGCCACCACACCACCAGCATGGCGATGACCGTATTGCGCGTGCCGATGCCGAGCGCCGCGGCGATCGCCATCGCCAGGATGATCGGCGGGAAGCAGAACATCAGATCCGTCGCGCGCATCAGCAGTTCTTCGGTCCAGCCGCGCGCATAGGCGGCGACGGCGCCGATCAGCGTGCCGATGGCGCCGCCGACCAGCACGACGGTGAAGCCCACCGCCAGCGAGGTGCGCGCGCCGTAGACGACGCGCGTCAGTACGTCACGGCCGAGTTCGTCGGTGCCGAGCCAATGCGCCGCCGACGGCGCGGCGAGCCGGCCCGCGACATGCACCGTGTCGGGCGCGTACGGCGTGATCCAGGGCGCCAGCATGGCCGCCAGCGCCCACAGCGCCACCACGACTGCGCCCAGCACGGCGAGCAAGTAGCGGCGGCGCCACCGGCCGCGGCGGCCCGCGCCGGAATCGGTGCTGGCGGCGAGTTCGGCGGCCTCGGCGTTGGACAGCGCGGCACTGATGCTGCGCGCGATCATCGCCGCATCACCCGTGGATCGAGCAATGCATACGACACATCCACCACAAGGTTGACGATCACGTATACCACCGCAACCACCAGCGTGACTCCCATGATCGCCGGGAAATCGAGGATCACCGCGCTCTGGAACGTGTAGCGGCCAAGCCCGGGCCAGGAGAAGATCGTTTCGGTCAGCACCGTGCCGGTCAGTAATTGCGCATAAGCGAGTCCGCCCAAGGTCACCACCGGCAGCAGCGCATTCGGCAAGGCGTGGCCCAGCATGATGACGCGGCGTCGCAACCCCTTGGCGCGAGCGACGCGGATATAGTCCTGCGACAGCGCTTCCAGCATCGCGGCGCGCGTGGTGCGGGTGATCAGGCCCATGGTGGAAGACGCCAGTACCATCGACGGCAGAAGCAAATGCGCGATCGCGTCCCAGAACGTGTCCCACTGGCCCGCGAGTGGCGCGTCGATCAGCATGAACCCCGTGACGGTGGGCGGCGGGAACTGGTCGGCGCCGATCTGCCCGGGACCTGGCGCCCAGCCAAGCCAGCCATAGAACACCGCCAGCATGATGAAGGCGAGCCAGAACGTCGGTGCGGAGACACCCACCAGCGATATTGCACGCGCGACATGGTCGATCCACGAATCGCGCTTCATCGCCGCCAGCACGCCGAGCGGCAGGCCGAGCATCAAGGCAAGCAGAAATGCGACCGTGGACAATTCGACGGTGGCGGGCGCGTACTGTGCGATGTCATCGAGCACTGGGCGCTGTGAGGAGATCGAGATGCCCAGATCGCCGTGCACCAGCCCGCGCAGGAAGATCCAGTAGCGGTCCCACATCGGCAGATCGAGGCCCCATTTGTGGCGATATGCCGCAACGATCGCCGGGTTGTTGGCGGCAATGTCGCCGAGTTGGGTCAGCACAGGATCGCCCGGCACCGTGTTGGCGATCAGGAAGATGATGAGCGTCGCCAGCAAGACCATGGCCGCGGCGATCAGCAGTCGGGAAATGATGTAGCGCAGCACGCGGTTCGTCGGCCTCCCCAGGCTGCCGCATACCGCATGGATGGCAGTGCGCCAAGTTGTATTGCGGCAGCAAAAGGGTATGATTGTGCAGAAGACGACCAGGGAGGGGAGCGTGCGAGACTTGGGTTGGATCGGCCGGCGCGATGTGATGCGGCTGTTGGGCGTTGGCGGCGCGGCGCTCGCGGCAGGATTGCCGGAAATCGTGCACGCGGCGGCCAGCGGCGGTACGCTGGTGCTGGGTGTCGACATCAGCGATTCGATCACCTTCGATCCGGCCCGTGAAGCGCAGTACACGCCTCCGCTCACCATGCGCGCGGTCTATGAATCGCTGGTGACGATGTCGCCCGGCGACTACCTGAATGTGAAACCAGCCCTGGCGAAGAGCTGGGAACGCACACCGGACGGCAAGGGTTGGCGGTTCCACCTGACGGACGCGAAATTCAACAGCGGCAATCCGGTGACTGCGCAGGATGTGAAGTGGACATTCGATCGGCTGATCAACCTGAAGGATCAGCCGTCGCAATATGTCACCAACGTCACCGATGTGAACGTCGTCGATGCGAAGACCGTCGATGTAATTTTGCAGGATCCCACTCTGCCGATCCTCACCATCCTGTCCGGGGTGAATTTCGGAATTACGGAGCAAAAGGTGCTGCAAGCGCAGGGCGGCACGGCGGGAACAGATGCGCCGAGTGCCGACAAGGCGACCAACTGGCTGAACCAGCATTCCTGCGGCGCCGGCGCGTTCACCCTGGTGGGCTGGACACGTGGCGCGCAGATCCTGTTGACGCGCAATTCGCACTATTTCCGCGGCCCGGCGCATTTCGAGCATGTCATCGTGCGCCACATGGGCGACAGCGCAACGCAGCTCCTGGCGATCAAGCGCGGCGATATCGGTGCGGCGTTCAACCTGATCCCGGAGCAAATTGCCACGCTGAGCGGCGACAAGCAGGTGCGAATCGAGGGGCTGCGCAGCCTGGACTACGTCTACATGGCGCTGACCAACGAGCCGCAGTTCAACAAGGCGCTGGCGGTGAAGGAGGCGCGCCAGGCAATCGCCTGCGCCATCGACTACGACGGCATCATCGATCACTTGCTCGGCGGCAAGGCGATGCGCTGCGCCAGCTTCATCCCGATCGGGCTGTACGGCTCGACCGAGCAAACGACCAAGGAGATCGGCTGGCACCAGGACCTGGACCGTTCGAAGCAGTTGCTGCAGAAGGCCGGCTTCCCGAACGGGTTCGAATTCAAGATCAGCTATGGCGATGCGGCGGTATCCGGGCTGTCCTATGCGGTGCTGGCGCAGAAGCTGCAATCGGACCTGGCGCGGGTCGGGATCAAGGTGGCGCTGGATCCGGTGGATCAGGTGAATCTGCGCACACAATACACCACCGGGCATTCGCAAGGCGGTGTGCTGACGTTCTGGAATCCGTCTGGCGTGGAAACGGATCAGTGGGCGTCCGCCAGCGTGCTGCGGGTCGCCAAGCGCATCCATTGGACTCCGGATCCGGCGCTGAAGAAGCTGGTGCTGGACGCGGCGGCGGAGCAAGACGCGGCGAAGCGCACGGCGTTGTATGTCGATTACGAAAAGGCCCTCATCGACCAGGCGAGCCTGCTGATCCTGTTCCAGCCGATCTACCAGTTCGCAGTACGCAACGCGCTGAAGACCTTCCCGCTCACGGCCGCGGGGTGGGAGGCGGAGCTCTACCAGGTGGCATAGTGCGCGAAGTGTCCCAACTGTCATTGCGCCAGGTGTCATTGCGCCCAGGTGTCATTGCGAGGACCGCGAGCGAAGCGTGGCGGGACGAAGCAACCTCGATCGAGCGAGCCCACGAACATCCGTGCGTCGGCTCGAACGAGATTGCCGACCCCTGCGGGCCCGCGCGATGACAGTGTTGTTGGACCTCGCAATGACAGTGGTGTGGGGCTTCGCTATGACAGGGCTGTGGGACCCACAATGACAGTGGCCTGGGGCCTCGCAACGACACCCCTCGCGGGGGTGACTCGCGGGATGTTGAGCATGATAGCGTGACCACGGTCGCATTCTGTCGTAGCCTCGCCCCACCCCGACAACAGGAGGAAACGATGGCCGAGGACTCCAACCCGACCGCCGTGGCACGCCGCGCCATGCTGCATGGCGCTGGGCTTGGCGGCGCCCTCGCATTGCTCTCTGGCATGCACCAGGCGCGCGCGGCGAATCCCTCGGCCTTCCCGCCGCATCCGCATTGGCGCTTCGTGTTCGTCAACCATGTGACCACCAATCCGTTCTTCGTGCCGACGCAATATGGCATCCAGGATGCCTGTGCTTTGCTCGACTGCACCTACCAATGGACCGGTTCGGCCAATGCCGACGTGGCGGAGATGGTGAACGCGATGAATGCGGCGGTAGCCGCCAAGGCCTCAGCCATCGCGGTGCCGATCGTCGATCCGCACGCGTTCGATGCGCCGGTGCAGCGCGCGTTGGACGCCGGCATTCCGGTCTTCGCCTATAACGCCGATGCGCCGGCTGGCAGCGCCAACAAGCGGCTCGCCTATATCGGCCAGGACCTTTATCAATCCGGCTATCAGATGGGTGAGCGTATCGCCTCGATGGTCGATTCAGGGCTGGTCGGATTGTTCATCGCCACACCCGGCCAGTTGAACATTCAGCCGCGGCTGGATGGCGCGGTCGCCGCCATCAAGAAGTCCGGCAAGAACATAGAGACGCAGCAGATCGCCACCGGCGCAACGGTGAACGAGGAGCTGGGAAAGATCAAAGCCTTCTATCTTGGCCATCAGGACCTGAAGGGCATGTTCGCGGTGGATGCCGGCAGCACACAGGGGGTCGGCGAAGTGATGCAGCAGTTCAAGTTGGCATCAAAGGGTGTGCACGCCGGCGGCTACGATCTACTGCCCCGCACGCTGGAACTGATCCACAGCGGCGACCTGGACTTCACCATCGACCAGCAGGCCTACCTGCAAGGCTTCTACACGGTGATGGAGATGTTTATGTTCGTGGCCTCGGGCGGGCTGAGCGGCCCGGCCGACATCAACACCGGCCTCAAATTCGTCACCAAGGCCGGTGTCGAGCCGTACCTCTCCAGCAAGACCCGCTACGAAGGCAGTTCCACCAAAGAGCAATACGTCCCGCGCTCGGGGCCGATCAAGGCATGATGGCCGGAGCAAGTCCGATACGCACTGACATCACCTGGGCGGACGCGCTTCTCTCGTCACCGCCTGGCTTAGCCCGGCCGGGTGCGTTTCTCTCGCCGTGGCCCGGCTTGGCGCGGTTGGATGCGCGACTCCCGTCAAGGCCGGGCTTGGCCCGGCCATCGACGCACCACCGATCGGGTTGGTTTTCTCCCAAACGCGCCCGGTCGGCTTGGGAAATTGGCCAGGTCAAGCCCGGCCATGACGCGCAAGGCTCACCTGATCGCGCGACGTTGGCGCATCCGGGATCCGGTCCAGCGATGACGGACGAAGGCTGGGCGATCGCCCGCAACCCCATATGACCCGACGCGTGCTGGCAGCCTTCGCACGCTGGCAGGAAGCTAGCATCCTGGTGGTGGCATTGCTGCTGATCGCCTGGTTCGAAAACGCCAACCACGACTTCCTGCTCTCCAACGCCAGCCTGGAGAACCTGTCGCAATTCGTCGCTCCCGCGGCGATCATCGCCTGCGGCGAAATCATGCTGATGATAGGCGGTGAGATCGACCTCTCCGCCGGCATGGTCTTCGCCCTGGCGCCCTTCGTCATGTACTTCGCCGCCGATGCCGGTGTTCCCGTCTTACCGGCGCTGTTGTTAGGACTGATCGCGGCCGGCGGCGTCGGACTGGTCAACGGCGTGATCACGTTGCTGCTCCGGGTTCCGTCCTTCGTCACCACGCTCGGCACCTTGTTCCTGGTGAACGGCATCACGCTGACGATCTCGCACGGCACGCCGCAGACGCCGCCTGGCGGAGCACTGCTGGCGCAGGTCATGGGTGCCTGGGGCTATAGCGAGATTCTATGGGCACTCCTGGTGGTGATCGTGCTGCATGTGGTGCTGCGCCACACGCGCTGGGGCCTCCACACCATCGCCTCGGGCGCCAACGAGACCGGTGCCCGCGAGGCGGGCATCCGCGTCACGCGCATCAAGATCGGCAACTTCGTGCTCACCGGCGTGCTGGCGGGACTGACCGGCTGCCTGGAAGCGTTCCGCATCGGCTCGATCGATCCGCAGGCGGGCGGCAATCAGATCATGTTCCTCGCGGTGGCCGCGGGAGTGATCGGTGGCACGCCGCTGGCCGGCGGATCGGGCACCATCATCGGCGGACTGATCGGCGCCTTGGTGCTGGGCGTGCTGAACGACGGCTTCACTCTCATCGGCATCAACGCCTTCCTGTTCAACATCATCCTCGGCGGCGCGATCCTCGCGGCTATGTTGTTCAACATCCACATCACGCGGCTGGCACGCCAGGGCGGCCGCGGATGAGCGATCATCGCGAGACGCTGCGCGCCGATGCCGTCGTCAAGCGCTTCGGCGCGGTGACGGCCCTGGATGGCGTGTCGCTGGCGCTGCGACAGGGCGAAATCCTCGGCATCCTTGGCGACAACGGCGCGGGTAAATCCACGCTGATGAAGATTCTCACCGGGTATCAGGCACCGACCACCGGGCGATTGTTCGTCGATGGCAAGGAGGTGGCGCTCGGGTCGGTGGACCATGCGCGCTCATTGGGGATCGAGTGCGTCTATCAGGACCTGGCGCTGGCGAACTCGCTCAGCGTCTATCACAACATGTTCCTGAACCGTGAGATTCTGTACGGCGGCCCGCTGCGGCTGCTGAACCACCGGGCGATGCGGCAGCGCGCGGCGGAGTGCCTGGCAGGGATGGGTGTGAACATTCCCTCGGTCGATCTGCCGGTGGAGCGGCTCTCCGGCGGGCAGCGGCAGGCGATCGCGGTGGCGCGCGCGGTGAACTCCGATGCGCGCATCCTATTGCTCGATGAGCCGCTGGCGGCGATGGGCGCGCGCGAGGCGGGCCTGATCATCGACCTGCTGATGCGGCTGAAGGCGGAGGGACGGCATTCGATCGCGATGATCATGCACAATTATGCGCAGACGCTGGATATTGCCGATCGGATCGTACTGATGCAGCACGGCAAGATCACCTACGAGAACGATGCGGCGGCGACGTCGGTTGCCGAACTGATGGAGATCGTGCGGCGGGAATATCGCGCGATGCGGACTGCGTAGTCGCCGCAATTGCACGAGACGTGCCATTGCGGGGCCGCATTGGCGCGAAGCAATTCCTTGCCAACCGGGCACGAGCGGGCGGAGCGCCGGACCGAACCGGATTGCTTCGGCCCCGGGGGCCTCACATGGCAGCAAGTAGGCCTCGCGGGCCTGGCCTATGACGGCAAGTGGGCGTCGCGAACTTGGCCAATGACAGCCGGTACTTACCGCCGCAGCACCGTCCGGCCCGCATAGCGCGCCGCCGTGCCGAGCGTCGCCTCGATGCGGATCAACTGATTGTATTTCGCCAGCCGGTCGCTGCGCGACAGGCTGCCGGTCTTGATCTGCCCGGCATTGGTCGCCACCACCAGATCGGAGATCGTCGCATCCTCGGTCTCGCCGGAACGATGGCTGATAACGCAGCGCCAGCCCGCGCGATGCGCCAGCTCCACCGTCTCCAATGTCTCGCTCAGCGTGCCGATCTGGTTCACCTTCACCAGGATGGCGTTGGCCGATCCCGCTTCGATGCCGCGGCGCAGGCGTTCCGGATTGGTGACGAAAATGTCGTCGCCGACGATCTGGATCTTTCCCCCCAGTTCCTGCGTCATCAGCGCCCAGCCGTCCCAGTCGTCCTCGGCGCAGCCGTCCTCGATTGAGACGATCGGGTAGCGTTTGATCAGGTCGTCGTAGTACCGCACGATCCCCGCGGCATCGAGCGTCTTGCCTTCACCCGCCAGCACGTATTTGCCGTCCTGGTAGAACTCGCTCGACGCCGGATCCAGAGCGAACGTCACGTCCTCGCCCGGCCGGTAGCCCGCGCGTTCGCAGGCCTTGGCGATGAAGCCCAGCGCCTCGTCGGCGCTTTTCAGATTTGGCGCGAAACCGCCCTCGTCGCCCACATTGGTGCTGTGGCCAGCGTCGTGCAGCCCCTTTTGCAGCGCGTGGAAAATCTCCGAACCCATGCGCACGCCGTCCGCCACGGTGCCGGCGCCGACCGGCATGATCATGAATTCCTGGATGTCGATCGGATTGTCGGCGTGCTTGCCGCCGTTCACGATGTTCATCTGCGGCACCGGCAGCGTGCGTGCGTAGGTGCCACCGATATAGCGGAACAACGGCATTTCCAACTCGGCTGCCGCGGCCTTCGCTACCGCCAGCGAAACCGCCAGGATCGCATTGGCACCGAGCCGCGACTTGTTCGCCGTGCCGTCCAGGTCGATCAGGATGTCGTCGATCTTCACTTGCTCCTGCGGGTCCATGCCGCCGATCGCATCGAAGATCTCGCCCTCCACGTTGGCGACCGCGGTCAGCACGCCCTTGCCGCCGTAGCGGTTCTTGTCGTCGTCGCGCAGTTCCACCGCCTCGTGAGCGCCGGTGGAGGCGCCGGAGGGCACCGCGGCGCGTCCCATGGCGCCGCTCTCCAGCACCACATCGACTTCCACAGTGGGATTGCCGCGGCTGTCCAGTATCTCGCGGGCGACGATATCGGCGATCGAGGACATGACAGAGCCTCCGTTGCTGGCTGTGGGGCGTGCGTACCACCTCGGCGGTGCCCACGGTAGGGCTGGCCCCGCGGGGCGAACGACCGTTGTGGCGTGTCGCCCTACGCCTCAGCCGCCAATAAATAGTTAACGCCCGCGTCGCGCGCCGTGTGCCAGCCACCGCGCAGCGGGTCGGGCACCAGTCCGGTCACGTCCGTGACGCGCAACCCGGCCTGGCGCAACAACCTCCCCAACTCCGCCGGCGTGATGAACTTGCGCCAGTCGTGCGTGCCTACTGGCAGCCAGCGGAGCAGGTATTCGGCGCCGACCTTGGCCGAGAGGAAGGAGCGGGCGGTGCGGTTCAGCGTGGAGAGAAACACCAGTCCCCCAGGCTGCACCAGCGCCGCGAGCGTGCGGGCGAAGGCGGCCGGATCCGGCACATGCTCGATCACTTCCAGCGCGGTCACCACCGGGAAGCGCAGCCCCTCGGCTGCCAGCGTTTCCGGCGCGCCGGCGCGGTAGGCCAGTCGCAGCCCTTGGCCGGCGGCATGGGCTTCGGCGGCGGCGATGGTGTCGGCGGCGGCGTCCAGCCCCAGCACGTCGTAGCCACCGCGCGCCAGTGCCTCGGCCGCCAGTCCGGCACCGCAACCCACGTCCAACAGGCGGACAGCCGTCGCATCCGGGAACCGCCGCGAAATACGGTCCGCGATCCAGCCGATGCGGGCCGGGTTCATCCGGTGCAAGGGCCGCATCGGCCCGTCCGGATCCCACCACTCCGCCGCCAACGCGTCGAACCGCGCGACTTCCGCTGCCGAAACGGTACTGCTCATGCGCGCCCGCATGTCATTGCGAGGCCCCACAAGGGCCGCAGCAACCTGGGTCGGGCAGGCGCACGGGCGTTCATGTTTCCACCTCGAACGAGGTTGCTTCGGCGCAACGCACCTCGCAATGACAGGAGGCTACCCCGACAATTCGCCGTCCTGGCGCAGCATGCGGATCGACCCGCGCAATGCTTCGGCAGTATGCGCGACGTCGTCCGCGGTATGCGTGCAGGACAGGAACCCGCCAATGCGCCCGCCGACATCCACCCCATTCACCAGCAGCGCCAGCCGCAGTTTGTTCACCAGCGCCTTAGGCTGTGCCTTCAACTCCTCCATGCCGACGCCCGACGCATCGAACCGGAGCGGCTGCACCGCACGGCCCCGCGGATTGAAGAACATGTGAAAGCCGGAGAACGTGCCGTAGGCGGCCCAAGGCACTTGCTCGGCGTCCAGCACCTCGTTCCAGGCGTCACGCAACCGTGCCGCGGCGGCGGAGGCGCGGTCGCAGGCGTCGGTGTCCGCGATGATCCCAAGCGCGGCTATGCCGGCCGCGGCGGAGACCGGATTGGCGTTGAACGTCCCCTGGTGCGCCACTTTCTCCTGCCCGCGCTGCGCCATCACAGCGAAATCGAGCAAGCACAGGATGTCTGCCCGCCCCGCCACCGCCGCGCCGGGCAGCCCACCGGCGACGATCTTGGCGAACGCCGACAGGTCCGGCCGCACACCGAATGCCGCCTGGGCACCGCCGGGGGCGACGCGGAAGCCGGTGATCACCTCGTCCAGGATCAGCAGCACGTCACGTTCTTCCGTGATCTGCCGCAGGGCACGGACGAAATCGCCGCCGATCGGCACCTGGCCGAACGAGGAGCCGGTTGGTTCCAGGATCACCGCCGCGATGTCGCGATTACCCGCCAGCGCCGCACGCACCGCACCGAGGTCGTTGGGCGGCACCAGCACGCTCTTCTCCGCGACGCCCGGCAGCACACCGGGGGTCGGTGAACCATCGTAGTGGTTGGAATAGCCGCTGGTCATGTGGTCGTGCCAGCCGTGGAAATGTCCCTGGAAGCGCAGCAGCGTCTGTCGGCCGGTAAAGGCGCGCGCGAGGCGCACGGCCATCAGGGTGGCCTCGGTGCCGGAGGAGGTGAAGCGCACCCGTTCCGCCGACGGCACCAGCCGCTGGATCGCCCGCGCCCACGCGATCTCCCGCGGATGATTGGCACCGAACTGGGTGCCGTCCGCCAGCGCCTGCTGGATCGCGGCGGCAACGGCGGGGTTGTTGTGACCGAGCAACAGAGCGCCGTGGCCGCCGAAATAGTCGATGTAGCGGTTTCCGTCGACGTCCCACTTATGTGGCCCCTGGGCGCGGGCGACGTAGATGCCGTACGGGTCGAGCTGGCGCGAATCGTGCGTGATGCCGCTGGGGAACAGCGCCGCAGCCTCCCGCGCCAGGGCGGCGGAGCCTCGCGTGCGGGCACGGTAGGCGGCAAGAATGCCGGAGTTGCTGCGGGTTTGCTCCGGAAGGCTGTCCATCGCGATTCGCCCTGCGTCATGCTCGTCTGTCATTGTGCGCCGAGAGCCTGGGCGGGGCAATTTGTCATGAACATGGAGGCACGAGCCACTCGAGTCATGCCCAAGAGTGATCATGGCGCGAACCGGGGTTTTTGTGCATGGTCGGCGCGAACGCAGCCCGGGGATGGGCCGAGATGGACCTGACAATTGCTCCCCAACACGCGACGCGCCGGACTGCGCCGGCCGGCGCCGCGGGGCGCAACGGCGCAATCGACGCATTGCGTGCCGTCGTCACGTTGCTGGTCGTGTTCCATCACACCGCGATCACCTACGGCGCGATCGGCGGTTGGTATTACAAGGAACTCCCGCCGTCCGCCACGCTCGGGTCGCGGCTGCTGGTACTGTTCTGCACAGTCAACCAGGCGTGGTTCATGGGTTTGTTTTTCTTTCTGGCAGGCTACTACACGCCGCCGGCGTGGGTTCGCCACGGCACAGCGGGCTTCATCCGGGAACGCCTCGCGCGTCTGGGCCTGCCCATCGTCGCCTACGTGCTATTGCTGAGTCCGCTGACGATTGCGCTGGCCGCCACCGCGCGCGGCCGGCCATTCATCCGCGTGTTCGGCTATCTTTGGAGGCACGGAATCTTTGAACCCGGTCCGTTATGGTTCACCGAGGGCTTGCTGATCTTTTCCGCCGTCTGGCTGCTGCTGCAGTCATTCAATCGAACCGCACCTGCGCGGCCCCATCCATTTCCATCAAACGTGACGCTTCTCGTCAGTGCACTGCTTACCGGCATCGCGGCGTTTGTGCTGCGCCTGATGTGGCCGGTCGGCGTCAACATCGCCTTCCTGCAATTGGGCTATTTTGCCTCGTACGCCATGCTGTTTGGCGCTGGCTGTGTGGCCGCTGGCGGACGCTGGTTGGACAACATTCCGATGAAGCAGGCGATCCGCTGGCGGCGGATTGCCTGGATGACGTTGCCGCTGTTTCCGATCATTTCGTTATTGGGGTCGCGGATCGGGTGGCTCGGCGGCCGCGACGGGGGCGGCTGGAACTTCCAGGCACTGGCTTACGCGTTGTGGGAACCGTTCGTCGCCTGGGGCTTCATTCTCGGACTGTTGGTATGGTTCCAGCGCCGCTTCGCGTCATTGCGCGGTATCTGGCCCTCGCTCGCGCGACGCGCCTACCTCATCTACATCATCCATCCGCCGATCCTGGTGACGACCGCGCTGGTCTGGCGCGAGATCACGGCGCCGGCGTTGCTGAAATTCTTCATCACCGGCTCGATTGCTTGTCTGTTGTGCTATC
The DNA here is from genome assembly GCA_035508435.1 of Acetobacteraceae bacterium. GTDB lineage: Bacteria > Pseudomonadota > Alphaproteobacteria > Acetobacterales > Acetobacteraceae > JASHVB01. The sequence goes on along the minus strand of DATJNA010000210.1, from coordinate 12,415 downwards.
TGGTAGCCGGCCTCCTGCTCCGCGTTCCAGGTTTCGCGCGCATCGTCTGACACTCGCGGCGCGGCGAAATGACTGGTCTGCCGCAGCAGGCACCGCGGATGAACGCTGATGGTACCAATCTGGCCCGGACACAGGCCAATTCCTCCAGTTTGCGTCCATCCGTGGTCCGTTTGCTTCCATACGCTGCCTTTCATATCGCACGGACGGAAGGTCAATCGGGCAGCACGGCCTGTGCCTCGATCTCCACGTCGAGCTCGGGCAACACCAGTTCCGAGACCTCCACCAACGTAGAGGCCGGGCGATGCTCACCGAAATAGCGCTGGCGCAGCGGGTTGATCAGCTTGCGATCGTCGATGTCAATGAGGAACACCGTCACCTTCACCACATGCTCCGGCCCGGCGCCCACGGCCCTCAGACAGGCGTCGAGATTGCGCAGCGCGAGGTCGAATTGCTCCACCACGTTGTCCGGGATATTGCCGGCGGCATCCATGCCGACCGTGCCGGAGACCCAGATCAGGTTGCCGGCGCGGACCACATGGCAATAGTGGCTGACCGGCGGCGGCTGGTCATCGAGCAACAGGCGAGTGATGGCGGGCATGCGTGGTCTCCTTGTTGCGCCTATGACTTCCCGGTAAACCGCGGCAGCGTCTCGGCCAGCGCGCGATACGCGTCATCATCCGTGCGATCATACCGCAGCGGGGTCACCACGATCTTGCCGGCCCGCATCGCGTCGTAGTCGCTCTCTGGTCCCTGCACCCGATCGCCACGGCGGAAGTTCAGCCAGTGATAGGTCATGCCGCGAGGGTCGGTGCGCGTCTCCACGTGCATGCCCGCGATCATCCCGATGCCCTGCCGCGCCAAAGTCACAGGCCCCGCCTCATTCACCGGCACCGGCGGGAAATTGACATTCAGGCACGCATCCTTGCTCCACCCGATCGCGAGCAATTCGCGCACCACCTGTGCACCGAGCGTACGCGCCGTGTCCCAGGGCACGTTGTTGCGGTCCTTGAACGCCTGGCTCAGCCCGACCGAGGGAATCCCCAGCATCATCCCCGTCATCGCCCCGCCGACAGTGCCTGAAAACACCGTCTCCATCCCCAGGTTCAACCCTCGGTTCACCCCCGACAGGATCAGGTCTGGCGGCGCCTCCTTCATCAGGTGGCACACGCCCATCACGGCGCAGTCACCCGGCGTGCCGGTAATGCCGAAGCGGCGCGGCCCCTGGTGGCTGATGCGCAGCGGATGATGCAGGCTGATCGCGTGCGACACGCCGCTCTGGTCATGCTCCGGCGCCACCACCCAGACCTCGCGTGCCAGCTCGGCCGCGATTTGCTCCAGCACCGCGAGGCCCGGCGCATCGATACCATCGTCGTTGGTCAGCAGGATCCGGTCCAGCACAGCGGCACTCCAACAGGGTTCGGCCCTGTTTGGCGGCTGATGCCACGCGCGTCCAGAGGCCGTTGCGCCAGCCGCCGCGCGCGCCCAGCATGGCGGCAACCATGCGGAGGAGAGCGGCCATGCGGATCATCGACGCGCAGGTCCACATCTGGGGCAGCGGCACGCCCAGCGCGCATCATCGCCAGACATCGTCGTTCAGCGCCGAGGCGCTGATCGGCGAAATGGACGCCGCCGGCGTGAATGGCGCGGTGCTGCATCCGCCGAGCTGGGACCCCGGTTCGAACGAACTCGCCGTCGAGGCGGCGCGCAAATACCCCGCCAAGTTCTGCATTCTCGGCTGGTTTCCGCTGGACAAGCCGGAGAGCCGCACCCTGGTGGATACCTGGAAGCAGCGTCCCGGCATGCTGGGGCTGCGCTGGGCATTGACCCGCCCGGAGCAACAGACCTGGCACGAGGACGGCACGATGGACTGGCTGTGGCCCGCGGCAGAGCAAGCCGGCACGCCGGTCGCCACCATGGCCTGGCGGTTCTTCCCAAAATTCCGCCAGATTGCCGAGGCGCATCCGAAGCTGCGGCTCATCATCGACCATTGCGGCCTGGTCCGCAGCGCAAAGGGCGACGCAGCCTTCGCCAACCTCGATGAGCTGCTGTCGCTGGCGAAGCTGCCCAATGTCGCCGTGAAGGCCACCGGCGCGCCGGGATATTCCGCCACCGCCTATCCGTTCCGCGACATCCATGACGGCCTGCGTCGCATCTTCGATGCCTATGGCCCGCGGCGTTTCTTCTGGGGTACCGACATCACTCGCATGCCCTGCAGCTACCGCCAATGCGTGACCCTGTTCACCGAAGAGCTGCCCTGGCTGAAAGGTCGCGACCTGGAATCGGTGATGGGGCAGGGCGTGTCGGACTGGCTGGACTGGACGGCCTGACGTGGCATGACGCCGTACCACGCCGCGAACCCGACGGACCCGTCGATCGCGGACGTGGCAAGCGAGACGGTGTGGCTGGAGCATGAGAAAGGCGTGCGCAGCCCTTATGAAGTATCCCTCGGAGAATCCTTCCGGCATCTGCTCTCGCCTGACATCGTTGCCCTGTTCGGCAAGACGGCCTCGAGCGGACCGACCCGCATCTGGCGTCTGCGGGATGTCATGCTCGACGCCTGGATCATGCTGTTGCTACGCCAGCGTCAGCCGATCCGGGAAACCGCCTACCTCGCCTACCAGGAGGAATGCGACTTGGCGCGGGACCGTCCGCTGGAGCAGCAGCCGACGGATCCCGCGCGCCATCACATCATTGGGTCCACGCGGGCGCGCAACCAGTACTATCACTGGATGGCGCAGGCATTGCCCGCGATCGATTGGGGCCTGCGCTTCCGCCCGCATGCAGCAGTCACGCTCGCACTGCCGCCATTGCTCTCGTGGCAGATGGAATCCCTGGCGCTGCTCGGTCATGCCGGCGTGCCGCGTCTCACCCTTGGCGTGCGCGAACACTATTGCTTCGCCAGCGTGGAATTCGCCGAGTTCCTGACTGCCCGGCTGGCCGGGATCGTATCGTTCGCCGCCGCGGCCACCTATGCGCGCCTGCGCCATGCGGTGCCCCCGGCGACGGATGGGGCCGACGCGATCTATGTGGCGCGCACCGACGCCGCCGCCCGTCGCATGACGAACGAAGCCGCGTTGATCGCCATGCTGGAGCGTGAAGGCGTCCGTTGCCTGCTGCCAGGCACTCTGCCGCTGATGCGTCAGCTAGCGTTGTTCCGCCGCGCGAAGCTTGTGATCGGACCGCACGGCGCCGGACTGAGCAATGTCATCGGCTGCGAGCCGGCCACGCACTTCTATGAGTTGCTGCCGGCGGCCTATGCCAATTACTGCTACAATCGATTGGCGCAGGCCTGCGGACTGCATTACTGGGCCGACGTGTTCCCAATGCACGCGGACGCGAGCGGGCCGACATGGGAAGTCGCCGTCGACATGGTGGCTGCCCGATTGGAAACGATCCGCAGCCGGATATGAGGATTCTGTTCGAGACAGAGCCCTCGAATGTATCCACCACGTTCTGGCTGGCGAAGCCTGCGCCGGCGAAGGGCGGTCTTCACCTGAACGGCACAGCCGCGGTGCGCACGTCGCGCTGCGCGAGGGCGCGTTGCAGCGCCTATTGCGGGCCGGAGCGCTTCACGAAAGTCTTGTCAGCGTGACACGCCAGGCAAGATATTTCCGAAGGTTCGTGCGCATGATGGCAGGTAGAGCATTGCAGGTCGGCCGAATGCGGAGAGACGTGCGGGTTGGGATCGTAGTTTTCCGTCCGTGCAATGATCGCGGCGACGCCGCCATGGCAGTCAACGCACACCTTGTCGGGCGCCGCGGATTGCGGCGGTGACTCCTTGTGGCATGCCGAACAGGTCAGGCCGTGGGCGCGATGCAAATCGGCAAGCGATGAGGATGGCGGCTGGGCCAGACCAACCCCCGGCGCCGTCAGCATCAGGAACACAGCGACGTAGCGCAAAACCATGCGGACACCACGCTTGGTCGGATCGTTTGCCTAGCCGTGTGGGTCCCAATCGGCATTGAGGTGGATCAACAACCGCCAAATGCCGGCGCCACGACCCGGTTGTTGTCAGGCGAATGGATCGCACAACGGGGGCGCCGCTTGATCCATATCAACGATGGATCGCAGGCGCGCTGCTAAGGGAGGCGCTCCCTTCGATTGCGATGGAGCCATCCCATGCAACTGAACCGCCGCGGCTTGCTTGGTTCCGGCGCAGTTCTCGCCGCCGCGTCGTCCGCGAGCCTGCCAAGCTTCGCCCAGAGCGTAGCTGCAACCACCCCGGCGCCTGAGGCACCGCCGTCCGCCGCTGCCGGTGAATTGCCGAATTATCAGCGCAACATCCGCATCGTGACCTTGCGAGATCTCGAGGCCGAGGCGCAGAAGGTCATGATTCCGTTTGGCTTTGCCTATGTTTCGGGCGGCGCTGGCGACGAATGGACGATGCGGGAGAATCGCGCGGCGTTCGATCGATGGGTGATCCTGCCCGATTATCTCGCCGGCCATCCTAACGCGGACACCACTACGACATTGCTCGGCACCAGGCTGAGCTACCCGGTGATTACGGCACCGATGGGCAACCAGGGCTCGGTACATGCGCAGAAGGAAGTGCCGACGGTGAAGGGAAGTGCGCTGGCGGGGACATTGTTCGTCGAAAGCTCGGTGTCGCAGATGAGTCTGGAGGACGTCGCAGCCGCCAGTGACGGCCCAAAATGGTTCCAGATCTATATGCCCGAGAACCGCCCCTTCGCGGTTGAGATGCTGCATCGCGCCAAGGCCGCCGGTTACCAGGCCATCGTGTTGACCGTCGACGCGTTCGTGACCAGCAATCGTGAACGCTCCACGCGGCTGCAGGGTGTGCCGTTGCCGACGCTGCCGATGGGTAATGTGCCGCAAACGGCGGGCGTCACCGGTAATGCGATGATGCAGAAGCAGACCCTCGACTGGAGCGATGTCGAGTTCTGCCATCGGGAAACCGGCCTGCCGGTGATCGTCAAGAGCATTCTCACCGCGCGCCAGGCGGCAGAGGCGGTGAAGCGCGGCTGCGCTGCGGTCTGGCTGTCCAACCATGGCGGCCGCCAGCTCGACAATACGCCCTCGGCGCTCACCACGCTGCCGCAGGTGGCGGCGGCGCTGAAAGGCAGCATCCCGATCATCATCGACGGTGGCGTGTTCCGTGGCCAGGATGTGTTCCGCGCGCTGGCGCTGGGTGCCACCGCGGTTGGGCTGGGGCGGCCATTGCTCTACGGCTCCGCGTTGGGTGGCGCGCAGGGGGTGCAGGCGGTGCACACCCACCTGCGGAACGAACTGGCGATGGCCATGCGGCTCGCCGGCACGCCAACCATCCAGAGCATCACCCGCGAGTACGTTACGCGCACAGAGGGAGCTGGGGTCTAGCCAAGGGGCACCACCACGCGATCTGGCTCGTTCCTCGCTACCTTTCCACATCGCGTGGTTGGCTCGCCAGTCCGATCTGGCTTGCCGCGCATTTCCTGCCGCGGACACGCAACTCGCGGTCCCCGACGAACCGGCATGATCGCACCGGATTCGATCTGTGCCCGACGCTCAGCCCACCCAGTTGATCTCCGGCGCATTGCGAGCAACCGCCGGCGGCCTGGCCTTCGGATGCCCGAGAATGATCGGTGCCACGGGTACGCAAGCGGCGGGCAGATCGAGGATGCGCTTCCCCTCCGGCGTGTTGAGGTAGCCCTGCGCGAAGCCGATCCAGCAGCTTCCCAGCCCGGCCTCATGAGCGGCCAGCATCAGCGTCGCGGCCGCCAGGGCGCAGTCCTCCACGATCCACGGGCCTGCGGCCACCGCGGAAATCAGCACCAGTGCCGGCGCATGATAGAAAACCTGGAAGTTCGGATCGCTCAGTCGCATGCGGAAGCGAGCCTCATGCGGACTGCCGGCCAAGGTCGCCAGCATGTATGACTTCGCGCCACGGGAGACGCGATCGAGCAAGTCCTGGTCGCGTATCACCGTGAACCTCCAGGGCTGTTGGTTGACCGCGTTGGGCGCCTGAACCGCTGTACTGATCAAGCGGCTGATCGTATCTGAATCGATGGATTGCGCGGTGTACTCCCGTACCGAGCGGCGCCCGGCGATGGCCTCATTCAGGTTCATGGCACGCCTCTTTTTGTCCATGGAAATAATCGAACCTGCTCCGGCTGATATGCTTACCGGTGCCGTCCGGCTTTGATTCAGATCAAGCTGACGTGCGTGGCGTGGTTCGGTTGCAATGCGTGGTCGTGACGTTGATCCAGGTCAATGGGGAGGCTGTGGCGATCTGCATAGATGCCGCGTCGGCAACACCGCCAGCCGACCCATCCACCACAGCACCAGGAGGCGACGATGGCGACCGCACCAGTGGAAATGAGAAAGGCTGCGCCCGCCCCAACCGGCACGGCAGACGCGTGGCGTTCGTTCAGAACCGAAATCGACCGGCTGTTTGATCGTTTCACCACAGATCTCACCTGGCCATCGCTTCAGCGGGTGTTCGACGACAGGTCGATTTTCGCTTTACGGCCGTCCTTCACCTCGTCGACCCCGGCAATGGACGTCAGCGAGGACGTAAATGGCTACAGGCTGACCGCCGAGTTGCCGGGCATGAGCGAGAAGGACATCGAAGTCGTGGTGAGCGACGGCATGCTGACACTGACCGGGGAAAAGAAGCAGGAAACAGAGCAGAAGGACAAGAACTACTACCTGTCGGAGCGGGAGTACGGGTCGTTCAAGCGCAGCTTCACGCTGCCGGACGGGATCGACGCCGACAGGATCTCGGCAGAGTTCGCCAAGGGCGTACTGACGATCACACTGCCAAAGAAGCCGGAAGCGAAGGCCGCACCCAAGAAGATCGACGTGAAGGCCGCCGCGTGACCGTCCGCTGAACGGATTGCGAAAGCGCCTGGCCCCGTTCCGGCGTCAGGCGCGTTGCGGCTGGCATCACCGGCCACCCCACGGTTCGCCATACGCACCGACCATGCTGTCGCCACCCGTACCGGACGCTCGCGCGCCTCTGCTGCAGGATTCCGCATGGACGAACTGACCATGCCCCGCGGCCTGTCATCCGCCGAGGCCGCCCGGCGGCGGTTGGAATTCGGCCCAAACACCGTCGCCGAGGAGCAGGAGCGTCCTCTTCTTAAGATTCTCAAACATTTCTGGGCGCCGGTGCCATGGATGCTGGAAGCCACCGTTGTCCTGCAACTTGTCATCGGCGAGCACCTGGAAGCTCTGATGATCACCACGCTGCTGTTGTTGAATGTGGGCCTGAGTGTTTTTCAGGAGTCGCGTGCCAATGCCGCGCTTGCCTTGCTGAAGCAGCGGCTGTCGCCGGTGGTTCGCGTCAGGCGTGAGGCGACCTGGCGGAACCTGTCCGCGGCAGATCTGGTGCCGGGCGACGTGGTGCAGTTGTCGCTCGGCGGCGTCGTGCCGGCCGATGTGCGCATCGTCTCTGGCTCGGTCCTGCTGGATCAGTCGATGTTGACCGGTGAATCGATCCCCGTGGAGGTCGGACCCGCCAAGACTGCTTTTGCCGGCGCCATGGTCCGCCGCGGCGAGGCGACCGGTGAAGTCTCGGCGACGGGAGTACGCACTTATTTCGGACGCACCGCGGAACTCGTCCGCATCGCCCATGTCGAAAGCAGCGAGCAACGCGCGGTGATGGCGGTCGTGCGCGCGCTCACGGTGGTCAATTTCGCCATCGTCGTGGGCATCGTCGCTTACGCCCACACCATCGGCATGAATGTGCGGCAAATCCTCCCTCTGGTCCTGACGGCGTTGTTGTCCGCTGTCCCGGTCGCGTTGCCCGCCACATTCACGCTGGCAGCGGCCTTGGGTGCGCGGACGCTCGCCATGAAGGGCGTGCTGCTGACCCGGTTGAGTGCACTGCATGAAGCCGCGATGGTCGACGTGCTGTGTGCCGACAAGACCGGGACGCTGACCCGCAATGAACTGGCGGTGCGGGCGGTTCGTTCCGTTACCGCGGCATATCAGGACGACGATGTGCTTGCCTTCGCCGCCGCTGCCAGTTCGTCGGAGGGCCAGGATCCGATCGACGCGGCGATCCGCGCGCTCGCGCGCGAACGCGGGCCCGCGCTCGGGCGGACCCTTCAGGTCTCCCGCTTCACGCCGTTCGACCCGGCGGTGAAGATGGCCGAGGCCGCCGCCATCGACGGCACCGGCCGCACGCTGCGCGTGGTCAAAGGCGCCCCGGCCGCGGTTGCGACGATGGCGCCGTTGTCGAACGCCGCCTCAGCCGTATTGGAAGACTTTACCGATGCCGGCTATCGCACCCTCGCGGTCGCAGCCGGCCGGCCCGATGCGATGACGCTGATTGGGCTGGTAGCATTCGGCGATCCGCCTCGCGCCGATTCTGCCGCTCTGCTGACCGAGCTGAACGCGCTTGGCGTGAGCACCGTCATGGTGACGGGTGATGCCGCGGCGACAGCGGCGACGGTGGCCGGCGCGATCGGTCTCCGTGGTCCCGTGTGTCCGCCCGGACAGATTCCCGACAGCGTCGGCCCCGATTGCTTCGCGGTCTATGCCGGCGTGTTCCCCGAAGACAAGTTCCGTTTGGTACGCGCATTCCAGCGCCGGGGGCACGCGGTTGGGATGTGCGGCGACGGTGCCAATGACGCGCCGGCATTGCGGCAGGCCCAGATGGGCATAGCCGTTTCGACGGCGACCGATGTAGCCAAGGCCGCGGCCGGCGTGGTGCTGACCGATCCCGGGCTTGGCGGCATCGTCACCTGTATCAAGGAAGGCCGGGCGGCATTTCAGCGCGTGCTGACCTACACCTTGAGCATTCTCGTCAACAAATGCGCCACCCTCGTTGTGATGGGCTGCGGCCTGGTGATGACCGGCCACGCCGTTCTCACGCCGATGCTGCAGGCGCTGATGATGCTGGCGGGCGATTTCGTGACGATGTCCCGCGCCGCGGATCGCGCCCGGCCGTCCGAGTATCCCAACGCGTGGCGCGTGCGAAACCTGGTGCTTGCGGCGTTTCCATTGGGTGTCTTCAAGCTGTGCTACCTGATCACCGTGCTGGGGGTCGGTTGGTATGTCGCGCGGCTCAACCCGGCACAAATGCAGACACTGACCTTTCTGGCGCTGGCGCTGGCCGGACAAGCCAACATCTATGTCCTGCGGGAAAGCCGCCATTTCTGGCAGTCACGTCCAGCACCTGTCATGCTGGCGGCGTCGGGCTGCGATGTGGTACTGGTGACCGGCCTTGCGCTTGGCGGCATACTGATGACCGCACTGCCGACGGTCGATATTGCCGGACTGTGGCTCGCGACCATCGCGTTCGCCTGGTCATTCGACATGGTCAAGCTGAGCGTCCGGGCGCGGCTGCGCATCGACTGAGCAAACAGTCAGACAGCGGTTACGGCAGCGGGCATCGCTGGTATCCCTTGCTACGCCAGATAAGCAGCGACGATTCCCGATAGCACGATACCATCGAACGTGCCCGCGCCGCCGATGCTGGCAACGCCAACCGCGATCCTGCGAAGGTCCTTCAGGTGGCACAGATCGGCACCGATGAGGGGGCCGGAAACCCCGGCAATGAAAGCGACCGGCGGGGCCTGATCAGGCGCAAGCATCGACGCAAGCGCCGCCGCCACGAGCGGTGAAAGCAGACCAGGCATGACGATGCCGACCCCCGGTTCCGGACGTGCCACGAGATAGCAAACGGCGGCATTCACGGCAGCGGCGATGATCGTGACAGCGACCGCCTGCCGCCCGATCGCCGAGAGATAAGCGAGCTGATAGATCGCGAGGCCGGTTGGAATGACGCATCCACCGAGGTTGACCGCGATGACCGTTTCCCGACGAACCCTCTGCCATGCCCGCCATGGTCCGCGCACCCCGAACACGGCGAACGGATAGACGACGACGTCTTGGTGACGAACGAAGCGTTTGACCGGAATGTTGATCATGCCGCCGACGATGATCGCGATCATCAGCGCGGTCGCGGCGTCGGGCCCGATATGCAGTTTGGCAAGGCCCGCGAGCATCAGTTCGCCAAACAACAGCGGAAACAGCACGACCAGAAGGGCCGCCAGCACCAGCGACAGCCAGCTTGGAATTGGCATGATGCTCCCAGTCACGACGCGATGCGCGGCGACGCCGACGATACCTGGCACTCGCCGTCGCGGACAGCCGCCGGCGGACCAGCCATCGGTCGTCCGAACGCGGTGGTGCTCAGAGCGCCGGCGCAGATGGTGCGAGCGACGGGAACTCGAAGCCAGTGCGGGCGCGGCGGCCGTCCCTGCCATCAGCGCGGACCGTGCCCGAACGTGGACGGGGAGAGCGAGGACGAACGCAGGCCGCGTTACCCCGATCATTCCGGCGAGCAGGGGGCGGTTCGATCACCGCGGGGAACGCAGGACGTCGATGACCGCGGGGAACACAGGCATTCGACGGCCCTCTGGAGCATAGCTTTTCGATGGCCGCGGGGCACCCGGGAAGCGGCCGGCACTGCCGGCCTCGCTCCCGGCACGGTCTCACCCTATATGAGCGTCAATTGCCCCGCCACGTCGTGGGGCCCGCACTCCATGTCCCCCAGCGCGTAAGGCAACGACACTCTTTATGGACACAGAAACCGGCGACCTGGCCTTCCTGCCGCTTGGCGGGACGGGCGAGATCGGCATGAACCTCAACCTGTATCGCTGCAACGGGCGGTGGCTGGCGGTCGACTGCGGCATTGGCTTCGGCGGCGCCCAGTACCCCGAAGTCGAGATCATGACCCCCGATCCCGGCTTCATCGCCGACCGCCGCGACAAATTGCTCGGCCTGGTCATCACCCACGCGCACGAGGACCATATCGGCGCCGTCGCCCATTTATGGCCGCTGCTGCGTTGCCCGGTCTATGCGACGCCGTTCGCCGCCGCAGTGCTGCGGCGCAAGCTCGCGGAAGCGCAGCTCCTGCCGCAGGTGAAGGTCCATGTCGTGGCACCCGGCGGCAGCATCAGCCTGCCGCCGTTCGAGCTCCGCTTCATCCGCATGGCGCACTCCATCCCGGAATCCCAGGCACTCGCCATCGACACGCCGCATGGCCTGGTGCTGCACACCGGCGACTGGAAACTGGATCCGCAGCCGCTGATCGGCCCGCCCACCGACGAGGCCGCGCTGGCGGCACTCGGCGCGCGCGGCGTCCTCGCCCTGGTCTGCGACTCCACCAATGCGATGGTGGAGGGCCACTCGGGCAGCGAACATGAGGTGCGCCAGAGCCTTGCCGCGCTGATCCGCAACCTGCGCGGCCGCGTCGCGGTGACCTGCTTCGCCAGCAATGTGGCCAGGGTGGAGAGCGTCGCCCATGCCGCCCGCGAGGCGGGCCGCAGCGTCGCGATCGTCGGTCGCAGCCTGCGCAACCTGGATGCCGCCGCCCGGGAATGCGGTTACCTGCAAGGCATTCCGCCCTTCCTTGGCGAGGACGATATCGCCGATGTCCCCGACGACAACATTCTGATCCTGATCACCGGCAGCCAGGGCGAGCAACGGAGTGCGCTGGCACGGGTGGCGCTGGACACCCACCCGCGCGTCGCCCTGGGCGAGGGCGATACGGTCTTGTTCTCCTCCCGCGTCATCCCCGGCAACGAGCGCGCCATCGGCACGGTGCAGGACAACCTGGTGCGGCGCGGCGTGAACCTGATGACCGACGCGGACCATCTGGTGCACGTCTCCGGCCATCCCGCGCGCGATGAGCTGCGCCGGATCTATCGCCTGGTGAAGCCCCGCTACAGCGTGCCGGTGCATGGCGAGTGGCGACATCTGTCCGCCCATGCCGGCCTGGCGCGGGAAGCCGGAGCGACACCGCTCCTGATGGAGGACGGCGATATCCTCAACCTGGCCCCCGGCCGCGTCGAGGTGGTCGACAGCGCCCCGGTCGGCCGCCTGGTGCCCGACGGCGGCCGTCTGGTGCCGTTGACCGGCGGCGTGATGTCGGCGCGCCGCCGCATGTTGTTCAACGGCGTGGTCCTCGCCAGCATCGCGGTGGATGAAGCCGGCCGCCTGCGCAGCCATCCCCGCGTCAGCGGCCCCGGTTTGTTCGACCAGGACGACGCGGAACTCGATCGCGTCAGCGGCGAGTTCGCCGATGCGCTGGCCGACCTCCCGGCCCCAATCCGCCGCGACGACGATGCCCTGACCGACGCCGCCCGCGCCGCTCTCCGCCGTGCCCTGGGCCGTCGACTCCAGAAACGGCCGCTGGTCGACGTGCATCTGCTTCGGATTTAGCGCGTCTTCAACGTGACCGGGATCGCTGAGACGGCTGTCATTGCGAGGAGTTGAGCGACGCAGCAATCTCGTTCGAACTTCGAGCCGGACACTTCCGGCGCCGTCCGACCTGGATGGTTCGCCGCTGGCGCATCTCGCGGTGACACGGGGACGCCGACCGCGCCGCGCACGATCCCCGTCTCCGCGTGGCGCAACATTCTCCAGGCAACCCTCCGTGCCAGCATCTCGGACCGCGTCG
>DATJNA010000209.1:0-140509 GCA_035508435.1 Acetobacteraceae bacterium | reverse complement strand
AGCCTACCGGAATTTCTCCTGGATTCCGCTTCAGGCAACATCTTCGCCAAATTCGTCATCGAACGGCAGGACACCGGTAAAATGGAGGCGTTCCGCCTTGCCTCCTGAGCCGACGGTGGGCCAGCATCCTGGACTCACGAGTTTATTATGAGATCCTTCATATTCGTATGGTTTGGCCAATGCAGTGCCCTGGCCCGCAGCCTATGGGCTTCTCGGCCTGACGCCCGAGGTTGCGGCTGGCCAAACAGCGATGCTACCGTCCCACCAAAAGCGCGCGTGTCAGACCAAATGCGCGCGGAGCGGGCGGTCGTGAGAACTCAGGTTCCGGTCATCATCGCCACCTCATGTCTGGTGATTCTCATGCAAAAGTGGGGGCTGAGGTGGACAATGCGGTAGTGGTGTCGGTGGTGACTTTGGTCATCTGCGGAATCGGCGGAGTTTGGATATTCTTTGCCAATCAGAGGAATGCGGCTCGCATACCGAAAGGGGAACGCCTGAAGACGTGGTCGGTTGACGACACGACATTTTACCTCGGCGACACAGTCGTCCACGACTTCAGGGGAGAAGGCGTTTTGAGACAGATCATCAGGCGCTCGGACGGAGAGGTCCGGTTCATGGTTTCGTTCGGGCGTGGTCGATGGCAGAGCGAGATGCAACCCGAATATCTGTCCAGGACGGGCGGGTGATTGCCGTGGCAACGTGTTTTGAACGACGGCTATTATATTGCCGGAGGGCGGCTGGACGCCCGTGCCACCCAACTCCGGTCCCGCGGTCGACGGTAGTCTTGCTGGGGCGTCATCGCCTCGGGGCACCCGCGCATTCGCGTTCTTTGGCCGCCTTTCGCGTTTCATGGCACTGCTTTCGCGTTGTTCGCGTTCCATCGCGCTGCTTTCGCGTGGTTCGCGTTTCATGGCGCTGTTGATGCGGAAGGCACTGAATTAGGAGCATATCGCTCCTTACGCCGGCTGCTTCCATGGCCGCCAGCCCGGTACTTGCAGGATGATCCAGGAGAACAAAAGCTGGAGATTGCGCACCACCCGGATGTCCATGCCCAGCGGAGTTCCGCCGGGCGCGTAGCGCAGCCGGGCGCCGCGGCCTTCGTCCAGCGGATCGGCCATGACTTGCTCGATCTCCACATGCGTGCCGGCGCGACGGTCGTAGCGCAGCAGCTTCCACTGGCCGGCGCGCGTGTAGGCGTCCGACGATGTGCTGACGTCGAACTTGCGTGCATCGGGATCCTCGACTTTCACGTTGCCGACGCCGGCGGCGTAGCCCCGGGCCGAGCCGCCGGACACCTGGCCCTTGGCGCCGATCTCGATCCACGGCACGCGCTTGCGTGGCAGCGCCTCGAGCAAGGCGCGCGCATCCTCGGCGCTGAAGGTCTCCGCATCGCCGTAGATCAGACGATCGACGATCGCGGCGATCAGCAGCCGGTCCACTGGCGGTGTGTTGCCGCTCATGAGGCGCCGCATGCCACGGATGTGGTTAACGAAACAGCCAATTTTGGGCTGCTGCCGTGGCGTCGCCGGCCCGGCCAGGCTGCGAGATTACTTGACATAATATTCCTTATCGGACAATCGGATGCAGGCGCAAGATGGAGATGACACCCCTCTGCAAAATAGCGGTGACACTCCCCCGGGTTCCGGGGTCCTGGGGGGTGCGCCATGGCTATGCTGTCGATCATCAGCAGGCATGAGTTCAGCCGCCTTGAGATGAAGGCTGAGGCCGGTTGCGGGCAAGAAAACCGCGGGCGGTGCCGGCCTGGCTGACTGTCACGGTGTCGTTCGACGCCCGGCACGTCCGCCCGGCGCGCGGTCAGCAGCGTCGAACGTTCAAGCTGATGGCCATCCAGGTCAGCAATGACGTTGCAGAGGCGGTCTTGTCCAGCAGCGTGCCCGGCGAAGCCGACCGGCAGCGCACCGGTTGAACGGCATGCTGACCAGTCTCGGCATCACCGCGGACACCGAGGCGGCGATCCTCAGCGACGGTACCAACTGCCCCCGATCGAAATACAGGCGGGGTGTCGCTCCCAGGCTTACACGGCGAACGTCGTCAGCCGGAGCGCGTAGTTCAGCTCGGGGAACAGGCTTACACGGCGAACGTCGTCAGCCGGAGCGCGTAGTTCAGCTCGGGGAACGCGCCGGCCAGCCCCGGCGCACCGAAGGGCGCCACTTTCGTCACGGTGGACTTCATGTAGGCGCCGGTCTGGAGTCGTCGTTGGGCGTAATGGTATTTGGCGACGATGCCGCCAGCGAGGTAAACCGCTACCGACGGCCCTACCTGGATCCCTTCGTTCACGTCGTAGAAGATCTTGCAGGGCTGTCCCACCAGGCTGTGACGGAATTCAATATAGGTGCCGTCATGAGGCGCGATCACGGACGTGTCGAACCCGTGTACCGGCCCATGCCAGACCATGTGCGTCGTGAACCGTCGGACCTCGGTCTCCCAGTGGTTTCCGCCGGCTGCCCCATAGCGCACGATATGGTTGCAGCACGCATAGACATCCGTCACTGCGGTGAAATCCGCCAGTCCGTGCCCAGCCGCCCAGTCCAGGAAGGCGTCCATCAGGGCGCCGGATGTTTCCGGGGTTTCGAGGTGAACTCCCCAAAGACCTCCGGCGGTCCTCAATACGAACGACATGCAGAGCAGGATATGTGGGAACCCGACCACGCTCGGATCGCGTCCCATCATCGCCTCGTCCAGGTATATTGCCATGGCAGCCCTCCCCTTGATGCGTCCGCCGCTCTCGGTTCCCTTTCGCACTGAATTTGGCGAACCGCAACGGGCCAGGCAACCGCAATGGGCCGTACCCGATACGGTCCTCGCCCACTGTTCGGACTCTCCCGGCTCGGGGTTTCGCGCCTTTTACCTGCATGCGTGATGCGGGTGGTTGTCGCATCTGAAGGAATTACCCGACCAGACGTCACGGACTGGCCGCCTGGTACGCATAGGTGGCGAAATGGCGACAGACATAGCGTGACCATGAGTGTGCGGATCCCCGCAGCCGGCGGATATCGGTCCCCGGCGGTTCGCGCCGTGTCCGTGGACGTCGCCCTCTGTGCCGCCTCACGGCATCGGCGACGAAGCCGAGGCCGTGGCGGCCGCAACGGCTGCGCTGTGCGCACGGCTGCGCCGGATTCGGCGCCTCACTCCCCTGCCCTCGCCTCACTGTCGGCCGATACGCCGCGTGGTGCCGGCCATGTCCATGATCGGAGTGTCATCCCTGTATTGCGCGACTGCGCTTGCCCAAAGTGCTGCCGCCAAAAAAACAATTGCCCGGCCGATGGGCGACCCCATCCGGCCGGGCAACGAAGCGCAGCAAGACCGGCGGTTAGCGGCCGAGGTCTTGCAGGAAGTGGTCCAGATCGAAGCTGATGAAGTTGTGGTCGGGCGGACCGGACGGCACATAGACCGCGATGCAGCCGTGCGTCGGGCATGGGTTGGTCGGATCGGTACCGGCCGGCGAGCCAGGCGGCACAAAGCCGATCGGCACAAACACATGGCGGTTCCACAGGTTGGCCGCCACCGAGTGTGCGGTCGTCGAAGTCGGCACGGTGCCGTCGAACATGTTGGTCCCGCCGTCAACAAAACCCAGCACCGGCGAGACCTTCCCGGTGTTGTTCTCATTGCCGCGCGCCGCGAGATAGTAGTGATTGCTGCCGCGATCGTACCACACCTCGTCCGAGTCGCCGATCTGCGTGAGGTGCTTGACAACGCTGCCGTCGCGGATGTCAATCACCAGCGACTGGGTCAGCACATTCGGCGACGTCCCGAACGACGCGCTGCAGCCGAGCAACGCCTGGTGCCGCGGACCCAGTGCGAGGCCGGCCGGCGAGCAATTCTGCACCGGATAGATGGCGATCACCTTCATCGTCTGCGGGTCGGTCACCGCGACGCCGCCGTTCGCAACATTGGGGCCGATCTGCGGCACGGAGGTATAGAGCAACCCGGTCTCCGGCGACCATTGCGTTTGCTCGATACCGCCGGTGGCATTCGGCGTGCCATTGGTACCGTCGAACACAATCTTGCCGACGATCTTATAGGTCCTTGTGTCGAAGAAGGTAATGAATGGCGGCGTGTCCGCGTCATTCGCCGCCACCACCAGATGGTCGAGGCGGTCCCATGCCATCTCGTCGACCCGGAACTGGCCGCTGGTGGAGATCGTATGGGTGATCGTGCGCGAGGCGATGTCGATGACCTTCATGGTGCTGTCGCCGTCGCCGGCCCAGACCTCCTTGTGGTCCACGATCACGTTGCCGTCCGGACCGGACAGGTTATTGTCCGCCGTGCCATTGACCTTGACGACGCCCTTGAACCCGCCAACCCGGCCGATGAACCTGTTGTCGAACGCATCCACCAGGTCAATCGAGGCATTGGTGCGATCCGACAGCGTGTAGAGGCCGATCGCTGGGTCGTCGTAGCTGATGTCGAACGCGCCGAGGCCATTGCCACCGACATCGATCATGTCGATCAGCCGTAGTTGCTCGTCGGCTTGGGCCGGTGCCCCGGCGGTGAGCAATAACGCTCCCAGTGCACCCGCGGCGAGGCACCTGGCGACAAAACTACGGGCCAGCGGACGCTGACCGGATCGGCTGTCCATGGATTGCCTCCTCCCTTACAGAATTGTGTCATTTCTGTCTTTATGCAGACCGTGTTAACGGCGCTGCATCGTTAGTCTATCGCGTCGGTTAACGCAAGTTTAAGACCGCCTCAACTCAACTCGCCGGCATCCGCACAAATGTCACCAACGAACAGGTTGCCCTGGCCAGGCATGCCGGCTGGGACGATACAATATCGGTGCTGCATCAAATTGCGCCTTGCCGGCATCAATTCCGCCATGATTGCTCGTCGTCGAGTACGTCATACCGGCGGCCTTCCGGCCGGGTGTTGGTCCGCACCACCTCGCTCTCGGCAAATCGAGCACCTTCGGCGCCACGCGCATCCGCCTCGATTGACACCACCTGTTGCCGGCCCGGGCCGGCTGGCGAGCCCGTCTCACCCGAGATCGCCATCGCCCGCGCCACCACCGGGTCGAGCGTGCCGGCATTGGGATCGTCGTCGGTAAAGACCGTCAGGTGCGGTCGTAGCCGCGCCAGCAGTGCCGGCGTCATGCCGAGCACGTTGCCCAGCTCATCCAGGCTGGCGAAGGGTGCGCCGGATGGAGCGTAGGCCAGTCCGGCCGCGACGTAGCGTGCCGTGGTGGGATTGGGACGGTTGGGTAGCCCGCCGCCGAATCGCCAGGCAACGATCGACTCGGCCAGCGTTGCCGCCGTCAGCGGGTTGGCTCCCACCTGCACCAGCAAGCTGCGCAGCAATGCGGCCGACGCGATGTTGGGATTTATCTTGTCCTTCTCGTCCTCGATGCGCACCAGAACCAGCGCCGCGCCGATGCCGATGGGGTGTGCGATGTCGTCGGCCGGCCAATGCTTGCTCGAGTTGTCCAGCAGGCGGAAGATCGCCTGCTGCACAGCGCCGTGCGCCGCCGCCCGCAATGCAGCGGCGGCGCGCAGATTGCCCACCAGTTGCGTGCCCTGACGCGCGGTTGCCAGCACTGCGCTCCCGAGCAATGCCAGCACGGCCAAAGTCCACAGCACGACCAGCAGCGCGAAGCCGCGCTGGCGCGAACCGCGGCCCGTCATGGCCGGTCGAGCCGTGGGGCCGCGACAATGTCCGGCCAATGCCGCGGGTCGCCGCTGACGAAATCCACCCGCAACCGTACCAGTGTCGGCAGGTTGGATGACCGCCACGCATCGACCCATGCGCCACCGGTCTGCCAATAGGTAAGCCGCAGCCGTGCCACGCCGCTGAGCAATTCAGTGTCCGTCGGCGCCGATTGCGGCTTCAGCGGTGTCGCATGCACATACGGCCGCCAGCGCAGCATCAGCCGGTGCCGCGGATCGACAAACAGGATCGCCTCGATACGCCGGTGCGGTGACACACCCGCGGTGTTCGGCAACGCCGTGATGCAGCCCAGCCTGTCACTGCTGCCGACAAACGGCGCGGGATCCAGGTCGCTGCCCGGATCGGCGCCCTCGATAAGGCGGCGAAGCGTGGTGTCGAACGTGTCCAAGTCGGCGTAGCGGCTCTCAAGGCGGGCTTCGGTGCCCCAGGCGGACAGACCGAAGTGCATGCCTTGCGCCAGGCCCACCAGGATGAAGCCCACCACCGCCAGGGCCACCA
The DNA here is from genome assembly GCA_035508435.1 of Acetobacteraceae bacterium. Taxonomy (GTDB): domain Bacteria; phylum Pseudomonadota; class Alphaproteobacteria; order Acetobacterales; family Acetobacteraceae; genus JASHVB01. The sequence continues at coordinate 134,329 of DATJNA010000209.1, read as the reverse complement.
GCAGTTCCAGCAGGCTGAACCCTGCGGCACGACGATGGCTGTCGCGTGTCGGCGACATCATCGCCGATCCTGGCCAATCTGTTGCGTGTCCAGCCGCACCTCGCGTTTGGCGTCGCCGTCATGCCAACCTATCCACACGGTGATGGCATACAACGTCAATGGAAAGCTGGCGGAACCCGGCAAGGTCAGTGCCATGACTGGCTGCACCGCGGTGCTGGCGATTGGCGCAACGTGAACGTGCCAGGCGAATCCGCCGCCGTCGTCGCCGCGCCAGTCCCCGGCCATCAGCGGACTGGCATGTTCTGCCAGTGTCAGGCGCGAGTTTGCGCGCGACACCGCCTCCTCATACTGCGCCGCCATCGCGGTCGAGCGCAGGCCGTTCAGGCCGGCATTGTACAACACTGCCAGTGCGAGCGCGGCAATGACGAACGCGACCAGCGTCTCCAACAGCGCGAACCCGGCCTCGGCACGCGCGACAGTGCGGCGGCACCGGGCGCCGTGCCCCGCTGCCGTCGGCGGCCGTGTCGTCGATGCGGTGTCTGGTAAGAACATTGCGAACGCCATGATATAAGCCGGGCACGGGTAATTCGACCCTGCGCGGGATGCCGCGACAGAGCCTAGGCGGAGATTTGTGGTTCGGCCAACGGAAGGGCCATCCGCTCGGCGTTCGGTTGGCCGACGGCCTGGCGGACGGCACGGTCGGGATCGTCCGCATCGACCAACATCTGGCACGCGAGATGGCGCGCCTTGATATCGCGCCAGAGGCGTCCGCTGTCGTGCGAATCCGGCGCAGGGTTCGGCCGCCATTCGACAATAGGCCAGTGCGCCCGGGGGGCGAGGGCGACGCTTGACGTGTTGCCGTTGAGCATCGGCCCGTTGTCATCGACCGGCACCAAGGGCCTGTCCTGGTGCCGGGACATGGACGCCGGCGGCCGCCTTGGTCCAGGCAAGCGCAAGATGGGTGTGGAACGCCTCGACCGCCGGGGGCAGCGGGCGCGAGCGAACCTGGACGGCCGCGACCCTACGACGCTGCTTCGCCGGACGCCGCTGAGCCCCTCAATTGCCACAGCGTCGCGTAGTTCATGATCGGGCGCTCGAACGTCGCACCCTTCGCAGTGAATGGTTTCCCCAGTTCCAGCATCGGCTGGTAGGTGTCCAACTGCCTGGCGGCTTCGAGGCTGGTCCACAGGCTGACATTCGAGAGCGACGATGTCGCCTCATCCGCGCCAACGTAGAAGGCCAGCAATCCCGCCATCGCCTCGATACCGGGACGCAGGACGGGATCCGCCTCCGCCATCATTTGCCGGAGTTCGGCGAAGCGCTCCGGCGGACACCGCAAAATCGACACGCGCACAACCGACTGCATTCACCGCATCCGCTTTGTCGTTCGGGTCCTGGCGTGGGGGCGGCGGCCATGTAGCAGTGCGTGGAATCGCCAACAAGCGCATGCCAGCACCGGTCAGCTTCCCGAGCGTTGGTCGACCGAGCAGCCTCCCGGGCAAGGGTCGACCGAGCGGATTCTGCGTATCGAGTGGCCGGCGCGGTGGGGACGCCAATAGCTTACATCTTATCGAACGGCCGACGCGGTCGGGGCGCCAGTACCGTCCACCCTTTTCGGTTAGCACAGGAACATCGCTCCGCCGCCCGTGCGAACGTCTGGCGAGGCGGCAGCCTGTGCAAGCAGGATCGGGCCAATACCTCATGAGCTGGGTGCTATTGCCACATCCAGCCCCGGAGTGTGGACCACGCCGCCGTCTTGCTCCACTGCCATTGGCCGCGCGCGGCGCGGTTGCAGTCTCGCGTCAGCTTGGAACTGAACCATGCCGCGCAGTATCCCATCCCGTACTGCACCGCGCGGGGCGTGCGAGCCGAGATGCGTCAGGTCCCAGCGCAGGGTCATCAGTTCGCGCAGCGCCGCGTTCAGGGATTGCTCCATACCGTCAGGCAGGTTGTCCGCTGGAGTGGGGACGGACGCCGGCCCGGCCATCAACCGGACGATCTCGCGCAATGCCAGCATCCCGGCATGCATCGGGCCGTAATTGCCGCGCGACTCGGAGACACCGGGCAGGGGCATCGCGATAAACGGTGTTTCGGCGAGGAAGAAGTCGGCCAGGCGAGGCTCCGGATACAGCCGCAGCAAGTGGCGCAGCTCCGCCGGATGGAACGGCGTGATGTCCTCCATGCGCGCTCGCGCCGCGCCGTAGCTGATCCCGAGGGACAGCGCGAGGTCATGCAAGCGAACGCCATGCTCCCGCCACAGAACCTGCGCCGCCAGTGGTGCGAACCGACGGGCCGCGCGCGCTTCGCCCCGTTCGAATTTGGTGGCGCGACATGCCGCAGCCTGGACCTTGATTGACAGCAGCCCGGCGAGGGCATTCTCCGCCAGCCCATCGGCCCTCGCCGCGGCCTCTCCATCCGGCTGCGGCAAATCGAACGCAGCGAGCAAGCTCAGCAATGCGTCCACGCTGGCCAACGCGCTGCCGACCGCCTGACCGATCAGCGTTTCGCCGGCCGCGTCGGACCGGTCTGCCGGGCGTCTGACCGGCATGATGCCACTGCCGGAGAACAACCAACGTGTCAGGTGATCGTCGGGCAGTTCCCGCAGCGGGATCGCGATTTGCTCCGGCGCGAAACCGGGCCTGCCGCGCAGCCTGGCATAGAGCCCGGCCGGTGGCAGGCTCAACGTGGCAGCGAGCTCCGCTGCAGGCCGGCGTTTCTCGTACAGCACGGCGCGGCGAACCAGCTCGCCGAAACCGCCGCCGTTGAGTTGCCCCGCCTCGCCTTTCCTTCGATCCATGTCGGCCCGGTGTCGCAGTTCATCGGTACGCCACGATGGTGGCAACTCGGCTTCGGTTGCATTGATCGAGATCAGTGAACAATCGCGGCCACCGCCCGAGGTGGGCGACCCTGTCAGATAACGAGCGGCGCGCAGCCGATTGCATGATTTACATCGCCCCTCACCGCGCGCGGGTTCGCGCTCACGGTACTATTTGCCATTGAAGTCAATGGCTTATTGGGTCATGACGAAAAATATGGCAAAGGTTAATACCGGATTAACCAGCCGAAGGTTTTACAGCCGCGCCCGAGGAGCCGATCGGCACGACCCGCCGATTTCGGTCAAGCCATTGAAAATACTAAAGTATCATCCCATGGCATGCAGCTTGCTCCGATCGGGTTGCAAGTCGCGGCTGGAGCGGTCCGCAAGGCCCCTCGCCGGACTGCATCGTTCGAAGGAGGCTTTGCCATGGGCCGGACAAGGAATCTGCTGACACCAAAGGGCGCGCGTCGCTTGACCCCGTTGGCCGCCGTCGGCCTGCTCGCCGGGATCGGCAGCATTGTTCTGCCGGCGTCCGGCCCCGCGCAGGCGGCACCCGTCGCCACCCTTGAGGCGCTAGTCAGCGGCTTTGCCACGCAATCGACGGGGGTCACCCTCAACGATGGGGAGTCCGAGGTTAACCTGCCGGCCAATTACGCCCAAACCGCCGGCAATTCCGGCTATGGTTTCGCGGCGCCCGCACAGACGAGCACGGTCGGGGGATCGGCGTACGACTTCGCCTATGACGGTGTGGCATCACTTTCGCTTGACCCGGACCTGACGGTGCCGATGTACACCAGCAGGCCCGGCAGCCTCACCATGGCGATCACCGAAACCGGTCTCGTTGGCCCTGGCGAGCAGTTCCTGATCCAACCGGAATTCGACGGCATCTTCCACACCCACGCGGACACCGCCGTCTATTCTCTGTACTATGATCCGACCGATACGGCGTTTGGCACGGCCGACCTGCTTTACTCGAAGTCCGAGACCAACCCGCACCCGCCGGCTCAGTATACTTTCAGCGACAGCACGTCATTCGTCATGGATCTGACTTCGCCATTCTCCATCACGGAGGTGATCACCTTCACCGGACCATTGAGTAGCGGCGGCACGGCGCTGACGCCACATCTAGACGGCGAGGTTGACATCAAGCCGGTGCCCGAGCCTTCCGCACTCATGTTGCTCGGGCCGGGCTCGATGATGCTGGGGTGGTTGCTGACCAAGCGGCAAGCGGCGCACTGAGGCCGCAATCAACCGTCGTTAGCTGGCCTGCGGGCACAAGGCGGCAGGCGACACGCCGGCGCTCTCCCTCCCCTTGCCGACCTGGGCCGCGAAGCGGACCAAGGTTGGGGGGAGGAGGCGCCCCGCGGAGTTCCAGGCCGGTCGCCGATGCCGCTGCCCGTAATGCACTTTGCGACCCGAGCGCCACGCTGACCGGCAGCCTCCTTCCGCATGCTCCAGCCTGTCCTCGCGCCTGAAGGGCGAAGTCCGTCACGGCGAGGGCCGGGGTCGGCTATGCTCCTCGCGCTCGTGTGTGGCCGCTCAGGCCGCGGATGGCGCGGGCACACAGCCGAAACAGATTGCCTGAACCGCTACCAAACGGTAACCTCCACGACAGCATCATCCTGAAGGCTGGCTCGACAGGAGGCCTTCCCATGAGCATGTCATCGACGTCGTCCGGTATCCCGTTTTCCGCCGCCGCATTCAGCGTTGGCAATGTGCTGCAACGCACTGTGGGTCTGCTCTCGCGCCACTTCCTCCTGTTCTTTCTGGCCGCCGCGGTCACTCAGATCATCCAACTGTTTGTCATCTTCACCCCGCAGCCCATCGGGCGGCCCGGCATCGGAGGCACCGCCACGATCGGCGGCCTCGGTCTTCTGGTGGCCCTGGTCCTTACGCCGCTGATGCAGACCGTGACCTACCATGCCGCGTTCCAGGACATGCTCGGCCGTCCCGTCAGGGTCGGCGACTCGATCTCCATCGCGTTCCGCCGGTTCTTGCCAGTGCTCGGCACGCTGATCTGCATGGGGTTGGCGATCGGCTTCGGCTGCATCCTGCTACTTGTGCCCGGCATCATCCTGGCCGCCATGTTCGCGGTCGCCGTGCCGGCCGCGGTGGTCGAGCAAACCGGCCCGTTCGCCAGCCTTGGCCGCAGCAGGGCGCTGACCAAGGGCCATCGCTGGCAGGTCTTCGGCATCGCCCTGCTATTGATCGTCGCCAGCGCGGCGGGGACTGCCGCGGCCGCCGTCATCCGGCTGCCCCTGGGCTTGGTGATCGGGGGACTGGTCGGTTTTGCTATCCACGCCGTGGTGAACGCCTATTTCTCGATCGCCGGCGTGGTGATGTACCACGACCTGCGCGTCGCCAAGGAAGGCGTCGACACCAGTCGCATCGCCGCGGTGTTCGACTGACGCCGCGCCGGCACCGGTCGGCTCGGCGAGCGGGCCGGCCTGCGCCTTCTCCGCGCGCATCCGGCCATAGAGTTGCTCGCGCTCCAGGAACGCACGCTGCGCCGTGTAAAATCGGCGCAGGAAGGCGGCGACGTCCACCGCTGTGGCTGGTGGGGTCCGGCTGATCCGGCGGCAGATCCGCTCGCATACGTCGCGCTGCAGCTCCTCGGTCTCGGCGCTGTCAGGGCGACGCAGCAATTCCTCCAGGACCTGCAATTCGAAGGCGCCATAGGTTCCCAGTTCCTGCGGCGTGAACCCCTGCCCTGCCTCGCTCTGGGCCAGATCGTCCAGCAGCCGGCGCTTCGGCATCGCGATCACCATGGTTCCGGCCAACAGGTCGCCGATGCGCAAGCGGTCGCGATTGAAGAACGGCAGCAAGGCCACCAGCACGAGCCACGCCAGGAGCGCGAGGCGGCTCCACAGGGCGGGGCCGATCGCGGCGGCGCTCAGCACCGCCTGCAACGGTGTGAAGATTTCCAGTTCCCGCATCAGGTTGCGTGCGACCACGGCGGAGGGCTGGAGTGGCCCGCCATGCCGATCGATCACCCGCAGGCCGGCGATCCGCTTGCCCGGGGTGACGCCCTGCCACGACAGCTCGAAATGGATGAAGTAGAAATTGCGGACCAGGAACGCCAGGAACAAGACGACCTGCCAGATGATGCGCGGATCAATGGCACGGTGCGCAAGGAAGGCCAGCAGCACGCACAGCATGAACAAGCCGGCATCCAGGCCGACCAAGAACAGTACGTCGAGCAAGAAGGCACTGGCGCGCTCGCCGTATTCGGCGCGCTCGACGCGGAGCAATACGCCCTCGGGGGTCACGATCTCATGGCGGCGGCGAGCCAGCGGATCGAGGAACCGCGCCGTACGGTCGTGCACCGACTGCGTCGCTTCGGGGCTCATGATGTCCCCTCGCCCACCCGCTTGCTCAGATAGACCATCCACAGTGCGCCGACGCTGATGCCGATGGCCAGGCGGGCCGGCGTGCTCTGGATCAACTGGCGGAACCCGCCTTCCAGGATCGCGGCGAGAAAAAACAACAGCATCGCGCCAATGGCGATGCGGGCAGCGGTGCCGCCGCAGCTTCGCAGGCTCTCCACGCGCGTGTAGCGGCCCGGGAAGACGACATGCTCCGCCACGACCAGACCGGCCGCGGCGGAGAGGATGATGGCGCCGAATTCGGTGATACCGTGGATCGACACCCAGCCGAGGAACGGCCAGGTCAGTCCGCGATCGTAGTGCAGCGCCAGGAACGCGCCAAATGCGAGCCCCTGGTAAGCGGTCAGCAGCAGCGTTGGCACCCCGGCGAGGAAGCCGAGGCTGAAACTCAGGATGCCGATCGCCGTGTTGTGCTGGAACAGGAAGTTGGCGAGGGTGAGGAACGAGTCGATGAATCCCGGCCAGGGCGCGAAGATTTCGTTATTCAGCAGATCGGCGCGCGTGCTCCAAGGCCCGCGATCGGCAGCCATGCCCGCAGGCACCAGCGCGGCGATCCACGACTCGTCGGCAACCGTCAGCAGGAAGCCCGCGAGGGCGCCGGCAGCAAGCGCGAGCAAGGCCACGACGATGTGCCAGCGCGCGGCTTGCACCGCGGACGGCAGGCCACGGCGGAAATACTCGCCGATGCTGTCCTTGAGGCGCGTCCGCGGGCCGTAGACGACGAGGTAGGCCCGCAGCGCAAGGTCTTCGAGATAAAGCAGAAGATGCCGGTCCAATGCGATGGCGCGCGCCACCGACAGCGACGACAGCGCGGCCCGGTAGAGCAAGGGCAGGCGCTCTAGGCAGGCCGGATCGAGCGAGGTCACGCCGTGACGGCGGGCGCGTTCCAGCAGCAGTTCAAGCTCGCGCCACCCCGGCTCGCGCTGGCGGCGGAACTCGGCGCTTTTCGGCGTCAGGCGGGGGAGTGGGGCGGTCATTGCGATCGGCGGGGGCTGAAGCGGGCCAGGTTCGGCATTGACCCACATCTGCCATAGGGCAGCAGATCATGCGATCCGGCAACCGTCCACTTGCATGACGCCACGCAGCAACGCGGCTGGACCCATGTCTCACGCCGCGTTGACAGGGGGTGCTAGAGGTCCGGAGGATCATCCGCGCCGCTGGCCAGCAGCCGCCGCAAAGCGGCGTATTCCGGCCCAGGTCCATCAACGCTCAAAAACTCCGCAACGGGGGTCTCTGTGGTGCGTCCACCGGACGAGACATTGGGTATGTGTCGCACCATTGTGTGGGCCGGATCGGCAGTGCGGAGCAATTGCCAACGATCGCCATTGGAGCTTCGGTAAATTTCGCTAACCGACGGGGCCATGAGAACCTCCTCCTGCCGCGCCAGGATGACGTGGGCGCTCCCCGCCGCACCGATTCGCCTCCTTGCGCGGATTATTTGTCGACCGAAGCGGTGTGCGGCGGGGGGTCTTGCTGGTGCGTGCCAGCAAGACCGGCAGCATCAGACTGCCTTGAGGTTGGTCGCCGAGAACTTGCCCTGCTGGCCGCGCTCCAGGTCAAAAGTGACCTTCTGGCCCTCATTGAGGCCGCTGAGGCCAGCGCGTTCCACCGCCGTGATGTGAACGAACACGTCCTTCGATCCATCGCTTGGCTGGATGAAGCCGTACCCCTTTTGGCCGTTGAACCATTTGACCGTGCCTTCCGACATGGTGACATTCCCTTGCAATTCGGCGATCCACACTGTGTGGACCGGATTACCTTTCATTTGGGCTCACCGAAGCGCGACGCTGTCGCACAGGCAAGGCGCGATAGACCCACGCTGAAAAGCGCCGTCGCCACAAGATAGTGATGCGGTAGCGGCTTTGCCAGCGGCAATTATCCGGTCAAACCGATGTCCTGCCGTCGGGCTTCGATATCAACCCTCGCGTCCGCCAAGGTCCGGGTGAGCAAGGCGATCGCATCTGGCTTGGTGATCCGGTTCACCGCGGCGACTTCGCCAGCAAGGCGATCCAGTGCGAGTTCGAAGAGATTACGTTGGCTGAAACTGCCACCGGAACCGTCACCGGCCAGGTGCAAATCGCGGACCACTTCGGCCAGGGCGCGGGGCTCGCTGGTGTGGATCTTGGCCAGGTACTCCTGGGCACGCTTGGACCACATAAATCGGCTTGGGCGCGGCCGGCCCTTCAATGTGGCGAGAGCTGCGTCCAATGCCTCCCGGCTGGCGAGCTTGCGCAGCCCAGCGGCGCGTGCCTGGGATGCGGGGACGCGCAACGTCATCTGATTGTCCGCAAACGAGATGTGGATCAGATTCAGCCGGTATCCAGCGATGTCCTCGAATCCCACCTGATCGATTCGTCCGACGCCGTGTGTCGGGTAGACTACTGCATCACCTTTGCGGAAGGGGTCGGCATCCTGCTGTCTGGTTTTGGCGGCTGTTGCCTCGAATGCGGCCGAGGTCATTGCCGCCGTCACCCGTGTCGCCACCGGCCTTTTGAACTCAGGTGCTGCGCCCATGGCCGGATATGACACGCTTTCCGAGCTGTGCATAGGGCGGAACGGCGATTTCAGCGCGCTGTCGCGAGACCTCGCTCGCGAGCCGGCGTCTCCCTTGCATTGTGGTCCGCAATCCCCAAGTATTGGGAAACTTCGGCATGGCACGATAGATTCGATGTTTGCCGCGCAAGCAGGGCAAATGGTCGCCTTGTCACGGGTCCCTGAGAACCATCGGCGCCTTGCATAGGCTCGTGCCGATGAATCCCGGCAACCGGCCGTAGTGTCCCTCATCCCGGAGGCAATGCCCGTTATCGCGTCGGCCGGGCAGCACCGTTGCCCGTGGATAGTGGGCCGTGATGAGTACGGCGGTTTCTGGAGGGGTACTGTTTGCCATGCAGCCACGGTACGTTGTGGTCGTCGACGACAAGGCGGGCGCGGTCAAACTGTCGACGACGACGACGGGCGCTCATGGCGTGACAACCCCGCGGCGCAGCGACCCACCATGATCGTGAACGCTGCGAACGAGACTGATGCAGCAAGAAGCGTGTAGAAGCAAAGATGCGCCTGTCCGACATCGATGGCCAGATAAGCTATGACCTTGAAGAGTTCCGTGCGGATTACGGGGATCCGCGGGGTCGACTGTTCACGTTTGAAGTCACGTCCGATGCGGTAACGTATGTTTATGCCGATGTCGTAGCCGTGGTGTCCGGCGGGAAGGTGATATTCGACCTCGCGACTGAAGCTCTGGTGAGTACGCGAAAGGCTCATTGAGCCGGCACATACATGTGTTCCCAGTCGGCCTGCCGGTATGCAGGAGTGTCGGACCGAGGATCGATTTGCTCGAACCGCCCAGCGCCGCCATGGTTTCGCGGCGGATGGCCGATCGGCAGGAATCGCGAACCAGGGGTGGCGCGCCATGCGCAATACGACTGATCAGCGGTGCAACGTCGCTCGAGGAGCTAACTCATGGAACTGCGGAAGTTTGCCATCGGCGATCAGGTTCGCCTGATCTTGGACAGCTATGCGACGAACAATCCTGCTGACGTGTATAGTGTGTCCCGTGTACTTCCTCTCACCGCCAATGTTTGGCAGTATCGGGTAAAGCGACTGGTTGACGGCCAGGAACGCGCGGTCAGCGAGCCGCAACTTGTAAGTGTCCGGAATTCGACGAATCGGTCCGCGATCCGAAACCCGACAAGCGAGAGCATTCGCGACGCGCACGCGCCTCTGAACGAACGGCAGTGACGGCAGGACGCTCCGGGCGGGCGTCGCCCGCACGGCTTCGTGTCGCAACATGCCGGTTCAGTGATCGAGTATCAGGCATTCAGCGGTCAGTCCCGAACCCTCAGCGCGCGAGCTCAAGGCGCCACGTACGGATTTCCATCCTAAGCCGGGTTCGAACCTTCCAACTATCGACGACGCTCATCATAGCAAGTGCCGCTGCTTGACCTTGAGATATCGGTTGATCAGCCCGACCGAGAATTGCTCCCGCGGCACGTCGAGGCAGTGGACGCCCAGCCGATCCAGCCGCTCGAACACCGTCTGGCGGTCGCGCAGGAAATCCGCGGCGATCACCGCCTCGGCGACATGCTCGAACTGCCGCGGCCTGCGGTCCAGGGTCTGCGCCAGGTAAGGATCGCTGAGGCTGGCGAAGACGACGACATGGCGCTGCGCCACCAGCCCCACGCTGTCCATCAGCAACTCCGCGGTGACGGTGTCGACGAAGTCGGTGAACAACACCACCAGCGCACGCCGGCGAAGCCGCAGGGCGAGTTCCGCCAGGCCGAGCGTGAAATTGGTCTCCTCGTGATGATAGGTCAGCGCCGCCGTGGCGCGCTGAAGCTGGCCCAATGCCGCCATGCCGCGCAGCGGCGCCACGTAATGGCGCACGGCCGCATCGAACCCATACAGCCCTACCAGGTCGCCACCGCGCAGCGCGATCCAGGCCAACAGCAGCCCGGCACTGATCGCATGGTCCAGACGTGGCACGCCGTCGATTGGCTCAACCATCAGGTGACCCGTGTCGAAGGCCAGCACGACGGGATGGTTGCGCTCGATGCGGAATTCCTTGCAGACCAGCTTGTGATGGCGGGCCGAGTGCTTCCAGTCGATGAACCGCGAATCCAATCCGGCGACGTACTCCTTGAGCGCGTCGAATTCAGTGCCCTCGCCGCGTTCGCGCAGCACGCGGGTGCCGTGCACCGACTCACGGGCGAAGAACTGCAGCGCAATGCCCTGAACGCCGCGGATGTTCGGAAGCACGTCGACGCTCCGGCCGACATCGATCCGGCGCATCCATTGCATCAGCCCGAGCGGGCCCTGCCAGCGCAGCCACAGCCGTTCGATGACCATCCTGCCCCGTCGCCGCGGCACCAGCGGCAGCCTCGCCGTCGCCGTCCCGCCGTCGGCCTCCACCGTGACGATCGTTGGCGGATCGAGCTCGCCGCTTTGCTGCGCCAGCCAGGCGAAGCGCATCCGCCACGGCGCGCTCGCCGCAATGGTGGCGGTGATCGTGCCAGCCTCGCCGATCAGGAGATGGTCGGGGGTGGTCACGGTGACCGGGAGGCGCCACGCCGGCCAGGCGAGCACGGCGTCCGCCGCCATCGCCAGCACGACCAGCGCACAGTAGCCATAGGCAAGCGCCATCACTCCGGGCGCGATGCTGACGAGCAGCAATGCCAGCGGCACGCCGAACGCGAACAGCGTTACGCCGTGACGTGTGGGCTGGATCATGGCTGCCCGAGGATCGGTTGCCGGCCTATCCGGTGAGCGCAGGGAGCCGGCGGTGGCTCGGTTGCCAGCCGATTTCGCGGGGTCACCTGCGCGAACCGGATAGGCGAAATCGGCTGGATCATCGCGGCACCGCCACCTGCTCCAGGATCTCGCGCAGGATGCGGTCGGCGGCGGTGCCTTCGATCTCGGCGCCGGGCGACAGCACCACCCGATGCCGCAGGGCGGGCAGAGCCAGTGTTTTCACGTCATCGGGGATGACGAAGTCCCTGCCCTGCAAGGCCGCCAGCGCGCGAGCGGCCGCCGCCAGCATGTTCGCCGCCCGCGTCGAGGCGCCGAACTGCAGCGACGCGTGCTGGCGGGTGGCGCGCACGACATCGACGACGTAGTCGATCAGCGCGTCGGTCAGCCGCACCTGCCTCACCGCAGCCCGGACGCCTTGGAGCGCGGCCCCGTCGGCCGCTGCCTGGAGGCCGAAATCCGCCAGCCGCGGCATCGCCGAGGACGCGCCGTGCCTTCGCACCACCTCCCGCTCTTGCTGCCGATCGGGGTGGTCGATGATGATCTTGAACAAGAAGCGGTCGAGCTGCGCTTCCGGCAGCGGGTAGGTGCCCTGTTGCTCGATCGGATTCTGGGTCGCGATCACCATGAATGCGTCGCCCAGGGGGTGGTCGGTACCGTCGATGGTGACGACCCGCTCGTTCATCGCCTGCAACAGCGCCGCCTGGGTCTTCGGCGGCGCGCGGTTGATCTCGTCGGCGAGCAGGAGCTGGGTGAAGATCGGGCCGCGCACCAGTGAAAAGGAATTGGTCTGGAAATTGAACAGGTTGGTGCCCAGTACGTCGCCCGGCATGAGATCGGGGGTGAACTGGATGCGGCCGAAGGCGATGGCCAGCGCCGCGGCGAAGGCCTGGGTCAGCAGCGTCTTTGCCGTGCCGGGCACGCCCTCCAGCAGAATGTGACCGCCGACCAGCAGGCTGGTCAGCATCATGTCGATCACCTCATCGTGTCCCACCACCGCCTTGCGGATTTCCGCCCGGATGGCCTCGGCGAGTGCCGGCACTGTCGGCAAGTCCATGCAACATCTCCTGCTTCCATTGCCAGATTTCGCCGGGCAGGCGGGCGAGATCCGGTGACCGCGCCCGGCCGGCCGCGAGCGACGCGGCACGGGTGTTCAGCGCCGCGCAATCGGCCGTCACGTGGCGGGCGGTGCCGATACGGTGCAGCCAGGCCAGCGTGCCGACGTCGTCGAGATTGCGCGGCGCGTGCAGGTGGCGGGCGACCGTGCGGATCGTCTCCTCCACGTAGCGCCGCACCAGGACCGGCTGATAGCCGGCGAAACGGAACAAGGCCGCGACATTCCGCACCAGGTCTCGCTTGCCGGCCTTGAGGGGCGGCGGCGGCACTTCCGGGGCACCAAAGCGGATCGCGCCTGCCCACAGTGTCAGCGCAAGCGCCACGACGCCCAGCGCCGCCACCTGGGTAAAGGGCGGATGCAGCAGCAGTGCCGCGGGATTGGCCGCGGTGGCGAAGCCATGCACGGCTTCGTCGAAGACGATGTTGCGGCCACCCCGCACGGTGTCGAAGAGGGCCAGAGCGAATGCGGCGTTGCCGTCGCCAAGTCCATGATTGTCCAGCACATCCGGATCCGCCAGCACCCACAAACGGCGGCCGTTGGCGCGGCGCAGCTCGCCCACCAGCATGCCGGCGTCGCTGCCGACAACGGGACGCAAATGCGGCGACGTCATCAGTTGCACTGGCGTGGTAAGATGTGGCGCCAGACCGATGTCGTTGTGGCTCCATGTCACCGGCTTTTCGGCACGCACCACCTGCCCCTGTGCGACGGCGATGGACAGCACTGCCTGCGGGACGAACAACGGCAATGGATCCGCCTCGGCGATCCAGGACGTGTTGTCGCGATCCGGCAGCCCCTGCCATTTCGGCAGCACCAGCAGGACGGCCGGCGCACCCAGCAAGGCCCGTTCAGTCTGGGTGACGGGCTGATGGAACTCCGGCTCGGCCACCACCAGCACGCCCCCTGCCCCAAGCCGCCGCAGCGAGCCACCCCGGCTCTTGATGACCGTCAGGCCGCGGTGCTGCAGGACATCGGCGATCCCGGCATAACCGATCGCCGAGCGGGAGAACGTGCTGGGCCCAATGGTCGCGGCGTCCTCGCCATGCAGCATGAAGGCCAGCGAGATCACGAATGTCAGCGCGGCGGCGGCGATCCAGGCCGCCAGCAGTCGCGGAGTGAACGGGCCGGCCTCGGTCATGCCGGAGCCGGTCGGGGGTCGGCCGGAAGCTGCCGCGGGTCGGCGGGACTCGGCCGCAGGGCAGCGCGCAGCTCGTCGAAGCTGGCCTGGCAGGCACGGTAGTCGGCGAACCGTGCCGCATGTTCGCCGAACCAGGCCCACTCCACCTGCGCGATCATCGCCCGCAGCGCGGCCCTGCCTTGCTCCGGCAGCCGTGTCATTCGCAGGATTTCGCGGCTGGTCAGCGAATCGGCGAGGTGGACGCCGGCCGGGGCGCGCATTTCGACCAGGGCTTGCAGCAGGACTTCGTGCATCGCCTCGCCGAAGCGGCCCTGCCGCGCGAAGTGGTCGGCGCGGACGAGGTGCGCCGCTTGCTCTGTGCCGGACGGGTCGGACGGCTCGGACAACGGGTCGACGCCGCCGCGACGGGGGCCCCAGCGGAAATCCTTCAGGCAATAGACCACCAATACCAGTGCTGCGAGCGCAATCGAGAGCAGCAGCCAGTCGGAGAGGTCGAGCGACCACCAGGACGGGGGAGGTTGCGGCGTCGGCAGAGTGGACTGAAGGCCGAGGCGCCGGATCGCTTCGGTGGCCAACGCATCAGGTGAAGGCGCGACCGCGGCGAGCGGCGTGCCACCGCCGCCGCCCAGCACTGCCCCTACGGCGCCCAGGACCCTGCGCGGCACCAACTCCTGCTCCTTCGACTCGCCTGGACCGGGGCGATACTACGCCGTCTCTCTTGCGCTCGCGTAGCCGGATCGATGTGCATATCACAGCCTGCGCCGCGGGGGCTTGCCGCAAGCATGCGGGGCGTGGTGTCCGCCGTCGCGATAACGGAGCGTTACCGTATGCCATCGGATGAGGCGCGCGCCGCGCCACCAATCGACTACTGCTGATGCGCAACCACAACGCCACGTCTATTGCCGGTTGTCAATTGAGTCGGAAGTGCTGGATAATGCGATCATCATGGGACGATTCCCATTTTCTGACATGATACGCGGTTGTTCCGGCTGCAATTTTGGACTGTGACGTGGTTCATAGCGTTTTCCTTGCAAGGTATGTGTAAGATTTGCGAAACTGATCAAACGTCAAACCATAAGGGTAGGGCACCTCGGTGGACGTGTACCTGCAGGATCGGCGGCTGCTGCGGATCGATACGGTGCTCGGTGCCGATCACGTGCTCCTGGTCGGGGTCGACGGCACAGACCGCATCTCCACGCTCTACGCCTACGACCTGGAGTTGGTCTCCACCGATCCAGACCTGACCGCGGACCAACTGCTGGGCAGCGCCGCGCGCATCTACATTTGCCCCGAGGGGGCAGAGCAACCGATCAGCGTCGACGGCATCATTTCGCGCTTCACCGTCATGGGCCGCGAGAGCCGTGGACTGCGCCTGTACCGCGCCCGCCTGGTGCCGATGATGTGGCTGCTGACCCGCAGCAGCGACTGCCGCATCTTCCAGGACCAGGACGTGCGCAGCATCGTTGACACCGTGCTGGCTGATTTCGGCGTCCAGCGCCGTGAATGGAAGCTCAGCGGCCACCATGGCCAGCACGAGTTTTGCGTACAATACCGCGAAACCGCGTATGACTTCGTGTGCCGCCTGCTGGAAGAGGAAGGCATCTCGTTCTACTTCCGGCAGGACGACAGCGGCCACACGCTGGTGATGTGCGACAGCAACCACGGCTTTGGCCAGTGCGTCGACGCCAACGTGCCGCTGCGTGCGACCGACCACGTGCTTGGCGGCGTGACGCAATGGGAGCGCAGCTACCGGGTCCGATCCGGCCAGTGGGCGCTGCAAGACTACAATTTCGAGACGCCATCGACCGACCTGGTCACCCAGCGCAAAACGGTGAACCCGGTGCTCGCGAAGCGCGCATTGGAGATGTACGACTATCCAGGCCGTTATGAGCAACGAGACAACGGCAACACGATCGCGCAGTGGCGGATCGAATACGAGGAGGCGGCGTACGAGGGAGTGGCGGGCGAATCATCCTGTCCCGGCTTCGCCGCCGGCACCTGTTTCAACCTGTCCAACGCCGCCAACGACCAGGACGCTCAACAATTCCTGCTCATCGAAGTGCACCATACGGCCGAGGACTGGAACCTGCTGACGCACGACGGCAAGTCCAGCTATGCGAATACATTTCGCTGCGCGCCGCAGGCGGTGCCGTACCGGCCGCCGATGCGGACGCCGCGTCCCCGCATCCACGGCGCCCAGACGGCCGTCGTCACCGGGCCGAGCGGTGCCGAGATCTTCACCGACAAGTACGGCCGCATCAAGGTTCAGTTCCCCTGGGACCGCTACGGCAAGAAGAACGACCACAGCTCGTGCTTCATCCGCGTGGCGCAGACCTGGGCGGGGCGCAGCTTCGGCGGCTGGTTCCTGCCCCGCATCGGCCAGGAGGTGGTGGTCACGTTCCTGGAAGGCGACCCGGACCGGCCGTTGGTGGTGGGATCGGTCTACAACGCCGAGCAAACCGTGCCGTTCCCTTTACCGGCCAATGCCACGCAGAGTGGGCTGCGCACACGCTCGTCCATGGCGGGCAGTGCGGCGAACTGCAACGAATTTCGCTTCGAGGACAAGAAGGGTTCGGAAGAAGTTCTGTTTCATGCGGAGAAGGATCTCACCAAGGAGGTCGAGCATGATGCGAGCCACTGGGTCGGTCACGATGAGACTACCACCGTCGATCACGATCGTACGGAGCATGTGAAGAACAACGAGACGATCACCATCGACAACAACCGCACCGAGACCGTGCATGGCAACGAGACGATCACGATCGGCGTGAACCGCACCGAAACGGTGCAGGCCAATGAGACGGTGACGATCGGGAAAAATCGCAGCCACACCGTGGCGCTGAACGAGACGCTGACGGTGGGTGTGGCGCGGGTCCATTCCGTGGGGGCAGCGGAAGCGATCAACGTTGGAGCCGCACGCACCGTCACGGTCGGGGCAATCCAGAGCATCTCGGTCGGCAGCAACCAGTCGATCTCGGTCGGCGGCAACGAATCGACCCAGATCAGCAAGGACCGGACGACCAGTGTCGGGCAGTCCGACAGTCTGGATGTCGGCAAATCGCTGACCATCACGGCCGGCGACGAGATCGTGCTGAAGACCGGCTCGGCCACGATCACGATGAAGAAGAACGGGGATATCACGATCGAAGGCAAGCAGATCACTATCAAGGGGTCAGGAGATGTCGTCATTAAGGGACAAAAGATTCTCCAGAACTGAGAGCGGCGACGCGCGCATTGTCGCCAAGCCCACGGACGTGGTCATCGGGCGCGTTGTCGCGCTGGCGAAGGATGGCTCGCCGATGGTCAACTATCCCGGGCTGCGCGCCGGAGTGCCGGTGAAGGCGGCGGCCACGGCCAGCTACGAACTGGTGCCGACGGGTTCCGCGGTGGCGCTGATGTTCATCGGCGGAGATCGCAGCAAGCCCTTGGCGATCGGGGTCGTGGCCGAGCAAGAGCCTGAGCCGGAACCGGCTGCGCCGCAGGTGGAGGAGACGCTGACGCTGACCGCGGCGCGCGAGATCGTGCTGCAATGCGGGCGGGCCAGCCTGGTGCTGACGCGGGCGGGCAAGGTGCTGGTGCGCGGGGCGTATGTGTCGCTGCGCTCGTCGGGGATGCAGCGCATCACCGGCGCGTCGGTGCAGATCAACTGAAAGCGGGCGCCGGCGATGAACCTGATCAACGGCACCGGCATGGCGGCGGGCTATACGCTGGGCATGGACAAGACCGGGGCAGAGTACGTGGTGGTGGTGGTGAAGGGCACGTTCACGCTGCCTCGGTCGGGGGAGGCGCCGAAGCTGGCGGAGGAGCAAGTGCCGCTGGTGGACGCGGATTTGTTCACCGGGGAGCCGGGGCGGTCGGCGACCGTGGCGGAATGCGACTACGCACTGGAGAAGCCGTTCTGCGACGTGCTGCTGAACGGTTCGGCGTACGCGCCGGATGGCCGGACGGTGGAGCGCATCGCGGTCGGGCTGCAGGTTGGGGGATGGCGCAAAGCATTTACCGTCTGGGGCAATCGGGTGTGGCGCGGCGCGGCGATGGGGTACACACCAAGCGATCCGGTGCCGTTCTCGCGCCTGCCGATTTCCTATGACAACGCGTTCGGCGGCACCGATGAGCGGATGCGCAATCCAACGCAGGTGCGGTCGTATCTGCCGAACCCGGTTGGGCGGGGGTGGCACCATCACATTTATCCGGAGCTGGTTCGCGATGCGCCGGTTTGCAACACCGAGGAGATCGGGCAACCGGTACGAGATCCTGGTGGCAAGTACAAGCCAATGGCATTCGGGCCGGTCGGCCGCGGATGGCCGACGCGGATCGGCTTCGCGGGCACCTACGACCAGAACTGGCTCGACAATGTGTTTCCGTTCCTGCCAGCGGATTTTGACTCGCGCTATTACCAGTGTGCGCCGGAGGAGCAGCAGATTGCGCATCCACGCGGCGGCGAGAATGTGGTGCTGGTCAACCTGACGGCGGATGGGCGGCGCGAGTTCGTTTTGCCTGCCATCGACATGCCGATCGTATTCATGCGCGGCCGCTTCGATCGGGTGGAGTCCGCGGCCGTCCTCGACACGATCCTGTTCGAACCCGACGCCGAGCGTTTCGGCATGGTGTGGCGAGCCAACCTGACATTGCGGCGCGACATCTTTGAGGTGACACATGCGGTTGTCGGCCACATGCCGGGGCCGTGGTGGCGCTCTCTCAGCCTGGGCATGACCCCGGCGGTGGCGCCGCCCAGTCACCAGACCGCGGCAAGAGGTGCCGGATAATGGCAGTCCCGCCGCTTGCGATTCATGGCGCAGGTCTGTTCTGCGGTGTGGGAGCGACCGCGGCAGCAAGCTGTGCCGCCATACGCTGTGGCATGAATAACTTCCAGGAGATCGCATTCACTAACAGCGAGGGTGAAGCGATCATCGGGAGCCCGGTTGATCTTGATGAGCCGGCGTACGGTGTAACGAGGCTGGCAAAACTGGCGGCCCGGCCGATTGCCGAGTGTTTCGCCGCGGCGGCGGGCGAAGAGCCGAGCCGGATACCGGTGATCCTCTGCCTTGCCGAGCCCGACCGGCCCGGCCTGCCGGAACATCTGCCACAGGTTTTGCCGCGCGAAATCGAACGTGAGCTGGGCATGCCGCTGCACCCGATGTCCAGCGTACTCCAGCAGGGGCACGTCGGCGCAGCCGTGGCGCTACTACAGGCACGGCGTCTGCTACAGGAGGCGCACTGCCCGCGCGTCATCATTGCCGGCAGCGACAGCTTCATCGTGGACGACACCTTGGCCGCATACGACAAGGACCGGCGGCTGCTGACGCGCAGCAACTCCAACGGGTTCATTCCGGGTGAGGCGGGCAGTGCCGTTCTGGTGGGCGGCTGGGGCAGCGAGCGCGCATCTGCGCTGGCCTTGCGCGGGCTCGGATTTGCGCGCGAGCCGGCGTCGTTCGGTTCCGGCAAACCGCTGCGTGCCGAAGGGCTGGTCCAAGCCATCGGCGGAGCACTCGGTGAGTCGGGGATCGCCCTGAAGGATTGCGATTATCGGATCGCCGATGCGAATGGAGAACAGTACCGCTTCAAGGAGGCGTCGCTCGCGATCACGCGCCTGCTGCGAGAGCGAAAGGGCCGGTTCGGACTTTGGCACCCCGGCGACTGCATCGGCGAGGTTGGCGCGGCAACCCTGCCGGCGATGCTGGCGATGCTGCACGCCGGTGCCGTCAAGAGCTATCTGCCGGGGCCGGTATTCCTCGGCCATATCGGCAACGACGATGGCAAGCGGGCCGCCTTCGTGGCGCACGCGACGACAACGCAGCCACTGGCGCTGGAGGCAGCGGCGCAGTCGGCTTACACCCTCAAGCGACGGAGCGTGGCGGCATGACTTGCTCGGTTTTTGTGAACGGCCGCGAGGTCGCCTGCAAGGCGTCCGACGGCACGGCGCCGGCGGCGTTTCCGGATGTCTGCCTCACGCCGCCGCCGCCGCCGGCCGGTCCTCTCCCGGTGCCCTATCCAAACACGGCCCGTGACAGCGATACCACCGACGGCACCACCACTGTGATGATCGGCGGCGACCCGGTGATGATGCAAGATCAGTCGATGTTCAAGACCAGCAACGGAAACGAGGCGGCCACCAAGGCGCAGGGGATGGGAACGGTCACCCATACCATTCAGGGGGAAGCCAGCTTCGTCTCATGGTCATTTGACGTGAAGTTCGAAGGCGCCAATGTGCCACGTCACCTTGACATCATGTTGCACAATGAACAAAGCAATCCCGCCAACACGCCGCCGATGTGAGGTGCCGAGGCTGGTGCGACACGTAGATTCTGATGCCCAACACGTCCTCGGGTGCCGGCGGCGGAGCGGATACCCTGCAGTGCGGCGAAGTCGGCACGTACGCCGATCTGAAAAAGAAGAAAGGGAAGCCCAAAGGGTCGATGTCCCGGGACCACATCCCCTCGAAAGCCGCCCTGAAGGAATACGCCCGCAACATACTGAAGAAGGTGGGCAAGAAGCTTTCGCCGGCGCAGGCGCGTGCGATCGAAGACCTGGGGCTCTGCGTCGTCGTTCCGAGTTCGGCACACCGCGGGGTAAGCCCCACTTACGGCGGCAGGAACACTGTCGAAAAGATTCAAGAGCAGGGCAAGGACGGCAACAGCCTGAAGCAGGCATGCAAGGACGATACCGACAAGATGCTCGCGAATTCCGACAAGCTTGGCGACGCAAAGTGCAAAAAGGCCTATATGGCGGCCGCGGACAAGTTGAACTCGCGCACGGCGGCGGACTACGATGCGGCCATACGGCGCATCGTGCTGCCCGGACGATAGCCAGCCGTCAGCCACGGGAAACAGGATATTGCCGCAATGAACCCTGATGTATTCATCGGATTGCTCGGCAGTCCTTCGACCGCCACGGCGGTGCAGGACATGCTGAAGGCCTGCGGAGCCCGAACCATCCCGAGGCTGAAGCGGGGCGATGTCGACGCCTATGTGGAGGTACCCAAACGGGGCCTGTACTTCGTGTTCACGGACGAGGCCTATCAGCGCAATATCAAGAAAGCGCAGATCGGCGTGTCGCCGATCATCCTCTCCAATGTCACCATGTATTGCGCCGCCGCCGATAATTACCAGCCCTACGCAGATACTTTGCCGTTCGGTCTTGCCGGCTCCGACGGACAGTCGGCGGTGCATGCCAAGCTGGGGCCACCCGAGGTCGCCGACGACGAAACACTCAGTGACCGGTGGACATTGCGGGATGTCTGGCTGATCGTCACGTATCGTGGCAATCGGCAGGCTCTTCACGAGGTTTCCCTGCAACTGCCTGATGCAGCATGATGTTGGCCGACACACCGTCAGTGGCCATGAAGCGCCGGTAACGCGATGTCCGATGCGCTGCTGAACCTGCTTGGCCAACCCGCAACGAGCGCGGACGTGATTGCCGCGATGGCCGAGTACGGCGTACTCGGCACGCCTGCGCTGTCGGAGCCGGACAGCCCCCAAGATGACCCGAACTGGTACGACTGGCTGGGCGCCGGCGCGCGTGGCGTGGAGTTCGGCTTCGTCGATCATGCCTATCTGCTGGCGCTCGATCCCGCCATGCGAGGCCACGGGCCGCTGATCCTCGCTCAGCTCTACTTTTACCTGCGCCAGCCCGGCGTGAACCCTTATCAAGGACAGCTCCCGCTGGGCCTGGCCGCAGGCGACGACCGCGCCGCCGTGCGCCGCAAGATCGGCACATTGGCGGCTGGCTCACGCCACTACATCCGGGATGTCTGGGATCTGCGGTCGTTTCGCCTGGTCGTGGCCTACCGCCCTGAGGACAGCCTTATCGAGAGTGCGGCGGTTCTACTGCCTGAACGCCCATGGACGCCCGCGCCCGATCAGCCCCAGCAATTGCCGCGTTGTGAACGCCTGGTGCAACTTTTCGGCCTCGAGTGGGGAGATGGCGCGCTGCGCCAAGCCTTGGCTCCGCTGCAGCCCGAGTTATTTGCCGGGAACCTGGAGGAGGACGAAGCCGTGGATATGATCCATGCCTATGGCCTCGAGTTGTTGTTCCCGCAGGCAGAAGACCCTCAGGCTGAGAATGGCGGTTGCGTCCTCGCGGCGGTGCGGTTCTATCGCGACCGGGAACTGGATGCCTACGGTTGGAAGGGCGACATGCCGTTTGCGATCACGTTCGACGACGCGCCGCCGCTGCTTGCTCAAAGGGTCGGGCGCGCTCCGGACGAGCAGCAGGATGACGATCTGGACGGCTTTGCTTTGTGGCACTTCCCTCGGTTCAGCCTGCATGTCTATTACAGCAACTTCGCAAATTATCCACTGCGCGTGACGGTGATGCGTCCCGGCTTCTGGCAGTCGGCAGAGGGCGGTTGACCGAGGGCGGTTGACCAAGGGCGGTTGACCGAGGGGCGGCAACGCCAGGCAACGCCGGATGACGGCCAGCACCAGGTTGGTTCTGCGGAGGCGGACATGACCGTGATGACAATGACCGAACGCCAGGCTGAGGACGGGCTTTTCCTGTGGCTGCTGCGCCGCCGCCAGGTTGGCGCTCCAAACGTTCGCCTGATTAATTTGTCGCGCTCCGATGAGCTGCTGGACGCACATCTCGACGCCCTGCACGTCGCCGGTTCGGGGTCCGCCGACGAAGCAGGCAATTGGCTGGAGACGCGTGAGGTGGGCGCAATCTTTGTCGCGGCCTCACTCGGTCTGCTGTTATCGGACGCGGCATTGTTTCATCGCGCCCTGGCACCGGTCACGGCCGTGGACACCGCCGAGACGGGCCAGAGTGCCGATCCTGCCAACGTCGCCTTCGCCGAAGTTCTGGCGGCGCTGGTGCGGGCCGACAGAACCGCGGCCAGGCCGGCGATCCAACAGCTCGCGCGGGCGACCGAGGCAGGACATCAAGCGCTCGCGATAGCCGCCATTGGCGCGCGACGATCTGACCCGCACAATGATTTGGATTCCGGCAAGCTGTCCGCGGACTCGTGGCTGATGCGAGCCCGCGCCTGCCGCACCGCCGGCCAGCTCGGCCGCCACGACCTGATGGCGCAGCTCCGCGCTGGCCTCACTGACCCCGATCCCGAATGCCGCTTCTGGTCGGCCTGGGCCGCCTCGCGCATGGGCGCCGGCGAGGAAGCGCTCGGCGTGCTGGCGGAAATCGCGTGGACCAACCAGCCTCGCGCCGTCCGCGCGCTCGATCTTCTGCTCCGCCGCCTGGAACTCCCGCATGCCAATGCCTGGCTGCGCGAGTTCGCCAAGTTGCCCGGCCGCCAGCGCGACCTGATCCGCGCCACCGGCGTGGTCGGCGACCCGGTCTACGTCCCCTGGCTGATCGAGCGCATGGCCGTCCCCGAAACCGCCCGCCTCGCCGGCGAGGCGTTCAGCATGATCACCGGCCTCGACCTCGCCTATCGCGACCTCGATCGCAAGCCGCCGGAAGATTTCGTATCCGGTCCCAACGACGACCCGGCGGACGAGAACGTCGCCCTCGACGAGGACGAAAACCTGCCGTGGCCGAACCCGGAGCGCATCGGCTCCTGGTGGCTGGCCAATCTCGCGCATTACCGGCCCGGCACGGCGTATTTCCTCGGCGCTCCGAAGCCGGCCGCCGACTGGCTGGAGGCGCTGTCGGACGCCTTTCAGCGCCAGCGCCACGCCGCGGCGCTGGAACTCGCCATCCGCATGCCGCAGGCGGCGATGTTCGAAGTCCGCGCACGCGGCCGGCTGCAACGCCAGTTGATCGCCCGGGCACGCGGGGTCGCGTAGATGGCAAGCTGGCCTGTGCCTGGCCGAAACGCGAGTGGCCGAGGAATGGGACATAGGGTTCAGGTCCGCGACCTCGGCCACCGGCTCCGGCCGGGGATAGTCGGTGCGGGGCAAGCCGGGGTCTCGCGGCAGCGTCGCTTTTCCCGCCGCTGTTGTGGCCGCCGCGCACGCCTCTCGTTCAGCCGGCCGATGTCACTCGCTTCCGCGATCGTCCGCCAGCGGATACCATCCGCGCCGCCTGCAGAGATCGCGAATGTCCGACCGCCCTGCCCCGCCACCCGCGCGCCCGCCGCGCATCATCGCCATCGCCAACCAGAAGGGCGGCGTCGGCAAGACCACGACCGCGATCAACCTCGCCACTGCGCTGGCGGAGTGTAACGAGCAAGTCCTGCTGATCGACCTCGACCCGCAGGGCAACGCCTCGACCGGTCTTGGCGTGATGCGCGCCGACCGTCCGCGCGGCAGCTACGCCGTGTTGTTCTCCGACCTCGCCGCGCCGGATGCGGCGATCGATACGCTGGTGCCGAATTTGCGTCTGATCCCGGCCGAAGCCGACCTTGCCGGCGCCGAGGTCGAGCTGGCGGCCAGCCCGCGCCGCGAGTTCCGCCTGCGCGATCGGCTTGCCCCGCTGCGCGCCGCCTCCCGCGACCGTTTCGTGCTGATCGACTGTCCGCCCAGTCTCGGCCTGCTCACGCTGAACGCGCTGGTGGCGGCGGACTCGGTTCTGGTGCCGCTGCAATGCGAGTTTTACGCCTTGGAGGGAATCAGCAGCCTGATGCATACCATCGAGGCGGTACGGCGGAACTTCAATCCGTCGTTGCAGTTGCAGGGTGTGGTGTTGACGATGTTCGACCGTCGCAATCGGCTGTCCGACCTGGTGGCAAACGACGCGCGCGACCATTTTGGCGAGTGGGTGTTTGAAACCGTGATCCCGCGTAACGTGCGCATTGGCGAGGCGCCGAGCCACGGCCAGCCCGTTCTGGTCTACGACGCGCGCTCTCCTGGCGCGATCGCCTACACGGCGATGGCGGCGGAGTTGCTGCAGCGCGAGCAAGCCGCGGGGCAACGCGGGCTGCGGTCGGCCTCCTGATGGCGACCCGTTCGGCACGCCGGCCGCTGGGCCGCGGCCTCGCCGCGTTGCTGGGCGATATGAAGGTCGCCCCGCCAGGGCCGACGCCGGCTGCCACGGGAGGCGCTGCATCCCAATCAGGCCTGCGCCAGATCCCGCTCGATCTGCTGGATCCCAACCCCTACCAGCCGCGGATGGTGTTTGCCCAGGAGGCGCTGGAGGAGCTGGCGGCGTCGATCCGGGCGCGCGGCATCCTGCAGCCGATTCTGGTGCGCGCCCACCCGAGCAAGCCGGAGCGCTTCTACATCGTCGCCGGCGAGCGCCGCTGGCGCGCCGCCGCCCTGGCCGGATTGCACGAGGTGCCCGCCATTCTCCGTGACATGTCGGAGGCCGAGGCGGGTCTTGCGGCTCTGATCGAGAACCTCCAGCGCGAGGACCTGAACCCGATCGAAGAGGCGGAGGGCTATAACCGCTTGCTCGACGAATTGGGGGTCACGCAGGAGACGCTGGCCGAGGCGGTGGGCAAGTCGCGCACCCACGTCACCAACATCCTGCGCCTGCTGAACCTGCCAGAGTCCGTGCAGGCGGAGGTGCGCAAGGGTGCGCTCAGCTTCGCCCATGCCCGCGCCTTGCTAGCCCACCCCGATCCCGAGTCATTGGCAGCAGCGGTGTTTCAACGCGGTCTGACTGCCCGCCAGACGGAGGCGCTGGCCACGCGCGATGCCACCGGCAAGCGCCGGCCCAGCGCGCGGAAGCCTGGCGGTGCGGATCTCGGCGCACTGGAGCAGCGGCTGGTGGAGCGGCTGGGATACCAGACTCGGGTGACGATGGGGCGTCAAGGGCATGTCTCTGTGGTGCTTGAGTTCACCGACCTCCATCAGCTCGAGGCTTGGATGGATGGGCTGACCGGCTGATCGCCGGCGAGCGGGGACATTCGTCAGGCCCCGGCTGCAAAATCCCCCCAGTTCGGTCGCAGCGTGCTCAGGGCCCGTCAGGAAACAACCGCGCGATGCTGGCGGCAATGTTGCCGGCCGGCACTCGAGCCCCCGGCCGAACTCGATTCGGTTGTTCGGACGGGTCCTTACCGCTGCGCTGCCGGGACTGCCGGCGCACCGCCCTGTCCTGCTGAAAACGCAATGGAGGCATCGCGATTTCGTGATGCTGCATCTGCGAAGCAAATGGCAATATTGATGCCGTATCCGAAGCCTGCGGCGCCGGAGAAGCGCCGCGGCCGGGCGTCCAAGGCGCAGAACCGCCACCGATCCCGAGGTTCCTCGCCATGATGCTTTCAGTCCCCATCATTATCCGAGAGATCAAGCGGTTAGCCTCCGTTGCGCGTGGCGTCGCCGGCGCGGGAGCGGTGTCATGAGGGCGCCGCGACGCGGCTCCGGGCTCAGCGACGCAGCCACCGCAACGCTTGAGAGCGTCCTGACCGCATGCACCGTCGTGTTGTTGCTCGCCAGCCTGGGCGGGTTGGCGGCCCTGATCTCCGGCCTGCATGTGGGGTTGCGCGTAGGCGATATCGTGGTGTTTCGGCCGGCGGCCGGGCTGGCGAGCAGTACGCCGGTGACTGCCGCCTATGCCAATGCCGGGTTGCTGCCGGATGGATCGAAGGTCGTCTGCACTCTGGATCCCGCGGTGATGGCTCGTGACGGCGGCAGCCTGACCGTAGAGAGGAAGTCCCTGGCGAAGCCGATCTATGGCGTGCACTGGGCCGGCGGTCAGACCAGCGGCGACACGTCCAGTTGTGGCCGTGCCGCCGACCTGACGCTGTCACGCATGGACCTGCAATCGCTGGTGACTGCGGTCGGCGGCTTCACCTTCGACAGCCGCGGCAACGTTCTGTAGCACGCCACTCGCGTCACAGCCGGCCTCGACCTGACGGCCTGCGCTGCGAGCGAGTGTCACAGCCGGGCTCAGCCCAGCGGTTTTCGCAGCAGGCGTGGGTCACGGGCGAAGCCGAACCGGCCATCCGCGCACTGCCGCGCGGGCTTGCCGGTTCGCGAACACCCGGTCCCATTGGGAACCCCTTGGGGCCATTGGCCTGATCAAGCCGAGGCACGCCGATAACAGTGCCGCCACTTGCACCGCGGTGATGCTTGCAGCCGCCGCGTGCCCGCCTTATCCGCGGACCATGCCCTCACGGTTCGCTTCAGCCGAGTCCGAACTTCGCCGCTTGCTCGGCATCATGGCGGCGCTACGCGATCCTGCGACTGGCTGTCCCTGGGATCGCGAGCAAGATTTCGATTCGATAGCGCCGTATACCATCGAGGAGGCGTACGAGGTCGCCGACGCCATCGCCCGACGCGACCTAGCCGCGCTGCCCGACGAGCTCGGCGACCTGTTGTTCCAGGTCGTCTATCACGCCCGAATGGCCGAAGAGGAAGGCCGCTTCGCCTTTACCGACGTGGCACGCGCCATCGCTGACAAGATGATCCGGCGGCATCCGCATGTGTTCGGAGACGCCGCCGCCCGCGACGCCGCCGCCCAGACCGCCGCCTGGGAGGCGCAGAAATCCGCCGAGCGCGCCGCCCGCGCCGAGACTGGCACACTGGCGGGCGTGCCAACCGCCCTGCCCGCCTTGACCCGCGCCGCCAAGCTGACCGCTCGCGCCGCCCGCGTCGGCTTTGACTGGCCGAACGCCGAAGCCGTGCTCGAGAAACTGGATGAAGAGACGACCGAATTGCGCGCGGAGCTATCCGCCGCCGACCCTGCCCGCCTGATGGACGAAGTCGGCGATCTGCTGTTTGTGTTGGCGAACCTCGCGCGCAAGTTGAACCTCGACCCGGAAACCTGCCTGCGCCACGCCAACCGCAAGTTCGCACGCCGCTTTCAAGCCATGGAGCAAGCGGCAGACTCGACGGGAAAAGGCCTGGCTGAGATGTCGCTGGAGGAGATGGAGGCGAGCTGGCGCCGAGTGAAGCAGAACCAACGCGTTACCAAGTGACGTTGGCTGCTTGGGTGAGATTGGCGCCTATTGATAAGGCGCCGGCGCCCCGCCGCCTCCGCCCGGTGCGTTGCCGACCGGCACGTAGCGGCCGATGTTACCGAACAGCTCCTGAAAGAAATTGGCCTCGGTGCCCGGTGATGGCGTGGTGCGGGCCACCACAGCCACCGGCATTGCGTCTGCCTTGTCACGTTCGGATATGTGCTGCAGCACGCCGGCGTCGTTGAACGTCAGCACCACCACCTTCTGCGTCAGCACCGCTGGTACCTGACCCACCCGCTTCTGTGTCCGCAGGCCGATATAGAGCCAGGTATTATCGTCGAACGTGGCATGGGCGGTCGGCGAACCGATCAGTGCCGTCACGTCCTGCCTGGTGGAGGTGCCCGGGACCAGTTCTTTCAACTGATCCGCCTCCGGGTGGTTGCCGCGCACCACGGGCGGCGGCGCCAGCCAGCCGCAGCCGGCCAGCAGCAGCAGGGAGCCCATGGTGGCGGCGCGAAGCAGGACCAGGCGTGGCATGCGAATCCTCGGAAAGCCGGGCACCGGGCGCGGCCGGCAGCGTGTGCACGGTGGGTGTCACGACCACGGCTTCACTGTCAATCCGGTGCCGGGCTGCGTGTTTCCCGCGATGCACCGCGGCTGGTAGACAGGAGCGCACGGGCACAGCACCTGATGGTTTCGTTGTCGTACGAAATGGTCTGCCGACCCGGGTGCGGCAAAGCTGCCGGGCCGGGCACGGCGGAAAGGAGAAGCTTTGGCGGGATTGTTTGGCCGGGCTCGACGCGGGCATCACGAGCGCGCCGGGTTTTCCCTCTACAGCGCGGCAGTCGCGGCGGCGCGGGACCCGTACCTGTATCAATCGCTCGGGGTCGCCGACACGCTGGACGGGCGCTTCGACCTGGTGTGCCTGCACGCCGCGTTGCTGGTCCGGCGCCTGCAACGCGAGCCGGCACCTGGGCCGGCCCTGGCACAGGCCGTGTTCGATGCCATGTTCAGCGACATGGATGTGAACCTGCGGGAAATGGGCGTCGGCGACCTCTCGGTGGGCCGGCGGGTGCGGGCGATGTGGGAAGCGTTCAACGGCCGCGCCCACGCCTATACCACGGCGCTGGCGGATCCCGATCCGGCGGCGCTGCAAGCGGCGCTGCAACGCAATGTCTGGCGCGGTGCAACCCCGCCCCCGGGCAGCATGGCGGCGCTGGCCCGTCTCGCTCGGGCGCAGGGTACGGCGCTGGATGCGCAGGATTTCGCCGCGCTGGCCGCCGGCGAGGCGCGCTTCCTCCCCGCAGTGGAGGCCGTAGCATGACACCAGAGCTCTCGCGTCCCGTGACGACCGACCGGATCGGTGCCGCCGAGCTGGACATTACGGTTACCGCCGATGCGACGGAGTGCGCCGCGCTCGCCCGCCGCATGCAGGTTCCGGGCCTGCTATCGCTCCGCTGTGCGTTCCGGCTGGTGCGGCTGACGGCAGACACAATCCTCGCCGAGGGGCATTTGCAAGCGCGGATGGTGCGGACCTGCGTGATCACGCTGGAGGATTTCGAGACGGGGCTGGACGAAGCGTTCCGCGTCCGCTTCGTCCCGGCCGGCACGGAGAGCGACGATCCCGACCCCGAGGCCGACGACGAGATCGGGTATGAAGATGCGGTGCTGGATCTCGGCGAGGCCGCGGCAGAGCAATTGGCGCTGACGCTCGATCCTTATCCGCGTGCGCCCGGTGCGGAACTGCCAGACATGGATGAAGCAGCGGCGGCGAACCCGTTCGCCGCGCTCCGCCGCCATTAGCCCCTCCGCGAGCGAGAGAGATTTCAGAGCCAGGCCAGCCAGCGAGGCGGCGCGTGTGGCCACGCCTCCGGCGAGACGCCTGGTGGCATCGGGTTGCAGGATTGTACCGGCGGGCAGCGCCTCGAGGAACTCGCGACGATCGCCGAGACGTTCGGCAAGCTGGTGCAGCAGCGTTTTCCAGGTGATCGGCTCGATAACGATCGGAATCGAGAAGGACAGCTCGTCCTCGCACACAACCTCATGGATGCAGCCACGAGGATGATAGAGCAGGTCGCCGGGCTCCAACACGAAGTCATGCTCTGGCTCACCGAGCGTCTCGGACGAGTGATTCCCCCTCCCCTCGGCGCTGATCGTATGGAACAGGCGCCAGCGCTTGCGGCCGGCTACCTGTAGTGTGAAGACGTCGGTCTCGTCATGGTGCGCGCCAAGCAGTTCCGTGCCGGGCGGCGTGACGAAGCAGGAGATCGAGACGCCGGGGTGCTGCAAGCGGAGCAATATGTCTCGATAGAGCTGGCGCAGCGGCGCCCGAACCGGCAGGAAGCGCTCCATTTTCCGGAACTGAAGTGACGCGCCCTGCCGCAGCCGTGCGTAAATGTCGCCTGGGGTGGATGGTGCGAGCGACACGCTGTCGCCCTTTGCGCGCAGGCTGACCATCTGTTGCTCGAAAACGTGCGGGATCGCGAGCAGCTCTTCGACTTGCGCCAGAGAAATGAGCGGCGTGAACAAATCGCCGCCGCTGCGCATAAGTAGCGGATGCCTGCCCCAATAGTCACGACAGAACGCGTCGACTGAAACTGGGCCTGGCAGACGACGGAATGTCCAGTCAGCATCCGTCGATGCACCGGAGTTGGAGCGGTGCACGGCAAATCTCGGGGCAGCGCAGACTGGCGGTCGGCGGGCGCTTTCCATCACTGCCACCGGATCAGACATAGCGTACCCCCTGTGCCTGGTTCGACCTCGGTCAGGCTCAACGAACCTCGCGGCGCCACAGACGCTGTCAGGTATCGCGGCGGACGCCGCGCCAACCTGGCTTCTGGCCGGCGCGGTCCCGTCGTTGGTATTCTGCTGTTGGACCTGCCCCATTTTGAAGGCTGTCTCATTGTCGTGGCGGTCGGCCATTACTAGAAATCTATTTTGACGTACCTGCCTTCGCCCCGTAGGGCGGCGCGAACGGTCGTCACAGACGAGCTGTTCCCGTCGCCACCGCTGACCTTCGTCAACTCGTTTTCACTGAGTTCAACCCTGTTCTGCTTCGTGCTGACCACGAGCTGATCCGCAAAGCGCCGCATTTTGCGAGCGCCAGACACTTCGGTTACCATGTCATCCTCCGTTTTCGTAAGGAATTGCAGTTATCGCCTCGTCCAAGACATCGTCCGCCGGCGGCCAGCAGGTTGATTGAGATGAGACGACCTCGCGG
This sequence comes from Acetobacteraceae bacterium, assembly GCA_035508435.1. Classification (GTDB taxonomy): domain Bacteria; phylum Pseudomonadota; class Alphaproteobacteria; order Acetobacterales; family Acetobacteraceae; genus JASHVB01. The sequence continues at coordinate 103,668 of DATJNA010000209.1, read as the reverse complement.
GCCTCCCGCTGGACGTCGCTTACGTATCTTGGCGACGCACGGATTCAACACGACGGCGGGCTTTGGCGCTGTGCCGTAGAGCACCGAGAGTGGCCCTCAGCTATCACGTCCTGCTTCGACGATCTCTCCCAGCTTCCGGCGTTTCAGGATCTCGGCCTCCGCCGCATCGACCGCGACGATATCCTGCCATTGCCGGGCGGCCAGTGTGCCGGCTCTGAGCCTTGCTGCTCGCGCTCGTCACTGTCATTGCAAGCGAAGCGAAGCAACCTCGGTCGCGCGACGCGGTGGACCGACCGAGATTGCTTCGCGTCGCTCGCAATGACACGGGACCGCGGGGATCGAGGCGTCGGGATCAGCACACTGGTTGCCGGCTCGTGATTTCGCGCGACAGCGCGGCGGAAGCGCCCAGTTCACAGTGACTCAGCTTCAATCGGATCACGCAGCCTTCCGCAGTTCGATGCCCAGGCTGGTCAGCCACGGACACCAGTCCACGAGCCGTTCGTACTCTGTCGTGTCGTCATGCGCGCCGCTCTCTCCGGCCTAGGAAACTGCGGCACCGGCCCGCAGCGCCGCATTCCAACGGCAGAAAATGCCAAGCCGGCAATACCCGCGGATAGGTTGTGAGCAAGCGGATAAAATTGCGAGCAACGATGCCGTCGGATCAGAAAAGGCAGAATGAGTGCGGCGAGATAATTTTGTTTGCGTGAGGATTGGCGCAAACGCGGAAGGCCGCCTCGAGGACGGCCTCCGATCAGCGACTGGTTGAGGCAATGTCGGTCGACTTCGTGATCGTGATCTCGCTTATCCCTCGCGTCGAAGACGTCGGGGTCGACTGACTCGTGTCCGTGCCGCCGATAATCATCTCCAGATCCGCTGATCCAATGGTCCGCGGATAAGGCAGGTGGCCTGTGTAGGTCTTCACAGTCTTCCTCCCGTCAACTGAGGGCTGCCGTCGTTCAAGGTGACCCGCTCAGTGACCCGCTCAGTTGCGGGTGATCGAGAACTCCTTGAAAATGACCTTGCCGGCGCCCGCTCCGCTGGACTGGCTGCCGATGTTGAGAACCAGCTCGATGCCACCGACGACGATATCGAGCTCCTGGTTCGACAGCTCACGCGTCGTGATCGTCGCAGCCGTTTGATTCGCTTTCCGCATGGCACGCTCCTCTGTCTGCTCCGGGTCTGTCCGATGATGGCGACGGTCCCGCCCGTCCTTGCCATGACCCAATCAAAGCGGCAGCCGCCGGCCCGCGCTGTGCCGCACGGCACAGGTGCTCAAATCCCCAGGAGTCTCCGTACCGCCGGCAGGACAAGCTCGATAGGGCGCTGCGTGCTCACGCCCACCTCAATGGATGCGAGGCCGCCGCTGGACAAGGGCACTGTCTCGCCGCGCTGCGTCGTCCATGCATAGCCGTCGGGCGCTCCGGGTCGCCTGGTCAGCGCCACGCGTGCGACATAGGGTGCGCCGTCGCGGCTCAAGGTCGTCGCCATGGTCTCGTTCTGAAGCAACGATCGCAAGCCGGTGGCGCTCACCGGAAAGCCGGACACCTCGAGCACGGTGCCGAGCAATTCGCCATGCTCCTCACGTCGCGTGCCTGAGGGCGAAATGCGCACCGTCATCCCCGCCTGCACATCGCGGGCGGATTGCGGTGGAATGAACGCCAGCAATTCGAGACCCGGCCGGCCAGTCTCGATCGATACGATCGCCTGGCCGGCATTCACCACCGCGCCCAGGTCGGCTTTGACCTCGACAACCTGGCCCGGCACGGGTGCCAGCACACGCGACGACAAGGACAAATCTACTTTGAGTTCCGCTTCCGATCTCTCCGCCGCGGCGAGATCATCTTCCGCCTGCGCCTGCCTGTCGGCGTCGGCTCGAGCGGTGTCCGCCAGCTTTGCCTTCAGGTCGGCAAGCGCGGTCAAGGCATTGGCCTCATCCAGTTTCGCGGCGTTCATCGCATCACGCGCTTCGTTGACCCTCTGCAACGTCGTCAACCCGCGATGAAACAGATCGTCCTGGATGTTGAACTGGGTCGTCGTGGTGCCGATCTGTCCGCGGACCACCGCGAGCTTCGACTCCAGCGCTTGCCGCTGGAGGCCCGCCGCCGTGGTTCTCTCCTGGTTCAACCGCTCGATGGTGTCCTTGACCCGTTGCAGGTTCTGGCGCCGCGCCTCGACAAGAGCGTGAGCGCCCGACAGCCGTTGCTCGCGGTCGGGAGCGACGACAGTCGCGATCAGCGTGCCGGCTTCAACCTTGGAGCCCGCGCGCACCGCCAGGGCGGCGATCTGTCCCGGTCCGGTCGATTGGGCGTCCACCACCTGGCCGCCCTGAGCGATCAGGATGCCGGTGCCGGATACGGATCGGGTCACGCTGCCGAGCAAGCCCCAGGCCAGCATCGCAACAGCGATCGCCGCCAGCATCACCAACGCGATCCCGTCGATCCGTCGCGGCATCAACGGCAGGATGTCGAGCGCTTCGGGATCGCCGGCATGAGCCAGCGCCTGTTGCCGGAACAGCGAGTCCTTGTCGCTCATGCCGCGCCGTCCCGCGTGTGGTCCAGCAACAACAGGAATTTGTCACCGGCCCGCGCCAGGCCGTCGAGCATTGTGTCATCGAGAGCGAACGCGTCCGGGTCGTCGCCGGCGGCTTCGCGCAGCCGGTTGGCGAGCAAGATGGCAAGCCCCCGCCAGAAGCGGGATGCGAAGCCGCTGTTGCTCTGCAGTTCGCGACGAAGCACATCCCCACGCACCACCAGAGCCTGTACTGGCACCAGGGCAATGACATCGGCACTGGCAGGCCGTGTGTCCACCAGCGACACCTCGCCCAGAGACTCTCCCGCGCGCCTCATGGCGGTGTGTGCGATTTCGACCCGGGCTTCGCCCTCCAGCAGGATCAACAGCGCGTCGAGGTTCTCGCCGCGGCGGATCAGCGCCTCGCCGGCCGCGAACCGCCGCACCGTGCCCATGTCCGCAAGCCACGCGATATCGGCCTCGGTCAGCGCAGCGAACAGGAACAAGGCGGTACGCATCACGCGTCGCCCACCTGCTGGCGACGCGCAAGCGCGGCAAACGCACCGTTGTTACGCAACAAATCCGCAGGAGGTCCGGATTCGACGGCACGGCCGTGATCCAGCACAAAGACGCGATCGACGCCCATCACCGTGCTCAAACGATGCGCCACGACGATCCGCGTGACCGGCAAATCCCCAAGGCCTGCCTGCACGATCGCTTGCGACCGATTATCCAACGCGCTGGTCGCCTCATCAAAAATCAGGAAGCGCGGCCGGGTCAGCAAGGCGCGGGCTATCATCAGCCGCTGGCGCTGACCACCGGACAGGTTCTGGCCAGCCTCGCCAACCAGCGTGTGCATGCCCATCGGCATGGCCTCGATGTCCTCGGCGATGCCTGCCAGTCGCGCGGCTGCCCAGGCCTCCGGCGTGGCGGCGGTGCGGCCGTCAAGGATGTTCTCCAGAATGCTGCCCGGTGACAGGCGTGAATCCTGACCGACATAGCCGATTTGCCGGCGCACACTGGCCGGTTCCAGCCGACGCGCATCCATGCCGTCGAAATAGATCGCGCCCGACGAAGTCTGCTCCAGGCCCAGGATCAGTTTCAGCAGCGTCGACTTGCCGGAACCTGACGCACCGACGATGCCGACGTACTGGCGGGCATCGATGGCGATATCGACGCCGCGCAGGCTGTCGGTCGCCGCTCCCGCATAGCGATGGCTGACCTGGCTGATCTCCAGGCGGCCATCCAACGGCGGCGCGGTCACACGCCGGGCATCGGTCGTCGTTTCCGGCGAGACGCGCGCCACCGGTGCCAGCATTGCGCCAGCGGCTGATAGCCGCGGCCACAGGGCGAAGATCCCGGCCGCGGAACCGGCGGCGGCGATCGTCTGGCCGAGCGCCGCCTGGAACGCCAGGAAGGCACCCAAGGTGATGCTGCCAGTTGCGACAGGACCGGCACCGGCCTGTTGGCTGGCGACGAGCGAATAGCCGACCACGAACACGACAGCAGTGGACAAGCCGGTCACGCCGGCAGTTGCGACCGCAATTGCGGTTTCGATCCGTTCGGCCCGGCGCACCGCCCGGCGCCGCTGGCTGGCGAGCAAGGCCCAACGTGCCAATAGAAACGGCTCGCTGGCAGTTGCCTTCACCTTGACGATGGCGGCGATCGCCTGGCTGAGCAACGCAGACTCGCGTCCGGTAATGCGCTCGGTCTGCGTGCGGGCGTGAACCGCCTCGCGAAGCAACAGGCTCCAGATGAGTGCGAGGGCGGCGACGGCGGTCACTCCGATCCAGGCCAGTCTCCCACCGTAGATGACCATCAAGAGCATGCCGGTCAGCATCATGCTGGCGTCGACAATGACGCGCATGGGCTGGCCGACGATGGCCTGGCGGATGCGACCCGCCGCGCCGATGCGGTTTTGCATGTCGCCCGCGCTGTATTTGCTCAATCCCCCGGGTGCGGCGCGTACCAGTGCGAGCCAGATGCCCTCCTCCAGCCGGTTCAGGAACCGCATGGTAACCCGGCCGGCGAGCGCAGCCCGCGCGCTGTCGAACGCGATCGTGGTGAGCGCGGCAATGCCAAGCCCGAGGACGACCAGCCAGTGGCCTGCCCAATCGGCGCGTGGCCAGATAGCGGAGAACAACAGGTTGGTGGCCACCGGCACGGTCACGCCCATGGCAACGCCAGCGAATCCCCAAAGCACGGCACTAACGGCATCTGGCAGCGAAAGCCTGACCAGTGCCGCCATCAAGCGGCGCGGAGAGTCGAGAGCCGCCAACCAGGCCGCGTCGAGTGGCTGCGTCAGCGCAACCGCGCCGGTCGCTACGGCACCGGTGATTCGGGTGCCGTCTGCATCGCATACCTCATAGCGTCCGCCGATCGAGCGCGCGGCGCCAACGGGAACGGTATGTTCCGGCAGCGCGACGACAACAGGCGGTCCGTCCTCGCGCGTCAGCCGTGGCGGCAGCTTCACATCGCGGCAGCCGAGCCCGGCCTCACCGGCATCTTCGCGGATGGCTGCGAGCGCTTCGTCGGCATTTGGTGCCGCAATCTCGCGCTGGCCGTCGGGCAGCGCGACGGAGTTTTGGCCCTGCAACGCACCGACGATGGCAGCGAGAGCCGCATAGCTGCTGAATCTCGCGTCGCCGCGTTCTGCTGCTTCCCTCGGCTGCGGGCGCGGCAACGAGACCGACGGTATGGCGAGCGCCAGGGCTCGCTGGGCCATGGGCCGACCAGGCACGGCGGCATGCACGTCCGGCATCCCGCCGATGGTATCACGTGTCGAGCGCGATGCTGTCCGGGCAGCGCGGCCGTCCGATGCCATGGCGTCCAGACGTTCGCTCTCACGGGCATCGAGCAGGTGCGCCAACCGGATCGACGTAGCAACGGTCCAGTCGGACAACGCATCGATGAGTTCGATCGATGATATCGCTGGCGCAACCTCGATCTCGGCAGGGCCATCCCAGCGCAACGGCGCTCCGTCGCACAGAGGCCACCAGCCTCGCCCAAGCGGAATCCACACGACGCGCTCGCGCGGCGCCGCGACAACGTCACCGTGCTTCAGTCGCACCCGGCCTGGAAACAACGCCTTGGGTGCCACGAACGGAATCCAGGCCCCGCTGGACGCCACCGTGCGCAACCAGGCCGACACATCGGAGCAAGCTTCCGATGCGATGTTGGCGGCCAGCGGAACAACGGACACAATCGTATCGGTTGCTGCTACCAACTCCACGCGGATCGGATCGGCGAGTCCGATCGCCACCGCGCCCGCCGGTACTGTTCCGAGAAACAGACCGGCGCCGCGTGCCGCACCGTTCTCGTACGTCACCGCGCGCGCATCCGCCGCGCCTGCTTCGACCCGCGCCATGGTGCCAGCAGGAAGGCAGATGCGCGTCCCCGGTTCCAGCACGATGCGATCGCTCATTCGCCACTCGCCAGGGCATGGTAATGGCCGTGCAATGCCAGCAGCGCCGCGTGACGGCCGCGCTCGACCACCTCGCCATGGTCCAACACAAGGATCTCGTCAGCGTCCCGGATCGTGGACAAGCGGTGCGCGATGAGCAGAGACGTGGTGCCGCGCCGGCGCAGATTGGCCTCGATCTCCGCTTCGACGAGAGGGTCGAGGGCGGACGTGGCTTCATCCAGCACCAGCGCCAACGGCGCACCGGCGAGCGCGCGGGCAATTTCCAATCGCTGTCGCTGCCCGCCGGAGAAGTTGCCGCCAAACTCCGAGACCTGGGCATCCAGACCGCCGGGGCGCGCTTCGATCTCGGCCAACATTGCCACGTCCCGCAATGCCTGCGTGGCGCGCAGGTGAGTCATTTCGGGACGGAACAGAGCGAGATTCTCGCGCACTGAGCCTTCGAATAATACGATCGACTGGTCGACGTAACCGATCAAAGCGGCACGCTCGACTGGCGACAACGACGCGACTGGAACACCGTCGATGGTGACCTCGCCGGACCATGGCACATAGAGGCCAGCGGCGAGCTTTGCCAACGACGACTTGCCGCTGCCGGAACGGCCGGCGAGAGCGACACGGCGGCCTGGCTCGACGATGAACGACACATTCCGGACGATCGGCGGTTCGGCGCGTGCATAGCCGAAGGTGACGTCACGAAATTCCAACCTTCCCACAGGGCGCGCGGAAGACGGTCGGCGTGGCAGGGCATCTGTTCCATAGCGGAACACGTCATCGACGCGAGCGACGTCAGCTTTGATATCGGGTGCGGCAAGAAACACTGTGGTCAGGTCGCCGAGCGGTTTGACCAGAGCGCCAGCCAGCATTTGCAGCGCAACGATCTGGCCAATACCGATGACGCCATCCATTGCACGCCATCCGGCAACCGCGATCACGCCAACACTCAACAGACCGGTCGCGACCCGCGGCGCGGTTTGCAGACGCAGTTGCGCGCCGAGCGTCGCCGTGCGCTGTGACGCGGCGCGCGCGTGATGACCTGACCAATTGGCGAAAGCATCGGCTGACCGGCCCGCGGCGCGCGCAGCGTCGATGAGGCGCACGCCCTCCAAAGTCGCCGAGGCCAGCATGCTCTCGGCCCGTCGCGCAAACGCTGTTCGGGCGGTGATCATCCGACCGGCGGACCAGGCCGCAGCGAAGGCGATCGCGGCGAAAACGAATATGGTCAGACCAGTCAACGGATCGACGATCAGCGCGGCCAGCAAAAGCATGGTCGCGGTAATCGCGCCGGAGATGCCGTCTGCCAGCGGGCCGGCCAGCGTGTTTGCAAATCGCGTGAAGGCGCCGAGTCGGTCGATCAGTTCGCCGGTATGGCGCTGGGAGAAGAATGACAAAGGCAGTGACAGGAGATGCGCCAGGAACCGTGCCTCGCCAGAGGTGATGGTCCAGGATTCCACAGCGACCAATAGTTTTCTGCGAAATGCGATGCTGATCATTTGAAAAGTCGCGGTGGCTACGGTTATCGCCACCAGCGCGTTCAGCCAGCGCCACTGTGTGCGCAGCAGAACGTCATCGACGAATATGCGCGACAACGACGGCATGAGCATCACGGGAAGTGCCGCCATTACGGCAAAGGCGGTCAGCAGGCGAAACGCGTGTCCGGTGCCCACCAGCCGCTCGCGCAGCATGCTCCACAGGCCGGGACGCGAACCGGTGGCAACAAACTGCCGATCCGGCGTGAAACTCAGACAGACACCCGTGAAAGCCTTGTCGATCTCCGCGGGTTCCGCTGTGCGGCGGCCCAGAGCCGGGTCGAGCAAGTGAGCACGCCGCTGGCGGTCGAACCGGTCAAGGACCACGAAGTGATTAAAGTTCCAGAACAATATGCACGGCCGCGGAAGTTCGCAAAGAGCTTCGGGTTCGCAACGCAGTCCGCGGCCGGACAGTCCGTAGGTTTTCGCGGCGGCGATGATGGAGCTGGCGCGGGACCCATTGCGAGATACGCCGCAGCGCATCCGTAGTTCGTCGAGCGGCGCGTGCGTGCCATGGAAGCCCAGGATCATGGCGAGACAGGCGGCACCACATTCGGCGGCGTCGTGCTGCAGCACCAGTGGCACTCTCGGCATGCGGCTCCCGCGGGCGGTGATTTTGGTTGCTGTTTGTGGATTATTGTGCCTAAGGTTGCGCTGTGATGCAACACACGTCGCGACGGCGCGCGGTATTGACGGGGTTGGCGTCCGCCTTCGCGATGCCGATCATTCAAGCGCGTGCGGCGCCACAGCGCGCCGGCGAGGTCGAAACGATGAATGGCGAATGCTTTGCCCGGTTGGGGACAAAGCAGCGCAGCCTGGCGCCGGACGCCGCCGTTTTCGTGGACGATTCAGTTGGCACCGGCGCAGCATCATCGCTCGCCATGCTACTGGGCAAAGTAACGACTGTTCGCCTTGGACCGGAAGCGCAATTACGCATCGACCGCTTCCTCATGAACGCCGGCGGTGTGCTGACACTGGACAAAGGCGCGGTGCTGTACGACCACGACGCCAAGGATGGCCCGGACAATATGGCGGTCCGCTCGCCATTTGGACTTATCGCAGTGCGGGGCACCCGATTCTTCGCCGGTCCGAGCAATGGTGTGTTCGGCGTGTTCGTGGAGCGCGGCGAAGTGTTTGTCGTCGGTGGTTCGACCGGCGTGACCGTAACGGCGGGCATGGGTACCAACATCGCGACTCCAGGTGCCGAACCGACGTTGCCAACGGTTTGGGGGCAGCCGCGCATCAAGGCAGCAATCAGCCAATTTGGCTGATCAGATGTGCTTTCAACGGAACGCGCGCCGTCGCCCACCCGCCTATCATTGCGAGGAGCGGAGCGACGAAGCAAGCTAGGTCGATGCGGCGCACGCATGCTCTTGCGAGGGCATGAATGAGGTTGCTCCGGCGCCCCTGGCGCCTCGCGATGACATGGGATGGGTCACCTGGCGCCTCGCAATGACAGGGGCCCGGTCATGGCGTCGCTGCCGGCAGGACGGCGAGCGTATACACGGAGACCTCGCGGCTTTGCCCGCGCGGGACCAACGTGCCGATCGGTCGCAGCGTGGCCGGGTCCAAATGCTCGGCGGTGCCGGGACCAATGCAGATGCTTGAACCGAATTCCTTGTTGGCGGCCTCGAGCCGCGCCGCAGCATTCATGGCGTTGCCGTGCGCGGTGTAGTCGAGCTTGCGTCCGCCCCCCACGTCGCCGACAATCGCCGCACCGGTTTCGATACCAACACGGGTTCGCCCTAGTTGGAGTTGCCGCCCCAGCGGCGAGGCCCGCATCGTCTCCGAGACTTGCAACAGCGCAAGAGCGCTTTCCACCGCGCGGCGTGGATGATCGGGCAAGGAGAACGGCGCATTGAAGATCGCGTGGATCGCGTCGCCGACGATCTTGTCGATCATGCCGCCGTGGTCGGTGATGATGCGTGTCGTCGCCTCGAAATAGGCGTCCAGCAACGCGACCAGATCAGTCGGTGCGGCGCGCTCGGTCATGCTGGTGAAGCCCTCGATGTCGGTGAACAAGGCGGTGATCTCTCGCATCTCGCCACGCAATCGGATCGATCCCGGATCGGCGGCGATGCGCCGGACCACGTCCGAGGCGAGGTGTTGCTCGAAGCTCAATCGCAGCATGCGGGCACGCCACTCGTCGCGGGCGAAGCGGCACAGCATGGCGACGATGAACCCAATCAGCGCGATGGCCGGTGGGCCGAGCGGATCAAGCAACCAGCGAAAACCGCTGATCGCCCCCAGAGCAAACCCGCTCCAGGCCACGCACAACAGAAGCGTCAGGCCGGAGGCCAGCGACGGGATGAGCGATACGCTCAGCAATAGCGCCAGCGAACCAAGCGCAAGCGTCGCAGCCTCTTCCGCGTGCGTGGCCCACCAGGGACGGAAGGCAACCCTTCCCCGCAGTATGGTCGCGATGGCCTCCGCCTGCAGCCAGACAGAGGGCGTCGTCAGCGATGCGGCGGACTCTCGCAACCCGCCAAGTTCCGGCGCGCTCGCGCCGATCAGGACGATCTTGCCGCGGAGCGAATCGCGCGGAGTCGATCCGTTCAGAAATTGCTCGGCTGAGACGGTATGATGGGACCAGTCCCGCGGGGGTCCGGGAAGGCGCAGTTGTGCGTCGCCGCCGAGTGGTACGGCATGATCTGCAATTTGCAACAAGCCGCCCGGCTGGATCAGTAGCATCGCGCCACCGCCGGCGATCAGCACCGCTTCCACGGCAAGGCTTGGACGGACGGCACCGTCGGCGGCCACGAGCAGAGGCATCCGGCGGATCGGACCGTCAATGTCAGCTGCCATAACGAGCGCACCAAAGCCGGCCGCGGCGTCCACAAGTGACGCGGCCGGCACGCCGATGCCTGGCTCTCGCCAGAGGCCAGGCAGGGCTATCGGCTGCCGTGTCAGCACGGGCGTGGTCGGCAGGCTGCCGCCCAGCTGCCTCGTGTCGAGCACGAACCCCAGCACTGTCGGAGCGGCTGCCAATGCCTCGGCCAGTTGCCTGTCGCCGTCAGGTGCCCAACGATCCGGGCCGGCAAGAAACAGATCGAGCGCAATGACTGACGGATGGGCGGACGCAACGTCCGCCACCAGACGGGCGAGTTGCGCGCGAGGCCATGGCCACGCTCCGACAGCCGAGAGCGACCTGCGATCAATATCGACGATCACAATGTCCGCTGGCGCGGGGCCACGATGGAGCAAGCCGGGAAGGATGCGGTCGAAGATTCGTTCCCGCGGCATGGTGCGGAACGTGTCCGAGGCGAGCACCCAGGCTGTCAATGCAACGAGAAGGGCCAGGGCACCCGCGAAAGGCGGCCACGGAACACGCCGATAGCCAAGTACCCAGCCGACGCGAAGCAGTTCAGCCAGCTTCAACATGCCAGCAATGCTCCGGCTGGCTTCGGATGCCGAACCGCTGACGGCCAACATGAATCAAGAATCGACTCATTCAGTTGGGCATTCCGGTTGGGGCGGACGCGTCGCACAGCGATCATGTCAGGCGATCCAGATTTGCGAAAGCTGAACGAAGGCGGCGCGACGGTCAACCCTCGATCGAATTCCAAGCCAATCGGGACAGTACCTGCCTTCCCGAGCCAATGATTGCGTCATCCCCTGCCCTGCCAGATCAGCAGGATTCGGCCATTCCCAGCCACTGGTTGGCCTATGGGCTGACCATCAACGTGAGGACGACCCGATATTCAGGACCTGCTCAATGTCGAAAGAAAAGTCGTCTATCTCGAACACTTGCCCCTGCTTTACCTGAGGGGCTGGCGCACCGGTGCCGCCGATGACTTCGCGCAACTCGTCTATGGATAGCTCACGCAGTGTGTGCATTGCCTCGTGCCCTGCTGGTGGACCGGATGATTCCGGTGCACCGCAAACTTGCACTGCGCCACGAGTGCCGGCTGTGCCGCGGAACACTGGTCACCTGTGCCGCGGAGCCGCGCGGCGCCCCCGGACCCGCGTCAGGGTGTGCGCGTCCCAAGGGACGGGCGAAGCGCCCATCCGAGCGGGTCGCAACAACCAAGGAGGCCATGCCATGTCCAGCAAGCAGACCAAGACCAGCGCCATGCGCGAACTGTCGACGGAGGAGCTTACCAACATTGCCGGCGGTCAGGAGATCTACACCCGCGAATTCGCCGGTGGTCCGCCGAGCTTCTATCCGAAGGGCGGCACCGGTACGCTCGGGTCAAACGAGGTGAATGAGAACGGCACGTGGGACGAGCTTCCGGATTGACGATACAATCGCTGTTATGAACGAGCAGCGGCGATCGGGACCGGGCTCAGGTTCGGTCCCGCTTCGTCACCACCGGCGAGGCAGGCGGTGGCAGGGACCAAAGGCCACCGCGGAAAACGGCGACCGTCGGGGCGGCGCATCACGACATGTGTCCCGGTAGCCACAATGCGAGCTGAGGGAACACCATCAGCAGGAACAACAGGACGAACATCAGGATGTGGAACGGAATGGTGCCGAGAACGACGTCTCCCAGTTCGCCGTCCCAGATGCTCTGAATAACAAACAAGTTGATGCCGATCGGCGGGGAAATCTGGCCGAGCTCGACGAACATCACCAGCAAGACACCGAACCAGATCGGGTCGATGCCGTACTGCGCCAGTACGGGGAACAGCAGCGGCACGGTGATGACGATCATGCCGATGCTCTCCACCAGGCAGCCGAGGACGCTGTACAGCACGAGCAGCGCCAGGAAGAATTCCAAATGGGTCAGCTTCAGACCGATCAGCCAGGCCGTGACGCTCTCACCCACGCCGGCGACGCCGATCGCGTAGGCGTAGATATAGGCGGCGTAGATGATGAACATCAGGTTGCCGACGATCTGTACCGTGCGGCGCATCGAGGCCAGGAACAATTGCCAGGTCAGATTGCCCCAGACGATGCACAGCAGCAGGGCGAAGAAACAGCCGGCGGAGGCCGCCTCGGTGGGCGTGGCAATCCCGGCATAGATGCTGCCCATAGTGCCCGAGATCAGCAGGGCGAAGGGCACGATGTCGGCGATTGCAGCGAGCATTCCGCCATGGGTTTCCGGCGTCACGCCGCGTCGCGCGCGCAGTGTGGCGCGCACGCCGATATAGACCATGAACATGCCGGTCAGCAGCAGGCCGGGGATCACGCCGGCCATGAAAAGTTTCGCTACCGAAGTATTGGTGAATGAGCCGTAGATGATCATGGCGATGCTGGGCGGGAACAGAATACCCAGCGTACCGCCGGCCGCGAGGGAGCCAGCGGACAGCCGTCGGTCGTAGTCGCGTTGCAACAACTGCGGCAGCGCGACGCCGCCGATCGATGCCGCAGTGGCGACCGACGAGCCGCTGATCGCGGCGAACAACGCGCAGCCGACGATGTTCGTCTGCAACAGGCCGCCGGGCAGCGCGGATACCACTTTGGCCAGGCCGCGATAAATCCGGAAGCTGAGACCGCTGCGCTGCATCATTTCCGCCATCAAAATGAACAGTGGAATCGCTGTCAGGGTAAAACTGTTCATGCTACCCCAGGTGACCAGGCCTATGGCGTTCAGCGCGGTGGGGCCGTCTTGAAACAGCAGATAGACCACGCCCGGAATGGCGATAGCGAACGGCACCGCCATGCCAAAAGCGAGCAATAGCAGGAACAATCCGAACGAGCCGATGAGTTGCGCGGCGAGTTCCATCGGCTCAGGCGCCGGTCCGCCGCAGTCGCCGCACCCGGTGACCGATGCCGCGCAGCAGTACAAGACACAGCACGACGCACCCCAGCGGCATGATGGTTTGCGGGATCCAGAGCGGCGTCGCCAGTTCGGTTGGCGCGATGTCGCCGGTCTGCCACGTCTGCATCGCCTGCCAGCCGAGTTGCCACACCAGCACCAGGCAGAATGCCAGCGACAGCAGGTCGAAACACAGGTTCAACCATTCTCGCAGCCATTGCGGCAGGCGCATCTGGATGAACAACACGTGGTGGTAGGACTGCCGCGCCTGGCACACCGGCAATGCCAGGAAGGTGAGTAATACGACGATATAGCCACCGACTTCGTCGGAAATCTGGAACGAGAAGTCGAACAAGTTGCGCGTGACGATTTCGGTCAGCACGATGATTGCCAATGCGACGATGGCCAGTCCGCAGATCAACTGGCAGCCACGTTCCAGCACCCCGAGCCGCATTCCGGCGAACGAGGCGGGTGCGACGATCTCGGCGTCGGGCGGTGCGTCGACGGTTGCCGATGTGTTGGCCGTGGCGGCCGATGCGCCCGAGGGAGACGCCGCTGCGCCCATCGCAGATGCTGCTGCGCCCATCCGGGTACTGCTCATCGTCCCACCGCCGCGCGGATTTTGCCGAGCACTTCCACTGCTTCGGGACCGTGCGCCTTCGCCCAGTCCGGCCAATAGGACTGCATCTTCTGCACCGCGAGCTGGATGTCAGCCTGCTGTGGCGTCGTCACCACCATGCCTCCCTTCGCCATGTCGGCGGTGATAACATCCTCCTGCCGCTGCATCTCGTTGGTGGCCCATTGCGCCGCCTCGTCGGCGATCTTGGGCAGCGCGTCGAGCAAGGCAGGCGGCAGCTTCGCCGCGTCGGCCTGGTTCACCACGAAGGTCGAATTGACGAACGAGGTCGGGAAGCCGTAGCGCCAGTGCAGCAGGTCCTTCCACGTGATGCCGCCGCCGGAACTCGCGGTCAGCGCGCCATCGACCACGCCACGATCGAGCGCCGCCGCGACATCGGCGGTGTTCATGGTGATCGGCGTGCCGCCAAAGCGGCGGATCAGTTCACCCTCCTCCACCGAGGTGACGCGCATCTTCAAGCCCTTGATGTCGGCGAGCGAGGTGATCTTCTTGCGACCCCAGATCACCTGAAACGGATACGTGTATTGGCCCAGCACCAGGATGCCTTTGCGGGCGTAGTCGCGGTCGAGATAAGGCCGCAGGATCGCCATCGCCTGCAACATGTCGGACACGCTGAGCAATAGCATCGGCAAGCGCAGCACCGCGACGATCGGGATGTTGCCGGTGGCGAAGCCGTCATCGGCGAGTTGGATGACGTTCTGCGAAACTGCCTGGGTGATGTTGTTGCCGGCGATCGGCAGGCCGCCGCCAAGATGCAGGTTTATCGTGACGCTGCCACTGGAGGCCTTTTCGACATTGTCGATCAGCCGCTTGAAACCCACCACGGAGGCGACCGTGCCGACCGGATTGTAGGTGTAGGCCTGCCAAAGCGTGGCGGCGGAGGCGCGCGTTGTGGCGGCGAGACCGGCCGCGGCCCCCGCCATCAGCGCATGACGGCGGGCGAGTTGCAGTGGCATTGATGTTCCCTTCCCCACAATTTGGCCAGCGCGCGGCCGGCGGGTTCAAACGCTTGCTTGATTGTACCCGATCGAAGCCCGGATCACGCCGGCGTGGGCTGCGGTCCGCGTACCAGACGACCAGGCAACGCACCCGTCGGTACGCCGTCGCGCCACACCGTCTCGCCGGCGACGATGGTCGCGACGTAGCCCTCGGCGCGCTGCATCAGGCGACGACCGCCGGCCGGCAAATCGTACACCACCTCCGGCTTGCGTAATTTCAGGTGATCGTAGTCGATCAGGTTGATGTCGGCACGGTAGCCCGGCCGGAGCATGCCGCGATCCTCCAGGCCGATCGCCCGGGCGTTGTCGCTTGTCAGCCGGCGCACCATCCACTCCACCGGGAATCGGCCCTCGGCGCGGTCACGCGTCCAATGCGTCAGGCCATAAGTCAGCGCCGAAGCGTCGCACAGCACGCCGACATGCGCACCACCGTCGCCGAGGCCGAGCAAGGTGTTGGGGTGCTGCATCATCTCGCGCACCGTGCCGAGGTCGCCGTGCGCATAGTTGCTGAGCGGGCGATACAGAATGGTGCGGCCGTCGTCCTCGAGAAGGCTGTCGTAGGCCAGTGCCGCGGGATCGAGACCACGCCGACGCGCCTCCGCGCTGAAACTGCGCTCTGGGACCGGTTCGTAATCGGGTGGATCGCCGAGCGGAAAGATACGGTTCCAGGTACGCACGCGGCGCGCCAGCGCGGACGGCGCCGAGGCTTCGGCGATCAGCCGGCGGCGCAATTCCGGATCACGCAATGCGGCGAGCCGTTGCGCGAACGGCACTGTGGCGATCGGCTGAAAGGACGGGCAATCGACGAACGGATGTTGCGAAATTTCGAGTCCGAGCAAGATGCCGGTGGGACGCGTAAGCACCTGACCGGTCATGGCGACGCCGTCGGCATTGGCGGCGGCAATGCCGTCGAGCAAGCGGCGCCATTCGTCTGGCTTGGCGTCGCGCTCCAGCACCGTGAGTGTCAGCGGCCGGCCAGAGCAAGCGGCGAGGCGGCGCAGCATGGCAAATTCTTCCGGCAATTGCGTGTCGAAATCCGCGATCACCTGCAGCCAGCCGGCGCCGGTCTCACCGATCGCAGTGGCGATGGCGTCGAGTTCCGCCTTAGCCGCATTCAATGTGGGGATCGATTCGCCGGCGACGGTCTTGTGGTTCAACGTGCGCGAGGTGGAGAAGCCGAGCGCGCCGGCCT
Source organism: Acetobacteraceae bacterium (assembly GCA_035508435.1). Taxonomy (GTDB): domain Bacteria; phylum Pseudomonadota; class Alphaproteobacteria; order Acetobacterales; family Acetobacteraceae; genus JASHVB01. The sequence continues at coordinate 87,681 of DATJNA010000209.1, read as the reverse complement.
GCACCGCTTCGGCTGCGAGGCGCGCCATGGCTGCGCGATCCGTCGCGGTGGCCGGCTCGCGCGCGGCGCCACGCTCGCCCATGACGTGCACGCGCAGCGCAGCGTGCGGCACCTGAGTGGCGACGTCGATATCGAAACGGCGTGCGGCCAGGCTGTCGAGGTACTCCGGGAAGCTTTCCCAGTTCCACGGCAGGCCCTCGGTCAGCACAACTTCGGGGATGTCTTCGACGCCCTCCATCAACTCCACCAGACGGCCGCGATCACGCGGACGACAGGGCGCGAACCCAACGCCGCAATTGCCCGTGAGAACCGTGGTGACGCCCTGGCAGGATGACGGCGTTATACGGCTGGCCCAGGTGACCTGCGCGTCGTAATGCGTGTGAGGGTCGATGAATCCGGGGGTGACGAGCAATCCCTTCGCATCGATTTCCTCAGCACCGCGCTCGGAGATTTGCCCGATCGCGGCGATGCGGCCAGCGGTGACGGCAATGTCGGCGCGGATTGGCGGTCCGCCGCTGCCATCGATGATGGTACCGTTGCGGATGACCAGGTTGGTATTCTGGCTCATGATCGCTCCCTCTTGGGCACGGGACGTGCTTGCCGCCAGCGCCTTGTGTCTCAGGGGCACGGTACGTGCGCGCAGGAATCGTCGCAAGGTCTGGTACACGTCGCTGCCTTGCGAGCGGGCGTCAACGCACGACCGACCACGTCATCGGATGATGTCACAGTGCACGACCATGCAGCGGTCAGGAGGGGGGCCCCTCACCTGCATTTCCCGGACGCGACTGTTTGGCGAATCGGGTCAGGGTCAGAGCGTCAGCAGGAAGACCACCAGATCATCGATATCCGCCTGCGATGAGCCATCGGGCATGCACCAGGGATGAGGCGCGGCTGGCAGACCGCCGATGCGGGCGCGATCCTGCGGATTCCTGGGATCGAGTCCGTACTCCAGAATCCCGTAGTTTCGCCGCATCTTTTGATAGTCCCAGTAGTAGTAGCCGTCATCCATCCTGGTGAAGTAAGCGTGACGCGCCACGAAACGATCCTCTTCCACACTGACGCGGCGATTGACATCCGGTGCGACGATCTGCTGAAGCACGCCAGGCTTGTCATTCCGCAGGCGTGTGTAGAATTCGAAGCGCATGCCCGCGCTCGGGATTCGGAACGTGTGGTCCACCCCCTGCTGAATGGTGTATAGCCGCTTGTAGAGATCGGATGCGCGCGAAAGATCGACGCTGCCGTCCGGGTTCGTGGGTGCCTGACAGCGATCGGGACGCACCACGAGATCCAGGCCGTCCATGTTATCGGGCGCATTGGTGACGATGTGGCCGTCGCTCAGCAACCCGCGCCGCTGGACCCAGAAGAGATTCTCCAGGATTGCGGTACGGATCGCCTGCGTTCTTCTCTGCCATATGGTGGGCGAGAAGAACCGGCCCGTTGGTTCATTGCCACCTGCGGCCGAAATCGGATGCATATCCTCGTTGGTCCAAAGACCTGCATTGCCTGGTGAATGACAGCGGGCACAGCTTGCCTGGTACAGCCTTGCACCATGGAGGATGTGGCCGACGAGATTGGGAAAACGCTGGGAGAACGTGTCCGACGGGGCAACCTGGTGAGCAACGTCGGCGGCCGCATCCGCCATTGCCACGTCTCGCATCGTGCCCAGGCCGAAGTTTGGCGCGGATGGCGGTGGAAAACGTGGCGGCTGCAAAAGCGCGTCGGGCTGATAGCCGAAACTGACGAAGGTACCCTCGTTAACATCGCTGCCAATCCAGTCTGAATGGTGTTTGTACGCAAGCCAGCGATAGACGCCGATGCGCCGCAGCAACTCATCGTCCTGGCGGAGCGTTGACGTATAGAGGGTCAGGTCCTGTAGCGCGCGTGCGGACATCGGACCGCGCGCGCCTTCAGGCTCCTCGCCGTGCAGGTAGGCACCTTCGAAGCCATCGATCAGTTCCGACCGCGACAACGCCCGGCGGACCGGTGTGTGATTGGTGATGATCGGGATCGCTTCCGGCGAGAAGAAGTAGTCGTTGGCGTAGTCGCCTGGCGAACCGGCCGTTTCAAACAGGGTGGCTTCGGTTGATCCTGGAGGCAGATTGTAGAGAAGCAGCGTCTTGTCGACTTTCTGCTTCGACAGGGTGAAGCCGTGCTGGGCGAGGAACTCGTCGGCCGCGAGATGCACTCGTGCCAGGAGACCGCTGATCTGTCCCTGCTTCTTGATGTTCGCCTGAGTGCCGCGCGGATAGTCCTGGCGGATGAAATTCAGCGGCAGTCCTTCGTCGGCCACGAGGCCGAGCGCGCGGCCGCTCAGGGACAGGAAAAGCGCTCGCCAGTCGGGATTGGGAATCCCGCTGAAGAAGCGGCTGACCTTCGTCCCGTCCGGCGCATATTCATAGGTCACTCGCGCGGCGTGGCAGGCTGCACAATTGAAGCCTATCCAATCGACGGTGTTGTGCTGTCCTGGTGCGAGATTCGCCGCTTCGGCGAACACATAGCCAGCCCAGCCCGTTGGCTTGGTCTGCCCTTCGGTCAAAGGCTTGGGCAACGGCGGCGGAAGTCGGAAGGGCGGACTGATCGGATAGGGCGTCGCACCATCGAAAGTTTGAGCATTGAAGGCGACAGCAGGAGCAATCACCTTGGTGACTCCATGGTCGGGCAGCAGCGGCGTGGCGCCGAAACTGGTGAATGGACGGATGCCTTCGCCAGTCGTGCGATCGATCATTGCTCTGTGCAGACTGGTCTGCATGACGGTGGTACCGTCCGCGGCAAGTTCGGGAAGATTGTAGCCGGTGGCCTCGATCTTCGGCTCCGGAATGCCGGATTTCTTGTATTCCAGCGCTCTGGCCAGAGCCTCGAGGTGGGATTCATTGCGGTCGAAGTCAAACCCGAAAATCCCATCCCAGTCGATGCCGAGTACGAAATGCGGCACGGCCAAATTCCAGTCCCATGCCCAGTAGGCTTTCTCGCCATAGGCGAACTGATCGGCAGCCGAGCGCAACGTCGGTGTCGCTTTGATGAGCCGCTGTGTCGTCGCGGCCGCCAGTGCCTGGCGCGCGCCCGCCGCAGAGCCATATTGCAGGCGGTCGCTGCCGTCGGGCGCGATCGTTGCCGGGACGGGGTTGCTCGCCAGAACCGTCTGGCCGGTGCGAGCGATTCGCCAAACGTCCACGAAAGCGTAGTGGTTGTCCTTCACGACGCGCGCGGTGTTGGGATCCTGATAAAGCAGCGGCTTGCCGGTCTTGATATCCAGCACGTAGTCGCCCGTGGTCGGTATTCGGATCACCTGGATCGGCCCATCATAGGCGGTGATCGGCACGGTCAGGTCGATTTCGGTGTCACTCCAACCGTAAATGTCGCCTGCCCACGTATCGGGGACGGGCTGCCATGGCTCCACAAAATAATCGAGCGCCTTACCTTTCAGACTCGCCAGCGCAGAGGCGAGACCGGTCGTTATGTCGATTCGAGCGGGGTAGGATGACAGATTGCGCTCAAGTGCACGCACATTGCCGAAAAGCACCTTGGACAATTCCTTGCCCGCCGCTTCCGGTGGCGACACCTGAATTGAATGCTGACCATTGATCGGCGCGACACCCCCTGCTGGCGGCGCAAGCCCGGGCTTCGCCATCGTCAGCGGACCAGGGCCGAAGTTTCGACCTCTCAGCAGGATGGCCTGTCCTGCCTTGAGTGACGGATGGACTTTGGGGTTCGCTGACGACCAGATGATGGTTCCGCTATCGCGATCGATGATGCTGTCGATGGCCGGCGCATCGGCCGCGTTCGCCAGCACAGGGGTCAGGAATGCGACCAGGACCATCCATGCACTACAGAGCCACTGCGTGATCCTCATGGATTTCCCCCGCGGCTGACGCTTGTTCAAGCTTGCACGTTGTGATGGCTTGTGACCGACCTCACCGACGACGACTGATAGGCCGCTGCGCTCCCATGATAATGGCTGCCCCGCTCAGCCATCGCCGATTTATGCTGGGCGTCTTGCATCGCACCTGGTTAACGAAGCTGTGGGGGCCAAGCGGCATCCATCATGCATTGCGGTGGCCAGCGGCGTTGGCAGGCGGCATCCGCATAGCCAAACAGAAGGCCGCACTATCCGGCGGGCGCACCACCCTCGCTCGCGACGCGATATCCCACAGGTCGACTCTCCGCCACATCGAGACCGTTATCCCCCGCACACGTTCTGGTTGTGTTCTCGTTGCATGGCAAATTTGACCATGATTAAGTACCCCAATCGTCCTGACTCGATCAACCGATAAAACGATATGCTCGTTCAGGGAGGGGGGGTATGGCTCGGGCTATGGACGCAACGTTCCTCCACGAAGACAATGCTGCGGTCATATTTTCGCCGTTAAAGTTCCGTAATTTGGAAGTGAAGAACCGGCTGTTCCGGTCGAATCTATCGGGGATGTTCGATGAATATAATGGGCACGGCGGTCACGCCAGACTGAACTGGGAGGAGAAGTTCGCCAAAGGCGGCGTTGGCTGCATCATCTCCTCCTACACACCAGTCGCGGTGCGCGGACGAATTTTGATTCGCTACGCGATGATCGACAATGATGACAAGGTTCCGTTCTGGCGCGAGATCGGCAAAAGGGTCCACGACTACGACTGCCGCTTCCTCATGCAGCTCAGCCACTCGGGGCGGCAGCAGGACATGGGCGGCGTCGAAAACATGTTCAAGAAAGCCCTCAGCTCGACGAATCAGACCGACTTCTTTCACGGGATACTGGCCCAGGCCATGACCGTCGCCGAAATCCACGAAGTCGTCGAGCAATTTGCCCAAGGTGCGCGGCGCGCGAGACAAGCCGGACTTGACGGTGTCGAGCTGCATGGCGCCAACGGTTACCTGATCACCCAGTTCCTCAGCTCGGGGATCAACGATCGGAAGGACGATTACGGCGGTTCGGTGGAAAACAGGGCGCGATTCGCCCTCGAGATCGTGCGCGCCATTCGCCGGGAGGTCGGCCGCGATTTCCATCTCCAGATGAAGATCAACGGCGTCGACCACAACGACTGGCTGTATCCCTGGAAGAAGAAGGGCAACACCCTCGAGGATACTCTCACTATCTGCAAGATGCTGCTCGACGACGGCAAGGGCGTCGACTCATTCCACATTTCGAGCGGATCGACGTTTCCCCATCCGCGAAATCCTCCAGGCGACATTTCCATCGTCAATCTGGTGCGCTGGTATGCCGGCCTGTTTCCGTCCGGCGTGCGTACGCGCTTCAACTACGCCATCTTCAGCAATCCGATTGGCGGTCCGCTGTTCCGTTGGCTGTGGCGCTTCCGGCGAGGCAAGATCATCGAAGGAATCAATGCCACCTATGCCAAGTATCTGCGCGATGAAATCATAAAGATCGACCCCAGCGTCAAGTTCCTATGCACCGGCGGGTTCCAGCATGCCGACGTTATCGCCGACGTCATCCGCAACGGCTCATGCGATGGCGTCAGCATGGCGAGGCCGCTGATCGCCAATAACGACCTGCCGCATATCCTGCGTGCCGCCAATGGACCGATCAGGCAAAAGGAATGCACCTATTGCAACAAGTGCCTGCTCAACGATCTTGCCAATCCGCTCGGTTGCTACGAAGTACAAAGATACGACGGCGATACGTTCGATGAGAAGTGGGAATCATTGATCAAGGAAGTCATGTCGGTCTTCGAACCGCCGCTGTACCAGTGACGCGAGCTGAGGAGGCAGGAAGGGCGCGCTGATCATGAACTACAATCCTCCAACACCGGTCGAACGCGTGCTTGGCCGCTGGCGCTGGGTCCGCTGCCTGGTTGTTTTGCTGGTGATCCTGGTTGTGGGCTACTATCTGATTTTTGTGAACCAATACGTCGTTGCCTATCGCGGCAATCTGGAGCAATTCAAATACGGCTCGATTGGCAGCGAGCCCGTCAATGGGCTTCCGATCCTGGTATTCAAGGCACTGGCGTTCATGTACCGGGACGAACTTGGGCCGGGCGGCTACCGCCGGTTCGGGATGCTCTATGAGACCGAGCAATCCGAGCTGCCGATCGGCATGTCGAGGCGGATTGTCGACGGCGTTGAGCGGGTCTGGCTCAACTGCGCCGTTTGCCACGTTGGCACCTATCGCATCAACCTGACGGACCAGCCGAAGTTCATCTACGGGGCACCCTCGAACAATCTGCGTTTGTTCGATCTGCTGAAATTCTTTCTGCAGGTCGGCGCCGATCCGAAATTCAGCGCCGACAACCTGATAGCGGCGATCGACAGTCCGGCTGTCGGCGGCAACCTCAATTTCTTCGATCGTCTGATCTATCGATATGTCGTCTTTCCGCGGGTGCAGGCGGCTTTGCAGCAGCTTTCCCAGCGGCTTTCCTTCATCGACCGACAGTATGACTGGGGGCCTGGACGGGTCGATACGTTCAATCCCTACAAGGCGATCCAGTTCAATTTTCCGATGGATGCCTCCCATATCACTACGGCGGAACTGAACGGCTCGGCGGACTTTCCATCGATCTGGGAACAGAGACCGCGCGACGGCATGCACCTGCACTGGGACGGCAACAACACCTCGGTCGATGAGCGTAATCTCAGTGCCGCGTTGGGCGCTGGCGTCACACCCGTGACCGTGGACATCGCGGCACTCAAGCGGATTCGCGACTGGATATGGACGCTGCCGGCACCACCATTCCCGGTACCCTCCGCCATCGACACTTCAAAGCTCCCACGCGGCCGTCGACTCTTCGCCGAATATTGTGCCGGCTGTCATGGCATGAAAAACGCGGCCGGGCAGTACGACTACGATACCAACCGTTACCCAAGACTGGGGCAAATTGAGCCCCTGGACCAGATCGGGACCGACCAGGATCGCTGGGCCTCGTACACGCAGGACTTTTCTGCGGCGCAGAACATGCTCTACGCCGGCTATCCCTGGCGTTTCACGCATTTCAGCAAGACAGGTGGCTACGCCAGCCAACCGCTGGACGGCATCTGGGCGCGCTCTCCGTATCTTCACAACGGCTCCGTCCCAACCCTGCGTGACCTGCTGGAACCCGCTGCGAAACGCCCGGACAAGTGGTATCGCGGCAGCGACCTCTACGATACCGCCAAGGTTGGCTATCGAAGTGATGGCTACGGCGCGGCGAAACAGGATCTGTTTCTTTATAATACCTCGGTACCCGGCAATTCCAACATGGGGCACGAGGGAAAGATCTATGGTACCGAACTCTCCCCCGCCGATAAAGACGCCATTGTGGAGTACATGAAAACGCTATGAGCACCTCCACACAAAGCACCATCAGCGTCTGGATCGTACGTCACACGATCCTGCTCTGGTTCGGCATATTTCTGAACAGTCTGTTTATCATTCCGCTCCTGTTCTTTCCCCGCTGGATGCTGAACCTGTTCGACATTCCGCTTGACCAACTTATCTGGGCGCGCGAGTCGGCCGGATTGCTGATGATAATCTCGGCATTCTACGTGCCAGCAGCGATCGACTTCGGCCGCTACCGTGTCAACGCCTACATCGCCGTTTTCCCGTCGCGGACGTTCGGCTCCACGTTCTTCTTTTTTGCGGTAGTGTTGTTCGGACAACCGCTGGGCTTTCTGTCGATCTCGTTTGTCGACGCCCTGATCGGTTCGACCACGCTCTACTGTCTGATTCGCATCAGGGCGCTGGAAAAACAACACCGTGAGTCCGGTCTCATCCGATGATCTCGGTCCTGACCCGATGCCTCGCCGGCTTCCTGGCGCTTATCGTCGTGCTGATCGTCCTTGCGTGGTTCGTGTTGCTGCGTCCGGTTGCGCAGCCCCATACCAACGATCCGCTGCAGATCTTCGACCATGGCTCGATCGGCAACGAGACAGCGCAAGGCATACCTTATTGGATCTGGCGCGTGCTGCCGACGATGTTCCCTGATTTCCTGCCCGGCAATCAGGGCGGATACGGTTCGATCGGCATGTACTGGGTACCAGGCGAGGAACTCCCAGTTGGGTTTTCCAAGAAGACACTCGGTGTCATAGCACGAGTGGCACCAGATTGCGCGTTCTGTCACCAGAGCAGCTATCGCCTGCACGCCAATGACCCTGCGACCTTCGTCCCGGCCGGCACCGGCACGCGCGTCAATGTCCAGGGCTTCCTGCGCCTGCTGATCAAGATCGGCCAGGACAAGAGCGAGCGGTTCAGTCCAGACAAGGTCATGACGGCGATTACCGCCATCTATGCCATGCCGCTGTGGGAACGCGCGCTGTATCGCTATTTGCTGATTCCGGCGGTGAAGTCGGCATTCCAGCAGCAAGCCACGCGCTTTGCCTGGATGCAGTCGCGTCCGGGTTGTCCGCGCCCGGATTGGGGTCCCGGCAGGATCGATCCGTTCAACCCGGTGAAGTTCTATAACCTCCATTTGCCCGACGATTGCACGATCGGGAATTCGAATATGATGCCGCTGTGGGACCTGAATGGCGTAACGGATCCCAGCCGTCAATTTTTCTTGCATTGGGATGGTCTCAATACCAGTCTGCGTGAAACCTCGATAGCAGGCGCCATCGGCGACGGGATGGACTACCAGGGCTACAGCGTTTCCAAGCGTACGCTGGCCGCCATCATGGATTTCATCCGTCTGCAGAAGCCGCCGCCTTCGCCGTTCTCCAGCGCTCGCAGTGCAAACGACCCCTATTACGTCGATGCGGCCGAAGTCGCGCAGGGCAAGGCGCTGTACCAGAAGTACTGCGCCGATTGTCACGAGCCGGCCGGATCACGCTTCCGAACGGTGATCCCTGCGGCTGAACTCGGGACCGACCACCACCGGATCGATATGTGGACCGAAGCTGCCAAGGATCGCTACACGAACTATCGTGAAGGCGATTATGATTGGGGCTTCCACGAATTCCACAAACGCAACGGCTATGTCGCCACCGAGCTGACCGGTTTGTGGCTGCGCGGCCCGTATCTGCACAACGGTTCCGTGCCCACCTTGCGTGATCTGCTGCAGCCGCCCCAGAGCCGGCCGCTAACGTTCTATCGCGGGTATGACCTGATCGATCCGGTCGGCGGTGGCTTTGCCAGTCAGAAAGGCACGGACGCTGAGCGATTCGGCACGCTCTACGACACCGCCCTTCCGGGCAACGGCAATAGCGGGCACCTCTACGGCACGGACCTGTCAGACCCGGACAAGGAACGGCTGCTGGCCTACCTGAAGACGTTGTGACGCAAGCCAGGCGAACGAGAACCGGCCATGAGAACAATTGCGGCAATCTTGAGACCGATCCTAAAGTGGGCAGCGATCTCACTTGGCGTTCTGATTGTAGTGGTGCTCGTCGGCGGGTTCGTGGCGTTTCGCATGATTGTCGAACCCGACAGTGCGAAGTTCGGCACGGTCCCGGACGAGGCGAAGGCGGCGGGACGGACCGCGCAGTCGCTGCCGGAAGTTGCCAGGCCATGCGACGTGGAACCGGCCGATTGCAGCTACCTCGCGCAGATGGACAAGGGGCTGCTGGTGAAACCCGCAGATGGTGCGCCGTTCCCGAAGGAGATCCTGCAAGTCGCGGCGCTCACCAAACTAACGCCGGAACAAGTACGCGAGAGCGCGCTGCGTGGTCAGATTGCCTGGGTCGATTGGACTGGCGGCAACGACCGGTTTTGGGACTTCGCCGCGGGTAACACTGCCGGTGCGTTCGATCTGCTGAAGACAGTCTCGTCTTACAAGGGCATGGCGTATGGGCGGCACAATCGGTTTTCATGGCTCGGACTGGTCAACGAGCCGTGCTTCACCGAGGCCAAGGAACCGGACAAGGCTCACTTCGGGCTGTGGCTTGACCAACGTGATCCAAGCTGTCCGCCGGACCCGCTCGCCGACCCCGGCAAGTATCCGGGCGTGAAGATCGGCGCCAGAGGCAAAACCGTGCCGGTTGGATCCTATTACGGCGAACCGAGCGGTGTCGTCGGCCTGCGGCTGTTTCCCAATCCTGATTTTGACGAGCAGGCGAAGAGGCGCTGGGACCCGGAGCGATACTACAACGATCCGACATATTACAACGACCGCAAGCTGGTTCGTCCGTATCGCGTCGGCATGTCATGTGCATTTTGCCATGTCGGTCCGAGTCCGATCAATCCGCCGGCGGATCCGGAGAACCCGAAATGGGAAAACCTCGCGTCCAACCCGGGCGCTCAGTACTTCTGGGTCAATCGCATCTTTTTTTGGAACACGCGGCCGCGCGGCAGCGACAACGCGCCTGCACCGAACGAGGGCAACTTCCTCTACCAACTGTTCAACACCAATCCCCCGGGAAGCCTGGACACCTCACTCGTCTCGACCGACTATATGAATAATCCGCGGACCATGAACGCGATCTACAGCGTGATTGACCGCCTCGGACCGAGCCTGGCCACCGGGGCGGAGCGACTGAGCGGCGGCGAACTAAATAACAAACAGTTCCAGGAGTATCGGCTAACCGCCACTCTGTCGCAGTTCTGGGATCCGGCAAGCGGTACGTCACACACGATGCGGGTCCTGAAGGACGGCGCCGACTCGGTCGGCACCCTGGGCGCACTGAACCGCGTCTACCTGAACATTGGGTTGTTCAGCGAGGAATGGCTGCTGCACTTCCGGCCCTTTATCGGTGGGCAGAAGATCACGCCGATCAAGATCAGCGACGCCGAAAAGCAGTCGGTCTATTGGCGAGCGACCGAGAACCGAACCGCCGATATGGCGATGTTCTTTCTCGTCACCGCGCGTCCGGATCATCTGCAGGACGCGCCGGGCGGCAAGGCATTTCTTGACTCGTTCGACTCCGACAAGGTCAAGCGCGGCCAGGTCGTGTTTGCTGAGAACTGCGCTGCCTGCCATTCGAGCAAGATCCCGCCGATCCCGTCGAACTCCGGCATCGGCGAGGGCATATGCGCGGGCGGCGGCAATGGCCCCGACTACCGGGAGTGCTGGAACCGCTATTGGGAATGGACCCAGACGCCCGCATTCAAGGATGCGATGGTCAAGCTGGTGACTGCGCGCGATGCCAATGGTCGCGACACATTCTTGCCCGGCAACTACCTGGCGTCCGAGCGCCGGATTCCAGTCGATCTCACCGAGACAAACGCTTGCACGGCACTCGCCTCCAACGGACTCGCCGGCGATATCTGGGACAACTTCACATCCTCGTCGTATAAGACCCTGCCGCCGGTCAAGGAACTCACCGTGTATCATCCGGTGTCCGGCGCCGCGATGCCGCTGCGGCCGCTTGGCAACGGGCGCGGCTATCTTCGTCCGGCGTCACTGATCAGTCTGTGGTCCACCGCGCCGTACCTGTCGAACAATTCGGTCGGCTATGGCGACAGCAGCGATCACGCAAACCCGCCCGTCGCAGGCACGCAAACTACCGGTCACTCCGGTAGCAGCAACGACGAGCGCTGTCCCGCCGCGAACGACAATGATCCTTACCTGCCATGTGTCGCGAACCGGATGAAGCAGTTCGACCACTCGATTCGGCAAATGCTCAACCCCGAGACGAGACGCAAGGATCAACTCACGCAGCTTCCCGTACCTGGATATATCTACCGCACCACGGCACCGTCGTGCCTGATGGTCCCGTCCGGTTTCGTGCCGTCATGGCTGCGCAGCCTGCGTGGGCCGTTACACTGGCTGGCACCGTGGGCGATCGATCGCAACGGGGGCATTGCGCTGGGACCGCTGCCCAAGGGCTTCCCGGTCAACGCACTGGCCAACACGAAGTTGCAGCCTGATAATGACGAACCGAACGCGTTGGGTAACTACTGGAAGCTGCTGAAGGCTGGACCAACGCTGATGAGTGCCTTCGAGCAAATGGGTGGCGCTTGCTCGTCGGAGGCGCTTGCCGCGCCCGAAACGGAGGCGAATGCCGAAGCGGCTGTGCGCAACACCGGCCTGATCGACACGCTCGTTGGCGTGAGCAAGTGTCCGGACTATGTGGTCAATCGCGGGCACTACTTCGGCGCCGATCTGCCCGCTGACGATAAGGAAGCACTTATCGCCTACCTCAAGTATTTTTGAGCAACGTCGTGACCGCCGACGAAAGCTTCGAGTACGTTATTGTCGGTGCGGGTGCGGGCGGCGGCGTTCTCGCAGCTCGATTGGCAGAAGCCGGCAAGCGAGTGCTGGTGCTGGAAGCCGGCGACGATCCGGTGCTGCAACCAGATGACGCGGCTGTCTCGGATCGGTCAGTTTCCACGGACTATCTCATCCCGGCGTTCCACCCCTTCGCTTCTGAAAATCCCGCACTGAAGTGGGATTTTTGGGTACGCCACTATACGAACACGCAACGGCAGAGGAAGGACTGGCGCTATCGCCAAACATGGGACGGTCAGACTGTCGATGGCGTGCTGTATCCGCGCGCCAGCGGGCTGGGCGGATGCACTGGCCACAATGCCATGATCATCGTGCGACCTAATAATGCCGACTGGAACCACATCTGGCAGTTGACCGGGGATGCCTCGTGGCGCGCATCCAATATGCAGAAATATTTTGAGCGGCTCGAGCGCTGCCGTTACCGCTGGTTCCCGTTGCGATGGCTCGCCAGGCTGTTCGGTTGGAATCCGACGGGGCATGGGTGGAGTGGGTGGCTCTCCACCGAACGTGCGCTGCCGCTGCGCGCGATCCTGGATTGGCGCCTCCGCCGGACGGTGTGGAGGGCTTTGCTCGCCGCGGGCGGTCTGCTGCCGGATGTGGTGGAAGACTGGGGCTGGTTCACCAGCAACGCAAGCGACCCCAACGACCAGAGACTGGTGAATGCTGAAGCATCGACCATTTGTCTTACGCCGATGTCGTCTTTCCACTATGCGCGAACCGGTCCGCGCGATTTCCTGCTCGCGGTACAGCGGCGATTCCCCGATCGATTAACGATAAGACTCAATGCGCTCGTCACGCGCGTTCATATCGATCCAGAGACGCGGCGGGCGTCCGGCGTGTTTTATCGCCAAGGGGCTCGGCTTTATCGCGCCGCGGCGGAACCGCGCGGTGCCGCCGGGGCCGAACGGTTTGTCCGGGCAACCCACGAAGTGATTTTGGCAGGAGGCGCGTTCAACACGCCGCAACTGATGATGTTGTCTGGCATCGGCGACCCCCAACATTTGGCACAACACGACATCACCGTGGTGAGGGCCCTGCCCGGCGTGGGCTGCCACCTACAGGACCGCTACGAGATTGGCGTTGTTAACCGCATGCGGAAGCCATGGGAATCGCTGCGCGGAGCCACGTACAGCGCCAATGATCGCCTGTCCCGCTCGTGGCGGAGGCGCAGAATCGGTTCGTACACGAGCAATGGTGTACTGTTCTCGGCAAAATTCCAGTCCAAGACCGACCGCGAGTGCCCAGACGTCTTTTGTTTCTTTGTGCTCGCCGATTTCCGCGGTTATTATCCGGGGTATTCAGAACGGATAAAAAAGCACAATTACCTTACCTGGACTGTCTTGAAGGCATACACTCAGAACACGGCAGGCACCGTTCGACTGCGATCGCGTAATCCGTTGGATCAGCCGGATATCAATTTTCACTATCTTGACGAAGGCAACTGCTCACCGGTCGACGACCTGGATGCGATGGCGACCGGTATAAAGTTTGGACGCATCGTGGCTGATGCTATCGGTCACCTGATCGCCGAAGAGGAGACACCCGGCCGCCACCTCTACACGGCGGAGCAATTGAAGCATCATGTCGAGGACAATGCTTGGGGCCATCACGCCTGCGGCACCTGCGCGATGAAACCCGAAGGCCAAGGCGGCGTCGTAGACAGCGAGTTCCGGGTGCATGGCGTCCAGGGATTGCGGATTGTTGATGCCTCGATTTTTCCCCGCATTCCGGGCTATTTCATCGTCACCTCGGTCTACATGATCGCCGAAAAAGCTGCCGATGTGATCCTAAGCGATACGCTGGACCGACACAACATTCCAACGGGAGGCCGCCGTGAAGCCGTACCTGCCCAAGGATGATCCAAACCCGCAGTTGCGACGGCAAACGTTGGAGGAGCGGCGTAGACAGTACTACTTCAACTATACTTATATACCCGGATATCCATTTCTGGATCATGTACCAAAACGGGACAAGTTCAGTGCATATTACTGGGTCCGCCGCTTTTTCTCGTTGACGTTGCTCCCTGCCAATGTCATCCTGGGAAAGCTACGCACCGCGCTGATCGCTCCCGTCCATCGCCTGCAGGATTTCCTCAACCTCTACACAGTCTACTCGCCGCCGAGGCAGATTGAAGCCTGGCTGAGCGATGAGGGCTTCGCCGAACAACGGATCAGCGGGTGCAATCCACAGGCCATCCGGCGGCTCGACGTCATTCCGATCCATTTTCCGTTCACCGACGCTCATCTCCAGGCTATTGCCGGCGCCGAACGCACGCTCGCCGCGGAGGCAGCAGCGGGGACGCTCTATCTCGCAGATTTCGAATCGATCGCCCACGTCAAAGGCAGTACCTACAAGGGACGCCACCGCACGATCCCAAGCCCACGAGCCTTGTTCTGGTGGAACCGAACGGAAGAGAAGTGTCATTCGGTCGGCATCCAGGTTCGCCGACAGCCGGACGCTCGTGTCTTTCTCCCATCCGACCCGCCACTGGACTGGACCGCGGCGAAGATGGCGTATCAATGCGCCGATGCATGCCATCAGGAAATCGGTACGCATTTCGCCTGGTCGCATATGGTAATGGCGCCGATAGCCGTCGCTACGCGCCGTCAGCTCGCCGACCAGCATCCCGTTCACCTGCTGCTTGCACCGCATTTCCGCTTTTATCTCTATGATAACGAGCTCGGTCGGGTCGCCTTCATCAATCCGGGCGGTCCGGTGGAACGCATGTTGGGGGGAACGCTCCAGGAATCGCTGGGCATTCCCTTGAATCTCTATAAGGTTTGGAACATCCGGGAATTTGGCCTTCCGGCCGATCTTGCCCGGCGTGGCGTCATCGACCCGACGATACTGACGCGCTATCCGATGCGTGACGATGGCCTGCCAATATGGTATGCTCTGGAAACATTCGTCGGCAATTATCTTCGTATCTACTATGAGCGCGATGGAGATGTTGCCGCTGACCCAGAGCTACAAGCCTGGGCTGGCGAGCTGGCATCAAGGGATACCACGCAGAATGGCGGCTGTATTGCCGGCATGCCGGAACAAATTGACAGTATCGCTCTGTTGCAAGAGCTGCTGACCACAGTCTTGTGGACCTGTGGTCCGCTGCATTCGATGCTGAATTTCTCACAGTGGGACTACATAAATCTTCCCAACATGTCTTATGCGATTTACGCGGAGGTGCCAGAGCAAGTCGGTGCGACCACCTACGACACGCTGATGCAGATGATGCCACCGTACGAGCAGGCCAGCTATCAACTGTGGTGGTGCAAGATCCTGACAAGCTACCGATACGACAAGCTAGGCGATTATCTTCGAGACTTTACCGCGCCTGAGGCGCAATTGGCGATACAAGTGCTTCAGCAGGATCTACGCGTCGTTGAGCATGAGACCATCGCACGCGATGCGTTGCGGGTCGTGTCTTTTCCCTATCTGAAGCCATCGCTCTGCATCAACAGCATAAACACCTAGCCATCTAGGGCCGATCTGCGACTTTCCGATACCAACTCTGCCACGTTCCGAGACCAACAAAGTGGGGAGGAATCGGCTATGGCAACAGAAGCGGACAATGTCTTTGGCGTCGGCTTTGCCTTGTCAGGCGCCATCTCCGCCGGAGCTTACACCGCTGGTGTACTCGACTATTTCTTTCAGGCGTTGAATGCATGGGAGGTCGAGCGAGCAAATGGCGGAAACATACCGAGGCATCGCGTCGCCGTGCAAGTTGTGACTGGTGCTTCCGCCGGCGCAATCACCGGAGCACTCGGCGCCGTGGCTCTTGCCCGTGGCATCCTGCCGCAACGGCTGACCGATGCGGACAAGCGGCATGTCGCCATGATCCCGCGGGGAAGCTCGCAGGACTTCTGTTGCATCCTTCCGTCGCTGTACGACACCTGGGTGACGTTGCCGCGGATGGTTGATCCCAACGGTGGCGTCGACTTCCTGAGTGCTGAGGATCTCAAGGGCAAGGACGCGCATGTTGTGTCAGTACTGAATGCTGCTTTGCTGGATGATATCAAGACCAAGGCGTTGATGCCGTATGCGAGCCAGCAGGTTCCGGTCGGCGGCCCGCCATATCCATACATTTCCAAGGACCTGCATGTGTATATGACGGTGTCGAACCTCCGTGGGATCCCATTCACGGTCTCATTTGGGAACAGTACCTATGGTATGCAAACGCATGGTGACCGCGTCCATTACATGATCAAGGGACTTGGCACAGCAGCTAGCGCTGAGAACTTCTGGCTTGCCAACGATAGCAGCCGGACTCTGTCGGTGGGCAGCCTCCCACACCCCGGAGAGCAACTGCCGGATGAATGGGATCGGTATGGAACCTGTGCGCTTGCCTCATCCGCGTTCCCGGTAGGACTGGCGCCGCGGGAGCTTTCCGCACCACTGGAGGAATTTCTGAGGCGCTCCTATCCCGCGGATCACGGTGGGGCAACGATAGAGCCGTGTTTTCCCGCAGCCTGGTCCACCGGCCTGGGACCGTCGGGCTTCGTGTTTCTTAACGTCGATGGCGGTGTGGTCAACAACAATCCGTTTGACTATGCGCAATATGCGATGATGGGCGACTACGAGGCAGCCGCCACGAGTGGAGACGCAGTTGATCGCGCGGTCATCATGGTATCCCCTTTTCCCGAGCCGCCGGCTTTTCTTCCCGACGGTCAGCCGACCGCCGAAGTCGTCGCGGTGATTCAAGCATTATACCCGACCTTGATCGACCAGGCACGTTTCAAGCCGGGGGAACTCGTACCGGCGATGTGTTCTTCCGATTACAGCAGATTCCTGATCGCACCAGAACGTAACATCAGCGGCGTGGACCAGCGGTACAAGATCGCCTGTGGGCTACTTGGTGGATTTGGCGGCTTCCTGGACGAGAAGTTCCGTGCGCACGATTTCCAGCTTGGCCGTCGCAACTGCCAGGAGTTCTTGCGCTCCATTTTCGGGTTGCCCGCGAATAACAAGCTGGTCGCTGCTCTTGCAGGTCAGGCAGCGTTTCAGTTGGCGGTAGATCCCGAAAAGTATGCCATCATCCCCCGGCTTGGCGACGCTTTGCCTGAGGTTGCAATGCCGGCGTGGCCACGGATGAGCAAGGCCGATCTCGATTTCATGATGAAGCGAACCAAGGGCCGCCTCGGCAAGCTCGCCCCGCGTTTTGTCAGGGCACAGACTACGAGCGGGTTCTTCCGCACCCTGGGACGGCTCGGATTGTGGTTAGGTCAGACCCGTGTCCTCGACTACATTCGCCTCGTGATACTCGCCGATTTGGTGCGGCGCGATCAGATCGAGGACTGGGAACTGCCGGCTTTGCTGGAAAAGCGCGGCGATGATGTGCGCCTTGTGCTGGCGGAGCTGGCGAATCCTGCCTTTTCATTCCGTACGTCGGACGGTATTTCGAAGGCGACGCATCTTGAGCGCAAATTTGTCACGGTCACTCTTCGCAATCTGAAAAACGCGCCAGGCAAGCCTTTTCTTGTTTGGGAAGGGACTGTGATGGGGCGCCAGATCTTCACCCTTAATTCGCGGAAACCGAACTGGTTCAGATCGCTTCCCATCATCAGCCAGGCGGCTAATTGGGTCGAAACGCCGACGATAGATTAGTACCCACGCTCAGTGAATCGCGAATTACGTGACCGATGTCATTGCGAGGACCTGAGCGAGGAGGCAATCTCGGCCGTGCTCGACCTCCCGAGCCTGCGGTCAGCCCGAGCGTGGCCATAGGTATGGAAACCGTCACGCAGATGGCTGAATGGTGCCCAGCAAGGTAGCTAACAGAAGACACCTGCACCGGCCCACGCGATATGCCACGATCCAGCGCAACAGCCGGTCGAAGCCCGGGCGGCAAGCCAGATTCGTCAATTTCCCGACGCATGGTGCCATACCGGACGGGAAAGAACGCGCAGCATCAGCCCTGTATCCCTGGATTGCGAGAAATGAGGCGTGGTCGTGGCGTTGGCTGCGGCTACCTTGCACCGAGCTCACGCCGCTTGCCATGAGCCTCCGCGAGGCAAAGCCATGGATGCGCTGGCATTCCCGGCGCCCCTCGCGGCCGGCAATGCAACCCCATTGGGCGGCGCTGGGACGCGGTTGACCGCTGCGAGGGGGGCTGTCGCAGTTGCCTATGGGGAGGAATGTCTCATGCGAAGCATGGGCACCGCGTTGGTGCTGAATAGGAGAAAAGCGATGTTCTCCGACTGGCGGAGTCCAGCCCGCTGGATGCAAGATGCTCATGCCATGGCGTATCGCCACGAGGACCCTGCCCTTTCGGCTCTGTTGGCAGCGCAATTGCTACTGATATTCATAGCCGAGCCGCTTGCCGTCAACGATTATTCGTACCCACTCATTGCCACCGGCATCATCGCGGCAAGCCTGATTTTCTTGCTCGTGCTCGGGTCGCACCAACGCGGCGCAGTCATTGTCGTCGCGATTGGTGGCGCCAGACTGTTGGCCGGTGTCGTTGATCTTTTCTGGTCCACATCCTTGACCGAGGGCGCAGAGGCGATCAGCGCCGTCCTTGCATTGCTCGCTGTCATATGGGCAGTGTTCAAAATCGTGTTCGCTCCGGGTCACATCACATCGCATCGGGTACGGGGCGCGATTGTACTCTACCTCGCGATCGCCATCCTTTTCGCCTGGCTCTACATGTTGATTTCGGAGATCCTGCCGAGCGCGTTTTCCCATCTCAGCTTCCACGCCACGCACGGTGCATTGAGCCCGTTCCTCTACTACAGCCTGACCGCGCTCACGACCATCGGGTTAGGCGACATCGCGCCGATCAACGCATTTGCCCGTAATCTGACGATGCTCGAGGCGGTCGTCGGCCAGCTCTTCCCGACAATCGTTCTTGCCCGAATACTGACGCTTTACGCAAACGAGCGTAGTCTCGGCCGGAGAACCATTGGCACCCAAGATTCCACCCGCGGCAACGCCGAGCATAACTCGTGATCAGCGGCCGATCTTCTCGGCAGCGTCACCGGCTTCAGTTATAACCGACCTCCTTGCTCAGCTTGCCGCGAAACACCCAGTATGACCAACCGGTGTACATCAGGATCACCGGCAACAGGAACAACGTGCCGACCAGCAGGAACATCTGCGTCCCCTGCGACGACGCGGCCTGCCAGATGGTATAGTGCCGCGGCACGATCATCGGCCACAGGCTGATCGCAACTCCTAAATAAGACAGCAGGAACAATCCGATTGCGGAGAAGAATGCCGCCGCATCGCCGCCATGGCCTTGCAGCGCACGCCAGGTGACACAGCCCATAATCGCGGTGATGATCGGCACTGGCGCGAAGAAGGTGATGTCCGGCCAGGCGAACCAGCGCAGCGCGACCGCGTGATCGGCCAACGGCGTCCACACGCTGACCGCGACAATGGCTGCCATCACACCGGCGAGGCAAAGCCGCCCTGCATTGCGCGCCCAGGCTTGCAGCAGCCCTTCGGTCTTGATCACCAGCCAACCCGCGCCCAGCAGAGCATAGCCGAGCATTAGCGAGACTCCCGTTAGCACGCTGAATGGTGTCAGCCAGTCCCACGATGAGCCGCTGAACTGCCGTCCCGTTACGGCGACGCCCTGGATGAAGGCACCAAGCACGGTGCCCTGCGCGAACGTCGCCAGTGCCGAGCCGACGCAGAAGCCCTGCGTCCAGAATCGGGTGATCAACGGATGCTCGAACCGAAATTCGAAGGCCACGCCGCGGAACACCAGCGCCAGCAACATCACCAGCACCGGGAAATACACCGCCGGAATGATGATGGCGAAGGCCAGCGGGAACACCGCGAGCAGTGCCAGAGCGCAAAGGATCAGCCAGGTCTCGTTACCGTCCCACACCGGGGCAATTGCGTTCATCACCGTGGAACGGTGCGGCTTCGGCGCAAAACCATATAACATCCCGACGCCAAGATCGAACCCGTCCAGCAGCACGTACAAGAATACGCTGAGTGCGATGATCCCGGTCCACAACGGGATCAGATCGGGAATGCCCGTGACCATGTCCATTACTCCGCTGGAATGGGCTGTGCGGAAGGCGCCGGTTGCGGCGTGTGCTGCAGGCGCGGCTCGGGCGCATGTTCCGGTCCCTGCCTTACGATGCGCGCCATCACGGCGATACCTGCGGGGTACATCACCAGGTAGACACACATGTAAGCGAGGAACGACGTCAACACGTCAGCGCCGGTCAACGACGGTGACACCGATTGCGCGGTCCGCAGCAGGCCATACACCGTCCAGGGTTGTCGGCCCACTTCCGTAACCGTCCAGCCGGCCAGCACCGCGATGAACCCAAGCGGTGCCGCTCCTTGGCACAGTAGCAGAAACCAGCGCGTGCAGAACAGTACGTTGCGCAGATGCAGCCACCAACCGAGCGTCACCACACCCAGCATGACGAAGGCGATGCCGACCATGAGGCGGAACGCAAAGAATACCGGCCATACCGGTGGTTGGTCCTGCGGCGGCCACTCCTTCAATCCGCGCACCGGGCCGTCGAGCGAATGTGTCAGGATCAGACTGCCGAGATACGGAATCTCGATGGTATCCGCATTGCGTTGTGCCGATTGCTCTGGGATCGCGAACAATGTCAGCGGCGCCGGCGCCGCGGTGGTCCAGCGGCCTTCCATCGCGGCGAGCTTGGCCGGCTGGTATTCGCGGGTATTGAGGCCTTGCATGTCGCCCAGCACGAATTGCAGCGGCACGAATACGGCGAGGAACCCAAGTGCCATCATGACCATCCGGCGCGCCTCGCCACTGGCACCGCGTCGCTGCACCAGCCAGGCGCCAACGCCCAGCACCGCGAAGCCGGTGGTGATATAAAAGGCGCACACATTGTGGGCGAAGCGATAGGGAAACGAGGGGTTGAACACGATCGCCATCCAATCGACCGGAAAGAACCTTCCGTCGCGCATCGCGTAGCCGGCCGGCGTCTGCATCCAACTGTTGACCGTCAGGATCCAGAACGACGACATCAAGGTGCCCAGTGCAACCGCGCAGGCCGACAGGAAATGCGCCCAGCGGGGTACCAGATCCCGACCGAACAACAGCACCCCGAGGAAGCTGGCTTCGAGGAAGAAGGCCATGACGTCCTCATAGGCGAGCATAGGGGATACCACGTTGGCGACGGCGTCGGAGAACCGTGACCAGTTGGTACCGAACTGGAACGGCATCACGATGCCCGATACCACGCCCATCGCGAACGCGACCGCGAAGATGCGGATCCAGAAGCGCGAAATCCGCAGCCAGACGGCGTCGCGGCGGAAGAAATACAGTCCCTCGAGCACGGCTATGAACGATGCCAGTCCTACGGTGAACGCCGGCAGCAGAATGTGCCAGCCGATCACCCAGGCCCATTGCAAGCGTGACAGCAGCAGAGGATTCAGAACCATGGGACTACTCCTTCGCCTATTCAGAAGGCGGACAGACCATGAGCGGCGACATCGCGCCCGTCTCAGATCCCCCGGAATACGCAGCGATGGTCTGCGGTGGTTCACCTGGATGCATCCAACGCTGCTTGGATCTGCCACTGGCCGCGACGCCGGTGTTGCATGGTGCTGCCGCCTCTTGAATGAAGCAGGCAAAGCAACGTGCGGCGATGGACGGAAGCTGTTCCACCCCGGTGCCAGGCCCGAGGACCCCTGCCGGTCGCGGATCGGAAGAGTGTCTGCCGAACACCGGTTATTCGCACCGATCGCCGCGCGCGGCAAATTCGCGCGCAGGGACGACGTTGCGGCGGAACTAGACCGCAGGACCATCTCGTCCGCGTAGAAGCGGTTGCTCGCGCCGACTTCGACGATCTACGAAAGGAACCCGTTATGAAAATCCTGATGGTTCTTACTTCTCATGACCGACTCGGCGACACCGGACGCAAGACCGGCTTCTGGCTGGAGGAACTGGCGGCCCCGTACTATGTCTTCAAGGACGCCGGAGCCCAGATCACCCTCGCATCCCCGAAGGGAGGGCGTCCGCCGCTGGATCCCAAGAGCAATGAGCCGGTGTTCCAGACCGACATTACCCGTCGGTTCGAGAAGGATGCCGATGCCGAAGGCCGGCTCAGCAGAACGCTCCGCCTGGATAGTGTCAGGCAGGAGGATTACGACACGGTCTTCTATCCCGGCGGCCATGGGCCAATGTGGGACCTCGCCGAGGACACGAACTCGATCAAACTGCTGGAGTCCTTCCTGGGTGCCGACAAGCCCATCGCGGTGGTTTGCCACTCGTCCGGTGCCCTGCGCCACGTCAGAGCGCCGAACGGCAAGCTCCTTGTCGAAGGCAAGACTGTGACCGGCTTCACCGATGGGGAAGAAGAAGAAGTCGGCTTGACGAAGGTAGTACCATTCCTTGTCGAAGACGAACTCATGAGACTCGGCGCGACGTTTTCCAAGGTCAAGAATTGGGGCGTGCACTCAGTCGTCGATGGCCAGTTGATCACCGGCCAGAATCCGGCGTCATCGGGACCGACCGCAAAAATTCTGATCGATCGGCTGAGGGAAAACGCGACATAGTCATCCTGGCATCGAGTGAGGTTCTCTAATGACCACTGTACAGAAAGTCGCTATCGTCACAGGGGCGTCGGGTGGCATCGGGACGGCTCTGGTCAAGGCCTACCGCGACCGGAATTACCGGGTGGTGGCGATGGCACGAACGATCGCAACTTCGCAGGACGATGACACTCTGTCGGTGTCCGGCGACATCGCCGACCGAAACATCACGCAGTACGCGATCTCCGAAGGTGTAGCCCGGTTCGGACGGATAGACACGCTGGTGAACAACGCGGGCATCTTCATCGCCAAGCCGTTCACCGAGTACACCGAAGCCGATTACGCGGCGATCATCGGCGTCAACCTCACCGGCTTCTTTCACCTCACACAACTGGCCGTCGCCGAGATGGAAAAGCGGGGCAGCGGCCATGTCGTGCAGATCACGACGAGTCTGACCGACCATGCCAACTCAAGTGTGCCGTCGGTACTGGCATCGTTGACCAAGGGCGGGCTGAATGCGGCCACCAAGTCGCTGGCGATCGAATACGCGAAACGGGGTATCAGGGTGAATGCCGTCTCGCCCGGCATTATCAGCACACCGATGCACGCCGGAGACTCGCCGGAGCAACTTGGCGCCATGCACCCGATCGGCCGCATGGGTGAAATCGCGGATATCGTGGACGCCATCCTCTATCTTGAATCCGCACCGTTCGTGACCGGTGAGATCCTGCACGTGGATGGTGGCCAGAGCGCTGGCCATTGAATTTCTGCCTCGGCTCATTGATAAGGCGACAGACCTGACCATGGGTTGGTTCATTCGTTAGGCGCCCGACATGACCGAGCAAATCAGCACGCCAGGTTCGATCGATGCGCAACCGGCAGCGGACGACGGCGGCGGTGCCGACGGCGCGAACGCGGCGCGAACCCCGGAGGAGGTTCGCCCCGGGCAGGAGCAGGCCCGAAAGCTGACCCGCACGCGAAAGCTTATGGCTGCCGTACTTGGTGTCGCAGTTGTGGCAGTGCTCGTCGTGTTTGGCGTGCCGTGGGTTGAGGCAATGCTCAACACCGTTTCCACGGACGACGCTTACGTCAACGGCCACGTAACATTTGTTGCGCCCCGCGTGGCAGGACAGATCGCCCGCGTTCTGGTCGATGACAACAACCGTGTGCGCAAAGGAGAGCTCCTCGCCGCATTGGACAAGGAGCCGTACCGGGTTGTGGTCGCCGAAAAGCAGGCAGCGGTCGACACCGCGACGGCGAGCCTGCAGACCGCCATCGCGGCGTCGCGCGCGATCGAAGCGGAGGCCATGGGCCAGCGCTGGAACCTGCAACACGCCGTGGAGGGTGTCGACAGCCAGGTGGCTCTGCTGCACGCGCGGGTCGCCGATATCGCAAAGAGCAAGGCCGCGCTGGTGCTGGCACAGCTGCAATTCGACCGGGCTCAGCAACTCGTGTCCAAAGACGACGTGCCGCGCTCGGAGTACGACCAGCGGCAGGCGACGCTGACGACGGCTGGCGCGGAGCTCGCCCAGAGCCTGGCCGATGTCTACCAGATCCGCGTCTCGCTGGGGCTGTCCGCACAACCCGACGGCGGCGGCGATCTTGGCCAGGTGCCGCCCGATCTCGACGAGACCTTTTCGTCCGTGCTCGAGGCACAGGCGGAGCTGATTCATAGTGCTGCCCAACTCGGCATCGTGCACTCATTCGACCAGGGGCCGAAAGCGATGCTCGATCAATTCTATAAGCTTGGCGACGTTGACAAGACCTTCGACGAGTACGCGGCCAATGCACCAGCGGTCAAGCAGGCAGAAGCAAAACTAGAAGCCGCCAGACGCGATCTCGCACAGGCCCAACTGAATCTGCGTTACTGTGACATCATCGCGGAGATCGACGGCGTCGTGACGCGGCGCAACGTCAATCCGGGCGACTATGTTCAGGTCGGCCAGAACCTGATGGCGGTCCGCTCTCTCAAGGAAATCTGGGTCGATGCCAATTTCAAGGAGACGCAGTTGCGCGACCTACGCATCGGACAGCCTGTCGATCTGCATGTCGACATGTATGGTGACCATCACGTGTTCAAAGGCCGGATTTCCGGCTTTACCGAAGGGACCGGATCGACCCTCGCGCTGCTGCCGCCGGAGAATGCCACTGGGAATTTCGTGAAGGTGGTTCAACGGCTGCCGGTCCGCATCGATCTCGTCGATTACAACCCCGATCAGTACCCGTTGTTCATTGGCACCTCGGTCGTTCCCTACGTGTATATCAATAAGCCGCCAAGCGGTCCCAATGCCGGGAAGTTTCTCCAGGCCAACGTGCCGCAGTCTTCGAATCCTGGTTCGCCTGCGGGCGCGCCGGGCTCCAGACAATGAGCGGCGCGATCGCGTCGTCGATCGTCCCGAATTCGGGGCCACGCACGGCGATAAATCCTTGGCTCGTTGCCGCCGTTGTCGTGGTTCCAACCTTCATGGAGGTGCTGGACACCACGATCGCGGTCGTAGCACTGCGCTACATCGCGGGCGGCCTGTCGGCGACGGTCGATGATGGCGAGTGGGTCATCACCAGCTACCTTGCAGCCAACGCGATCATTCTGCCCATCACCGGCTGGTTGATCGCCCATATCGGCCGCCGAAATTACTTTTTGCTGTCGATTGCGGTGTTCACTCTGGCCTCCGGACTGTGCGGAATGGCCACGAGCCTCGGACAACTCATCCTGTTCCGCGTACTTCAAGGCCTCGCCGGCGGCGGCCTTCAACCATCGAGCCAGGGCGTGCTGCTGGATGCCTTCCCGGTGGAACGGCAAGGCATGGCTATGACATTGTTCGGCCTGGCTGCGCTGATCGCGCCGGTCGTCGGTCCCACGCTCGGCGGCTGGATCACCGACAGTTACTCCTGGCGGTGGGTGTTCTGGATCAACGTGCCCGTGGGACTGATGGCGCTGGGTGCGTGCGCCCTCACGCTCCGCGATCCCGACTACCTCACGGCGCAGCGGCTCAA
The DNA here is from genome assembly GCA_035508435.1 of Acetobacteraceae bacterium. GTDB lineage: Bacteria > Pseudomonadota > Alphaproteobacteria > Acetobacterales > Acetobacteraceae > JASHVB01. The sequence continues at coordinate 62,136 of DATJNA010000209.1, read as the reverse complement.
ATTGCGCCGGCAGCCTTTCAGCTTCGATGGCGTCGGGCTGTCTCTGCTGGCGCTCGTGATAATCTGCTGGGAGGTGATGCTCAGCAAGGGCCAGGAGTGGGACTGGCTGGGCGACCCATTCTGGCGCGTGCAGACGCTGTTGATCCTGTTCGCCGTGGGCCTGGTCGGGTTGATCGTATGGGAACTGCGCCATCGGAGCCCAGTGGTCAATTTCCGGCCGTTGCGCGAGAGGAATTTTGCCGCCTGCTGCATCATCATCTTTTGCGCCTATGCGGTGCTGTACGCTGCCAGCACCTCCCTGCCCGCCTTGCTCCAGTCGCTGTTCGGCTATGACGCGCTGAGTGCCGGCCTGGTCATGTCGCCGGCTGGCTTTTTTGCCGTCATCGCCATGCCTTTGGTGGGGCGCACGCTCGGTCGTGGAGCCGATGCGCGGTGGGTGATTGCTTTGGGCCTGCTGACCATGGCCGCAGGAAATTACTGGATGTCGCAGATGAACCTGGACATCAGTCCGGGGCAGGCGGTCTGGCCACGGGTGGTGCTGGTCGGCGGGCTGGCAATTTGCTTTGCCCCCGCAAACGTGGCCGCTTACCTGTATATGCCGATCGAGCTGCGTGGCGCCGCAGTCGGCCTGTTGAGCCTCCTGCGTAACGAGGGCGGCAGCGTGGGGACCTCGCTGGCGCAAACGATGCAAGAGCGCCGAGACCAGTTCCACAGCCTCCGTCTCGGCGAATGGCTCGATCCCTTCAACGCGGCGGCACGTTCCTTCCTGGATCAGGCTGCCGCGCCGTTCCTGCAACAGACCGGCGACCCGGTTGGCGCACGGCAACTGGCGTTGCAGGCGCTGGCAAACGTGCGCGAGCAACAGGCCTCGGCGCTTGCCTATTTCGATGTGTTCTGGGTGCTGGCGGTCGTCACCGCCGTACTTGTGTTCGTTGTGCTGCTGATGAAGCGCTCCGTCGCGAAGAAGGGCGCGGCGATCGCATCCGAATAACCCGAGCAGGCGCCATTGCTCGTCAAGTGTCTCGGCCGGGCATTCGTAGTCAGGTCAGTGCCTTGCCGGGAAGGTTATATCGATGACAATGCTGCCTGGGCATCAGGCCGGTAGTTCAATAGCGCACTGGCTGCCGCCCTTATTCGTCCGGCGCCAGATTCATGTTCCGGCGGCGCCAGAGATTTGGGCTCAGGCCCACAACGTCACGAAACACGCGACAATAATGCGCCTGATCGGCGAAGCCGCAGGCGAGCGCGATCTGTGAAAGTGGTTGGTTCGTCAACAGCATGAGCTGCTGTGCCCGTTCAACGCGCCGGCATCGGATGTAATGACATACTGTCGTGCCGAACGTCGCCTTGAAGGCATGCGAGAAATAGCTGGTGCTCAAGCGGGCCTTGCTCGCACACTCTTGCAGGCGGATCGTAGAGTCGAGCGATGCGTCGATGAATTCCTTGACCTTGCGTGTCTGCCACGGCGCGAGGCCGCGCGTGTCGGGCAAGGGCGTTGCGGGTTCGCCGTCCTCCGCTGGGTCGTCGGTGTAACTGCGCAGCATCGCGGCCGCAATCTTGACCTGCGATTTCGCCTGGATCCGATCGTCGTCCCACATCCGCAATGCGGCGTCGAGGAATCTCGTCACCACTGCGAGCGACGAGAGTTCCGAGGCTGATTCGTAGGAGGATTGATTACGAGAAATTCGCGCATATCCGTCGATCACCTGCGTGACGCCCATGACACTCACCCTGCCTGCATTTTCGATACGAACCGAATCGGCGCGCGCCGCTTGCCGCCGCGCGCATGCGGCGGCGGCATGAGGGTCCGAAACGCGCCTGTCTGCGGCGACGGCGCGGCACGCTCGATCTTCTGTTGAATGGCAGCCCGAACGCACCGGATAGCGTAAGTGGCAAACCTTGTACCGCAAGTCGGATTGTAGCGGCATGCCGCACGCATCAGGCCGATATAGGCTTCGCCGATCAGCTCCTGTGTCACTGCCCCGCAGTCACGATGCGCCATCGCGATCCCCGCGATCAGGTGCAGTTGACTGCCGATCAGCCGCTCGGCCGCCGCCACGTCATGGTGCTCGTACCAACGATGGCACAGGGCTTTTTCTTCTTCAGCGCTCAATACCGGCGGCACGATGCGCGACGAATCGTCGCGTCCGGTGGCACCTGCGGACATTGTTGGACTCCTCGACCACCCCGAAGGCGACTGTCGATCACGCGACCGTGATGGGGCTCTATCAACCCGTCTGACTGTCGAACACTTCCACGCCCGACAATAAGAAGGGCGTCCGTGACCGCGAATACGCGCTACGCGGCGTACACTGTTGCACGGGGCGAGGGGGTGGGTGGCTGGGCTGTTCTCGCCATCGCCGCCGCGCCGCCCCCGTGTGCCGCAACAGTCCGGCGGTCTGTCGGAGAGTGCTCGGTGACGCACGCCGTCCGCAATCTTGCGGACGGCACGCCCAACGCGGCATGTGTTGTCGTGTACTGTTGGAACTACACGCCGGCCTTGAACCGGAACACGGCGAATTCGACGATGGCGCCGAGCTGGAGGTGAATGCCGCGGTTTTCCAGTTGCGGCCGGATCCCGCCCCAATCGCCGAGCAGGTGTTCGCCTGGCGGCGGATCGAATGGAGGGAGTGTCGGGTCAAAGGCCCGCGACAACGGCTGGAAGCCGGAAGTATCGACCTGGGTCCGAGCTGCCGCGGTGGCGACCGCGGCAGGCCAGATCAGCATGGCAATGCGAGACACCATTCACATCGAACTGACTTGCACCGGTGCGGGCTGCGGCGCTCCGGCGTCCAGCGCTGCCTCGATTTGCTCCAGGGTGCGGCCTTTCGTCTCAGGCACCGTCACGGCGACGAAAGCCAACGCTGCCAGGCTGAGCACGCCGTAGACCAGGAAGGCCCCTGTGCTGCCGAACGCACCCACCAGGTTGAGGAAAGTTGCCGAAACGATCAGATTGAAGCCCCAGTTCGCCACCGTGGCGAGGCTCATCGCCCGGCCGCGCAGCGCCAGCGGGAAAATCTCGGCGATCAGCAGCCAGAACACCGGGCCCAGGCCGATGGCAAAGAAGCCGACATAGGCTGCCACCGACAGCACGGCGACCCAGGCCAATTCACCCGATGTGCCACCCAAGAAAGCGTATGACAACACGAACAGTGTGACCGTCATGCCGCCAAGGCTCCAGTAGAGGAGCTGCCGCCGACCGAGACGGTCGATCAGCCAGATCGACACGATCGTCATGATCACGTTGACAGCACCGACACCAGCCGTTGCAAGAATCGACGTCGCGGCGGAAGACAGACCCGCCGATTGGAAGATGATCGGCGCGAAGTAGATGACCGTGTTGATGCCAGTGATCTGCTGGAACATGGCCAGCCCGACGCCGATAATCAGCGGACGACGCAGGCGTGGCGACAGCAGCTCCCAAGCGCTGGTCAGCTTGCGATTTTCGCGCGCGATGTCACGGCGCAGCGTGCCCAGTTCTTGCGATACGTCGGCGGTGCCTCGCAGCCGCTGGAGCACGCTTTCCGCTTCAAATATCCGCCCATGTCCGGCGAGCCACCGCGGACTTTCCGGCAGAACCAGCATGCCAACGGACAGAATGATGCCGGGCACTGCGCCCAGCGCCAGCATCCAGCGCCATCCGCCGGTTGCTCCGGCAAGTGCATAGCCGACGAGATAGGACACCAATATCCCGGCGGTGATGCAAAGCTGATTCAACGAGACGATCGCGCCGCGGTCGCTCGCCGGCGCTATCTCCGCGAGATAAAGCGGAGTCAGCATCGACGCGACGCCAATTGCCAGGCCGACGAGGAACCGGCCGACCACCAGGACGGCAACGCCCTGCGCCACGGCCGAAATACCGGCGCCGGCGATGAACAACAGGCCCGCGCCCAAAATCACGCGGCGACGGCCGGCCCGATCCGACAGATAGCCGACCACCGCCGCACCAATGGTCGCACCCGCCAGTGCAATCGCGACCACCACGCCTTGCATGGTGGTCGATAGCAACATCACGTGGCGGATGAAGATCAGTGCGCCGGAAATTACACCGGTGTCGTATCCGAACAGCAGGCCGCCCAGTGCGGCGACGGCCGCGATGAAGTAGAAACTCATGGGGTTTCCTCGAGTGTTACGGTTAGACAAGAGGAGTCTGAACGACTTGGCTGCGTGGCTTACGCATCAGAGGTACGCTTCGATTGTCCGAACGGGCGATGCCTTGCATGGAAGGCCGAAAATGCGGCCTACCCATCTGCGGCTTATCTGCCACCGCCCTCCAGGCTATAACTCGTGGCGAAGCTGATAGTTGGCGGTTGGGAGTCAATACTCGTTCATCGAGATACACCCTTCCGCACAGCGGACGGCATCATGCCGATCACTTGGGGCTCTCAGTCGATCAGCGCAATTGGATCTGCTCGTCTCCACTGAAAGGAATGGCGAACTCCTGTGTTGGAGTCCGCCATTGAGTGGGCGCGATTGTTACCGCGCATGGGGAGGAAACGATCGCCGGCCCGGGGGGAACCGGCGACGCCCCCATACAACAACTTTCCTTCCACCGGTTCTTCCAAATTCCCGCTCGAATTTGTCTGATCGAATTAGACCCGTGCGGTCGGCTACCGTGTTACAAAGCACATGACGAAAAGACAATTTATCAATGAAACAGCAAAGATTGCTCCCCTGACGCGTGCCAGCGTCACAGGGATCCGGATGCTCGCCTCCCGGGTGTCGCAACTCCAACGAACGTTCAAGGAGGCTCGGCGATAACCATGCTGACTCAGCCCGCTGGCTCCGAAAGCCTGTCGCGATACCTGCAAACCATACACGCATATCCGCTGCTTTCGGCCGAGGAAGAACTCGCACTTTCGCGTGCATGGCGGGACACACGGGATCTCGCCGCGGCGCATAAGCTGGTGACCTCCCATTTGCGGCTCGTTGTCCGGATCGCCATGGGGTATCGCGGCTATGGCCTGCCGCTCGGCGACCTGATCAGCGAGGGAAATCTCGGCATGATGCAGGCGCTTCGGGGTTTTGACCCGGAGCGCGGATTCCGTTTGGCAACCTATGCCATGTGGTGGATCAGGGCCGCCATGCAGGAACATATCCTGCATTCGTGGTCGCTGGTGAAGCTGGGCACCACGGCCGCACAGAAAAAACTGTTCTTTAACCTGCGGCGGCTGAAGGGTCACATGCACGTGATCGACGATGGCGACCTGCCGGCCGACCAGCTTGCACACATCGCACAGACTCTGGACGTGCCGGCGCATGACGTGATCAGCATGAACCGTCGGCTGGCGGCGCCTGATCACAGCCTGAATGTGCCGAAGTATCAGGACGCGGAAGAACAGTGGCAGGATTCGCTGGTCGAGGACGCGAGCGATCAGGAAACAGCGCTCGCGGAGCATGAGGAGTTGGCAGACCGCAAGATGCTTCTCGGACAGTCATTCAACGTGCTGAACAAACGCGAGCGGCATATCGTGACCGAGCGATGGCTGAAGGAAGCTCCCACGAAACTGGACGATCTCGCGACGCAGTACAGTGTTTCGCGTGAGCGCGTGCGTCAGATCGAGGTGCGTGCGCTGACGAAACTGCAGAAAGCCATGAAGGCACGGATGGTTGCGCGGATTGCTCGCACCGGACCCGTGACTGCAGGAACGTCCGCCGCCACGGCGTAGCAATGCGTGCCGGTCCGTTTGGACAAATGGCGGCGGCTTTGCACAAGGATTGCTTCCCGTGTTTGCGTAGGGTCCACGAACGAAGCGGCCAGCGGGCGAGGGAGATGCGACGGTGAACGAAACTCCCGACGAACTTGCCATCAACACGATCCGCATTCTGGCGGTTGACGCTATCCAGCAGGCGAAGTCGGGCCATCCCGGCACGCCGATGGACGCGGCGCCGGCGGCGTACGTATTGTGGCAACGTTTTCTGCGTTACGATCCGGCCACGCCCGATTGGATGAATCGCGATCGCTTCATACTTTCCTCCGGGCATGCATCCGCGCTGCTGTACTGCCTGATGCATCTTAGCGGCATCAAGGCGTCTGATGGCACTGACGCGGTCAGGCTGCACGACCTTGAGACATTCCGTCATCCTGATACCCGCTGCCCGGGCCACCCGGAATACGGTTGGACGACCGGCGTGGAGGCCACCACGGGCCCACTTGGCCAGGGCGTCGCGGATAGCGTCGGCATGGCGCTGGCGCAACGCTGGCTTGCCGCCAATTATAATCGCCCGGATTTCCCGCTGTTCAATTGGCGCGTGTGGGCACTGTGCGGCGACGGCGACATGATGGAAGGCATCGCCAGCGAGGCCGCCTCCCTCGCCGGCCATCATCACCTCGGCAATCTCTGCTGGATCTACGACAGCAATCGGATCAGCCTCGAGGGCCCTACCGAACTCGCCTTCACCGAAGATGTGGCGGCGCGTTTTCTCGCCTATGGCTGGCACGTCACGCGGGTCAGCGACGCCAACGACCTGGACCAGCTCGATCGCGCGTACCGCGAAGTCCTGGCGGTGAACGACCGCCCCTCGATGATCATTGTGCCAAGCCACATCGGTTACGGCTCGCCGCACCGGCACGATACGAAAGAAGCGCACGGCGAACCGCTCGGCGAGGACGAAGTGCGCCTGGTCAAGCAGTTCTTTGGCTTCGATCCTGATGGGCAATTCGTCGTTCCGCCTGGAGTGCGCAGCCACTTCGCGGCCGGAATGGGGGCCCGTGGCGCGGCGCTGCATCGCGACTGGCAGGCATTGCTCCAGCGCTATCGGGCAGCCCATCCGGAGTTGGCGGCCCAGCTCGATCATATCCACAGCGGCACGTTGCCTGACGGCTGGCAGCAGGCTATTCCGCTGTTCCCGGCCGACGCCAAGGGCATGGCGACGCGCGACGCATCCGGCAAGGTACTGAATGCAATCGCGCAACAAATCCCCTGGCTGGTCGGCGGCGCCGCGGACCTGGATCCCAGCACGAAGACGCGCCTGTTGTTCGAGGGCGCCGGGGATATGCAGGCCATTGGCGGTCCCGGCGAGCCGCGCGGACGCAACATGCATTTCGGCGTGCGCGAACATGCCATGTGCGCGATCGTCAATGGCATGGTGCTGTGCGGGCTGAAGGCTTTCGGCTCGGGGTTCCTGATCTTCACCGACTATGCCCGGGGCGCGATCCGGCTTTCCTCGCTGATGAACCTTCCGGTCATGCACATCTGGACGCATGATTCGATCAGCCTGGGCGAGGACGGGCCGACCCATCAACCAATCGAGCAATTGGTGTCGCTGCGTGCGATTCCTGGCATGGTGGTGATCCGCCCCGCCGACGCCAACGAAACCGCCGAGGCTTATCGCTGCATCCTTGGCCTGCGGGATCGTCCGGCAGCGGTGATTTGCTCGCGCCAGGCGTTGCCGACGATCGATCGGCAGCAATACGCCCCCGCCAGCGGCCTTGCCAAAGGCGCCTATGTGTTGGCCGACGGTCCGGGCGAGCCGGCAGCAATTCTCGTAGGCACCGGCAGCGAAGTTTCATTGTGCCTGGCGGCGAGGAAATTGCTGGCCGAGGAAGGCATCGCCGCTCGCGTCGTCAGTATGCCGTCCTGGGAGTTGTTCGAGGCGCAGCCGCAATCGTATCGCGATGCTGTCCTGCCACCATCCATCACCGCACGCGTCACTGTGGAAGAAAGCTCGACGATCGGTTGGGACCGCTACGCCGGCCCAGGCGGCATCATGCTCGGGATGCACAGCTTCGGCATGTCCGCGCCGATCAAGGCGGTGACGGAGCATTTCGGCTTCACCGCCACGCGCGTAGCCGAAGCGGCCCGGCGCGCGATCCGTCGTGATATATGAAGAACAGCGGAGACACTATCATGCAGCTCGGAATGATCGGGCTTGGCCGGATGGGCGCCAATATGGTGGAGCGCCTGATGGCGGCGGGACACCAGCTTGTGGTTAACGACCAGAATCAGGCCGCGATGCAGCCATTGCTCTCCAAAGGCGCCAAAGGCAGCACCAACCTTGCGGAGTTCGTGCGTATGCTGCAACCACCGCGCGCGGTCTGGCTGATGCTGCCGGCGGGCGCGGTCGATTCGTTCCTGGCAACGCTGACGCCATTGCTGTCACGCGGCGATATCGTCATCGACGGCGGCAATTCCTACTACCACGACGACATTCGCCGCGCGACCATGCTGCAGCAAAGCGGCCTGCATTATGTCGATGTTGGCACCAGCGGCGGCATCTGGGGGCGCGAGCGCGGCTATTGCCTGATGATCGGTGGCGATACGGACGCGGTACGCCACCTGGATCCGATCTTCCAGGCGCTGGCGCCAGGATTCGCCTCCGCGCCTCGCACGCAGGGCGTTAGCGGCGAACCGGACAGCGCCGAGCAAGGTTATCTGCATTGCGGCCCGAGCGGGGCCGGCCATTTCGTGAAAATGGTGCATAATGGGATCGAATACGGTCTGATGGCGGCATTTGCCGAGGGCCTGAACATCCTGCGTCACGCCGACGCCGGCATGCACCAGGCCGAGACAGATGCAGAAACCACGCCCCTGCGCAACCCGGAACACTACCAGTACAATATCGACATCGCCCGCGTCGCCGAACTGTGGCGCCGCGGCAGCGTTGTCAGCTCATGGTTGCTCGACCTCACCGCCCTGGCGCTGCATCATAGTCCTGGTCTGCAGGGCTTCAGTGGCCGCGTCTCCGATTCCGGCGAAGGCCGCTGGACGGTGGAAGCAGCGATCGATGAGGGCGTGCCGGCGCCGGTGATCAGCGCGGCACTCTATGCGCGCTTCGCCTCACGCGGTGCGGAGGACTTTGCCGACAAGCTGCTGTCGGCGATGCGCTTCGGCTTCGGCGGTCACGTCGAGAAACCCGCGGCGGTGGCCTGATTGGGAAGGAGTCAGCGAATGAATGCGACGGCAAAACTCCGTGCGGCCGGTCAGAGTCTCTGGCTGGACGACATCACCCGAGACTTGCTCGATAGCGGCACGCTGCAACACTATATCCAGGACCTCTCGGTTACCGGCCTAACGTCGAATCCCTCGATCTTCGATCATGCCATCACACACAGCAAGAAATATGACGATGAAATCCGCCGGTTGACCGGTCGCGGTTATACCAGCGAGGCGCTGTTCTTTGAGCTCGCGCTTGAGGACCTGTCGCGCGCGGCCGACATGTTCCTGCCGATCCACGAAGCGACCGCCGGCACCGATGGCTGGGTCTCGCTGGAAGTCTCGCCGTTGCTGGCTTACCAGACCGACGAGACCATCGCCGAGGCCCGCCGTCTGTCGCGTCGCGCCAACAAGTCCAATCTGTTCATCAAGATCCCTGGCACCAAAGAGGGCCTTCCCGCCATTGAACAAGCCATCGCCGCCGGCGTGCCGGTGAACGTTACACTACTGTTCTCTCCTGCCCAGTACGAAGCCGCTGCCGATGCCTATATGCGCGGCCTGGAGCAGCGGATTGCGGCGGGTCTTGCACCGGATGTGCGCTCGGTCGCATCAGTGTTCATCAGCCGATGGGACCGCGCCGTTGCGGACAAAGTACCGGCGGCGCTGCAAAACACACTCGGCGACGCGATCGGCCAGCTCGCATACAAGAGCTACCGCGAGCTGCTGGACTCCAACCGCTGGCAGCGCCTGATGAATCACGGCGCGGTGCCACAGCGGCTGCTGTTCGCCAGCACCAGCATGAAGGACCCGAAAGCGCCCGACGCATTCTATGTGAACACACTCGCCGCGCCCAACACGGTCAACACCATGCCGGCGCCGACGCTGGTGGCCTTCGCGGATCATGGGAATGTTGGCAGCATGTTGTCGCGAGATGGTGGCGACGGTGCCGCAACGATAGCGCAGCACGCCAAGGCGGGCATCGACGTTGACGCACTGGCCGCAAAGCTGCAATCCGATGGCGCGCAGGCCTTTGTCGAATCGTGGAAGGATCTGCTGCAGGCGATCGACACCAAGAGCCGCGCGCTCGGGCTGCAAAAGGTGGCGTGACAACGGAAGGCCACAACCGCGCGATCGGACGGCGCGGTGCGATGATGCCGACGGCGGCTGCATTCATGGGGACGCTTGTGCGGTCGTCGGCGCATGCCGGCGCCGCGATCGGGCCCGGCGGGATGGCAGGTGGTGGACGTGCTAACTGACGGTTACATTAGCCGCGTCGCCGTTCAGCGTTCCGATTTTCGACAACTGCTGGCAAGCGGCGGCCCGCCGGCGCTGACAGCGGGCATGCAGGGCTAGGGCGAGGCCGCATCCCGCTACGTCTCGCCGCGTCATCCCCTGCCCTATCCGGTCTCTCACGGTATAGTCCCCAGCCTTGGATCCTCCTGCCGCGTAGCGCGCCCTCCCCTGTCGCGTTCCACCAAGAGAGATGAACGGGAGAGATGGCAGGAGGAATAGTGGTTCGGCCTCACATCTCTCCCTTCAGCTTGCGATAGCGACGGATCAACGCGTTGGTGGAGCTGTCGTGCGTCAGAGCGGGTTCCGCGGTGGCGGCCAGCTCCGGGATGATGCGCTGCGCGAGCTGCTTGCCAAGTTCCACGCCCCACTGATCGAACGAGTCGATCTGCCAGATGGTGCCCTGCACAAACACACTGTGTTCGTACAGTGCGACCAGCTTGCCCAGGGAAGCGGGTGTCAGACGGTCCAGCAGAAGCGTGTTGGATGGCCGGTTGCCCTGGAACAAACGATGCGGCACCAGCCAGTCGGGCGTGCCTTCGGCGCGTACCTCGGCCTCCGTCTTGCCGAAGGCCAGAGCTTCGCCTTGCGCAAATACGTTGGCAAGCAACATGTCGTGATGCTCACCGAGCGGGTTAAGCGTATGTGCGAAGCCGATGAAGTCACAGGGGATCAGCCGCGTGCCCTGATGGATGAGCTGATAGAACGAGTGCTGACCGTTGGTGCCGGGTTCGCCCCAATAGACCGGACCGGTATCGGCTTCGACCGACGCACCATCGAGCGTCACATGCTTGCCGTTACTCTCCATGGTGAGTTGCTGGAGATAGGCGGGAAAGCGCTTCAGGTACTGGTCGTACGGCAGCACAGCGACGGTTTGCGCGCCGAAAAAGTCATTGTACCAGACCGAGAGGAGCCCCATCAGCACCGGCAGGTTGCGCGCGAAGGGCGCGGTGCGGAAATGTTCGTCGATGGCATGGAAGCCCCGCAGCATCTCCTGGAACATGTCGGGGCCGATAGCGATCATCGTCGACAGTCCGATGGCGGAGTCCATCGAATATCGGCCACCGACCCAGTCCCAGAAGCCGAACATGTTATCGGTGTCGATGCCGAATTTGCTCACCTCGGCAGCGTTGGTAGAGACCGCGACAAAATGCCGCGCAATGGCGTTTTCCTTGCCGTTCATGCCGGCCAGGAACCAATCGCGCGCGCTGTTGGCGTTGGTCATCGTTTCCAGCGTGGTAAATGTTTTCGACGATACAACAAACAGGGTCTCTGCCGGATCGAGATCGCGCACCGCCTCGGCAAAGTCGGTGCCGTCAACATTGGAGACGAAGCGGAATGTCATCCGCCGCTCGCTGTAGTAGCGCAGCGCCTCGTACGCCATGACGGGACCGAGATCCGATCCGCCGATGCCGATATTGATGACATTGCGAATGCGCTTGCCCGTGGCGCCGAGCCACGCCCCTTCTCGCACGCGCGACGCGAAATCCCGCATGCGTTGCAGCACGGCGTGCACATCCGACACCACGTTCTGGCCGTCGTGCATGATCGTCGAGCCGCTGGGCGCCCGCAACGCGACATGCAGCACCGCGCGACCTTCGGAGACGTTGATCTTCTCGCCGCCGAACATGGCATCGATATGGGCGCGCAGGCCGGATTCCTCGGCGAGCCGCAGCAGCAGGTCCATGGTCTCGCCGGTGACGCGGTTCTTGGAATAATCCAGGTAAATACCGACATCCTCCGCCAGCAGCCGCTCGCCGCGCTGCGGATCGGCGGCAAACATGTCGCGCAGATGCGCATCCTTGATCCGCGCATGATGCTGTTGCAGCGCCTGCCAGACTGGGCGTTGACGCAGAGGGAGTACTGTCATCACTGTCGAACTCCTCGGTTGTCACGACGCCGGGTCATTCTCCGGCGGCATCGCGATCGGCAATGAACACCAGCTCGCCAAGCAGTTGCAGTCGCGGCGCGGGAACACTACCGCGGCTGGACAACACCTGTCGCAGTATATCGCGCTTGCCGGCGCCGCTCACCAGGAATGCTACACGGTTGCTGGCGTCGATCACCGGATATGTCAGGATGATGCGTGTTTCCGGCCGGCCATGGGCGACGGCCGCCGCCCAGCGCGAGCGCTCCTCCAGCACCGGTTCACCTGGCAGCAGCGAGGGCGTGTGACCGCCGCAACCCAGTCCGAGCGAGCCGATGTGAGACAGCGGCCGCGCCCGGGTCAGCGATGCGGCGGCGTAGGCGTGTTGCAGTTCCGCATGATATGCAACCGCAACCGCATCGTGGTCCAGTTCGAGGGTCGGAACCGGATGGATGTTCCCCGCCGGCGTTGGAGCGGCAGCGAGCATCGCCTCACGCGCCATGCGGAAATCCTTTTCTGCCGAGCGACCTATGCCGCATGCCCGTTCAACAGATAGCGCTCGACGGCCTTGGCAAAGCCTTCATCGTTGTAGTCGTCGGTGACCGCGTTCGCCTGCGCCTTCACCTCGACGCTCGCGTTGCCCATGGCGATGCTGAAACCCGAACGGCGGAACATCAACGTGTCGTTCGGCATGTCGCCGATTGTCGCGATTTCGTCGGCGGGAATCCGCAGCATCTTCGTCAGCGAGTCGACGACCGCACCCTTGTTCGCGTCCGGATTTGTGACGTCCAGGTAGTATGGCTGCGAGCGTTTGGCTGAAGCATGGTCACCCAACGCCTGCCCCATGTCTGCCTCGCATTTCGCGACCAGTGCATGATCGTCGCTGACACCGACGATCTTGACCGCATGATCCAGATCCGATTCGGTAAATTGTGCCATAATCTTCGCCGGGAATTTCACTGTCCACGCCTCGCGCGCGACATGTGGCGCGTCCTCGCGATGAATGATCCAGTCAGTGCCGGTATATAGCCAGGGATCCATGCCGTGGCGCTTGATGATCTCGATCGACGTCCGTGCGACATCAGCCGCGAGCGGGCGCATTTCGATCACCGACAGGTCGGGATGCGCGAACACGCCGCCATTAAACCCGGCAATGGGCGAATCCAGCCGCAGCGGCTCGATCAGCATTGCCATGCCACGCGGCGGACGGCCGCTGGTGATGGCAAATCGGATGCCGCGCTCCCGCAGGGCCATCACCGCGGCCCGCGCGCGTTCGGTCAGCACCTTTTGCTCGGTGACCAGAGTGCCATCGACGTCGGCAAGCAGCAGCGAAATATGCGGCATGAGGCGTTCCTCAGACAAGGTGACCGATCGCCCGCCAGGCACGGCCGTCATCATCGGCGAGCAGCTTTTCCGCTGCACCAGGGCCGACGCTGCCGGCGGGATAGTTGGGAAAATCATCCGGTTTTTCCGCGGCCCAGGCATCGAGCACCGGCTGCACGATGCGCCAACCCTCTTCCACCATGTCGGCGCGCTGAAACAGCGATGCATCGCCAATCATGCAGTCGTAGATCAGGGTCTCGTAGCCGACATTGGGCAACGGAGGGAACCAGTCCTTGTAGACGAAGCTGGTGCTGATCGGTGCAAGCGTGACGAGCTGGCCCGGCCGTTTAACCTGGAATTGCAGTGCAATGCCTTCATCTGGCTGGATCCGCAGCACCAACCAGTTTGGTGCCATCTGCGTGACGTCGGTTCCCTGGAACAATGAGAGCGGCGCGTGGCGGAAGCAGATGGCGATCTCGGTCCAGCGCTGGCTCATCGACTTGCCGGTGCGCAGGTAGAACGGCACCCCCGCCCAGCGCCAGCTATCGATGTGCAGCTTCATCGCGACATAGGTTTCGATCGAGGAGTTCGCGGCAACGTCGGGTTCCTGCCGATAATCCACAACCGATTGGCCGAGCACTTCGCCCTTGGCGTACTGGCCACGCACTGCCGAATGCAAAGGAATCGGCGGAATCGCTTTCAGAATATCGGCCTTCCGGTTGCGCACCGCATCGGGATCGAAACTGCTCGGAGGTTCCATCGCTGTCATGGTCAGCAACTGGAACAAGTGATTGGGCACCATGTCGCGCATGGCGCCGGTTTGTTCGTAGAAGTGGCCGCGATGCTCGACACCGACGGTCTCGGCCACTGTGATCTGCACATGATCGATATGCTCGCGGTTCCAGATCGGCTCGAACAAGCCGTTGGAGAAACGCACGGCCATGATGCTCTGCACCGTCTCCTTGCCAAGGAAATGGTCAATCCGATAGATCTGGTCCTCGGACAGCACTGTCAACAGGCGGGCGTTGAGCGCCTTCGCCGACGCCAGATCGTGGCCGAACGGCTTTTCCACAATCACACGTCGCCAGCGCTTGCCGTTCTGCTGATCCGCCAGGCCGGCGATGGCGATTCTTTGCGCGACGGAACCGAAAAAGCGGTCGGGCACTGCCAGATAGAACAACACATTGCCGCCGGTGTTGTGGCTATGTTCCACGTCCTGCAACAATCCACCGAGACGAGCGAATGTCGCGTCGTCATCCAGGTTGCCCTGCAGATAGGTCGCGCGCGACATGAGCGACGACCACACGTCCGTATCGATCGCATCGGCCTGGAACTCGCTGCCACCGTGCAGCAGGCTCTGCATCATCTCGGTCAGCCGCTCGCGCCATTGTTCTGTGGAAAATGCAGCGATGTCCACGCCGATCAGGACGAATTCGTCCGGCAGCAGCCGGCCGGCCATAAGATTGTAAAGCGCCGGGACTACCAACCGCCGGGTGAGGTCGCCGCCGGCGCCGAAGATCACCATCGCGCAGGGCCCGGCCGGCCGCGCCACATGTGTCGCCGGCGTTGTCATGGCCGCCGCAAGTGCGTCATTTGGCATGATTGGGTTCCTCAATCCGGCAGGTGGCAGCGGTTCGGGTGACCTCGTCTGCGATGCTGCTATCCGATCGCCGCGTCGGCCTCTTGTGATTCCTTGTGCCTGCTTGTCTTAACGCGGCGTGGTGAGACCGGGGTATTTGACTGGCTGCATTCGCTTGGTCACGACGCCGCGAGTGCGCCCTTCAGGCGCGGCGCATCACGCCCAGCGCGAACGCCACGCAGCGGTTCAGCGCTTTACCTGTGGCAACATCAAATGCCCGCACAACATCGCGAAGATCGTTACGCGTCGCTTGCTGTTGCTCGGTGATCGTGGTGTGCCCCTCGGTCTGTTGCTCTGGCAGGCGAAGCAGACGCACGTCCAGGCTCACCTCCACCACCGGTGCAGCAGCGGCCCCATTGTCGTAGCGTGCCGTGAAGGCGCGAACCGCCGTTTGCAGCAGATAGCCCGCCGTTATGGCGTCCCGATCGGTCCAGACGTCGGCCACGCGGCCGTCAGTTTCGAACGCCTGTGCCAATAGTACTTGCAGCAACGCAGGCACGCGATCGGTCCAGGTGGAATCGGCGAAATACTCGAAGCGTGTCTCACCGCGGGTCAGTGCGATGCGATCCGTATCGAGGTTCTCCGGGGCACTCGGCATGGCAATCGCCAGGCTGCCGCGCCGCACCGGTGAGGCAACCGGATCAAGATCGGCGGGATCCAGCCGGTACATCTGTGGCTGCGTCGGATCGGTCAGCATGCTGCAACCAACGAGCGGCGCCAGACAGGCGGCGGCGATGACGCGGCGGCGCGATAGGGCTGGGCGGATCATGGCGGCCGGTATCCATCCAGATGCGAGCCGAACAGTACTTGCTGCGGGTCGCGTTGCAGTCCCTGCGAAAGCCGTGTCAGGCTATCGGTCAGTCGGTTCGCTGAGATCAGAAGCTGATCGAACCGCGCTGTATCCGTGGTGGTCAGTCGTTGCAGTCCGGGCGCGCTTGATCGCACGACCGAATCCAGATCATTGGCCAACTTGCTCGCCCGGTCGAACGTGGTGTCGGCGGAAGCAACCAGGTGATCGGCCTTGCCGGACGTTCGTTGGAGATTGGCGACCAGAACATCCAGCACCGCGCTCGCGGTAGCCAGGTTATGCATGGTCTCTCCCGCATCGGAGATCAGGTGGTCGATGTCCTTGCTGCGGCGATCGACGACGCCGGTCGTATCCCGCAGGTTCTCCAGGGTCTCGGCGATCGCCGCGCGATTCTTATCGTCCAGTACTGCCTCCACTCGATTCGCGATCACCAGCAGATGTGCCAGGACTTCCGGCGCGCTGGCGAATACCTGTTGCAGCGACGATGGGCGCGAGGCGATGGTTGGATATTTCTCGCCATGCGCTGCGGTCAGCGGCGGCGACGCCAGCGTGCCGCCGGAGATCTCGACATAGCTGACGCCGGTCAGCCCCTGTGTTTCCAGCGACGCCACCGCATCGGCATGCAGCTTGATCGAGCCGCGAACCTCCATGACCAGAGTCACAAGTTCGGGGTCAACCGGATCCAGGTCAATCCGAGTCACCCGGCCGACATCGATGCCGTTCAATCGAACCGGAGCGCCGGTATCCAACCCGCTGACCGAGCCGGACACATGGGTTTGGTAGAATTTGAATGCGGTTTTGAACTCGACGCGCGCCAGCCACAGCGTGGCCAACACGATTCCTGCCAGCACCAGCAGGACGAAGGCTCCGACCGCAACGTAATTGGCGCGTGCTTCCATCGGCGGCTGTCCGGATCAGGTTTGCGCCATGGCGCGTGCGCCGGCGAAATATTCGTGAATCCACGGATGCGGGTCTTCCGACAGGCTGGCAACCGTACCGAGCTTCAACTTTCGGTCGACCAGCACGGCAATGCGGTCGCTGGTGGCGCGCAGCGTACCCAGGTCGTGCGTCACCATGAATACGGTCAGCCGCAGACTTTGCTGCAACTCGCGCACCAGCACGTCGAATTCCGAAGCCGAGATCGGGTCCAGGCCAGCGGTCGGTTCGTCGAGAAACAGCAGTTCGGGATCCAGCGTCAGGGCGCGGGCCAGGCCGGCGCGCTTGCGCATGCCGCCGGACAGTTCCGATGGATATTTGCCGGCAGCGTCCGGCGGCAGGCCGACCATACTCAGCCGCACCGAGGCGATTTCGTCCATCAGGCGCTGCGACAGATCAGTATGTTCGCGCAGCGGCGTCTGCACGTTCTGGGCAACTGTCTGATCGCCGAACAAGGCGCCATCCTGGAACAATACGCCGCACCGCACCTGCACGTGCACCAACTCGTCGCCGGAAAGCGCGTCGAGGTCGTGGCCGAGAACTTCGATCCGGCCCTCCGACGGCTGCTGCAGCCCGATGATCGAACGCAACAACACCGATTTGCCCGACCCGGAGCCGCCGACCACCGCCAGAATCTCGCCACGGGCCACGTCGAGGTCGATGTGGTCGTGCAGGGTGATCCCCGCAATGCGCGTAACGAGACCCTGGATGTGGATTGCGACGTCAGGATCGGGCATGGCGCTCATATGCCCAGCTTGGAGAAGATCACGGAAAACACTGCATCGGCGGCGATGACCAGGAAGATCGACTCGACGACGGCCTGCGTGGTGTGGCGGCCGACGCTGGAAGCGTTGCGCTCCGCCTGGAAACCCTGATGGCAGCCGACCAGCCCGATAATGAAAGCGAATACCGGCGCCTTGATCACGCCCGCCCAGAATGTCCAACCAGACACCGCGCCGCGCAACTGGTGCAGGAAGGCCGGAATGGCAATGCCGAGGTCGAGGTTGCAGGTTGCAGCGCCGCCAAGCAGTCCCATCATGTTGGAGTAGAAGGTCAGCAGCGGCAGCGTCAGTATAATGCCGAGCAAGCGCGGCAGGACCAGCACCTCCACGACGTTGAAGCCGGTGACCTGAATTGCGTCGATTTCCTCGCTGAGCTTCATCGTGCCGATCTGCGCGGCGAAGGCCGAGCCCGAACGGCCCGCGGCGATGATGGCCGCCATCAGGCCCCCCAGTTCGCGCAGGACACCGACGCCCAGCAGATTAACGGTAAACACGTCAGCACCAAAGCGGCGCAACTGATCGGAACCCTGATAGGCAAAGACCACGCCGATCAGAAACGACAGCAGGCCTACGATCGGCGTCGCGTTGAGGCCTGTCTCTTCCATCTGGTGCACCAGCGCCGCAATTCGCAAGCGGCGTGGCTGCAGGATCGTCGCGATGGTTTCGTAGGCGATCAGGCCAAAAAAGCCGACGAGCTCGTATCCCTGGCGAACAGCAAAAACGCAGCCGCGGCCGATGCGTTCCAGCCGTCTGGCAACGGTGGGCCGCGGCGGGGGAGCGACAGGAGGCGCACGGCACTCGTGGTCGATCGTGTGGACCAGGGCGCGATATTTCGGATCGACATGCACCGGCCGCACCGTGACGCCGCGTTGCTCCAGGCCTCGCTTGGTACGCAACAGCAGCCAGGCTCCGACTGTATCCAGCCGCTCGATCGCGCCGCAGTCGAATTCCGCGTCGCTATATCGGCCGACATCGAGCGCCCGCAAGACCGGGTCAAGCCGGCGCGCCTCGCTGCGCACCCACGCGCCGCCAACGACCAGGCGAAACGTACCGTCGCGATGCTCCGTCCTGTGCCAGGCAGCGTTCGACAGGGCCGGCGCGTGCATTAGCGGCTCCCTTGCAGCGTTGCTTGACCCTAGATAGTATGGCGTGGGTCCACCGTATTGAACGAAGCTACCACGTTTTTTCACGCGCGGACGTGGCCATGATGCGTCTTACTCATGATCGTGCAGACCAGCCTGATCGAACAATACGGCAAATCCACAAAAGATCGTCGGTTTGGACAAGCGACAACGGTGGCCGGATCCTATGTTAAGCCCAGACGGTCAGACGGTCAGACGGTCAGACGGTCAGCAGGCTGGCAGGGCTGTGGCGGCCATGCGCGACCAGAACCTCTCGGTGGGACTTCTGCCACACCGACAGATGCAACAAGGAGAAGGGCACTATGAAGGCATTGAGCGTTGCCGGCGTACTCGCGGTCGCGATGACATTCGGCATGACCATGGCGATGGCGCAATCCACCCCCCACATCGGCGACGGCAGCAACTCGCCGGCGATAGCGACAACGACTCCGGGTTATAGTGTGGGGACCAGCTCCGCGCAGTTGGGGGATGGCAGCAACATGAAGCCGATCTCCACCAGTGAGCCGGGATACAGCGTTGGCACTGGCTCCGCCCAGTTGGGGGATGGCAGCAACACGCAGCCACTCTCGACCACTACGCCGGGATACAGCGTCGGCACCGGCTCCGCTCCGCAATCGGCGCAGAACGGCAGCAAGTAGGTTTGTGGCGGACAAGGGTCAGTCTCGACACTGATTCGCCTGATAGCCTCGCACGCGATGGGGGGCCGAGCAAAACTCGGCCCCCTTTTCATACTTTAAACGCAATCACGCGCGCCCGATTGTTGGCTCCTGCTCTTGGCCGTACCGACGGCAGTCGTGCCGTCACATTGGTTTGGTCATTTGTTTAGCGCCTGCGGACCGCTGACGAATCTATTGCCGCGGACATAGAATCGCAGAAGACTATCGGTTGCACGAGTAATGCCAATACGTTTGCTTCGCCCGATTGCGCCGGACGCTCGACCGTCGGACCCTAGCCATAGCGGACCGGGCTGACAAAGGTCAATCCCATCCAACCGGCGATCAATCTGCAACGCTGCAGCCAGCCGTCCCGGCCCCCGCGCCAGGTCTCGCGCCTGCTTGGTGCCGCGATTGCGCTCCATGATTGTAATGCCATCGCTAGGCTCGATCGCCCTGATCAGGACGCCCGCCCCCAAACCCGAAGCCTCGCTCGAGACGTTGAGCATGAATGAGGCGCCATAGGCGAGATAAACGTAGGCGTGCCCGCGTTCGAGGAACAGCGAACGATTGCGCAGGGTGATGCCACGATAGGCATGACCCGCGGGGTCGCCAATGCCATAGGCTTCCGTCTCGACGATGCGGCCGCCGGCAACGCCGTCAGTCAATACCCGCACGAGCATTTTGCCGATGAGGAAACGGGCGAGTTGCACAGTATCGATGGGGACCTCAGCCCGATCCAACATGCGTGGGCGCGCTGTTGTCGCGTCGGTTTCGTCCCACTCGCCCAACCAAAGGCGAGGCTCGCCGGCCTTCATCTCGTCGTGGCTATTCCGCACGATGCAATCTCTTGAGGTCATTTCCCTGAGCCAATCGCCCGCATCCTCCTCAGGCTCGCATATTTCCATGGTCGGATCGCGTTGAAAGGTTCGCAGCGGAGCCGCCGACCCCCCTGTTCGGCATGGCGATCGCCCACCGCAGTCGGCTCGTCCGCCGCAACAATCCGCCGTCCGCGAGATGACACCCGTTCAACTGCTCCGAGGAATAAAGCCGGGCACGCCCGTCTCTACCACCGTGTTAAAGCGGATGTTCGTCGCGATGCCATCGCGGATCTCGCGCATGGCATCCTCGGGCAGAGCCGATAAGTCGAAGCTCTCCTGGATGTGGTTTGGATTGGTCGAGGTGGTCAGGAAGGCGGTGCCGCGCTGTACCGCCCAGGCCAGTGCGACCTGAGCCGGCGTCTTGTGTACGCGCTGTGCAATACTGGTGATCACGGGGTCATCCAGCAATCTCGGATTCGAGCTATGGCCCAGCGCCGCAAACGCCAGCAGCACGATCCCATGCTGACGACAGAAATCCAGCAGCTTCCATTCGGGGAGGTACGGATGGGATTCCACCTGAACCACTGCGGGCTTGATCCGCGCAGCCCCAACGATCTCCCGCAGCTTTTCCAAGTTGACATCCGACAAGCCAATCGCCTTGCACTGACCGTCGTCAACCAGGCGCTCGAGCGCTTGCCACGTCTCGATCAGTGTCACGCCACGATCGTAGATCACCTGCCCTCGCGCATCCCTCGGGTCCTGCTCGTCACCGGGCAGAAACGCATAGGGAGTGTGGATCAGATAGCAATCGATATGGTCGACCCGCAATCGCCGGCGACTCTCGTCAAAGGCTGGCTTGACCCGCTCGGGACGATGATTGGTGTTCCATAGCTTCGTGGTGACGAAGACGTCTTCCCGCCGAATTGTCCCGGCCCGAAACACCGCCTGCATCGCTTCACCGACCGCGTCCTCATTGCGATAGCGCTCCGCGCAATCGAAATGTCGAAATCCCACTTCCAACGCGGTCCTGGTCGCCTCCTTCGTCACGACAGGATCCGGGATCAGCGTGCCAAACCCGACTGCCGGAACCGTCGCACATCCATTGTTGAGAGGAATCCTGGTATGGCGAAGCGTATCGCAGGTTGCCATGCTCATGCTCCTGGTTGGTTTGCCGGACCCGGCTTGCGGAGAAACAGTGCAAGCGGGCTCACGATCAACATGGCGATCATCATGACCTTGAATTGGTCGATCACCCCGATTAGGGCTGCCTGGCCGGTGATCATCTCGTTCAGCATGGCAAGTCCCGGTTCGCCCATCGAATCCGCGACGTGGGCTGCGGCGCGGTACGGCGCAAGGTCCTTCGCCAGTGCTACGTGCATCGCCTGGGTATTGTCGTAGAAGAAGGTCAGCACCACCGCGATGCCGATTGTGCTGCCATAGAGGCGCGACAGATTGAACAGCGCACTACCTTCCGGGCGCAATCTCTGATCCAGCGTACTGAACGCCGTCTTGGTGAGCACCGGCAGCAAAATGCCCAGGCCGGCGCCTTGGATCACGCCTGCCTCGACAACGAACCGCCAGTCCATCTGGGGAGAAAAGCCGAGCATTCGCCAGTTGGCGTAGATGACGAGCGCCATTCCGCAAGCCAGGAGCCACCGACCGTCGATGCGCATGGAAACGCGTCCTGCGAGGAGAAGCGCTCCCACCAGAGCGACGCTGCGTGGCATTGCCATGTAGCCGGTGGTGTCCGCCGGATAGTTGAGCAATTCATCCAGCATCGGCGAGGTCAGGGCGATTGTCGGCAGCAGGACGAAGCCGAACGCGAAATACATGATCGCAGACAGCACGAAGTTGCGGTCCTTGAACAATGCCTTGTCGAGGAAATGCTGCTTGGTGGTCAGGATGTGCACGATATAGAGGTAGAAGCCCAGCACCGAGGCTGTCGCCTCCGCCCAGATCTCGGGAGAGTCGAACCACCCCATGCGCTCGCCGCGGTCGAGCATCATCTGAAGGCCGACGGTGCCGCAGAAGAACGTGGTCAGGCCGAAGAAATCGAACGGCGGATTCTGCGCGGCCCGCTTTTCCGGCAGCGAGAGCGCCATGGTCAGGAAGATGAATCCCGCAATCGGCAGGACGACATAGAAAAGCGAGCGCCAGCCGTGATATTCGCTGAGCCAGCCGCCGATGCTGGGACCGCTGAGAAGACCAACCAATAATGTGACGTTCGCCACCAGGCTGATGCGGGCGTGCCGCGAGGGCGGCAGCATATCGAGCAAGATCGCCATCGACAGCGGAGCGAGGGTCCCGCTCGCGCTACCTTGGACGATGCGGGCGGCAATGAATTGCAGCGGGGTCGTTGCATGTGTCGCGAGTACAAGGCCGAGCGCAAAGATGGCGATCGAGGTCTGATAAACGGTTTTGCGGCCGTAGCGGCCCGCAAGCCAACGCGTCATCGTCATGGTGACGACGCTCGCGGTGATGTACGAGGTAAATATCCAGCCGACCTCATCGTCCGCCATCGACATCGTGCCCTGGATATAGAGCAACGCCGCATTTGGCAGCGAGAGGGTAGCCGCCTGCATGTAGGTCGCCATCAGCGCCGCGAGTATGATCGCGCGATCGGCGGCGGCTGCAGTGGCTGGCGCGACTGTGGCGCTCATTTCGCCGCTGCCGTAGCGCACACAGGCTCGAGCGGATGAAGCCAGGTGCGGTGACAGCCGGTGTCGACCCGCACGGTGACACTGATACCCGAGAACAGCGGCCGGTTCTGATCGATCTTGTCAAACTCGAGGCGTACCGGTAGACGCTGGACGACCTTGACCCAGTTGCCGGTAGCGTTTTCCGGCGGCAGAACCGCGAAATCCGATCCGGTGCCCGGACTCATGCTAACGACATGTGCCTTGAAGGTGCGATCTGGATAGGCATCAACGCTGATGACCGCCGCTTGACCCGGACGCATATGGGTCAGGCCGGTTTCGCGAAAATTCGCCTCGACCCAGATGCGCCTGGTCGACATCATTGAGAAAACGGCTGCTCCCGGATTGACGAAGTCGCCGACCTGCAGGTCATCGACCCTTGCTACGATGCCGTCGTCCGGCGCCACGACGGTCGCGTAGGACAGATTGAGCCGTGCTTGGTCAAGCTGGGCCTGGGCGGCGCGAACCGACGGATGACGATCGACCGCGATATTCGGATTGCCGTCCAATGCGGCCACGGTATTGGCGATCTGCTGTGTATCCGATGCAACACGTTGACGGGCGACTCTGAGAGTCGTGTCAGCCTGGTCGAAGACCTCGCGCGGTGTCCAGCCGTCGGTGACCAGCGCCTTCCGTCGCGCATATTCAAGCTCATCGAAGTTCACAGTATCGATCGCCGATCGGAGGTCGGCCAATTGCTGGCGATAGGTGGCCTTGAGCTCGTTGACCTGGAGACGAGCGCTGTCGAGCCTCGCCGCGGCCTGATCGACGGCAATCTGGTATGGTTGCGGATCGATTTGGAACAGGAGTTGTCCCTGCTTGACGCGCTGATTGTCCTTGACGGCAATTTCGACGACCTGGCCGGCAACGCGGGCGTTAACCGATTCCTTTGCCGCGCGGACGAAGGCATCGTCGGTGGAAACGTAGGGCTCTTCCACCACGTAGTAGACCGCGCCGAAGGCGGCCAACAGAACCGGGAACAGGATCAGCAGCGGGCGACGCAGCCGTTCCCGCAGTGCTATCGTTGGCCGCATCACGCGGTGGCGGTCCGTCGGGCGATCCAGCGTTCTGCTCACCGTGACGTCAACAGCGGCAAGCCCAGCCGCATTGCCGCCGTCGAACGCGAGGCTGGAAGTCATCGAGGAGCCGGATGGCGAGGAACCGGATTGCACGGCGGACCTCCCGACAATTGAAGTCCATGTCGGTCACACAACGGCCTGGCATCGTGGCCGCGATGGCCTTGGTTAAATACGCGATCGCTAGGACGATTGCTCTATCGCATTGTGCAAGGGCGTCTGCCGGATAATGGACGTTGACTGAATCCCGATCGATCTCAGATTGTGGCGGCAGGCTGACGTAGGGTAACCGCGTCTCGTTTGCGCGATTGGCGAAGTGGCGGGAGCCCGCCCACCACGTCATTGCGAGGAGCGAAGCCACGAAGCAACCTCCTTTTCGAGCCTCCGGGTCATCCGTGGGCCGACCCGACCGGGATTGCTGCGTCCCTTTACTGCTCGCAATGACAGTCTGGGCGGCGTGACGCGCGCTTCTTCGATTGCGCACGGCACCGCCCGGAAATCGCATGAGGTCAGGGCACTCGAAGATGGTGGGAGGCATCCGTGTTTAACGACCGTTCGACACAGAGTTGGGTCAGGCTTTGGCGCTGGGTCCTGGTGGTGTCCTGCGTCAGCATGGTTGTTGTTGTCCTGGCCGTGAACTGGGTCATGAGCGGATTTCATGGCCTCGGTCTACATCCCGCGACGGCGTTTGCTCTGGTCCTGGGGACGCTTGGCGCAACCGCGCTGGGCGTGATCCTGATGGGCCTGTTGTTCTATAGCGAACGCGTGAGTGACGACGAAGAACGCAGCAACTGAGCAATAGCGTTCCGCCAGCCGCCACTTCGTCTGCGCCAGTGCCGATCAGCTTGGGCACGGTGGCTCCGACCACGTGTTGATTGCTCGCAAGCACCAGCGGCCGACCGATCTGCAAGGCAAAATGGCCGCATGACCGGCGGGATGACGCCCGGCTGCGTGGCACGGTAGGTAATTCACTCACCCGCTCGGTCCGTGGAACAGTCTTCACCGCACAGCATGCATTCGCGCCGAGGCGGACCGTCATTATTCCTTTACCTGTCCCGCGACTTCCCGGGATCGTTTGATCTTCAGGGTGCGAATGCCATGGGTGTCACGCAAATGATCCAGGGGTATGGGCAGGCCCATCCCCACAATCAGTCCAGCTACGACTCCGCCGGTGATTATGCTTCGCTGGCGGTGGTGAGCGGTTTCCTCGATGCCGCACTGCGGATGTGGGACGAGGACCGCATCCAGGCGAGGTCGCAGGTCAAAGTCGCGGCCGCAATGCTGCGCGGCTACGCCGACGCCGCACCGGTAGATCACAAGCAAGCGTCCGCGGCATCCGAAAGGCCCGGCCTGGCTCCGTGGCAGATGCGGAAGGTGAAGGAATTCATCGACTCGTCACTCGACGCCACGATCCGGTTGCGGGATTGCGCCAGCGTGGCTCGCCTGAGTGCCAGCTATTTCTCGCACGCCTTCAAGGCGACATTCGGCACGACGGTCTGTCACTATATACGGCGCCGGCGAGTCGAACGTGCACAGCGGCTCATGCTGGTGTCAAATGAGCCCTTGTCGCAAATCGCGCTTGCCTGCGGCTTCGCCGACCAGGCGCATTATTGCCGCGTGTTTCGTGATGTGGTGGGCCAGAGCCCAAACGCATGGCGCCGCCGGAACATGACGCTGGCGCCGGGCGAGTAAGGCGTTCGGTCGTCCCGAGATCCGATGTAATCGGCGGCCGCACGAACGACCGCCGGCATGACGATCTGTACCGATGTCACAAACTGGAAACTTCTGCCAGCGTCTCGTGCGCGGCGCGCACCACCGCCTCCGCGTTGATATCGAACTTCTTGTAGACGTCGGCAATCTTGCCCGAGGCGCCGAAGCCGTGCATGCCGACGAAGCGGCCCTCCAGGCCGATGTAGCGCTCCCAGCCGGTCTCGACCGCCGCTTCCACGGCGACGCGCGCGCGGGTCTTGCCGAGAACGGCCTTCTTGTAGGCGGCGTCCTGCGCCTCGAAAAGCAGGCGACACGGCATGGAAACGACCGCCGTCGGGATGCCTTCCTTTTGCAGAAGGTCTCGCGCCTGAACAGCGAGCTGTAGTTCTGAGCCGGTGCTCAGGATGGTGAGCTTGCGCTCGCCGCCCGCAGCCTCCAGCAGGACATAAGCACCCTTGGCCGATTTGTTCTCGGTGCTGGCTTCGCGACGCAGCAGCGGCATCGGCTGACGGGAGAGAGCAATCACGGACGGCTGGCGCGGCGCGTCCAGGATCGACTCCCAGCACTCGGCGGTCTCGACCGGGTCGCCGGGACGATAGACCGCGAGGTGTGGGATGGCCCGCAGCGCCGCGAGATGCTCCACCGGCTGATGGGTCGGGCCATCCTCGCCGAGGCCGATCGAATCGTGCGTCATGACGAAGATCGTTCGAATCTGCATCAAGGCAGCGAGGCGGATGGACGGACGGCAGTAGTCCGTAAAGCACAGGAATGTGCCCCCGTAGGGAATCACGCCGCCATGCAGCGCGATGCCATTCATCGCCGCGGCCATGCCATGCTCGCGCACGCCGTAATGCATGTAGCTGCCGCTATATTCGCCGGGCCTGATCTCGACCATGCCCTTCGCCTTGGTGTTATTAGAAGGCGTCAGGTCGGCCGAACCTCCCAATAGTTCAGGAATGCGCTCGGCAAGATGGTTAAGCACGGCGCCGCTCGCTGCCCGGGTCGCGATGTCCTTGCCGCTTGCGATGAACTCGGCTTGGGCCGCCGCGATCGCCTGCTTCCAGCCGGCCGGCAATACGCCGTCGTTCCGACGCTCGAACTCGGCACGCAGTTCGGCCGCCGCCGCCTTGACGCGGTCCGCCCAGGCCATGCGCGCCGCGCGGCCTTTGGCGCCGATCTCACGCCATGCTTTCAGCAAATGCTCCGGGATCACGAATGGGGATGAATCCCAACCAAGAATTTTTCGCGCACCAGCAATTTCTTGTTCTCCAGGTGCATCGCTATGCGCCTTTTGCGTGCCGGCAATGGTCGGAAAGCCGAATCCGATGATGGTCTTGCAGGCGATCATGGACGGCTGGTCCGTCACGGCGCGGGCGGCGGTGATGGCATCGCGGATCGCATCGGTGTCGTGGCCGTCGATCTCCTGGACATGCCAGCCGGAGGCACGGAAGCGCTCGATCTTGTCCTCGGAGACCGCGAGGCTGGTCGCGCCGTCGATCGTGATCGCGTTGTTATCCCAGAAGGCGATGAGGCGGCCGAGTTTGTAGTGGCCCGCCATGGAGATCGCCTCCTGGCTGACCCCCTCCATCAAGCAGCCATCGCCCATGAAGACGTAGGTCCAATGCTGGCACAGGTCGTTACCGAACCTGGCGTTCAGGATACGTTCGGCGAGGGCGAAGCCCACTGCGTTCGCGATGCCCTGGCCGAGCGGCCCGGTTGTCGTTTCGATACCGTCGGCGTGCTTGTATTCGGGGTGGCCGGCGGTTCTGCTGTCGACCTGGCGAAACCGCTTCAATTCGTCCAGCGTCATATCCGTGACACCGGTCAGGTAGAGCAGGCTGTAGAGCAACATCGAACCGTGGCCGTTCGACAGAATGAAACGGTCGCGGTCGAACCAATGCGGATCGGCCGCATCGAATTGCATGAAATCCTTGTAGAGAACGACCGCGATATCGGCCATGCCCATCGGCGCGCCGGGATGGCCGCTCTTGGCCTGCTGCACCGCGTCCATGGAGAGAAACCGGATGCAGTCGGCCAAATCCCGCAGGTGCTGATCGCGGGGCTTGGGGACCGGATTGATGGCCGGAGCGGGCGTGGCGTCAGCCATGGTAGCGGACTCCTTCTTCGCGAGATCGAATGGGGTTGGAGAGTGCGGCATGGTATCGCGATGCTCTGCTCCGCACGAGCGGGCACACTACGATCGCGTCGATTTCATCCCATTCGCTCAACCAGATGGGCGCGCGACGGTCCGGGCTCGAACGGATCACCGAAATATTGGGTCTCGTGGGCCACCCTGCCATCCAGGAACTCCATGATGCTGACGGAGAACGACGGCTGACCATCGTAGGTCAGGATGAATTCCGTCACCCAAAGGTCGCCCCTGCCGATGATGCGGCGCACCTTGAACCGCTTCGCATTCGGCTGCGCGACGCGTGACGCCTGGATATTGTGCCGGCCCCTGATGCGCTCGCCCGATTGCGGATACTCGAGCACTGCGTCATCGCGGTATATATCATGTTCCACATTGAACTCATTTGCATCCGATGCCACCCAGTGGCGATCCAGTGCCTCTCGAATCTCGGTCTCACTCATGCTGCCGCTCCTGTTCTTGTGCCCACTATCGGTGAAGCGCGGGTCGCGCCATCCACATGTCATTGCGAGGCACGCAGCAACGAAGCAACTTCGCTCGGTGAAGGGTGCTCGGACCGTTCGTGCTCCCATAGGACCGAGGTTGCTCCGTCGCTACGTCCTCGCAATGACATTTGGGTTTCGCGGTCCAGTGATGCAGTCCCAACGCGGCCTTCAGGACCCCTGTTGCGGGAGTGGAGCCAGATCATCCAGGATCCCGGACAAGAACTCCGCAACCGTGGGATGGATGTGCATGGCGCGTTGGAGCACCGTATAGG
The DNA here is from genome assembly GCA_035508435.1 of Acetobacteraceae bacterium. Taxonomy (GTDB): domain Bacteria; phylum Pseudomonadota; class Alphaproteobacteria; order Acetobacterales; family Acetobacteraceae; genus JASHVB01. The sequence goes on along the minus strand of DATJNA010000209.1, from coordinate 33,611 downwards.
GTGCCTTGGCGTACATGACGTCGATCACACAGTGGATGACCTCGTCGCCGCTCAGGCCCAAAAATGCTGCCCCCAGGATTTCCTTCGTGTCGGCGTCGACCAGAATTTTCATGAAGCCCTCTGTCTCGCCTTTTTCGAAGGCGCGGGACACATCCTCCATGGCGATCTTGCCGATCAGGGCGCAGCGGCCGCTGGTTCGAACCTCGTCTGCCGTCATGCCTACCCTGCCCAGTGGCGGATCGGTGTACAGCGCATGGGCCGGAATGCGATCGCTCACCCGCCGATGCTCGCCATGGAGCAAATTGGCGGCAACGATTTCATGATCGTTCCATGACGTGTGGGTGAAGGCACCGCGGCCGTTGCAATCACCAAGCGCCCAGATCCCGGCCGCGCTGGTGGCGAGCTCCTCATCGACAATGATGTATCCACGCTGGTCTCGCTCGACACCCGCATGCTCGAGTCCGAGGTCATCCGTGTTGGGCCGGCGCCCCGTGGCGATCAGCAGGTGCGAGCCACGGATCTCCGAAGTACCGTCGCAATCGACGGTCATGACAATATCGCCGCCGTCCTTGCGGACGCGGAGGCAGTTCGCATTCGCGCGGACAGATACGCCTTCTTTCGTCAGGAATGCGGCGATCGCTTCTGATACGTCGGCGTCTTCGCGCGGCGTGAGGCGAGGGCCCCGCTCAATGATGGTAATCGCGCTGCCGAAGCGCCGATACATCTGACCGAACTCCAGTCCGATATAGCTGCCGCCGAGTACCAATAGGTGATCGGGCAGGAAGTCGACATTCATCATTGAACTGTTCGTGAGGTAATCGACCTGATCCAGGCCAGGAATAGCAGGCACCGCCGCGCGCGCCCCAACATTGATGAAAATCCGGTCGGCGGTCAGAACTTCGGTGCCGATCTGCACCTCGCGCGGTGACACGAAGCGTGCGTGGCCTTCATAAACCTGGCCGTTCTCCAGGTTCTTCAGGGATCGCTCGACACCATGGTTGGAGAGCCCGACAACGTAATCCTTGCGCGCCTTGACACGCTTCATATCGACCTTGACGTCGCCCGTGCTGAATCCAAAGTCGACGCCACGGCGCGCGAGGTGGGCGGCATAAGCGCTCGCGACCAGCGTCTTCGTGGGTGTGCAACCGGTGTTGACGCAGGTGCCGCCGAAGCGTCCGCGCTCGATGATGGCAACTTTCATTCCCGCGGCCGCCAGCCTTCGTGCGAGTGGTGGCCCGGCCTGCCCGGTTCCGATGATAATCGCGTCGTACGCGGTCATTTCCTGCTCCTGGTCAAGACCCCCAATGTCATTGCATGACCTTCAATGACATGTCAGTACACGGCGCGCGCTTCAGTTCCTGATGCTAAAGGTCAAGCTCCACGGCGGTTTTCGGGGTGGAGCAACAGATCAGCGCATTACCGTCGGCTGGCGGGTCCAACGGCTCTGGCGCGTAGGCGAGATCGCCTTCGATCACACCGCTCTCGCAGTTGTGGCAGACGCCGGAGCGGCAGGCCCAACGGACGGGAACGGCGCAGGCTTCCGCCAATTCGAGCAAGCTGTGGAAGCGCGTGTCCCATGGCACGGCGAGACCGCTTCGCGAGAACGTCACCATCGGTCCGCCACCCGCGGGACCCTCGGGACGATGCGGGGCGGAGGCGGCGACGCTGGAGATGCCCGGCGTGCGAGGTGACGTGGGCCCGAACACTTCGACGTGAACCCTGGGCCAGGGAACGCCCCACGCCGCCAGGCCTTTCTGTAAATCCTCAAGGAAGCGGCGCGGACCACACAAATAGAAATCAGCGTCCTGTGGGATCCCCAACTCCTGGAGCAACTCCATCGAAAGATGACCTGGCCGATCAAAGTCGCGGCCAGGCAGGTCTGCCGGCGCAGGCCGACTGTAGATCCGGCAGCGATGCGAACCGGGCAGCGCAACCAGCAGTTCGTCTGCCTCCTTGGCGAAGGAATGGTGCGCCCGATCACGGGCTGAATGCAGCCACCAAACCGGCCGAGATGCCCCCGCATTTGCCGCCACCGCACCCTGCAACATTGCCAACAACGGCGTGACGCCGACACCCGCGCTGATGAGAACCGCGGGAGTCGCACCGGCAGCAAGCGTGAACGAGCCACGAGGCGCGCTGACTTCCAAGCGACTGCCTGCCCGGACACTTTGATGGAGAAAGCCGCTTGCGAGGCCGTGCTCGTTTTTGACACCAATCCGATAGGTGGAAGCCCCAGGAGCACTGCACAGCGAATAGTTTCGCGTGACGGCGGGAGCGTCCGGGCTCGGTCGCACCCGGACCATTATGTGTTGGCCGGGCAATGCCGGTGGCAGCGGCAAACCATCGGCGGCGGCGAGCTCGAAGGATCGGACGTCCACGCTTTCTGCGTGCGAAGCAACGACCGCGACCGGGCGGAACCCACGCCACGCCAGCGGAGCCGATGCGCCGAGCCCGATGCCAGCGTTGCCCGTCGTGCCTCCCGCTTCGGCAGCAGAGAGCAATGCCTGCATCGAGCCTTGCCAGTCCAGGCTGAGCGCCGGAATTCGCACTGCCCGGCGCAAGGCATCGAGCGAATGCTGTGCGGAATAGAGAAGGCCATCGATCTCGGCGACCGTCATTTGCTCTGGGCCGTCACAGAGCTTCTCAAACCGATCCCCGGCGCCGATGTCACCTTCCTGGATGACGCGGAAATAGAAGCCGGGGCGGTGGTGCGAAACCAGCAATGCAGGGATTTCCGGATGGTTCAGCCTGATGCCGACCCGGTAGCAGGTGTCGCGTGGCTGGCTGACTTCGACGACGGCGCCGCCAATTCTATAACGATCGCCAATGCAGACCGCATTATCGGCAAGGCCCTCCACTGTGAGGTTCTCGCCAAAATTTCCGTGCACGAGATCCGACCGGCCAAGATAGCTCGCCCAGTATCGATAGGAATCGAGCTGATAAACCATAATGGCACGTTGCTCGCCGCCATGACCGCGCAGGTCGCCCTGCCCGTCGCCATCGAGATTCAGCCGGCGGGCGAAAACCCGGCCCGTCACCGGCGTCTTCCAGACCGCCGTCCGAACAGTACGGCCCTGCCACGCGACGTTCTGCGGCAGACCGACATTGACCGAAACGATCACGCCCATCATGGGACCTCCGCCAACGCAACGTGATCGTCGTTTGCGACGAGTGCCACCAATTCTCGCGCGCCGGCGGCGGCAAACTCGGCAAAGTCCGTCGCAAGCAGCCGGTCAATGAGCTCGGCGACGCCAGCGCCACGTGTACCTGTGGTAACGAAGTCGGCGCGCTGCCGGACCGCCGGCAAGGCATTCGCAACCGCCACAAACAGCCCACAGACGTCAAGGAAGGCAAGGTCATTCTCGGCATCGCCGACCCCGATGCAATTGCGCGGTGACAGACCGAGTCGCGCCAGTGCGCCGCGCAAGCCGCTCGCTTTGGTGACACCGGCCGGCAGCACCATGACGGCGCCCTTGTTGCAGGTGATCCGGAGATTGAGGCCGAGCTCATGAATCGCGCGGAGCACTTTGGCTTTATTCTGTTCTTGGGTCGCGACGATCACGCGCCCCAACCACAACGGCACCACTGCAAGTTCACGCAGACGCTCGACAAAGGCCGGCGGCGGTGCGCCACCCAACGCTTGCTCGGCGCCGTTGGCCGGGTCGTACAGCATCGCGCCGTTCTCGGCGACCACAAGATCGAACAGGTCGAGCCGCGGCATGGCGCGCCGCAGGTCGGTCAACTCTCGACCAGTGACCAGGATCAGATGCCGCGCACCGCCGCGCAACCGCTCCAAAGCGGCGAGCGTTGGCTCGTCAACCACACCGTCCTCAGCGATGGTGCCGTCGTAATCGGTCGCCAGGGCCAGATAGTGCATGGCATCCCGCTCGTTCAATGCCGTCAGATTCGGCTGCAAAACTGGCGAGCGGAGCTCACCCCAATCGCCAGGCGCAGTGCCATAGGTTTGACGACGGTCACGGACTTCATCACCGCAACCTTCGGAATTGTCTCTGCCGGCTAGTGGATATTGACCGATGCCCGACCGAGCTCGCGTGCCCCGCAGGAGGCAGCAATGACGCGCTCAGCCGAATGCACCGCAATATCCCGCAGACTGAGGCTGAAGACGTCACACCACCATGTGCGATAGCTGAAGATCTCTGTGGGGCAGCGATGGCAGTCGTGGGGACCGGGGGACAATTTTATGCGGCTGGCAGTGTGCAATCCCACCATGGCCGCCAACTCCGGTTATCGTGACAATCCCTCCTTGCTCGCTCACGTCCTTGGCCAGATGCGCAAAGTGGCTGCGCAGCCGGGGTACCGCAAAGTCCACAAAGGCCCGAACCTTGGGCACTGACAGCCGGCCATGTGGCGAAATCAGATGCACGGGCAGAGGCGGCGGTTCGTGGTCTGCCAGGATGATCTCGAGCGCGCCTTCGCGTACCATGTCGGCAACCTGATATGAGAGAGCACGCGTGATACCGCGCCCATTGACCGCGAAAGACAGCGCTTCGCGGCTGGCGTTGATCACCAAACGGGGTGCCAGTTGTATAGTGCGTGGGATAACGGAGCCTGACGAGGGTAGAAAGCTCCAGGAATCCTGGCCGTATTGCGCAATCGCGATGATCTGGTGCCTCGATAGCTCGCCAGGTTCCTCAATGCGCGGATGCTGTGCCAGGTAACCCGGGGCTGCCACCACCACCCGGCGAACCTCGCCGAGCCGAATGGCGACGAGCGTCGAGTCGGCGAGATTGCCGATCCGCAGCGCAAGGTCAAAGCCTGCATCAATCAGGTTCACCGGCCTGTCGGTCAAATCAAGCCGCGCAGACACCTCCGGGTAGGCGTCGATAAATGCATCGATGATCGGTCGCAGCACCAATTCCTCGGAAAGCAGGGGCGCGGTCAGAGCCAGAGTGCCGCGCGGTGCCGAACGCTCACTCGACGCCAGTACTGCGGCCTCTTCGAGATCGTTCAGCACCCGGCGGCAGGCGACCGCATAATGTTTCCCCGCGTCACTCATTTTGATCGAGCGCGTTGTCCTATGCAGCAACTCGGTGCCGACATGCGCTTCAAGGAATGCGATGGCGCGACTAACCGCGGCAGGTGAACGGCCGAGCTTTCGACCAGCGCCCGCGAGGCTCCCCTCGTCCAGCGCGGCGACGAAGACTTTCATTGCATCGATACGGTCCACGACACTTCCTCCAGCAAGGAATACCAAGCGAAGTCGACTAAAACCTCTGACGGGCAGTCATTGGCCGTCGATGCTTCGGCGGGTCCGTGGTGCAAACCGGAGAATGATGAAACAATACGACACGGTCACCCAAGCGTCCATCCAACACTGAATGTGGATGGCCCTCATTGGCGGCGACGGCCCGACTGTTCGCAAGTGCATTCATCAAGGTATCTCCCCAATTTCGTTTGCCGCATGGTCCTGGCCGGAGCCTCATATGGACCGTCGGATGCCACACAGTCACCTACAACGATGGAGGCGCGTCCATTGAACCATGGTATCGTCGATACTTTGGTATGAGGGACGCGATGAGACTGTTACAAAAGAACCCTGACTCCGGGCCCAACGCGCTGACGACTCGGGACACACCGACCGCGCCAACTCCGGATTCCGAGCCGCGAACGCCAGGCCGCCGGCCGCGGCCACGATCACAGGAGTCTCGGACCAACACCAAAGTATTATGGACGGGTGCGGGCATCCGGGGCATGGTTTTGTGGCGTGGGTGTCACGAAAGCGTAAGAATGGGCGGCAGGCGCGGCGAATTCTTGACGTCGCGGCATCACAGCGGTGAAAAACGCCTGCAACTCATCAGGGAGGGCTTAGCATGAAGAAGCCCGTGGCGCCGATTCCGTTTGCCGGGTCCGTGCTTGGCGAAGTACGGCATGTGTGCGCGTTCTTCAACAGCGATGACGAAGCGTATCGCGTGTTGCTGCCGTTCATCACCGGCGGCTTCGAATGCGGTGATAAAGCGGTTCATGTGGTCAATCCGGACCGGCATCGGGACCATTTGCAGCGACTGGCGGCGGCAGGGATCGACACTGCATCGGCTTTGCAGAGCGGTCAGTTCGAGCTGCGAACCAACACGGAAGCCTATCTGCGTGACGGTCGCTTCGATCAGGACCGGATGCTGCACGCTTTCGAGCAAATGGCCAGCGGCACCGTGCAAAGTGCATACCCGCTCAGTCGCATCGTCTGCCAGATGGATTGGGCGTCCGGCAACCAGTCAAACATCGGCGAGCTTGTCGAATTTGAGGCGCGTGTCAACGATGTGTGGTGTCGCCACGACGACGCGGTGATTTGTGTGTACCACCTTGCGAAATTCCGCGGAGACACGGTGATCGACATCATGCGGACCCATCCGATGGTCATCATCGGCGGCATCCTTCAGCACAATTCGTTCTACCTGCCGCCCGAGGAATTCCTGCGCGGACTGCGGCAACGGCGGGCCGGCCGGGTAACTCCCCATAAGATGGCGATCTGACTTGGACACGCAATTCGAAGAATGTGCTGAAGAGATCGGGCGCCTGCAGCGCTGCATCAACGACTTGGTCAGCCTGCTTGCCCTGCCCGCGATCTGGAGTGGCGGCGATGCATCCTACATTGGTCGCACTGCGCTCGACGCGCTCATGGGCATGTTGCGGCTCGATCTTCTCTACGTGCGGCTGAGCTTTTCCGGCGGTGACACACCGGTCGAAATGTTCCGTATTGGGGATTTGCGGAAGCAGGTAGGGTGGCCCGAGGAAATCGGCGAGCTGCTGAACCGATGGTTGGGAGACGCTTCGAAGCAATGGCCGCCGCCGACCAAGATACGTGTCGGCGTTGAAGACATGTCAATCATCCCCCTGCGGCTAGGGCTGCAGGGTGAATACGGCATGATCGCAGCCGGCTCTCAGCAAGCGGACTTCCCGACCCAGATCCAAACCCTGCTGCTGAGCGTGGCAGCCAATCTGACGACGATCGGGTTACGCGAGGCAGAGCTGCGGAACGAACAAAGTCGCGCCGCCGCCGAACTCGATCGGCGAGTCGTGCAACGGACCAGCGAGCTTGCCGCAGCCAACGCGGAGCTAAGGAAGGAGATTGCCGAACGCACTCTGGTCGAGGCCAGGCTACGTCACGAGGAGACGGCGCTTCGGCGCAGCGAGGCGCGCAAGGCCGCGATCCTGGACTCGGCGCTCGATTGCATCGTGACGATGGATCATGAAAGCCGCATCACTGAATTCAATCCAGCCGCGGAGCGAACCTTCGGCTACCGGCGGGACGAGGTGATGGGCAAGAAGCTGGCTGACGTCATCATCCCGCCGGAACTCCGCGCGCCACATCGGCAGGGGCTGGCGCGCTACCTGGCGACGAATGAAGCGCACGTGCTCGGGCTGCGCATCGAGACGACGGCGATGCGTGCCGACGGGACCGTGTTTCCTGTTGAGCTCGCCATAACACGAATTGCGTTTGACGGGGCGCCATCCTTCACCGGCTACCTGCGCGACATCACGGAACGCAAGTGGGCCGAGGAGGAGTTGCGGCGCAGCGAGACATTTCTTGCGGAGGCCCGGCGCCTCAGCTCAACCGGCGGCTTCTCCAAGCGTATCGCCACAGGTGAAATCAGGTGGTCGGCGGAGGTCTATCAGATGTTCGGGCTCGACCCAGCCGAGCCGTTGACACACGAGCGAATGGTTTCGCGAGTCCATCCTGAGGACGTTCATGCATTCAACGAAATCCTCAAGCAGCAGGAACGCGGCGTGGACTATGAGCATGATTACCGGCTGCTGATGCCTGACCAGACGGTCAAGTACCTGCACGTTGTTGCGCACGCGGTATGCGATGTGGACGGCGACTTGGGGTATTTCGGTGCGGTGCAGGACGTGACGCAGCGCCGGCTTGCGGACGAGGCACTCGCCAAGGCGCGATCGGACCTCGCGCACGTGACCAGGCTCACCAGCGTCGGGGCGATGACGGCGTCCATCGCGCATGAGGTCAACCAGCCGCTGTCGGGCATCGTCACCAATGCCAGCACCTGTTTGCGGATGCTGGCCGCCGATCCTCCCAATGTCGCCGGCGCGCGCGAGACTGCCCGGCGCACCATCCGTGATGCCAATCGTGCATCCGACGTGATCACCCGGTTGCGCGCATTGTTCAGCCGCAGGGAAGCCACCGTCGAGACGATGGACCTGAATGAAGCGGCGTACGAGGTGATTGCGCTGTCGCTGAGCGAACTCCGCCGGCACCGCGTGATTCTGCGGCAGGAGTTCGCCGACGATCTGCCGCCGGTCATGGGCGACCGCATCCAACTTCAGCAGGTCATCCTCAATCTCGTGCTGAACGCGTCCGATGCGATGAGCACTGTCGAAGATCGCCCGCGGCGGCTGGTAATCAGCACGGCAGCGGAAGACGACGATCATGTGCGGCTGATGGTGCAAGATACCGGTGTGGGTTTCGACCCGCAAAGCGCGAAGCGGTTGTTCGAAGCGTTCTACACGACCAAGAGCGGCGGTATGGGGATCGGCCTGTCCGTGAGCAGATCCATCATTGAGAGTCATCACGGGCGCTTGTGGGCGGTGCCGAATGATGGCCCTGGTGCCACGTTCGCATTCTCCATCCCTCGGACATCCGAGGCTGTGATCCGGGCCGGTGTTTCCGGCCCGGTATGGACATCTGGCGTTACGGATACGCCGCAGATCCCGAGGAAGCTGTGATGGTGACACGTTCACTCGTGTCGGTCGTCGATGACGACGAATCCGTACGCGAGTCGCTACCCGACCTGCTGAACGAACTTGGCTTTGCTGTCCAGGCGTTTTCGTCGGCGGAAGAGTTTCTTGCTTCCGATTACGTCGACCGCACGCAATGTCTGCTTCTGGACATCGCCATGCCAGGCATGTCCGGCCCCGACCTGCAACTGGAACTGACGCAGCGTGGCCAGGATATTCCGGTGGTCTTTATCACCGCTCACGGCGATGAGCGTGTCCGTCCGCGTCTGCTGGAGCAAGGCGCGGCGGAATGCTTGTTCAAGCCATTCAGTGATACCGCCCTGCTGGCGGCACTCACGACCGCGCTGCAGGCGGGCTGAGCAAACCCGCATACCACTTGCGTCACACAGTTGCACATGAGCCTAATGGCCGCCTGTCAACCAGGGTCGTTAGTCATGTCGCCTGCTGCGCCGGTCGTATATGTCGTCGACGACGATATTTCGGTGCGCGAATCGCTGGAACTCATGATCATGAATGCAGGCTGGCAGCCGCGGACATTCGCGTCCGCTGAGGAATTTCTGTCTCATCCACGCATCTTAGCCCCGAGCTGCCTGATCCTGGATGTCAATCTTCCCGATCTCAACGGCCTCGATCTGCAACAGCGCATCGCCACCGATCGCGCTGACATGCCTATCATCTTTCTCACGGGTTACGTCGATGTGCCAATGACAGTGCGGGCGATGAAAGCGGGCGCAACCGAGTTCCTGACCAAGCCATTCAGCGACGATGTCCTGTTGGGCGCCATTCGGCGGGCCATCGAGCGCAGCGAAGCGTCGCTCGATGAGGCGGCGAAGCTGCAGGCGCTACAGGATCGTTACGCGTCGCTCAGCTCGCGCGAACGTGAAGTCATGGCGTTGGTGGTCTCCGGCCTGTTGAACAAGCAGGTCGGCGGTCAGCTTGGCATCAGCGAGATCACGGTAAAGGCGCACCGAGGCCAGGTCATGCGGAAGATGCAGGCCGGCTCATTCGCCGATCTGGTGCACATGAGCGCGAGGCTGAATCTGTCCCCCGCGTCGCGAGGCTGACGCTTCCCCGCCCGAAGGGGTCACGTGACAGGCTACTCGCCAGTATGACCGATCCGGACTAGCATCCGGACCAGTCATCGACCGCGACCAGGCGCGGGTTCCCGGGTGACGCAGCCCGGCCCCACCGCGCCATCGCGCCAACAGGAGGGACGTCGCATGCCGGATAAGCTGATTTCCGCGGACAACCACATCGACCTCACCTACTGCCCGCCGGATCTTTGGTCGGCGCAGGCGCCGCAGCAGTGGCGCGTCAATGCTCCAAGGGTTGAGGAACGCGACGACGGCCTGCACTGGTTGGTCGATAACCAGGACAAGGGCATGTGGAACGGCGTCGGGCCCGGCTTCCTCAAATACCAGAAGGGCTCGTTCCGCCACGTCGACGAGATGAAGGACGTCGGCTTCACATGGGACTATCGCCGTGGTGCGAAGCCGCGGCCCACCACCCCGGAACTGCGCATCGCCGACCTCGACAAGGATGGCGTTGCCGCGGAGGTGGTTTACGGCTGCCTGATGATCAATCACATGATCGCCGATGCCGAACTGCGGGGCTGGGCCGACCAGGTGTACAACGATTGGGTCGCCGACTTCGCGAAACAGGCTGATCGCAACAGGGTCTTCCCGCTCGCCATCGTGCCGAACCACGATCCGAAGGCGGCCGCGGCGGAGGTCCGGCGCTGCGCCAAGATGGGTCTGCGCGGTGGCGATCTCGCGTTCAAGCACATGGTGGTGCCGCTGTGGCACCATGATTGGTACGCGCTGTGGGAAGCGGCGGCGGAATGCCGCTTCCCGATTTCCTTCCATTCCACCGGTTTCCAGGCCACACGGGCACCGAACTCGCCGGAAATGGAGAAGCAGTACGCCACCGAGTATCGCCTGGTCCGTTCCGCCTTGTTCCAGACCGACACCATGGAAGTGCTCGTGTCATTGCTCGCCTCCGGTGCGTGTGAGAAATATCCGGAGTTCAAATTCGTGCTCGGCGAATCCGGTGTCACCTGGCTGCCGTATATCTTCGACCGGCTCGATACCGAATATCACGACCGCGCCCGCAGTCTGGGCTTCAAGCTGAAGCCGTCCGACTATTTCCGTCGGCAGGGCTATGTCACCTACCAGCAGGACAAGTTCCTCGAGCCGATCGTGCCGATCGTCGGTGAGGACAACATCATGTGGGGTTCCGACTACCCGCATCCGGACTCGCTCTGGCCGGCGTCGCATGCGGTGCTGGCCGAGAACCTGGCCGGGTTCTCGCCGAGCGTGCGGCGGAAGATCGTCTGTGACAACGCGGCACGACTGTACAATTTGAACTGACCGGCTGACCGACTTCGACGCCGTCGCCCTGGTGGTGGCCGGGGCGGCGCGATCGGACCGCAGCGGCTACAGCAGAGGGACCAAAACCACAGGACGATTTGCTGGCTTGCGAGAGCGGCCGAGCATTGCCACGCGGCGCGCAGCGCCATGGTGCCGGCCCCACAACCCGGAGGAAACGAGCATGTCGGAGACTTTGGCCACGACGCCGGACGCGGCCGCGAGCGCGATCGTCGGGCCGCTGGAGGCGCGCCATCTCGGATCGAAACTATATCGTAACGCTTCAGCCACCAACAGGATCACCGCGACGCATTGGCACATCGCCTGGGCCAACGGGCTAGGCTGGGGGTTCGACGGCATGGACGGCGCGGTCCTCGCGCTGGTCGCGCCGATGCTGATGAAAGAGTTTTCGATCGGGTTGGGCACCTTTCGCAGCGGCGTGCAGATCGCCTCGCTGATAAGCATCGTCGGACTGTATCTGTGGCCGTGGCTTGCCGACCGGTTCGGCCGACGGAACATCCTCGCTCTCAATATCGCGATGTATTCACTGGCCATGCCGCTGGTGGCGCTGTCGCCGAGCTGGGGCAGTTTCGTTGCGTTCTACACGCTGGTACGCTTCGCCCTGAACGGCGAATGGGCGGTGGGTTCGATGCTGGTGGCGGAAACCTGGCCGGCACGGCTGCGCGGCCTGGTGCTGAGTGTGGATCGTTCGGCCTGGGGGCTCGGTGCCGCGCTCGCCGGTACCATCGTGACTTTCGTGGTGACGGTGTGGGGATGGCGCTCCGCCTTCCTGCTACCGGTGATCGTTGCCATGCTTGCGATCTATGTGCGGCTGATGTGTCCGGAGTCACCCTATTGGGTGCGCACTCAGGATCGCCGGCAACGTATCCAGGAACGGCTGGCGACCAAGCTCGCGCTGTCCGCTGACGACCGGGCATGGATCGACAAGGCAGACCAGCCCGGCTGGCGGCAATTGTTCCTGCCCGACCTGCGGCACAACACGGTCATGGCGACATTTGTCGCCAGCATGGCGCTGGTGTCCTACAGCACCGTCGGTCTTTGGATGCCCTTGTTCCTGGCGCAGCAGCATCACTGGTCGACCGCCGAATACGGCAGCTTCTATATCTGCTGGGCCTTGTTTGCCACGACCGGATTCTGGGTCGGCGGCTGGATGATCGACGTTTTCGGCCGCCGGCTGGGATTCGCAATCCTGCTGATCGAGGCGGCCGTCTGCATGACACTGTGGATTTACGCGAGCAATACGGTAGCCTTGTGGCTGCTTGGCCTCGCGTGGTCCTGGGGTTTCATCGGCGTGTGGGGGCCGGTGACGACCTATACCGCGGAGATGTATCCGACCCGGATACGCGGCGTCGGCAACGGATTCTCTTGGGCGGTGGCATTCCTGATCGGTGCGGTGTTGTGGCCGTTCGTCTCCGTCTGGCTGCGCCAGACCACGGGTTCCTTCGCCGCGGCGTTCCTGCTGATCCCGGTGATCCTGCTGGTGATGGCGGCGATCATCTGGTTCTACAGCCCGGAACATGCGCGCAAAGATCTCGACATGATTGCGGTGTGACGGCGAACAGCGGATACCGGATATCGTTTTGGTACCGTGTTGACCCCACGCAGGCTGCCAGCTACGCGCGGGGTGAGCCGATGGCCGCCACACGCCGATGCAGCGCACGCCGGTATGGCGTCAACAACTCCCTGTGAGCGCGAATGCCGTCCTGGCGTTGCGGAGTGAACTGGTGCAACGCTTCGACCAAACCAAATTCGCCCGAATGGGCGTGGCGACGATCGGCCATCCCGTCCGATCGTCCGGAAGGGAGAGAACAGCCATGCTGGAAATCGGCGTTTTCCATAACGGTGCGTCCAGCCTGCCGGTCATCACCACCAAGGACGGTGTCACGCTTAATGACGGCACCCTGGCGCAGGTGCACCAGTCGGCGCAGGAAACTCTGGTCAACCAGGTACGGCAAGGCATCCTGGCGGAAAAGCTCGGTTTTCAATCCTTCTGGCTGACCGAGCATCACTTCCAGCCGGAGGGTGCCGAGATGAGCCCCAACCCGCTGATGGTGCAGACGGCGATCGCATCGCGCACGCGTCGCATCCGGCTGGGCCAGGCCGCCAACATCATCGTGTGGCACCACCCGGTGCGTCTGGCGGAACAAATCGCCACGCTCGACGTGATCAGCGGCGGGCGGGTCGAATGCGGCATCGGCCGCGGCTACCAGCCGCGCGAGAACGAGACGCTCGGCCGCCCCTATGGCTCGACCATCCAGGACCAGGAGCGGAACCGCAAGGCATTCGAGGAAGCGGTTGCCATCCTGATGAAGTGTTGGACCGAGCCCTCGTTCTCCCATCATGGCGAGAACTTCTCGATCCCGCCAACTTATACCAAGTGGAATCACAAGCAGACGATCGCCTACTTCAAGATGGACAAGGTGGAGCGCCGCCTGGAGGACGTATTGGCGCTCGGCGATCCCGACATGTATTCGGCGGGCAACCCGGTGCAGGCGACCACGACCACGCTGAAAGAGCTGCAGGTATTTCCCCAGCCGGTGCAAAAGCCACATCCGCAGCTTTGGGAACCGCTCACCAGCGCTCGTTCGCTCAAATGGGCGGCAGAGCATGGACTGAACGGCGTGATGATCGCCGAGCCGAACGACCGGCTGCGGCGCAACATCGAGATCTATCATGAGGCGGCAGAGAAGGCGAACTTCCCCGATCGCCTCGGCCGCGGCCGATTCAAGTTCGGCTGGGATGCGGCAAAGCGGCGCGGCATCATGACGAGCCGCTACATCCACATCACGCGGCCGGGGCGCGAGGCGGCGGCGATGGAGCGGGCAGCGCGGGCGATCGAGCTGCAATTCGACTATTATGGCCCGTTCGGCTTCGGCGCGGTCGTGGCGCGGCTCGACGAGCCGATGTTCGATTTGAACAAGAAGGTGACTGCGCAGATGCTGCGCGATCGTGAGATCGCCATCCACGGCTCGAAGCAGTTCGTCATCGATAAAATCATGAAGATGCGTCAGGAGTGCGGCTACGAGGACTTCTGCTTCATGGGCTGGTTCGAGCTTGGTGGCTTCGATGCCAAGGAGATCGAAGAGCAAATGCAGGTGTTTGCCGAGGAGGTGATGCCGGTGATTGCCCGCGAGTGCGGTGGCAAGGTGGAGCTGCCGACGCAGGGGCTGGATTTCGGCACCTGACACCGGCGGACGCCACGGCCGGACCAGCGCATCAGAACGGGAAACGAGGCAACGATGGCAAGCAAGCAGGCGGATGAGCTCAAGACGCTCTACCAAGGATGGGTGGCGGCGATGGAGGCCAACCCGGAGATGTCGCTCGACGAACTGCGGCGCCGCTTCGAGCACTGGGGCGATGTCACCGCGGAACCCGGTGGGGTCGATTATGCCGAGACCGATGCAGGGGGCGTTCGCGCGCTATGGGCGACCCCGAAAGGCTGCGCGGAATCCCGTGTACTGCTCTGCGCTCACGGCGGCGGTTATGCTGTTGCCTCGATGTATACGCATCGCAAGGTCTATGGCCATGTCGCCAAGGCGATCGGCTGCCGTGCGCTGATCGTGGATTATCGGCGCGCACCGGAGAACATCCATCCAGGTCCGGTCAATGACATGGCGATGGCTTATCAGTGGCTGCTGCACCAGGGGATCGAGCCGAAGCACATCGCGCTGATCGGCGATTCGGCCGGCGGCGGGCTTGCCGTCACGACGATCCTGCGGGCCCGCGAGAAGGGTTTGAAGCTGCCGGCGGCGACCATGCCTCTGTCGCCCTGGCTGGATATGGAGGCCGGCGGCGAAACATTCGAAACCAACCAGGCGAAGGACGTGCTGGTGACACGCGACGTCATCGGGGTGATGGCCGGCATGTTCCTTGGCGAGGGCGGCGATCGCAAGCACCCGCTGGCCAATCCGTTGCACGCCGACCTGCGCGGCTTGCCGCCGATCTACATCCAGACCGGGGCCGACGAGACGCTGTTGAGCGACAGCCAGGATCTGGCCGCGCTGGCGCGAAAGTCGGGTGTCGACGTGACGCTGGACGTGGTGCCGGAGATGCAGCACGTGTTCCAGTTCCTTGCCGGCGTGGCGCCCGAAGCGGACGCAGCGATCGCGCGGCTTGCGGCCTGGGTTCGCCCGCATCTCGAACTGCGGAACTGATGAACGGTCGTAAGCGCCCTGATGAACGCTCGTGAACGCCCGCCCGGCCACATGTGATGCCAGCCGGGCTGATCGCTCATCCTTGCGGTAGCGAGGACTCCTTCCGGAGGACTCCAAAAGGAGGATGGAGGGCTCCAGAAGGAGGATGGTGGCACTGCACCAGCAGGCCGTCTGGCCGTAGCTGAGGGATCGACAAGCGAAGCAGCTACCTCCTTGCCGCCGGCACCGGGCTCCCCGGAATCTTTACAGTCACCGCGCCCAGATGATTCCGGCTGGTGAAATACAATGTCTTCCAGTCATTGCCGCCAAACGCCAGGTTGGTCGTTGCGGATGCACCGTGAGCGATGCGTCCCAGCTTCCGGCCCTTCGGATCCATGATCCAAAGGCCGCCTGCGCCGCCACAATAGACGTTGCCCTCGACATCGACTTTCATTCCATCGGGCACACCAGGTTCGTCGCCGCGCAGATCGACAAACACACGATCGGTTTGTTTCGCAAGCATCCCGCTGGGCATCAGGTCGAAGGCACGTATATGGCCGCGCCGCGAGTCGTTGATGTAGAGTACGGTTTCGTCGGGTGAGAAGGCCAGGCCGTTCGGTAATACGAAGTCGTCGGTCAGCAGGCTCAGTGTACCGAGATCGGGCGTCACCCGATAGACGCCGGAGAACGGCAGATCCCATTGCTGCGGCGCCGTTGGACTGGTCCAGGGATCGGTAAAGTAGATGCAGCCGTCGGACCGGACCACGACATCATTGGGCCGATTGAGCTGGCGCCCTTGAAAACTGTTCGCGATCACTGTGATGCTGCCGTCTGCCTCCTGTCGCGTGACGCGACGTGAGTCATGCTCGCAGGCGACCAGCCGGCCCTGCATGTCCCGGGTGAGCCCGTTGGCGCGGTTGGTTGGCTCCTGGAACAAGGACACCCCGCCGCCGGGCAAATATTTCATACGCCTGTTGTTGTGAATGTCGCTGAACAGCAGATAGCCTCCCTCGTGCCACCATAGAGGTCCTTCGGCCGGGCCGTGAGCTCCACCGAAGCCATCGGCCAGGTCCAGGATTTGCTCCGATGTCGAGATAATACGATCCAGCTCCGGCGCCAGCCGGTCGATCTGCTTTGGCATCAACAAGCCTCCCCTTGCAAGTTATGTCCGGACATTCACCGCATCGGCCACCGGTCGAAAGCAGATGGCGGCCGCAGCGTCCTGACACTTGGCCCGCTGCGGCCGCCATTGCTTCAGTTTTTGTGCGTTGCGCGGTAGTACGGGTTGCGCAGCACCCTGCCGGGCAGCGCGCCGCTGTGCTTGCCCTCTTCCATCAGAACCTGGCCGTTGACGACCGTCATGTGGATGCCCTGCGCCGGCTCGCGGATGCGCATGGCCCCATTGGGAAAGTCGTGCACCACCTCGTGCGGCAGCGGACGGACCGTGTCGGGATCGAACACCACGATATCGGCGACCATGCCCGGCTGCAGCAAGCCGCGGTCGTGCAGGCCGAAGATCGACGCCGACTCGAAAGTCAGGCGCCGCACCGCGGCTTCCAGCGACATGATCTTTTTTTCGCGCACCCACTCGCCCAGCAGGCGGGTGCTGAAACCGAACCCGCTCTGGAACTGCACATGCGCGCCGCCGTCCGACAGGCCGATGATGGCATTTGGGTAGTTGAGGATCTTGGCAACCGCCTCGTCATCGACGTTGTTCTCGCCGTGCAGGAATGCGGTTTCCAGGTTCTCCTCGACGACAAGGTCAAGAAACGCGTCGATGATGCCCTTGCCCCGCGCCTTGGCGATCTCCCCGACCGTCATGCCCTCGAGACCCTTGTTCTTCGGCAGCGCCGCATGCTGGACGGTCATGTAGTCCCACCAGGTGCGGCAGATTCCAGGCGGGGCCTTGTCGACCTTGAATTCGACCGCCTCGGCATGCAGCTTCTTGCGAATTTCGGGATCGCTATAGGCACGCAGCTTCTCTTCGTGTGTGGACAGCAGAATGGGATGCCAGGTCGGCAGGCCGCGGAAGGTCTGCGTGTTCTCCATCGTGAAGAAGTCGGTGATGCGGTTGGGCGTGCTGGTTGGGTAGGCACGGATGCCCTGCGCGATCGTCGTATCGACATGCGCCATCTGCTCTTTCCACTCGTTAGGTCGGCGCATCGACTGGTTGAGATTGTTGTAGATCACCGGCCTGCCGGTAGCCTCCGACAGCCGGCTCATCAAACTGTTCTTCATTTCGGCACCGTTGCCACCACCGCTCTGGATGATGCCGGTGCCGAGTTCGCGCAACACGTCGCCTAGCGCGAAAATCTCCTTCTCCTCGGCCCATAATGCGGGGACGTGGACACCCTGCGGATCGTAGTGTCCCTGATTGCGCGACACGGAAATACCGAGCGCGCCGGCCAGCATTCCCTCGCGCACGACCTCCTGCATCGCCTTGATCTCGGCGTCTGTCGCGGCGCGTTTCTGGCAATCGTCGCCCATGACATAGTAGCGCACCGCGGAGTGGCCGATGAGCTGACCGACATTCACACCGAGACTGCGATCGAGCTGATCGATGTATTGCGGCACCGTCTCCCAGGTGAAGTCGACGGTGCGCAGTACGTCCATTGGGATCGCTTCGACATAGGACAGAAACTCGGCGAGGCGTTCAGACCTGCCCGGCCGGACAGGCGCCAACGATAACGAGCAATTTCCGAAGATGACCGTGGTCGCGCCATGGTCACACGAATAGGAGCATAGCGGGTCCCAGGTCACCTGGGCATCGTAGTGACAATGGTTGTCGATAAAGCCAGGTGCCACCACGGCGCCCTGGGCGTCGACGGTGCGGGCGGCCGGTCCACTCAGTCTGCCGATCTCTGCGATCTTGCCGTCTTTCACCGCGACATCGCCGCGATACGGCGACATGCCGGAGCCGTCAACGATGCGTCCATTGCGGATCAACAAATCATACGTCATCGGCTTACTCCCTCCCGTTGGTCGTTCGATGCCAATCGCGATTGCTTGCCGCCAGCATAGCATGCCGCAGCGGCCGCCGATACCGCGGTGGTCAGCCGATGCCGCATCGGCTCAGGCGGATGCCGCTTGCAACGCGCTCGCGTCGAAACCGTAGAGCCAGCGCATCGCCTCGGGATCGCGTTCGGGAGACCTTCGCCATTCGGCGTCGCGCGCGGCCTGCATCGGTCCGTCCCGCATGTGGAAGCGCGACTTGTTAGCGCGCGACATCTGCTGCAGCCGTGTGACGCGCGGCAGACGCAGGCTCTCGTAGCGTTCGAGCGCCGCGGCCGGATCGCCGCCTGCCTTGAGACAGGCCGCGAGCGTCGCCCCATCCTCGATCGCTTGCGCCGCGCCCTGCCCCATGAACGGATACATCGGGTGACAGGCGTCGCCGAGCAGGGTCACGCGACCGGCCGACCAGCGCGGCAGCGGATCGCGGTCGAACAGTGCCCAAATAAAGCAGGCATCGGCCGCGCCGATGATCTGACGAACTTGCGGATGCCAACTCTCGAACGCGGCGAGCGCGCGGGCGATCGTCGCACGGTCGGTCCAGTTCTCGCGGTTCCACGCGTCATGCTCCGTCCAACCAACGAAGTTGAGGAGATTCCCGCGCGCGACGTAATAGTGTACGAAATGGGCACCGGGGCCGAGCCAGGACTGGTTGCCGAGCTCGAGCCTCAGATCCGCAATACGCGCGGCCGGAACCAACCCCCGATAGGCAACACACCCGGCGAATTGCGGTGCTTGTTCGCCGAACAGCCCCGCACGCACAGCAGAGTGAATCCCGTCGGCACCGACCAGCACGTCGGTCTCGATCCGCATGCCGTTAGCAAACGACACAGCCGCACGGTCGCCGACGTCGTCAAACCCCACGAGGCGGTGGCCGAGGTGTATACGGTCGGTGGGAAAGCCTGAGGCGATGACGTCGAGCAAATCGGCACGGTGGATGGTGATATGGGGCGCGCCATAAAGGTCTTCGCAGCGCGGATTGATCGCTGTGTAGGCGAGCGTGCTGCCGTCGTCCCAGCGCCGCTGATGGTGCGTCAGCGGCCTTACGCCCTCGCGATGCAGGCCCTCTCGCAGGCCGAGACCATACAGCACCCGGACGGCGTTCGGACCCATGTTGATTCCGCCGCCGATCGTGGTCAGCTCCGGCGCCTGTTCGTAAACATCGACATCGAAGCCGGCCTGCCGCAGCGATACCGCGGCGGTGAGCCCGCCGATTCCGCTACCGATCACCGCGATCTTGAGGCCACTCATCGTTTGTCATCTCTCAAAAGCGCCGGGTATCTTGGCCCGCGGCCGGATGCCAATCAACCGGCAGGGTCGTGGCCGCGTATCATTGCGAAGAGAGCAGCGACGAAGCAATCTCAGTCGGGACGAGCCGCCATATCGCAGCTCGCCATGTTGGAGATTGCTTCGTCACTGCGCTCCTCGCAATGACAACTTTCCGGGGGTGTCATGGATTTCTGGACAGAACCACAGATGGCGTCGATCCACAAAATGCTCAACCCGCGCTCCATCGCGATCGTGGGCGCGACGCCGCGGATGCAGTATGGCGGGCGGATGCTGGCTGCGGCGCTGAAGGCCAAGGACCGGCTGCGGGTTTATGCTGTGAACCCACGTTATGACGCAATCATGGGCGAGACGTCCTACCCGAATGTGACAAGCCTGCCGGAAGCCCCCGATCTGGTGGGCGTGGTGGTGCCCTACAACCAGGTGCTCTCGGTTCTCCAGGAGAGCCACCGCAAGGGGGCGGGATCGGCGATCGTCATCTCGGCGGGCTTTGCCGAGCGCGGCGTGGACAACCGGCGTGATTTGCAGGGGGAATTGGGAGAATTTGCCCGCACCTCCGGCATGCGGATCAGCGGGCCTAACTGCCTGGGGCTCGCGAATGTCAAAGACGACATCTGGGCCACCTCTTCGTCGCGCGGGGCGGACGGGCTGAGCGGGCCGATCGGCCTGGTGTGCCAAAGCGGCGCGACGGCGTTCGGACCGTTCCTGGTGCGAGCCGTAGAGAACGGCATCGGCTTCAGCTACATCATCTCGACCGGGAACGAGGCGGACCTCGATTTTGCGGATTTCGCCCGCTATCTGCTGGATGATCCGGAGACCCGCGTGATTGCCGGGTTTGTCGAGGGCTTCAAGCGGGCCGATAAGTTTCTGGAAGTGGCGAAGCTCGCGGCGGAGCGTGGCAAGCCGATCGTGCTGATCAAGATCGGTCGTTCGGAATTGGGGGCGAGGGCCGCACGCTCGCATACCGCGGCGCTGACCGGCGCGGATGCCCGCTACGATGCGATTTTTGCCCAATACGGGGTGATCCGGGTCCAGGATTACGACGAACTTTTAGAAGTTGCGCACCTGCTGGCGTTTACGCCCAGGCCCGCGGTGCCGGGGATCGCGGTGGTGTCGCATTCCGGCGGCATCAGTTCGCTCACCGCCGACATGTGTGGCGCGGCCGGGCTCGATCTGCCGATGCTGGGCGACGCGGCGCGTGATGGCATCAACGGGATCTTGCAGGGCTTCGGATGGGCGGCGAATCCTGCCGATGTGACCGGCTTTGCGAACAGCGAGTCGTTCCCGCAGATCATGCAGCATATGGTCGATGATCCCCGGATGGGGACGCTGGTGGTGGCGAGTTCCGGAGCCGACGCGCAGGCGCAACAGGTCATCAGCCAGCGCGATCGGACCGACAAGGGTGTCGTGTTCTTGTGGACCGGCAGCCGCGACGCCAAGGCTGGGCTGGGAATGCTGCGGAACGCCCGGATCCCGATCTTCTACACGCCGGACAAGTTGGCCCGCGGCATGCGGAGCCGGCTTGCGTATCATACCTGGCGCGAGCGTCGCCCGGCGGACGGCCTTGCCTCGGTCCCGCCGCGTTCGGCGGCGCAGGATATGGCGATCGCACAGGCTGTTGGGTTGGGGCGCGCGACACTCTCGGAGTCCGAGAGCAAGCGGCTGTTGGCGGCCTGGGGCGTGGCGAGTGCGCGCGAGGTGCTGGCGGCGTCAGCGGAGGAAGCCGTCGCGGCCGCTACACGGCTCGGGTTCCCGATGGTCTTGAAGGTCGATTCGCCGGATATCTTGCACAAGACAGAGGCCGGCGTAGTTCGGCTGAACCTGCGCGATGCGGCCCAGCTACGCACGGCCTACACGGACATCATGGCCAGTGCCAAGAGCTATGCGCCCGAGGCCCGGATCAGCGGTGTGTCGGTGCAAGAGATGGTGGGGGATGGCGTCGAAGTCATCATTGGCGTGTCCTGCGACCCGCAGTTGGGCCCGATGCTGCTGTTCGGCAGTGGCGGCGTAATGGTCGAGGTCTACAACGATGTGGCCCTGCGACGGTGTCCTGTCACGCGGTCGGAAGCTCGGGAGATGATCGCTGAGGTTAAGGGCGCCCGGCTGCTGCAGGGCTTTCGCGGACGGCCGGCGGCGGATGTGGAGGCGCTGGAAGATGCGCTGGTGCAGGTGTCGTATTTCGCTACGCATATGGAAGGACACCTGGCGGAGTTGGACATCAATCCGCTGATGGTTCTGCCGGCGGGGCAGGGCGTGAAGGCGGTGGACGCGCTGGTCGTGCTTGGCAGCACATGACAGTGGCCGCGGCGGCGAGCAATCGATCCGATGGCATTGTGCAACGAGCACCCCGCTGCTCGAAACTGACCCTCTCGGCGCTGATTCCATTGACTCAAGTGCAGATTCGGTAGGGACCGCGTTCAGCCCAGCACGGGACTTGCAGGCCGCTCTTCGGAATTGTATCGGACAACTTGAAGATGGGCTTCTGGTAGTGGATGGCGGCTCGGAAAGAGTATGCCCATCGGGGAGGATCGATATTCTTGCTCAGGATCGGGAAAGGACCAGAATAGTCATCGAATTAAAAACCGGGACAGCGGATCGGGGCGCAGTTTCCAGGTACTATCGTATGTGGGAGATTACAAATCACCCTCTCCAACGGGCCATCAGGGACTGGCTGTTAATCGTCGTCCCCACGGTTGATCGAGCGCAACTACCGAGGTAGGCGTTAAGAAAGGTCTGGATAAGTCCGGACGGCCCGAAGATTCGTGAGTCGTTGCGATGGCCAAGTCGGCCGCCGCGGACTTATTCTGACCTTTCTTCAAGCGTGAGGCTGGCCCGACGGCGGGTGCCGTGCACCAACCGTGCGATGCATCCGCTCGCACTCCGCGGCATTGTCGCGTTATCCCCGCAATCGCCTCACCACTTGTAGACCTTCTGCAACGTCCCGCCCATGAGTGCCGCCTTGTCGCTCTCGGACAGACGCTTGGTATCGCGGAACGGCGCCACGCCTTGCTCGTAGGTCAGCATGCCGATCGTCCGCGTCCAGTCGGTGCCCCACATGCAGCGATCCAGCCCGAACGCCTCGATCACCCGCAGCACCGGCTCCCAGATGTCGTTGTATGGGAACGGTTGGTACGACATCGTGCAGGCGCCGCTGATCTTCACCCTCACGTTCGAATAGCGCGCCAAACCCAGCAGCTTCGGCAGATCGGCCCAGACGTCGGCGGGAACCGGCGGGCGAGCAGGTTGCAGCAGGCCGAGATGGTCGATCACGATGACCGTGTCGGGGTGTCGCTGGATGTGCGGCAGGCCTTTGTCCAGGATACCCCAGCAAAGCAAGTTGACCGGCAAGCCATGCCTGGCGGCGGCAGCGAAAGCGCGGTGCAGGCCGGGATGATCGGCGTCCGTCGGCAGGCCCTCGCGCATGCGGATGCGAATGCCGCGCGCGCCGGGCGTAGTCGCCCACCGCGCCACCACATCGTCAATCGCCGGATCGGTCGCGTCGACCGGCGTCACGACCCGGAATTTCTCCGGGTAGGCGTTATAAACTTCGAGCGCATAGCTCGGATCGTATTCGTAGGCGCTGAACGACGACACCATGATCGCGCCGTCGACACCGACGCCGGTCATCGCGGCGACCATTTCCTCGCCCGTGGCTGAGTCGAGCCCGTGCGAGGGACTGGCCCACGGCCGCCCGGGATGATTTCGATCGAATGGATGAACCTGAACGTCGATGACTGGCATGGCGGGCCCCCTGCTCGTGCGATGCATTATCCGTTGCTTCTCAGTAATAAACAGACCGCCCCGCGCCTCCGCTCGCCACGACCAATTCGCCCGACACCGCCCAGGCCTTATCCGAGGCCAGGAAGACGGTGACGCAAGCGACTTCGGAGGCATCCACCATACGGCAGATCGAATTGCCGCGCGGCGAGTCGGGCGCAAAGTCCCGTCGCTCGGCTTCTTCCGCGGATACGCCCAGTTGCGCGGCGCGGGCCGCTAACAAACTCGGCGTGCGCTCCGTGCGCGTCGTGCCGGGATGAATGCAATTGACCGTAATGCCGTGACGACCCAACTGCACCGCCAGCGTCTTGGTCATGTGAACCAGGCCGGCATTGCGTGCGCCGCCACTCAGATTGCCCGCGTTGCGCGCGTTGCCACCGCTGATGTTGATGATGCGCCCCCAACCGGCCGTCTTCATCAACGGGATGACAGCGCGGGAGCAACGCAGCGCGCCGACATATTTTACGTTGAAGTCCTGGATCAAATCCTCGTCCACGACCGTCTCAATCGGGCCGGTTGCAGTGGCTGAACCGCCCGGCGCCGATCCGCTGTTGACCAGGATATGCACGCCGCCGAATTGCCGTGCCGCCTCGGCGACCATGCGTTCCACTTGCTCTTTGGACGTGACATCGGCGGCAATCGGAAGGATGCGCCGGTTTGTTTCGGCGCCTAACTCCCGCGCCGTCGCCTCCAGAGCCTCCTTGTTCCGCGCCACGATCGCCACATCGACCCCTTCGCGGGCCAATTCGCGAGCGATGGCCTTGCCAATGCCCCGGCTCCCGCCGGTCACGATTGCATGTTTGCCTTGCAACCCGAGATCCATGGCATTCCCTCCCCTTGGCGGCGTGACCGCGTTTTCATCGCCTCGCTGCTCATTGTTTACCCTGAGGGACTCAGGCGCAAGGATCGCCGGCCCCCCGCGCGCTTCCGTTAAGGCACCGGCACACCGATGGACTTCAGCCGCGCTTGCGCTCGATTGGCCCGTGCCTTCAGCCCATCCAGATACGTGCTGACGTCGTTACCGGGCAGGTTCAACACCTTGCAGCCAAGCTGCCAATACTCCTCGATCTGCGCCTCGGTTTCCGCGGAGCCTCGGGCCAGTTTGCCGTGCGCATTACAAGCCGCCGCGATCCGGCGCACGGCTGCCTTGAAGGTCGGATGCTCAAGTTGGAGATGAACACCGAGGCGCGCACTGAGGTCCGAGTGGCCATAGGCGATCATGTCGATGCCTTCGACGGCCGCGATCGCCTCGACATTGTCCAGGCCCTCAAGCGATTCGATCGACACGCAGGCGATGATGTTGGCATTGGCCCATGGCGCATACTCGGAGGCGTGACGGGCGCCATGGCTTCGGTACCCGGTGTGCATTCCCTGTCCCGAGATACCGCGGTTGCCGATCGGCGGAAATTTCGCCTCCCGTACAATCGCGCGCGCGTCCTCGGCGTTATCGACCTCCGAAACCTGGATGCCCATGATCCCCTGATCGAGGATTGCCGGGATCAGATATGTGAAGGATTTATGGATCCGCACGATCGCGGAGACGTTGGTAGCCTGAAACCACCCGGCCAGATCCGCGATCGTTTCGAGGTCGAAGGCGCCATGCTCGTGGTCGATCATGCAATAGTCGAAGCCGGAGGCCTCGATGATCCACGGCACGCCGCGCGATGCGAACTCCTTGAGCCCGGTGCCCAGCGCGGCCCGCCCCTCGCGCACCGCCCGCCATATGCTGTTGTCTTTCATGAATCGCACAAGGCTCCCATCGCTGGTTGATTGCCTGAAGCGTGCTGCGGTTTGGCGCGCCGTCCAAGCCGGTCAGCTCGGGGATTTGCAGAACATGATCCAGCCACCGCTGCTTGGCGTGGTGAATGCACCGAGCGCCGTCTCCGCCGGCACCGTGACCTGTCGTGCGCCGGCCGTGCCGCGCAATTGCTCGATGCAATCGGTGTACATGGCCGTCCGCGTCCGCCCGTTCCCCAGATTGCCGCCGCTGGAGCATAACGGGTGCGGCCCCTCCACCCTGATATCGCCGGCGTAGAACGCGAACGCATCGCCGCGTTTGACGCCGTGCCACTGGAAGCCCTCCAGAAAGAACTGCGCCATCGGTGCATAGCCGTCGTACGGATTGAATATATCGACGTCCTTGGGCCCAAGTCCCGCACCCTCGTACATTCGCCGCGCGGCGCGATCGGTCCAGTCCTCGATCTCGTCCAGATCCTCCTGAGTGCTGCGCTTCCGGAAATTGTGCTGCGAATGGTTGAGCACGTAGACCGGCTTCTGCCGCATGTCGCGGGCGCGCTCGGCCGTCGTGAACAAATACGCGGCCGATGCATTCACCGGCCGGTCGCAATCCCACAGCCGCAGCGGGTTCAGGATGTAGCGCGAATTGACGTACTCCTCGACGGTGAGCTGCGGCACGCTGTGGGTGGCGTTGAACCCCCACGGCGTGAGCAAACCGTTGCGGTGCTGGTTGACGACGAAGGGTGCGAGGTCGTCGTGCTTGCCGCCATATTTCAGGCAGTACTGATTGTGCGGGAAGATGTTGATGAAATCGTTGCCGCCGTGATTACCCCAGGGCGCCGTCCATTGGCGTGCGCCGCGAGCGTAGTCGTCGGCGTTCTCGCCGCCGCGGCGATAGCGGCCTTCGAGGTTGCCGGTCGGATAGATGACGAGACACGTGCTGCAAACGCCGTCACCCACAGCCTGTGCCGCCATGCCCACCATTTCGCTGATGGTCGGCAGTCCGGTCGGTGCGAATTTGACGTTGGGCAGACGCATCTGCGCGATAAGCCACTGCGCATTGACCAGCGTCAGCCCCCATTCCGAATCGTAGGGCGGAGCGAAGTACGGGCGTGGCGCCCACTGCGACGCGGAGCCGCCGCTGCCGCCGGCAATATGGCTGTCGCAGCAGATCACGCCGTCGATTTGCTCCGGCGTCACGCCCGCGTCGTCCATCGCCTTCTGGCAGGCCAGGATCGAGTAAGCACCCAGCGTCTGGTCCATCGAGACGCCGTCCCAGCGGCGGTCCACCGGCGAATGTCCGACACCCGCCACTGCGACCTTGCCGCGATGCTCCCATACGCCGAGCCCGTCCTTGTCGCGCCGCCACTGATACCCGCCTGGCCCGCTCATGACACCACCTGCCACTCGTGGATGAGCTGGCCTGGGGCCACCTCCTCGAACGTCACCTCGACGGCCGCGCCCACCGGCACCTGGTACGGCGGCGTGCCTGGGAGATTGGAATAGAAATTGACCCGCTTGTCTGCGTCCAGCGTCACCATCGCCAGGTTATAAGGCTGGTCGGGCATACGTCGGTTGAGACGGCCATCCTCGATCACGATGTAGGTGGCGATATGGCCCCTGCCCTCCACCTCTTGCCATGTCAGGCTGGCGTCCGAGTTGCAGACCTGGCAGGCCGGCTGCGGCGGATATTGCAGCCGATCGCAGGCTTCGCAGTGCTGCAACACCAGCCGCCTTTGATTGACGGCGTCCCAGAACGGCTTGCTCAACGCGTCGGGAAAGGGGATCAACTTGGGCATCGTTTCACTCCGCGCTGCGCCCAACCCAGCCACCGTAGACCGGGTACTGGCAGCAGATGAACTCGATATAGGCTGGGCGACCTGACGCATTGACGTCGAGCGCCCGCCGCAGGGCGGGGATGATCTCGGCCGGCTCGATGACCCGCTCGGTGTGGAAGCCGAGCGCACCGATCACCTTCGACATATCCACGTCGTTCGGCCCGAGCACCTGGTGGGTGAACGGATCGTGTCCGGGCCCCCAAAACCCGGGTCCATAGCCGGCAAAGCCACCATTGCTGATGTGCACCACCGTGATCCCGAGTTTCTCGCGCAGCAGAACCTCGAGGTTGCCGAGCATGTAGCCAAGGCCCGCCTCGCCGGTGACCGCCACCGATGTCCGCTGCGGAAACGCCTTCTTGGCGGCAATGGCGGCCGCCAGGCTGAAGCCGAGGGTAGAAACATTGCCCCAGCCAAGGAAGCCGCGCGGGATCAGCGTGTCGAAGACGGTGCTGAGCTGGTCGCGCGTGTTGCCCGACTCGTGCGTCACGAACGAATTGCGCAAATCCAGCACCTGCATGAGGTCGCCGTACACCCGATACGGATTGATCGGCCTTTCGTCGGAGGCCATGACCTGCCGGTAGCGGGCGAGCCCATCGTCACGTGCCGCCCTCACCTCCGCCGCCACGTTTTCCCCTGTTCTTCCGGCACCCGATCTGCGGCCGGAGATTTCTCCCCGCAGCGCCTGCAAGGTCAGGCGCGCATCGCCAAGCACCGCGTGCGCCGTGGGGTACATTTTGTTGATATGCAGCTCGTCGACGAGGCAGTGGATGATGGTCTTATCAGCCGCATCGGGAATGGCGTGGCTGAAGCGGCCCGGCGACAGGCTTGTGCCGACGGCGAGGATGACGTCGCTCTTGTTCAGATAATGCGCCACCTGATCGCCGCGCACGCCAACAAACAGGGGATGGTCCTCGGGGAACGCCCCTTTGGCCTTGAGCGTCGTGATGACAGGCACGTTCACATGCTCTGCCAGCGCTTTCAGGTCGTCCGAGGCGCCCGCGTAGATGACGCCCTCGCCAGCGTAGATCAGCGGGCTGCGGGCGGCCAGGAGAAGGTCAACCGCGATGCGCACATCCGCCGGGTCCGGCGCCGATTTCCAGCCTTTCACCGGGTGGTAGGGGTCGGCAGTCTCGTCGTAGGTCGCCGTGGCATTGGGAATCGCCAGGATCACCGGGCCCGGCCGGCCGCTGCGCAGCATGGTGAAGGCACGGCGCATGAGTTCGGGCGTGCGCTCGGGCTTGTCGAGATAGCCGAACCATTTCGACACCGTCTTCATGGCCGATGCGACGTCGTACTGGCTGTTGCCGGAGGCGCCGGCCGGCACGCCATCGGTGATGCAAAGAACCGGCGAGCCATCCTCGTAGGCCTGCGCCAGGCCGGCGTAGGCGTACTGCATGCCGGCGGCGTTGACGCCACCCTGGAAGGTGCACACGCCGATGCGGGAGCCTGCGTTAATGCGCGAGAACGCGTCGGCGACCGCGACGGCGTAGCGGTCGTCGCGCATCATCAGCATCGGGACGTTTTCGCGGCCGAGCGCGTTGTTGACGCGGCAGACGGGGAAGGTGGAAACCCACGCCACGCTCTCCTGCTTGAGGATGCGGGCGATGCCGGTTGCTACGTCGATTGCCATTGATTCTTCTCCCTCCCCCTTGGTGCGGAGCCGCGTTGTCAGCCTTCGTGTGGGTGCATTGAATCGGACAATGATCGGTCGCGTGGAGTTTGCCAACTGCCGCAGCGGTGGGATCGGCCTGGCGGTTGCGCGCAAGCCGGGAAATGACGGGCACCTGTCGCTCTGGCAGAAGGCACGGTGGTAAAGCGTTGGGCGATCCATCCGGTCTCGACCCAAAGGGGCGGCATGGTGACCACGGCCGCTACTGCCGGAATAGCCCCATCGCAGTCGATGAATGGCAACATGGTCCCGTCCAGGACCGGACACTCGCCCGCACGGAGAATACGCCGAGCACATCCTTCATCGCGCGTATCAAGCTGCCCGGATCATCGAGGTTTCCCTGCGACACTTTCGCCCCATACCTCGTCAGCCGACATGCCCGGTTGCTATTGGGATCCCGCACCAACGCGCGATACTTGAACCCTTTCCGCGGCAGCAATGCTGTCGAAGTGCAGCGCCAACCGGGACCCATGCGACAGGGAACCTGCAGTCAAACAGGTTGGCCGCTGGCATGCGAGGAATTGATGGTGAACATCCATCCGTCGGGTCCGACGATCTCGAACGAGTCGTGAATGCGACCGCGTCGGATCGGCGATGGGGACAATCCCCTCTCGGCAAAGATGCGGTGCGTCGCGTCTATGTCGTCGAACATCAGATCGAACGGCGCTTTCGTCCTCGGTTCGGGCGGTTGCCCGGCTGGTACGACAACCAGATGCGTGCCGCCGCGCAATTCAAGCACTGCCAGATCGCTGCCTGATACGATCGGACGCAACCCCACGGTTGCGAGCCAATGCGAGGCAGCACCAATATCGGTGACGTGAAGGCTCACGTGACCAATGGCGACAGGTGGCCGCTGATCGACGGCATCAGGCATGGCTCTTGGCTCCTTCTTGAACAGGTCCTGGAAGATCAGGGGCGCCCAGCTCTTGTCCCGCCCCTGCACGAGCTGACCGCCTTCCGCGATCTTGCCGAGGCTGACCGGCGCATAGCCGAGTTGCTCCGCCAGGGCGGCGACCGTTGCGGTCGCGCTGTCATCGTCGCTCGACAGGAATACCACCCGTCGTCCGCCGTTGCTGGCCGGGTCTTCCGCGAGGACGCGGGCCGGCAGATGGTTGAACGCCTTGACCAATTGGGCACCGGGCAGGGTACGGGCGATGACCGCGGAGGAAGGAACACCGCCCAAATCGTCGAGACTGTTCGTCACGTCGATCACGATCTTGCCCTGCCAGCTTGACCGTGCCTTCGCGACCTCGCGGTGCTGCCAGTACGGGACGGCCAGTATGACGATATCGGCCTCGAGCGCGTCCTGCAAGGTTTTGGGAACGATCGTTGGGCCGATCGCGTTTGCCTGCGGCGCGAGCGCTTGAGGCGGACGAGAGCTTGCGACAGCCACTTCGATGCCCTTGCGGGCGAACATGCGGGCCAGCGCCTGGCCGACCGCGCCGAAACCTACGATTGCGTAGCTCATGCTGACTTTCCGATCACTGGTTACGTTGGTTGCAGGGAACGATCCAGCCGCGCTAAGCGTCTTTCCGGAGTGCCCGGCGGCCGCACGCTGTTCGGTGCGATGTCAGATGGCCGAGAGGCCGCCGTCGACAGACAGCTCCACCCCATTCACGAAGCTCGAATCGTCTGAGGCAAGAAACAGCGCGGCCGTCGCGATTTCCTCGGGACGACCCATCTTTCCCCGCGGGATCAGGAATTCGAACATCCGCTTCCCTTCCTCGTCGAGGACCTGGTCCTGCATCGGTGTGGCGATCGGCCCCGGGCTCAGCACGTTCACCCGGATGTTCCTGCCCCTCAGTTCGTTGAGCCAGGTGCGCGCGAATGAGCGCAACGCTGCCTTGCTCGCCGAATACACGCCGAAACCAGGAAAGCCTTTCACCGAAGCGACCGACCCGGTCATGAAGATCGATCCGCCATCGTTGAACAGCGGCAACGCCTTCTGAACCGCAAACAGCGTGCCGCGCGCATTCAGGCCAAACGTCGCATCGAAGTGCTGCTCGGTAATCTCACCCAGCATGACACTTTCGCCCATGCCGGCGCTCGCGTACAGGACATCGATCTTGCCCTTTTCGCGCTTGACGGTGTCGAACAGGCGGTCGAGATCCTCGAGATTGGCCGCGTCGCCGCGCACGCCGGTCACGTTCCGGCCGATCTGCCTGACCGCCTCGTCAAGCGCCTCCTGCCTCCGGCCCATGATGAAGACGTAGGCGCCTTCTTCGACGAACCGCTTGGCGCTCGCCAGCGCCATGCCGCTCGATCCGCCCGTGATCACTGCAACTTTACCCTCGAGCTTGCCCATGACTCCTCCTTTCGCCGTGTCGGACGGCATCTCTGTTTCCCATTTCCGCGAATGCGCGGTATGTTGTGGATCACTGATCCACATCCCACCGGATATAAGTGGATCACTGATCCGATTGTCAAGGCGACCCATGCGAGCCGACGCCAGAAAAAATTACCGCCACCTGCTTGCCGTCGCGCGTGAGGTCGTCGCCGAGCATGGTGCCGATGCGTCCATGCGGGATATCGCCCGCCGGGCCGACGTCGGGTTGGCCACGTTGTTTCGTCATTTCCCGACGCGAGAGGCGTTGTTCGAGGCGTTGCTGCGTTCGAATCTGGACGCACTGACACAGAAGGCAGGCGAGCTCGAGACGTCGACGCCGCCTGACGAAGCGCTGGTGTCCTGGTTTCGCGAAGGGGTGGCATTCGTCCAAAGCTACAGGGGCGTTGTCGACCTGATGGCGGCCGCCCACGTGGACCCGGATTCCGCGCTTTTTGCTTCATGCTCTGCGGTGCACTCAGCGGGCGGACGACTTCTGCGCCGCGCTCAGGCCGAGGGAACGGCGCGCGCCGATATCGATGGGGAGGATTTGTTCGCCCTGATGTCGGCGCTCGGCTGGCTCGCCGGCCAGTCCGCATTCGCGCCGCGGGCCGACCATCTCTTTCACGTTATTGCGAGCGCCATGCTGGCAAATCGCTCGCGCGACGACGTCAACAAGGCAACGCGGCGCTCCGCACCTATCGCCCGTGCGCAGCATCCCGATGTTGCGCAACGACGCTCTCGGCCGGTGAAGGCGCCGGTTCAACCGGCAAGGTCGGCACCGAGCGTGGAATGAGAACGGAGACGTTCTGCCCCGCCACCAAGGCGTCTTGCACAAGCGGATTCGTAAGACTCAATGTCCGCCCCTGGTAAGATACCGGCCAATAACCGGACCGATAGAAAGCCACCCATTGCCGCGATGAGCGAGCCGCACCGGCCGCAGTCGCTATCCACCCGGTGCGCTCGTCAGGCGGCCCCGGTGCCGCGTGGCGCATGCCGCCGCCGATATCTCGGCACGGTGGATGGCAGCAGAAATTTCAGCGCTGCTCACAGCACGGTCACGCCGGCTGTTGCAGCCGCGGGGCGCAGTTCGTCGTCAAATGTTGCCAGCGGCAAGTTCCGACGCTGCGCCAATTCGAGATAGGCGGCAAAGGAGCTGGTCAGGCGATATTGAAGGGCGAGCTGATGCCCATCCGTGGGCAAAGGCCACGCTCCGCCGCGCTTCACGCTGGTCGAGGACATGGTCGGCATTAGCGCGCGCCGCTGTCAAACAACGCGATCGGGATCGGCACCGCTCACACGGCCGCAGGTTCATCAGACATGCGCACGATCAGATTCATGATCTGATCCTGCCAAGGCGGGCGGGGCAAACTCCTAGCCATACATTGGCAGCGCCGCACACACCCTCCCCCATCGCCGCCGCCTTTGCCCCCGCCCCAACCCGAGTCACACTCCGCCCAACCAACACCACCCTGGGACGGAAACCATGCAAGCAGACTATGTGATCGTAGGCGCCGGATCGGCCGGTTGCGTCCTGGCCACCCGCCTCACCGAGGATCCCACCACCAGCGTTATCCTGATCGAGGCCGGCGGCAGGGACACCAATCCGCTGATCCACATCCCGGCCGGCTTCTTCAAGATGCTCGACCACGACACCCTGACCTGGAAGTACCGCGCCGAGCCCGATCCCGGCACCAACGGCCGCGCCATCGTCTATACGCGCGGCCGCGTGGTTGGCGGCTCCTCCTCGATCAACGGCCTGATCTACATTCGCGGCCAGCCCGAGGACTACGATCATTGGGCCCAGCTCGGCAACCGCGGTTGGAGTTGGGACGACTGCCTGCCCCTGTTCCGTGCCGCGGAGCATTGGGAAGGCCAGGCGAACGAGGTCCGCGGCAAGGATGGGCCGCTGCACACGTCGAACACGGACCGCTCGCCGATCTGCGAGGCGGTGGTTGAATCAGGCAAACAACTCGGCCTTACCTACCAGGCGGACGTGAACGGCATCACGCATGGCTCGGTCGACACGATCGGCTGGTGCCAGCAAACCCGCAATGGACGGCGCCGGGCCAGCGCGGCGCGCACCTACCTGGCGCAGGCTCTGTCGCGGCCGAATCTGCGGCTGGTCACCAATGCCACGGTCCATCGCCTGATCTTCGAGGGCAGACGCGCCGCCGGCGTGGAATTCGCCCGCGGCGCCGCCACACAGCAAGCGACAGCCGGGCGCGAGGTGATCCTGTCGGCCGGCGCGATCGGCTCACCGCATATCCTGCAACTTTCCGGCGTCGGCGATCCCGACCACCTTGCCGAAATCGGCGTCCCGGTGGTGCACGAGCTGAAGGGCGTCGGCCGCAACATGCAGGATCATTTCACCGCGCGCCTGTCTTATCCGGTCGCCGGCCTGCCCACCGCGAATGAGAAGGCGCGCGGCATTCCGCTGGCGATCGAGGTGCTGCGCTGGATGGTCACCGGCAAGGGCATGCTGACCTACAGCCCGTCGCTGGTCGCGGCATCGGTGAAGGTCCTGGAGTCATCGGCCACGTCCGACATGCAGGTCACCTTCGCGCCCGGCAGCTTCAAGAACGGGCAGATTGGCGAGCGGGAGGAATCCCCCGGCATCAGCGCCGGCGCCTGGCAGATGCGGCCGCAGTCGCGCGGTTACGTGAAGGCGAAGTCGAACCAGCCCGAGGATATGCCGCTGATCAATCCGCGCTACCTGTCGGACGAGACCGACCGCATGGC
>DATJNA010000208.1:0-7615 GCA_035508435.1 Acetobacteraceae bacterium | reverse complement strand
GCGCCGTCCGACCTGGATGGTTCGCCGCTGGCGCATCTCGCGGTGACACGGGGACGCCGACCGCGCCGCGCACGATCCCCGTCTCCGCGTGGCGCAACATTCTCCAGGCAACCCTCCGTGCCAGCATCTCGGACCGCGTCGCGCTTGCCGCCGCCGGCTGCGGCTTCTTCGCCACTCTCTCGCTCTTCCCCGCGATGAGCGTGCTCATCTCCATCTACGGCCTGGTCTTCAACCCTCGCGGCGTGGAACACCAGGTGCGTTGGTTGCACGACCTGCTGCCCTCCGAGGCCTACTGGCTGATCGCCGACCGCCTCCACCACCTGGTGGTCCAGCCGCCGGTGCGCCTCGGCGTCGGGCTGGGAGTCAGCGTACTGCTGACGCTCTGGACGGCGGGCGTCGGCACGCGCTCGATGCTCGCGGCACTGACCATCGCCTATGGCGGACAGGAACGCCGCGGCTTCCTGCGCTTCCAACTGGTTTCGCTCACCATGACCGTGGTGGCGATACTCGGCGCCGTGGTCGCGGTCGCCGTCCTGGTCGGCATGCCCGCCTGGTTCCGCTTCGTCACCCCCTGGGGCCTGCGCATGCGCGTGGTCCATCTCGCGAGCCTGTTGCTATTGCTCGGCTGCGCCGCGCTGTCCCTGGCCTTGCTTTACCGCTTCGGGCCCGCGCGCCCGCGCCCGCCGCGGCATTGGATCTCTCCGGGCAGCGCGCTGGCCTTGACGCTGTGGTTGCTCGCCTCGGTCCTGCTGTCGTTCTACATCGGGCATATCGCGGCGTTCGGTGCCACCTACGGTCCGCTTGGCGCCGTCGCAGCGGTGATGCTGTGGTTTTTCCTGTCCGCCTACGCGGTCCTGCTCGGGGCGGAACTCAACGCGCAGCTCGAACGCATGTCCGCCGCCGCCATCACACCGGCAGAGCTGCTGACACAGACGACTTGAGACGGAAAGCATGGGCTGGTTCACCGGTCTCGTGGTCTATCTGTTGATCTGGTGGACGGTACTGTTCGCCGTGCTGCCGATCGGCGTGCACTCAACCACCAACCCTGATCCGCACACCGGCTGGCGCGGCGCGCCCGAGAACCCGCGCATGCTGACGAAGATCGTCATCACCAGCGTCGTGGCAGCGATTCTGTGGGTCGGGGTCGATCTGCTGATCAGCAGCGACTATATGAGTTTCCGCCACGGCATGTTCGCCGCGCCCAGGGATTGATCCGACCCTGGCCGAGGGTTCCCGTTTCGCGAGAGAAATGCCTGTCCCGCATGTTGCCTGCCGGACAGCGACGTGGCCGTCAGTGGATAATCTGATAATGGATCGTGAAGTTCACCTCGACCGAGGGATCGCGCACGTCGCCGGGCAACGGCGGCAGGTTGGCCCCGCGGAACACCGCCTCCGCCCCCATGTCCAGCCACGGTGACCCGGAGCCCTCCGCAAGCGCGAGCGTCTCCACATGGCCACTTTGTGCCACTTTCAGGTGGAGCGTCACGTCGCCCTCCTGACTCAGGCTGGCCGCCTCCCGCGGATAGAACCGGTGGCGGATCCACCAGGCCGAGACCTCGTTGAACCAGTCGGCCCCGACGGTGTCGCCTTTCCCCTCAGGGTGCAGTTGCGTGATGTCGCCGCCGCCGGTCATCGGCGCAAATGACAGGTCCATGGTCCCCACCGACGGCCGCGACCGTGGCGGCGTCGCCAGCGCCGCCGTCGCCGGAGGCGCCGCCGCTGGTGAGCGCGATCCCAGCGAAAAATCCATCGGCGCCGGGAAAGCGAGGCTTGGCCGCTGTGGTGCCGGGCGTGCCGCTTCACGCGACCGCGGTATGGGCGCGCGCACCGGTGGCTGCGGCGCCGGCACGGGCGTCGGTGGCGGCAACGGGATCGGTTCGGCGCGTACTGCCGGCGCTTGCTCGGACGGCGCCGGTGTGGCGGGCGCGGGTTCGACCGGGACTGGGCGCGGCGGCGGCACAGCCTGCACCGGCGGCTGCGGCGCCGGTCTGGGCGGCTGGGGGGCAGGTGTCGGCGGCGAGGGTTCGGGCCGCGGCATCGACTGCGGCGGCGGTGGCACCTGTGGCACAGCCGTCACCGGCGGCGGGGTGGGCTGCGGCGGTACCTGTGGCGCCGGCGGCGCTGCTGGCTGCGATTGCCCGGGCGGCGGCGTTTGCGGCGCGGGCGGCGTGACCGCCTGCGGCTTGGGCGTCTGCGGCGCCTCGGCCGGCGGCACCTGTCGCGGTTGTTGCTCGGGTTGCGGCGTGGGCGGCTGCACCCTGGGCGGCTGCACCCAGGGCGGCTGCTCCCTGGGCGGCTGCACCCTGGGCGCGGCAGGCGCTGGCGGCCGCGGCGATGCTGCCGGCGGCGACGCCATCTGCGGTGCCGGCGAGGCGGGGCGATTGGGCGAGACCGGCGCCGGATTGGCAACCGAGGGCGGCGTCTTGCCGCCTCCCTCAAACACCATCGCCACCGGGGCCGGCGGCACCGCTTCCGGCATGGCATGTCGGTGCCGCGCCGCCACGATGACCAGCGCCAACAGCCCAAGATGCAGCAGAATGGAGCACGCGATCGACCACCGCAGCCGCCGAGGCGGCCGCTCGAGCGGCAGGCGGATCGCGGGCAACGCGGCCAGGGCGGTCATGGCGATATCAGGCTGGCGCGCGGCTACCGTTCATGCCGCGACACTAGGCGGTCTGCCTGCGGTACGAAAGTTTCGGAAGATTTCAGTGGGGTAACCCGTCGCCCACATGGGCCAGGTGAGGAAGCCTCCTCAACCTGCCCGTGTGACTGGCGTTTTCCTCCCCAAACTTGCCCCGCTTCAGTCACGGGTGGGGCCACGGAGTGTTACTACCAGGACCACCCCCGAGTCACGCCGTTTTGTGCGATTTTTTCCGCCACACGGAAGGTTTATTACGATCTTCCCCTTGTGCAGCGCACAAAAATTCCATCAGCCGAACCCCAGGCGCCGCATCTGGCGGCAGCCGGTCGCCGACGCTAGGGTCGGGTCACCACAACCTACACGGATAGAACCCGCGATGCGTCTCTCCCATGGCTTCATCCCCACGCTGAAGGAGACGCCCGCCGAGGCG
This sequence comes from Acetobacteraceae bacterium, assembly GCA_035508435.1. Taxonomy (GTDB): domain Bacteria; phylum Pseudomonadota; class Alphaproteobacteria; order Acetobacterales; family Acetobacteraceae; genus JASHVB01. The sequence continues at coordinate 4,544 of DATJNA010000208.1, read as the reverse complement.
CAGATCGCCTCGCACCGGCTGATGCTGCGCGCGGGGCTGGTGCGACAGACCTCCGCCGGCATCTACGCATGGTTGCCACTCGGCTTCCGCGTGCTGAAGAACATCGAGCGCATCGTGCGGCAGGAGCAAGATGCGTGCGGCGCCCAGGAACTGCTGATGCCGACCATCCAGCCGGCAGAGCTATGGCGCGAGAGCGGCCGCTATGAGGACTACGGCAAGGAGATGCTGCGCATCACCGACCGCCACGACCGCGACATGCTCTTCGGCCCCACCAACGAGGAGATGATCACCGATTTGTTCCGCCAGTCGATCCAGTCCTATCGGGAAATGCCGCAGATCCTCTACCACATCCAGTGGAAGTTCCGCGACGAAGTGCGGCCCCGCTTCGGCGTGATGCGCGGGCGCGAGTTCCTGATGAAGGACGCTTACTCGTTCGACATGGACTACGCCGGCGCGGTGGTGAGCTATCGCAAGATGATGCTTGCCTATATGCGCACGTTCCAGCGGCTGGGGCTGAAGGCGATCCCGATGGAGGCGGAGAGCGGCCCGATCGGCGGCGAACTCAGTCACGAGTTCATCATCCTGGCGCCGACCGGCGAGAGCCAGGTATATTTCGACGCCGCGTTCGAGGAGATCGACTACCTGTCGCGCGGCGCCGGCGGCTTCAGCCACGACAGCGCCGATGACCTGCACCGGTTCTTCACGCTGATGACCACGAACTATGCTGCGACCGATGAGAAGCACGATCCGGCGGAATGGGAGAAGGTCGCACCGGAACGCCGCCGCGAGGGCCGCGGCATCGAGGTCGGCCACATCTTCCATTTCGGCACCAAATACTCGCGGCCGATGAACTGCACGGTGACGGCGCCCGACGGATCGAAGGTGCATCCGGAGATGGGCAGCTACGGCATTGGCGTGTCGCGGCTGGTCGGCGCGGTGATCGAGGCCAGCCACGACGATGCCGGCATCATCTGGCCCGACAGCATCGCCCCATTCAAGGCGGCGATCTTGAATCTGCGGAAGGGCGATGCGGCCTGCGACGCGATCTGCGAGGCGTTGTACGCGAAGCTGGGCCGCGATGCGCTGTACGACGATCGCGAGGAGCGTGCGGGCGCGAAATTCGCCGATGCGGATTTGATGGGCCATCCCTGGCAGCTCATCGTCGGCCCCCGCGGCGCGGCTGCCGGAAAGGTGGAGCTGAAGCGGCGGGCGACGGCGGAACGCGCGGAACTGACGCCGGAGGAGGCCATGGTACGGCTTGGGGTTTGACAAGCGCGACCGGCAAGGTTTGCCGTCATCCTCAAAACGTGGATCGCCGGCCGTGCGCCCCGAGGCCTTCGCTTCAGTACATCCGGCTATGAAGATTGCCCAGGATCCACACCGTCCCCCCCGCCATCATGATCAGAATGATCACGGTGAACGCCACCAGCAATGCCTCATCGAGATGTTCATGCGGCGGGTTGATGTGCAGAAAGCACCGGAAGTGGACCACCCCCTGCACCAGGGCGAACAGTCCGATCGCCAACCACAGCGAAGACGTGGGCAACGCGTGCGCATGGACGAGCGCGAATGGCACGGCGGTCAGAACGATGGCGAGCAACAGCCCCCAAGCGTAGCTGCGCAAGTCGTTGCGAAAGCCGTCGCCTGGCGTGCTACCGCCGAAGGGGGGCTGCATCCGTGGCGGCAGCCCGCCGAGGTCATCAGCGTGATTCATGCCAGCCCGCCGAGATAGACGATCGAGAAGATTGCGATCCACACGATGTCGAGGAAGTGCCAGAACAACGCAAGCCGCTGCACGCCGAGCCTGACGTCGGCGTCGATCCCGTAGCGCAACATCTGCACGATCAACACGACCATCCAGATGCATCCGGTGGCCACGTGCAGGCCGTGCAGCGGCACGAGGCCGAAGAAGGCCGAGGTGAAGCCGCTTCCGCCGGGGCTGCCGCCGTGGGCGAACATTGTCAGGAAGTCGTGCACTTCAAAACCGAGAAACACGAGACCGAGCAGCAGTGTCAGGATCAGCCAGGCGATGACCTTTCGATATCCCAGTTCGTATTTAAGCGCCAGCGATGCCATGCCATACCCGAAACTGCTAAGCAGCAGCGCCGCGGTCTCGATCGCCACACTGTTGATGTCGAACAACTGCTTCGGACCGGGCCCGGCGGCGGTTGCCCGCACCATAGTCGCGTAGGTCGCAAAGAGCAGTCCAAATATGATGGCATCGCTCATCAGGAATACCCAGAAGCCGAAATTGACTTCATCTTCCCGATTGACATGATGATAGCTGGCGCGAAGCCTGAAGCCCGGATTGGGCAGCGTATTGCCGCTCATTCGGCCGCCTCCATGGTCTCGTGAACGTCGGCGAGGCCGGCATTGTCGTGGGCAACCTCGCCGTCGCGCGACACCGGTTCGGTTTCAGACAATAATTGCAGCCAGCGTATATAGTCCCGCCGGACCGTTTCCGCCGGGATGATTCGTTCATAGTCGCGGACGGAACCGTGCCAGATGACGGCGGCGACGGTGGCCAGCATGGCAAGCGCCACCATCCACCAGATGTGCCAAACCAGGCCAAATGCGACGAACGAGCCGGTCGCGCACAGAACAATCCCCAACGGGCTGTTCCTTGGCATCTCGATATCGGTGAAGCGTTCCGGCGAGCCGTACGCCGTGCCATTCTCCTTGGCGACCATGAAGGCGTGTCTGGCGGTCACCTCCGGCAGCACGGCGAAGTTGTACTCCGGCGCCGGCGCGGCGACCGACCATTCCAGTGCACTGGCATTCCACGGATCGCCGGCGGGTACCCGGTTTTGCTCACGCTGCAAAATGGAAGCAACAAGCTGGATCGCCAGGCAGGCGAGCGCCATCAGGATGATCAGCGCGCCGAATTCGGCGATCGCCATGTACGGCTGGTAGACCGGGTTGTAGAACGCCACGGTGCGGCGCGGGAACCCCATAAGGCCAAGCGCATACAGCGGGAAGAAGGCGAACATGAACCCGACGATCCAGCACAGCGCGGACGCCATGCCCCAACGTTCGTTCAGCCGAAATCCAAAGGCCTTCGGAAACCAGAAATGGTAGCCGGCCAGCATGCCGAACAGCAGGCCGGGGATCAGCACGTTGTGAAAATGCGCAACCAGGAACAGCGTGTTGTGAACCTGATAGTCGATCGACGGATTGGCCAGGATGATGCCACTCAGGCCGCCAATGACGAACAGCATCATGAAGCCCAGGCTGTAGACCATCGGAACGGTGAATCTTATGCGGCCGCGGAACATAGTCAGCATCCAATCATAGATCTTCACGCCCGTCGGGATGCCGATCATCATCGTGGCGATGCCGAACGTCGCATTGACGCCCGCGCTTTGACCCATGGTGAAGAAGTGGTGCAGCCACACGCCAAATGACAGAAGGGCGATCGACATCGTTGCCAGCACCAGCGACACGTAGCCGTAAATCGCCTTGCCGGAGAATGTCGGGATGACTTCCGAATATACGCCAAACGCCGGCAAGATAAGAATGTAAACCTCCGGGTGGCCGAACAACCAGAAAAGGTTGGCGTAGTTCATCATATTGCCGCCGGCCATATTGGTGAAGAAGTGGAATCCGAGATAGCGGTCCAGCGCGAGCAATGCGGTCGCGACGGTCAGCGGCGGCATGGCGAAAATCATGAGAATCGCGGTGCAGAGCGCCGTCCAGGTGAACAGCGGCATGCGCATCAGCGTCATGCCCGGTGCGCGGCGCTTGTAGATTGTCACCGCGAAATTGATCCCCGTCAGCATCGTGCCGATGCCGGACAGCGAGACAGCCCAGATCCAGTAATCCGGCCCGACACCTGGGCTGAAGGCGATCTCGGTATATGGCGGATAGCCGCTCCAGCCGCCGGTGGAGAACTTGCCGATAACCAGTGAAATCATCACAAGCATCGCGCCTGCCATCGTCAGGCCGAGGCTGACCGAGTTCATCACCGGAAATGACACGTCACGCGTGCCGATCTGCATCGGCATGACGAAGTTGATTAGGCCGATCAGGAACGGCATGGCCATGAAGAAGATCATGATCGTGCCGTGGGTGCTGAACAGCTCGCCAAAATGTTCCGGTGACAGGAATCCGCCGCCGAGGCCGAACGCCTGCTGCGTGCGCATCAGGACGGCCTCGATCAAGGCGCGCGCCAGCATCACGAACGCGATCACAATGTACATGATGCCGATGCGCTTGTGGTCGACGCTGGTCAGCCATTCCGACCACAGCACGCGCCACTTGCCGTACCAGGTGATGAGCAAAAGCGTTACGCCGGCGCCGATCACGACGACGGATGCGGCGGCCGTCGCGATGACGCCGTTGACGATGTTTTCGTGCGTCGGATGCTGCAGCATGTCCCAGAAGGGAAAGGCATGAAGGCTGAGTTTTCCGAAGACGATGTGCAAAATAGACATCCGTCTCACTCCGGCTGCAGGCCTGCTTCTGCGCCAGCGTGCAAGACGGCGGTCACGGATGCACCCCCATGAACCGATCGAACGACGTCATGGAACAGGTCGGGCGGAACG
>DATJNA010000207.1:0-76527 GCA_035508435.1 Acetobacteraceae bacterium | reverse complement strand
CTGCGGATAGAACACCACGAACATCGCCGGGATCATGGCGAAGTATTTCGCCACGTCGTTGGCGATGCTGAACGTGGTCAGCGCGCCGCGGGTCATCAGCAACTGCTTGCCGATCTCGACGATCTCGATCAGCTTGGTGGGATCGCTGTCGAGATCGACCATGTTGCCGGCCTCGCGCGCGGCCATGGTGCCGGTGTTCATCGCCACGCCGACGTCGGCCTGCGCCAGGGCGGGCGCATCGTTGGTGCCGTCGCCGCACATCGCCACCAGCTTGCCCTGTGCTTGCTCGTCGCGGATCAGCTTCAGCTTCGCTTCCGGGGTGGCCTGGGCGAGGAAGTCGTCCACCCCGGCTTCGGCGGCGATCGCGGCGGCGGTGAGCGGGTTGTCGCCGGTGATCATCACGGTGCGGATGCCCATGCGGCGGAGTTCGTTGAAGCGCTCGCGGATGCCGCCCTTGACGATGTCCTTGAGGTAGATGACGCCGAGCAAGCGGCCGTTCCTCGCCACCGCCAGCGGCGTGCCGCCGGCCTTGGCGATCTCGTCGGATTTGGCAGAGAGCTCCCGCACCGCGGCATCGGTCACGGTCGGACGCACGGCGGTGGCAACGCCACCGTCGCCGCTGGCAACGCCGCCGCCACTGCGCACCCAATTCAACACCGCATCCACGGCGCCCTTGCGGATGGAGGCGCCTTCAACATCGATGCCCGAGAGGCGCGTCTGTGCCGAGAAGGCGATGAAGTGCGCGTCCATCGGCGCCATGTCGCGGCCGCGGATGTTGTACTTCTCCTTCGCGAGCACGACGATCGAGCGGCCTTCCGGCGTCTCATCGGGCAATGAGGCAAGCTGCGCCGCGTCCGCCAGTTCGCTCTCGCTGACGCCGGTGAGCGGGAAGAATTCCGTCGCCTGGCGATTGCCGAGCGTGATGGTGCCGGTCTTGTCGAGCAAGAGGGTATCGACGTCACCCGCGGCCTCCACCGCGCGGCCGGACATCGCCAGCACGTTGAAGCGCACCAGGCGGTCCATGCCGGCGATGCCGATGGCCGAGAGCAAGGCGCCGATCGTTGTCGGGATCAGCGCGACGAACAAGGCGACCAGGATCACCACGGGGACGAAACCGCCCGCATAGGTGGCGAAGCTCGGGATGGTCGCCACCGCGATGACGAAGATGATGGTCAGGCCGGCCAGCAAGATGTTGAGCGCGATCTCGTTCGGGGTCTTCTGGCGTTCGGCGCCTTCCACCAACGCGATCATGCGATCGAGGAAGGTCGATCCCTGGGCTGCGGTGATGCGCACCTTCACCCAGTCCGACAGCACGCGCGTACCGCCGGTGACGGCGGAGCGGTCGCCGCCGCTTTCGCGGATCACCGGCGCGGATTCACCGGTGATCGCGGATTCGTCGACCGAGGCGATGCCTTCCACCACATCGCCGTCGCTGGGGATCAGGTCGCCGGCTTCCACCAGCACGATATCGCCAGGCTGGAGCCGCGGCGCGCCCACTTCCTCGTAGCTGGTCGCGTTGATTGTGGCGAGGCGCTTGGCCATCGTCTCGGTGCGCGCGCGGCGCAGCGTGGCGGCCTGCGCCTTGCCGCGACCTTCCGCGACGGCCTCGGCGAAGTTGGCGAACACCACGGTCAGCCACAGCCAGACGATGATCTGGAAGGTGACGCCGAGATGCGTGCCGCCGCCGGTGATCAGCTCGCGCAAGAAGATGATTGTGGTGAGCGCGGCGACGATCTCGACCACGAACATCACCGGGTTCTTCAGCATCACGCGCGGATTCAGCTTGGCGAAAGCCTCGCCGATGGCTGGTACCAGGATGGCGGTGTCCAGCATCGAGGACCGGCCCGCCCGCTTGTTGATATGGTGTTCCATGGGACTGGGACTGCCTGTGTTAGTAGAGTGTGCCGGCATGCATCGCGTAGCTCTCGACGATCGGGCCGAGCGATACCGCCGGGAAGAAGATCAGGCCGCCGGTGATCAGGATCACGCCGATCACCAGGCCGACGAACAACGGGCCGTCGGTGGGGAAGGTGCCGGCAGAGACCGGCACGATCTTTTTCTGCACCAGCGATCCGGCGACGGCGAGCGCCGGGATGATCACCAGGAAGCGGCCCATGAACATCGCCAGGCCCAGCGTGTCGTTCCAGAATGGCACGTTAGCGGACAGGCCGGCAAAGGCGCTGCCGTTGTTGCCGGTGGCGGAGGTGTAGGCATACAGCATCTCGCTGAAGCCGTGCGGGCCGCTGTTGTTCGTCGCACCGGTGCCCACCGGCAGCACCGCCGCCAACGCGGTCCAGCCGAGCATGGAGAGCGACAGCACCAGGATGGCCAGCATCGCCATCTTGACCTCCTTCGCCTCCAGCTTCTTGCCGAGATACTCGGGGGTTCGCCCGACCATCAGGCCGGCGACGAACATCGCCACGATGACGAACAACAGCATGCCGTAGAGGCCGGAGCCGACGCCGCCGAAGATGATCTCGCCCAGCATGATGTTGACCATCGGCACCGCGCCGGCGAGCGGCAGCAGGCTGTCGTGCATGTTGTTGACCGCACCGCAGGACGCGTCGGTGGTGATGGTGGTGAACAATGCGGAGTTGGCGATGCCGAAGCGGACTTCCTTGCCTTCCATGTTGCCGCCGGCCTGCAAGGCGCTCGCGGTCTGGTCGACATGGAATGCGGCGAAGGCCGGATTGCCTGGCGCTTCGGCAGAGAAGCAGACCACCACGCCGGCCAGGAACAGTACGAACATCACACTGAAAATGGCCCAGCCCTGGCGCTCGCTGCCGACCATGCGGCCGAACATGTTGGTCAGACCGGCACCGAGCGAGAAGATCAGCAGGATCTGGATCAGATTGGTGAGCGCGGTCGGGTTCTCATAGGGATGCGACGAGTTGGCGTTGAAGAAGCCGCCGCCATTGGTGCCCAGCATCTTGATGACTTCCTGGGACGCCACCGGTCCCTGGGCGATCACCTGCTTGGCGCCTTCCAGCGTCGTTGCGTCGGTGTAGGCGTTCAGATTCTGCGGCATGCCCTGCCAGATGAACACCAGCGCCACGACGATCGAGATCGGCAGCAGGATGTAGAGCGTGCAGCGGGTCAGATCGACCCAGAAATTGCCGATGGTCCGCGCCGAGCGCCGCGCGAAGCCGCGCACCAGCGCCACCGCCAGAGCGATGCCGGTGGCGGCCGAGGCGAAATTGTGCACCGTCAGCCCGGCCATCTGCGTGAGGTAGCTCATCGTCGTTTCTGGCGTGTACGACTGCCAGTTGGTGTTGGTGACGAAGCTGACCGAGGTGTTGAAGGCGAGGTCCTGCCCCACCGCGGTCTGGCCCGCGGGATTGAACGGCAGCAGCGCCTGCAGCCGCTGCAATCCGTACAGCACGACGAAACCGGCGAAGCTGAACGCCAGCATGGCGACCGCGTAGCTCACCCAATATTGCTCCTGCGTCTCATCGACGCCGCAGAGCGCATATGTCACGCGCTCCACCGGGCGCAGCACGGGAGAAAGCAATGTGCGCTCGCCAGAGAACACGCGCGCCATGTAGCCGCCGACTGGGCGGGTGATCAGCAGCAGCAGGACGCAGTACAGCGCGATCTGCAGCCATCCGTTGACAGTCATGACCAAGAGCCTTCCGGCTTGAAGTTTCTAAGGCGCCGACAGCACAGCAGGGTTCGGCATTGCTCTGGACACGCAATCCGCTGACGGCGCGGCCAGAATCCGCACGCGGTGTCAGAAGCGCTCGGGGCGGACCAGGGCAAACACCAGATAGCCAAGCAGTCCGATGGTGACGATGCCGCCCAGCACGTAGTCGAAGATCATGGCACGGCCCTCACAGGTGGTCGCAGGCGTAGGTGTAAAGCACGCAGGCACCGAGGAAGACGGCGCCGATCAGCAGGTAGACGATATCCAACATTGAAGCGGTCCTTTTCAGTGGCCGGGCGCCCTGGCCAACGGCCATGACACAGGCGCGCTCATCCTCCGAGCGCGGCCATTGTTCGGTGCGGTGAGCTAGCCGCTGCGCCGTATATTTTCGATATCTCCCGCAGCGATCGCACATATACGCGCCATATAAACCGTACTGCTCTTGCGCCTCCGTCTGCTGTCCGCGGCGATTCCGGCCGACTCGCGGCGCGTGCGCAGCGCACGGGTCAGGCCGGCGGCAACCAGATCGAAGCACTGAAGGCTGCATGCATTTGCAACCATGGGGCCGTTGCCGGCATTGATCTATGTCAAGCGGCTAGTAGACGCCGACGATTGCCACGAGCATGCGCGCAAGCAAACCCAGGCCCAGGCAGACGGCGATCACCAGGCCGATCTGCGATACGATCTGGCCCGGTGTCGGACAGGATTCGAGTTCGTCCAGACGCAATGGCGCAGCGTCATCTTGTGACCTTGGCGCACCAAACGCGGTATCGCGGAGCCGCTCCACGACGCACTCCATTGGCTGGGGGAGCGGGCAGATATGGGCGGCGGAGCGATATAAATGCCATATCAGGCCGGCGTTGGCGGCATAGTGGCGACATATAGAGGCCGACGTTAGCGCCGGATCAGGTTCCTCCCGGCACCGGCACGATCGCGCCGGTGGTGACCTTGTTCTCGGGCGAGGCGAGGAAGGTGATGGTCGGCGCGATCTCGGCTGGCTTCGGCCACGTCGCATGGTTCGCCTGCGGCATCGCCGCGCGGTTCGCAGGCGTATCGATGATCGAGGGGGCGATGGCGTTGACCAGGATGTGGCGAGGCGCGAGTTCCCCCGCGAGCGCCTGGGTGAACGCCGCGACCGCGCCCTTGGCGGCGGTATAGGCGGTCATGCCGGCGCCCATGCGCGGCTCCAGCGCGGGGCGCGAGGCGATGTTGACGATGCGCCCGCCCGCCGCGCCGAACTGCCCCAGCGCGGCGCGACTGCACAGGTGGCAGGTGACCAGGTTCATGCTCAGCATGTGCATCAGCCCGGCCTTGGTCGTGTCGGCGAGCATGCTCATTTCGAAGCCGCCGGCGATGTGGATCGAGGCCCAGAGCTCGCCCGCCTGCTGATAGAGCTGTGCGACCTGGGCTTCGTCGGTCAGCTCGCACGGCCCGATCAGCGTGACCGTGTCGGTGAAGGGGAAATCCTCGAGTTCCCGCGCGATGATGTACGGCACGACACAGCGCGCGCCCTGCGCGAGCAATCGCTCCACGACCGCGCGGCCGAGAGCACCGGTACCGCCGGTGACGACGACAGTGCGGTTATCGAATGTCATGGTGGCCTCCCGTGCTGTCATTGCGAGACGCGCAGCGTTGAAGCAATCCCGGTCATGGCAGGACTCCGCCGGTCCGTGTGCGGCGTGACCGGAATTGCTTGGTCCCGCCACGCTCCGCTCGCGGTCCTCGCAATGACAGGTGCACAATCGCGTACGTGCGGCGCACTGGTCCGACTTTGGGCGAAAGCCGACCGATCACGCCCGCACCACGGGCAATCCCTCCTGGGTCCGGACTTCGTTGATGATCTGCAATACGCGCTCGCGGTAGGGGCGGTATTGCACGCCGAACTCCTGCACCAGACGGGTATTGTCGATCAGGTAGTTGCCGGAGATCTCCTTGCCGCCGGTCGGCTTGTCAAAGCTGATGCGCGCGTCGGGCAGAAAGCCGCGGACGATGTCGGACAGTTCACCCAGGCTGATCGGCGTGCCGCCGGTGCTGTAGACCGCGTGCTTCGGCTTGTCCGACAGCAATACGCGGGCGAAGACTTCCGCCACGTCGTCCACGTGGATGGGGCAGCGCATCGCATCGGCAAACGGGAAGCTGATCGGCTTGCCGCGCGCCGGCTGGGTGATGCAGTTCACATGATCCACCGAGCCGCGCACCTTGTCCGGTCCCGTCACGTTCGCCGGGCGGATGCCGGTGATCGTGATGCCGAACTTTTCCCGATAGTCCTGCGCCTGGAACTCGTTGAAGATCTTGTGCATGGCGTATTGCACGTGGCCGTGGCGGAAATCGTCCTCGGTGATGGCACGATCGCCATAATGGAATTGCTCGCCGTTCACAGCCAGTGAGCTGGCGTACACGACGTGCTTCACGCCGCACAGCCGCGCTGCCTCGAAGCAGTTGTCCATACCGAGGATGTTCAGCTTCAGCGCGACATGCGGGGCATGCTCGCTGCCCAGCATGTAGGACAGGTTGATCGCGCGGTCCGGCCGCGCCACGGCCATGGCGGCCATCACGTCGTCGAACTGCGTCACATCGCCGCGCACCAGCTTCACCTTCTCGCCCAGCGCGGTCAGCACCGGTGATTGCGGGTTGATGTCCATGCAGGTGACTTGCTCGCCGCGTGACACCAGCAGAGGGATCAGGCGAATGCCGATGAAGCCGGCACCGCCGACAACGAAAATGGACATGCGCGCTTCCTCCGGTTGTTGCGTTGACTGGCGGCAGGATCGCGCCGTGGCCCGGCTTCCACAAGTGGGGCGGGACACGCGGTGAGATCGGACGCGCGGCCGCCGATGCGGTGTGAAAGCTCGATGCGGGCCGGCATTTTCCGTGGGCAAGTGCGGCGCGCGGGCATAGGCTGCCGCCATGACCGAGATTTCCCGCCGCCATTTCCTCCGGGCTTCCGCCGCGCTGGCCGGGCTGCCTGCGGCTGCATCAGCCGCCGCGGCGCCGGCACAACTGAGAGATATCGACCACATCATCATCCTGATGAAGGAGAACCGCTCCTTCGACCACTATTTCGGCACGCTGCGCGGCGTGCGCGGGTTCGATGATCCGCTGGCACTGCGGCTCGCCTCCGGCCGCAGCGTGTTCTTTCAGCCCGACCCAGGGAACGCCGACGGTTACGTGCTGGCGTTCCGGCTGAACTGCGCCACCACCAGCGCGCAACGCCTGCACGACCTGAGCCACAGTTGGGGGCCGCTGCACGGCTGCCTGAACCACGGCGCGATGGATGCGTGGATTCCGGCACATCGCAAGGTGAACGGCGATGTCGCGCCACTGACCATGGGGTATCTGACGCGCGACGATCTGCCCTTCTACCACGCGCTCGCCGACGCATTCACGATCTGCGACGGCTATCATTGCTCCATGCTGGGGCCGACGCATCCGAACCGCTTCTACCTGATGACCGCGACGATCGACCCGGAGGGCAAGGCAGGCGGTCCCGCGCTCGACAACCGCGGCACGCACTACTGGTGGGAGACCTATCCGCAGCGTCTGCAACGCGCCGGCATCACGTGGCGGGTCTATCACGACGTCGACGACTACGGCTGCAACGTCTGCAAATGGTTCCCCGCTTTCGCCGCAGCCTCGCCGACATCGGACCTGTTCGACAACCTGATGCGCAATCGTGGCTTCGACGAATTGCTCGCCGATCTGCGCAGCGGCAACATCCCGCAGGTGACGTGGATCGTGCCGCCCTCGACGGTGACAGAGCACCCGTCCTACCTGCCCGCCGCGGGCGAGCATCATACGGCGCAGGTGCTGGCGGCGCTGTGGTCAAACCCGTCGCTCTGGGCGCGCAGCGCGCTGATCCTGAACTACGACGAGAACGACGGCTTGTTCGACCATGTCGTGCCGCCGCTGCCGGAGCCCGGAACGCCGGGCGAGTTCGTCGATGGGAAGCCGGTAGGCTTGGGATTCCGCGTGCCGTGCCTGGTGATCTCGCCGTTCAGCCGCGGCGGCTATGTGTGCGGCGAGACGTTCGACCACACCTCCACACTGCGGCTGATGGAAACCCGTTTCGGGGTGGAAATTCCAAACCTGAGCGATTGGCGGCGGCGCACCTGCGGCGACCTGACGCATGCCTTTGGCTTCGGCGAGCCGGCACGGATGGACGTGCCGATGCTACCCGAGACGGCGGCGGCCTTGCGGCGCGCCGCGGCGAACGCAACGAGTTTGCCGCAGCCGAGCGTGCCGTTGCAGCAGGCGATGCCGCGACAGGAGCCCGGCACACGGCCGCGGCGGGCGTAACGGCAACGCGGAGGCGATCGGCGCCTCGGTCAGTTCCATATTTGCCGTCAGCGAATCGACTCTCCCTTCCCCCGCGGATAAAGCTCGCATCGAACTTACAGCAGCATCCGTGGAACCGCTGATAGTAGCAATCCATATCGCTATTCTGCGGGGCAATGCTCTAGGTTTTGCCATTACCGTCGAACATCCATTTTCCCGAAGTATGGTCAGCAAAACCGCCAGCTCTAGCGCAGTCTTAGGATACGCAGTAATCTGCCAACAGAACGGTGACTGAGATGAATCGCATGCCGGGTCACCGGAGCAACCGCGATCCGGGCACCAACGGCAGCAACCACACCGATGCATACGAGGGCCCAATCAGAAACTTGTTGGAGTCTAGGCACAGAGCTGGATACCGCACGAACGATCTCGAAAGCATAGTAGCTGCCGCCAAACAAAACAATTACTTCCGCAGCCACTTGCAAGTCCAGCTGAGCCCGCAGATTGATATCTACACGGTCGGCTGCCCGCTGGAGATTTTCGGAAGCTACTGTCATTGTCCTTGCCGTTCGTGCCATCTCACCGATGTTGTCAGACATCTCATGCGTTTGGACTGCGTTGAGGCGTGTACGAATCATGTCCATTAAAGCATTTATCCTGTGGGTCACCGCATTATAGTGCATCTCCATCCGATCATAATTGCGTACTGAGTGCATCAGCCTCCGTTCCAAGAAGTCTATCAGCATGGGGTAATTCCGGAGTCGTTCCTCCCGAACGTCTGCGCAACGTTCGCGTATTTGCTCTACGTAACTGGCTGCCGACATCCGACGCCCGACTATACCGTAGGTCAGAAACGAGTTCATGTAACCTGCCCGCGCCGCCATTTCAATGACTCGTCCGAGGTTCAGTTCGAGAAATCGAGGCTCCTCTCCGTCCCCGAATGCTCGCGGTATTGCCATGATCGATTGGATGTCGTTTAGTCCTCTGCTCACATCCAATAGACCATCCACCGCGTTACGGACGCGGGCCAGATCTCTAATCGCCAGTGAGCGATAACTGAGAATATTGGCAAAGCGTTGCAGCATGCGCGCTCTCTGATAGGGCCCCAAACCCACGTCCACAAAGATGGTGCGCGTGAACAGCTCCTTGCCGAGCGGCACAAAGTTCGAAAAGTATAGGCATTGGAAGTCAGCCATTGAGCTCGCGACGTAATCATCATCCGCATCGTGCATCATTGAGTGTGCAGAACCACCCATCGCCGATACCCAGAATTCGCGGGTAAGGTGTGCCAGTGCTGTGAAGATTGCGCAGCGGACCTCTTTTGACGTGTTGTGGCTTTGAACACCTTCTATGACCATCGATCCAAGAAAGTCATAGACGGACGGATCCGTTATTGCGGTCCCGTCTCTCTCAATCAAACGAACAATAGCCAAACTTTGATACTCAGCCAGTGTGAGATCGTAGCTGGCCGGAACGATGTCCAGTTCAAGTATGGCGTTGATCGCTTCCTTAGGGACGGTGGACATAGTATGCAGCCGAAGCGTCTCAGAGATCCGTTCCGGCCGCAGTGTTACGAGGCAGATCCGGATGAGTTCTGCTACCGCGGCCCTTCGTCTGACGTGCCCTCCATCCATAGACCTTATAAATTCTCGGGCCCGCCGATGAAGTTCTTTTTCATCTATCCCTGTTTCCGCTCCAATCTTACGAAACCTTTTCACCGTTTCGGCGACCCTGTCAGTTCTCGCATTCACGCTGGGTGCTAGTCCGGGGAAGCTTGCGTACTCCCTGAACTCGTCTTCGCCTTCACTGGCCACGTCAGGGAAGCCCGATATACGGCGCCATGCTACGCAGATAGCGATCAGCGCATCAACGCCGAGCATTAGGTAGTGCGCACCCGCCAACGTCGCCCCCGGAAACCACACATCGTCCGGTACCTCGGCCAATCCAGCCGCATTCGGAACGTTGGGGTCTACCGCGAAGCAGGTCACCATACCGGTTATGTATTCGATATAGTCCAGCTTCTGCTGCCGCTGTGCTAACAGATCACGATGCCGTATAGCGCGGGGGCTGAGGTTGAGAGTCTCTATAAACGAATAATTCCACCCTTGAGGTATTCTCTCCCAACGGACGTGATAACGGACGTTGTTTCTTACAAATTCGTCGGCGGCGTGGGAGCGGAGTCTCAGGTAGCGAAAGTCTCCAAGGGCTGTCTCTATCTCGGATTGGCGCTGATCCAATCGTTCGTTTTCCTCTAGCCAGTGACGTATGCCCCCGAGTTCAGCGACTTTCGGGTCTGCATCAAAACGAATGCCGGCGATCTCCCTGCCGAGTTTTGATAGATAATCCTTGTAGGTTTCTTTCCAGAATTCTCGAAACCGAGGCATAAAAACTCGGAATGCTTCGACCAATCCTTCCGGATGACCAAGTTCGTCAGTAACGCGCCGAGCAAGGAGGTCGATGACGGCAGCCTCAGAGCCAAAGACGAACATTGCCGGCGCATTCTCTAAAATCGACTCATAATGGGACCGAATAGTCGTGACAATTTTCGACCGAATACCAGCCATCGACCGGAAGAGCTCAGGGTGGTCCTGATCTATATCTTCCCCAAAGCACTTTTGCGCTAACTTGGCAGCACGCGCAAACGACCGATCTTCCGGGGACTCGTTAAGTCTCACAAAATGGGTCGCAAGGAACGGCCCCGGCAGGCTACGAGGTACTGCGTGGTGGATACTAAACAGAAGCTGCACTCTATCCTTGATTTCGGCCGCAGGATTTTCCATCGCCGACATTATAGGTCTGGCCATCGTCTCCCCCCTTGATAAGCTTCTTCTCCCGTTGCGGCGTGGCTGGGGTATCTTACGACCTGCGGACAAATGCGCAACTGTATTAACCTTGGGCATCTTTGAGCGTGGACAAGACCGGCAGCGAAAGCGATTTGGGCTTGCAGGGAGCGACGCCAATAAAGAATGGCCTGTACCAGGTCCGGCATAGTGCTTGGCTCGGATTCCCTGTGCGAGGTTCGGCATTGACATAATCCGCAATCAGATGACCGACGACGAGCTAGGCATTGTTGCACCTACCCGGTCGAACCGGCCGATCTGCGCTTGCCGGCTTGTCACCTTTATCGCCGTGATGCGGCTCTTCGCGCTTCGATTGCGTGCGCTGCTCACACGGCTTGTTTGGCAGGTAGACTGGCGGTCGCTGAAAATCTCCACGCGTGCGCAACGAAAGTCGAAAGGCAAGCGAGGCGGTGCCTTTTACGCAATGTTGTCGCGCAGTATGATGGTTCGGCAACCTAACCTTGCGCCGTTAGCCGGCAGTAAACGCTTTTCAGCAATTTGCCAGTGGTCGGTTTCCCCGGGGATGCCGGCGGGACCGACGTTTCCCATGCCTTGGCCGCTGCGCGGTTCGTTTACTGCCGTGATAGCCCAGACGTCCAGCCGACGCGGAGCCCTAGCCCTGGCGGTCGCTGCATCCGAGCGGTCGCACCTGTCGCGCCGGCATGCTAGTGCTGTGACTCTGGCGCTTGTATCCCACGCGGGCCCTGGTAACGATGCCGATTGTCGATGCCCAATGGCATCGAAGCGTTAGGGTCAGAACACCAGCGCGCGCCGCCACCGCGGTCCCACTGTTCAGAGTTGCCCCACACGCTGGGATGGCGAAAAGTGCCTGTTCCGTGCCGCGGCTACGCGGTTGGCCCTCTCTGCCTCCAGGCGCCGCCCTTCTTCAGTGGTGGCACGGCAACTTGCGGCTGGTCAATGCTTTTGAGATTAGTGCCAATCGTTAGAGGGCGCGGTGCAAGTGTCTCGTAACGCTCCCTCCCCCCGCCTTCACCAGGCTAACGGCTCGATCTCGCTAGGGGGGAGGGAGTTTCGTTGGCTACGCCGCGTGCAGCAGCTCCAGCACTTCCTCGAACACTTCCATGTTCTTGCCGAAGGAAATCGCCGCCGCCTGGCAGCCGCACACCAGATGCATCCAGCGCCACGGTTCGCGGGTGGTGCGGAATTCCTCAACCACCGCCTGGTGATGCTTGAACGCGTGCATCTCGGTGAAGCTGTCGTGGCAGACGATGTCGGCCAGGCGCTTGATCAGCGCCTCCGGATCGTAGCGCAGGTTCACGTATTGCTGCGCCAGGTTCACCGTCATCTTCACCTCGGGCACCGCGCGCATGCGGCCCAGGTTCGACACGGTCGACCAGTCCGTCGGCGGCTGGGTGTAGATGCTCTGGGTGATCGCCTCCAGCAGCTCCTCCTGCGACCGCACCGGCAGCGCGGCCACCGCTTCCGGATCGGGCTGCGCCGTTGGCTCCATGCGGTGCTGGGTCGATTTCACCTCCGGCCCGGTGTGCCAGGTCAGCAGCACCAGCAGCTTGTTCTTGATGCTGAGGCCGTCGAGCTTCAGCAGCCAGCGGCGCACATTGGCTGAGGTGTGCAGGTGCACATCCATCGGATTGCCGGTGAGCGAGCGCAGGAACAAGCCAGCGGCGCCGATCGACAGCGCCTCGCCCGCGCCTTCCATCGACAGCCCGTCCACCAGCGCCTCGGCAATCAGCACCGGGATTTCGCTGTAGGCGGTGACGTCGCGGATGCCCTCGCCCAGCTTGCCGATCGCCGCGGTCTCGTCGTCACCGGTGCGCTGGCGCAGGATGCGGCCGAGCAAGTTGTGCTTCTCGATCAGCGCTTCGGCCTCGGGGACAATGCGCGCCTGCGGGAAGCGGGTGACATAGCGCACCGCCGGCCGCATCAGCAGCGACATATGCTCCCAGCCCAGGTATTGATCCATGCCGCGCCACAGATAGGCGGGGAACAGGAAATAGTGGTCGTCGAGGCCGTTCTTCGGAATCGCGACGGTCATCAGCAGGTCGAACGCCTCGATCGGCGGGACATGCTGCCACAGCCACTGGAAAAGGTGATCGGCCTTGTTGCTTTCGCCGCGCTCGCAGCAACGGAAGAAGGCGGCCTTGGCGGCTTCGACGCCCGCGGCGGTGACCACGTCGCCGGAACCGTCATAGGCCATGTCTTCCAGACGGTTCATGCCAACGGTGGCATCCAGCGGCGCGAATTCCAGCAACTGGAACGGCGAGGTGACCGGGTCGTGGATGTGCTTGTTGGACAGCGCCACGTGCTGCAGCACGGGGAGGAACTTGTCCTCGCCTTCCAGGCGATCCACCAGCCTCGAGATCGCGTAGAGGCCGGCCAGCGGGTGCAGCGGGCCCCCGTGGTGGCCGGGCGGCAGATCGGCGGACCGGGTGACCGCCAGGGCCGAGGCGGTCAGCATGGTCTTGATCGGCACCCCGTCGCGCAGCTTCTCCAGCGTGAGGTCAAGGATCTGATCGCGTGGTGTTTCCTCGATAAATCGCACCAACGGCTCAATCGATTCGGGATACTTCACCCGTTCCAGCATATCGGACACTCCCTAGCTTGCGGTCATCTCAGCATCACAGTCTGCATGCTCTTTGGGTCGATTTTGCCGGTATGGTCTCGCGTGCCGCGCGAACTGTCAATGTCGGTTGCATCCCTGACACCGGCGCCGGCTCCCGGCCGGCGGTTTCCGTCACGGTGTGGGTGCTGTCGGATTGAAGCCGCCCATGGGGGGGAGCGCGCAGGACTGGGTCTCCGGATGTGGCAGCAACTTTGCCAGCCGCCGATAGCTGGGCTGCGGCGCGACGACCTTCGACACCGGAGCGCAGCCGGCAACCGTCGCCGTGACCGTGACGAGTTTGCTGGCAAAATCGTAGCTGAAACGATATTTCCGCCGATCGGCGGGATCCTGGGTGACCCATGCGACCGTCACATAGCCACCGCCTGGATCGACGACGAAGATCGGGCCTTGATTGTCGCCGTTATCGAAAAAGCACCCGCCCACGGTGGCCAGGCGGCCGGGCGCGACCGGGTCTGGACGACCATCGCCGCCATGCGCCGGTGCCGCAACGGCGACGCGCAGATCAAACTGGGAGTCGAAGACGCGTCTGGTGCACCAGAGCTCGATGCGGTGTCCGTGCGCATCCTGGTAGGATGCCAATCGGTGGTCGCCGAGCTGTTGGAAGCCCAGGATGGCGCCCTCGCAGGTCAAATGCGTCAGCGGCGGCGCTGCCGCTGCGGCGGGGCCGTGTGCCGCGGCCGTCGCCAGACCTGACAGCAGCGCGGCCATGAGCCATCGCGACACCAGGCCCGGTTCTGCCTGACTGCCTTGGTGTCGGGCAGCGCTGTCACGGCATTCGGTAGCGCTGCCCCGGCAGCGCCAGTGCCGGTGCCACATGGCCGGCCGCTTGCCGGCCGTCACGCCAGACATGATTGGTGGCAGGGAGCGTGAGAAGCGCTTCAAGGCGTGGCGTTTCCAACCGGGACGGGCGTCAGCCGCAGGACCGGGATGCGACGCGTGGTGCGGCGCTGGTAGGTCTCGTAGGGCGGATAGATCGCCACCAACCGGGGCCAGAGCGCGTTGCGTTCCGCTTCGCTGACCTGCTGCGCGATGACCGCCAGACGCCGGGTACCCAGTTCGATCTCCGCGCGCGGCTGCACTTGCAAATTATGGAACCAGCCCGGATGCTCCGGTGCGCCGCCCTGCGAGGCTACCACGACGTAATCCGCGCCATCCTGCAAATACAGCAATGGCACGGTACGCGGCTGGCCCGAGCGCCGGCCGATGGTGGTCAGCAGGCACACCGGCGCTCCCGACGGGAACCGCCCCAACAGCCGCCCTTTGCTGCTGCGGTAGATCCAGGTGTTCAGCCCGCCCATCACACGCAGCAGCGTCTTGCGCATCATTGCTCTCTCGGCGGGTCGCCCAGCGACGCCTGCGGGTACGACCGATTGGGCACTGTTACCGCGCCCGCCGCCAGTCACCGATCGCCGGCCGGTCGAGGCCGAGATTCTGCCGCAGCGTGGTGCCGCGATAGTCCTGCTGCAGCAGGCCGCGGCGTTGCAGCTCCGGCGTGATCAGGCGGGCGAAATCCTCATAGGTGCCCGGCACATGCGAAGCCGCCACCACGAACCCGTCGCAGGCGCGGCCGGCGAACCATTCCTCCATCCCGTCCGCGACATCCTTCGGGCTGCCGACGAAGCGCGGATGGTCGCGGAAGGTGCCGCGCTGCGACACCTCCATGAAGTCGCGGGTGGTCGGATTGCGCTTGCCCAGCACACGATAGATGCGATCGCGCAGGCCCTGTGCGCCGGTCCAGGTCTGGATCTCATCCTCGGTCCAGGGTTCGTCCAGCGGCTTCTGCGACAGATCGACGTTCAGCACTTCGCACAACAGCGAAAGCTGGTCGATTTCCTTGGGCAGCCTGTCGATCAGCGCCACCTTGTCTTCCGCCTCGGAGCGGGTCGGCGCAACGACGTAATAGGTGCCGGCGGCGACATGCACCTTGTCGGGATCGCGTCCCGCCTCGGCGATCTGGGTCTTGAAGGCGGCGTAGTCTTGCCTGGCGGCTGCCAAATTGTGGTAGTTGACGAACACCAGTTCCGCCCATCGCGCGGCAAAGCGGCGGCCGCGGCCGCTTTGGCCGGCCTGGATGATCACCGGATGGCCTTGCGCCGAGCGCGGTACGGTGAACGGCCCGCGTGAGCGGAAGAATCTTCCCCCGTAGTCCAGGCGCCGCACCTTGTCGGGATGGGCGAACAAGCCGGTGGTCTTGTCGCAGACGATGGCGTCGTCGTCCCAGGCATCCCAGTGCCCGAGCACGACTTCCATGAACTCGTCGGCGCGGTCGTAGCGGCCGTCGTGGTCGCCATGCGAGGGCTGGCCCATGTTCAGCGCTTCGCCGTCGTTCATCGACGTGACCACGTTCCAGGCGGCGCGGCCATTGCTCATCAGGTCCAGCGTCGCGAACACGCGGGCGACGTGGAAGGGTTCGTAATAGCTGGTGGTGTAGGTTGACCCGAGGCCGAGCTTTTCGGTCGCCATCCCCATCACGGTGAGGATGGTGACCGGGTCCATTTTCACGCAGCGGATGCCGTTGGCGACGGTGTGGGCGTGGTCGCCGCCGTAACGGTCCGGCATGGCGAGACGGTCGTCGAAGAAGCCGAGATGGAATTTTCCCGCTTCCAGTGCGCGGCCGACGCGGCGGTAATAATCGGCGGACATGAAATCGGGGGCGGCTTCCGGATGGCGCCAGGAACCGACGAAATTGGTGCAGTTCTGGGCCTGCAAGAAGCCGACAAGAGTCATCTGGCGCATCAACTTCTCCCTCTCCCGCGGCAGCGGGCGAGGCAGGGTGAGGGTGATCGGGCCGGCGCGCAACACCCTCAACTTGTGAGCATACTGTCCGTCATGGCACGCCTCCGGGTAGCGTCGCGCAGAACGCCCGAAACGCCGCAGCGTCGCCGTAGGATCGCTGCGCGCCGCGCGCGGTGACCGAGAGCGCGGCGTAGCGCACCGCCGAGTGCAGAGCCTGCTTCACCGGGGCTCCGTCGGCGAGGCAATGCGCAAAGCTGCCGATGAACGCATCGCCTGCGCCCGTCGTGTCGACGGCCGCGACCGGCACGCTCGGGACGTGCGCGACCTCATCGGGCGCCACCAGCAACGCGCCGTCGTGCCCCAGGGTCGTGATCACCGCGCGGATGCCACCGTCCCGCAGTTTCTGCGATGCGGCCTCGATCTCGGCGAGCGAGTCGGTCGGCATTCCGGTCAACAGCGACAGCTCGCCGCGATTGGGCATGAGAAACGCAACGTCCTGTAGTTGCGCCAGATCGAGATCGAGCGTGGCCGGCGCGGGATTGAGGATCACGCGGCGGCCGTGCCGTGTCGCCAGCGCCACGGTGTGATAGATCGTCGGCAACGGCACTTCGAGTTGCAGCAGGATCAACTCGCAGGCCAGCAGGTCCGCCGCCGCCGCATCGATGTGCGGCGGCAGCACGTGGTTGTTGGCGCCCTTGACAATCAGGATCGAATTTTCGCCGGATGGCTCGACCAGGATCGTTGCGATTCCGGTGGAGACGCTGTCGGCGACGCCGACATGGCGGGTATCGACGCCTTGCGCCTTGAAGTTGGCCAACAGGTCGCGGCCGAACATGTCATTGCCGACCTGACCGACCATCAGCACTTCGCTGCCGAGCCGCGCGGCCGCCACGGCCTGGTTGGCCCCCTTGCCGCCCGGCCCCATCTCGAACCGTGGAGCCTCGAGGGTCTCGCCGCGCGCCGGCATCCGCGTGATGTAGGTGACGAGATCGGCGTTGCTGCTGCCGACGACCGCGATGCGCGCCATGATTCAAACGCTCCGGATTGTCTCGTCCAGCCTGGCCGTGGCCGCGACGATGCTGTCAGAACACCACATGCGTCTTCAACCCGAGCACGAATGCGCTCGGCACCCTGGAAACGCCGCCCGGGCGCAGGAAGTATTCCATTTCCGGCTGCAGCGTCACGCCGCGGTAGACAGGAAGCTGGTAGTTGAGTTCGAAAACCGTCGCGTGCGTCTGCACGCCGTAGGCATAGGTTGGCGCCAGATCGAACTCCTGCTCCAGCGTCTCGGTCTGCGTCAGGCTCGGCGCGATCTTGTAGTACGTGATCCCAAGGCCGATCTGATCGTGCGGGCGGTCCCGCCAGAAGCCGGAATACAGCAGGCCTGCCCAGACGAAGTGCTGGTAGAGCGAGTTGTCGCCGTCGTCGTGCGCGTAGGCCGCGAGCACGGTCAGGCCTTCGTTCGGCCCCGGCCCGGTGCGCAGCAGCATCTGGTCGAAGGTGACCCAGAACTGTCCGCGTCCGTGTTGCATCCGCGGCGGCAGTCCGGTCAGCACGAACGGTTGACCGTTGGTGTCCGCCAGGTTGTCGGGAAAGGCGCTGGTGTCGTAAGCGAAGCCGATCTTATAGTGGCCCGAAAGCTGCGAGGGGCCGAACACCGGCTCCCATCCGAGTTCCATGGCGTAGTAGGCACCGGTGACCACGTTCGTGGACCAGTTCCAGCCGGTCGGCCCGCCGGCAGGGAACGGCTCGGATGCATAGACGCCGAACATCACGTACGTGTCGGTCGTTGGACGTGCCTTGAGCCGGCCGCCCCAGGTGCTCAGCGGCCAGTCGATGAAGCCTTGCTCCTGGGTCAATGCGCGCGGATGGCCGCAGATCGTCAGGGTCATGAAATGGCAGTACAGCGGCGAGGCGGCGAAATCCATGCCGGGAAACACGCGGCCGAACACGAAGTCCAGGCGGTCGTTGAATGCCTTTTCTTCCCCATAGAGCCATACATCGCGCAGCGCCGTGCCGAACCCGGCGCCGTAGATTTCCTGCGCCTGAATGACGTTGTCGCCGATGTAGTCGCTGCTGAGGTTGCGGCCGTCGCGGTGGACGATGTTGAGGTGGGTCGAGAAGCCGGTGATTCCGGCTAACTTCTCCCAATCGATGTCGAGCTGAAAGCCGAACTGGTCGGCGTAGTCGACCCCCTTCCGCAATCCGCCGGTGACGTTGCCGGCGGTCTCGGTCACGTAGTCGAGGTTGAAGTCGATGCCAAGATTGTTGAGATAGCTGCGCATGCCTCCCCAGTCGCCGAACAAATGGTTGTCCGCTGTCGGGTCCGGGGGTGCGACTTTCGGTGTCGATGCCTCGAGGCTCGGCGTGACGCCGGGGCTGCTGGCTTGCTGTGCGACGGCGGGCGCGGCCAGCAGCATTGCCGCGACGGCAAAAGCGGCGATCCTTGTCGGCGCGGCCCTGGTCAAAATACGCACCAGATGATCCTGCCAGACACCAGGTGCACTGAGGCCCGTGCGTAGCATTGGGGCAACGGCAGCCATGCCGGCGCGATCGAGCCAATGCGCGAAGACCTGCACGCGCGCGGCCGCGCCCGCCCGCTCGGTCACCTGATCCCTGCACCCAATGCGATATCGCATCCCTCGCAGCGTCTCTCCGGCTTTCGCAAGATGGCTGGCAAGACCGGAAAAATCGACGTTGACGCTCCCGAAGACGGCAAGTTGCCGCTGCGATGGGTCAGCCATGGACGTACCTCCACCTTATCAGTCTTGCCCTCGTATCGAGGGATGGTGTGCTGTGCGTGTCCTGTGAATGGCAGGCTAATGTGTCGAAGCCTGATCCCGATCATGCACTGTTGCCGCTCCATTGGTAATCACTTTCAACGGAACGGGAATGCTGGCCGGTACCTGGTGGCCGCTTATCACATTGCTCGCTTGTTCGACCCCGAGGCTGCCAATGAGTGCCGGCTGCTGAGCAATCGTCGCGTACATCGATCCATTCTTGACAGCCGCGATGCCGTCTCTGGTTCCGTCGAAGCCCACCACGGCGATCTTGCGCCCTCCGGCCTGTATCGCCTTGGTAGCACCCAACGCCATCTCGTCATTGGCCGCAAAGACGGCGTCGATATCAGGGTGCGCCTGAAGGATGTTTTCCATGACGTTCAGGCCCTGGGTGCGATCGAAATTTGCTGGCTGACTGGCCACGAGCTTGATTCCGGGCGATCCGGCTATCGCCTCGCGGAACCCATTGCTGCGATCGCGCGCCGCGTCCGTGCCTGGCTGGCCTTCGAGTTCGGCGACATTGCCATGGCCGCCAAGTCGCTTGACGATCAGCTCGCCGGCGAGCTTACCGCCTCCCACATTGTCGGAGGCGATATGGCAGATGACCTTTGCCCCTTTGGCCGCCCGATCGAGCGTAATGACGGGTACCTTGCCGATGTTCGCCGCGCGGACCGCCGCCCTGGCAGCGTCGGAATCGACCGGATTGAGCAACAGCACTTTGACGTTCTGATCGAGGACGTCCTCGACGTTAGACAATTCTTTCGCCGGATCGTTCTCGCTATCGACGACGACCAG
The DNA here is from genome assembly GCA_035508435.1 of Acetobacteraceae bacterium. Lineage (GTDB taxonomy): Bacteria > Pseudomonadota > Alphaproteobacteria > Acetobacterales > Acetobacteraceae > JASHVB01. Next base: position 56,856 of record DATJNA010000207.1, on the reverse strand, counting down.
ATCCAGCCCCAGTGCCTTGGCCTTCGCCTTGGCGCCATCGGCCAGGGTAACGAAGAATGGATTGTCGAGCGTCGAGACGACAAGCGCGATCTTGTCCGCCGCTCGCGCCACGCCTGTCGCCGCGCAGAGCAGCCCGACAATGGCGATCAACGGAACCAGTTTCCGGCTCATGGCAACTCTCCTTTCCTGAACGCAGTGCTTCCGCGAATGCGGCGTGCATTGGCCGTTATCCAAGCTTGCCGCGCCGATCAACGAGCACGGCGAGTAAAATCACCGATCCTTTGGCAATCGCCTGATAATATGACGACACGTCCAACAGATTGAGCGCATTGTTCAGCACGCCGATGATGAGCGCGCCGAGCAATGTGCCTGACATGCTGCCGATCCCGCCCGCAAGGCTCGTGCCGCCGACGACGACAGCGGCAATGGCATCGAGCTCGTAGCCGGTTCCGGCGGTCGGTTGGGCGCTTTCGAGTCGTGCGGTCAGGATAATTCCGGCGACGGCGGAAAGCAGCCCGGATACAGCGTACACGCTGATCGTGATCAATGCGACATTGACGCCCGAGAGCCGCGCGACGCTTTCATTGCCGCCGATGGCATAGACGTAGCGGCCGAAGCGTGTCTGGGTAAGAACCACCCAGCATCCGGCAAAGGCGATTGCGGCGACGACGACGGGGATCGGTATGCCAATAAGATAGCCTTCGCCGAGGCTGCCGAAGGCATCGGAAGCGGCGGCACTGCTTGCGTCGATCGGCCTGCCGCCGCTGTAGACAAGCACCACGCCGCGTAAAATGGTCATGCTGACCAATGTGGCGATGAACGGTTGCACGGCACCATAGGTGATCACCAGTCCGGACAGGCTGCCCAGCGCGATCCCGCACAGCAGGACGATCGGAATTGTGCTGCCGAGTCCGTGTCCGGCTGCGATCAGGCTCGCCGCGAACGCGCCGCACAGTGCAAGGATGGCGCCGACGGAAAGATCGATGCCCGCGGTGAGAATGACAAACGTCATGCCCATGGCAATGACCGCGTTGATCGAGGTTTGCCGCAGTACGTTGAGCAAATTCCCAATGTCGAGGAAGTTCGGGCTGGCGACGGAGATGGCCGCGACCAGGACGATCAATCCGATCAGTGACTTGTTTTTTGACAGCAGGCGTAGCAGTGGGTGCATTTGCCGGGATCTCCTAAGCCACCGCACGCTGCATGATTGCGTCCTGGGTCGCCTCGCCTTGATTGAACACCCCGGACAGGCGACCGCGTGACAGGACGAGGATCCGGTCCGCGATGCCAAGCAACTCGCGCAGGTCCGACGAAATGAACAGGATCACGAGGCCCTCGGCCTTGAGATCGCTGATGAGGCTGTATATTTCGCGGCGAACGCCAACATCGACGCCGCGGGTCGGTTCATCCAGGATGAGTATCCTCGGCTTGGTTATCAGCGCCTTTGCCAGCGCCACCTTTTGTTGATTGCCGCCGCTCAGGGTCGCAACCACCGCGTCCGCACCCGGGGTGCGGATACTGAACGTCTTGATATAGTGATCCACGGTGTCTCGTTCCCGGCGATGGACGATGAAACCAAGCAGCGCGGCGAAACGCGCCAGCCCGGTGAGCGTCATGTTCCTCAGCACGGAATGGATCTGGATCAGGCCCTCGGATTTGCGATCCTCGGGGACATAGGCGATCCCGGCGCGCACTCCCTCTGCCGGGGTGCGCAACGACAATCTTTGCCCATCGACTTCGATCGACCCTGATCGGGCGGCCAGCGCGCCATACAAAGTCCTGCCAAGCTGCGGGGTGCCGGCACCCATCAAACCGGCGAAGCCGACGACTTCGCCCTTGTGCACTTCGAACGAGATATCCTCGATCCCCGGTGCCGAGAGGTGATCGACACGCAGTCCGACGGGCCCGTTGGCGGCAGGTTTATGCGGGTATTGTTCGCCGATCTCGCGGCCGACCATGTGATGGATCAGGGTCGCCTCGTCGAGGCCCGCCACGGGTTCGGCGGCAACCGTATGGCCGTTGCGCAGCACGGTGACGGAGTCGCAGATCCTGAAGATCTCGCTCAGCCGGTGCGAGATATAGATGACGCCCTTGCCCTGAGCGCGGAGCTGACGGATCGCGTCGAACAAGATATCCGTTTCGACGTCGGTCAGCGAATCGGTAGGCTCATCCATGATGATCAGGCTGGCATTCAGCGACAGGGCGCGAGCAATCTCGACCATCTGCTGCTGTCCGACACCCAGACGATGGACTGGGGTCGTCGGGTCGATCTTTTGGTGCACGACGGCAAGCAGCTTGCGCGCCTGCGCATCAAGGATGGCCCAGTCGATCAGCCCAAATCGGTTCAACGGCTCGCGGCCGAGAAACAGGTTCTCGGCCACGCTCAGGCCAGGCAGGAGGTTCAAATCCTGATGAATCATGGAAATGCCGGCCGCCACCGACTGGCGAGGATTGGTGAACCGAACCTCGGTTCCGCCCAGGCGAATCGTGCCGCCCGCGTCGGCCTCGGTAATGCCACTCACAATTTTCATCAGCGTCGACTTGCCGGCGCCATTCTCTCCGAGAAGTGCCATCACCTCGCCTGGGAGAATCCTGAGACCGACCTGATCCAGGACTTTCACGCCGTGAAAGGTTTTGCTGATTCCATGCAATTCGAGGATGGGCGAACCCGACGCCGAGCTCAGTTCAGCCATCTTGTGCCTCGAATTCCCACCGTATTTCCCCCCGGACGACCGGCGTCTCTGACGCCGCGGACCCCTGCCTTGTCTGACGCAGCAGTCGCCCAGCTACAAAGTAATGGCGGTCGACGGGCGTGCACCTCCCCGGTAGATGAAATACATTCTTCCGTAGTGTGATCGTCTGTCAGGCGGGGTGCTCTCTGCGAGGCTGCGCACGGCGATGCCACGCCGCAGTGCGCACCGTCGCGAAGGCAAGTTTCGCCGCGCGACGCAGCCTTACGCCGCGGGTGGCAGCGTGCGTGGAGGCCTGGCTCGCCGGAGGCGCTCGTCCGTTATCGATGGCCGCCGGCGGACCGGGCCATGCCGGCTACCCGGGAAGACCGCGGCGTGACCGGTTTCGATGCTGGCCAGGTCCGAAATTGGCAGGCCGCAAAACCAGCTTCGAGGTCATCCCCGGCCGGTCAACGATGCAGGATCGCGCTGCTTGCCATGGCGGTGTGGTGCAAGACTGCGGCTCTAATCGAACAATGAACTGACCGAACTCTCCTCGCTGATCCGCCGCATCGCCTCCGCCAGCAGCGGCGCAATCGTCAGTTCGCGGATGTTATGCGCCTGCTTCACCGCCTCGGTCGCCAGGATCGAATCCGTGATGGTCATCATCTCGATCGGCGAGGACGTGATCCGCGCCACCGCGCCGCCTGACAACACGCCATGCGTCACATAGGCACCGACCGAGCGCGCCCCATGCCGCATCAGCGCATCGGCGGCATTGCAGTGCGTGCCGCCGGAATCCACCATGTCGTCCACCAAAATGCAGTCGCGCCCCGCCACGTCGCCGATCACGTTCATCACTTCGGACACGCCCGCGCGTTCCCGCCGCTTGTCGATGATTGCCAGATCGCAGTTCAGCCGCGTGGCGATCATGCGCGCCCGCACCACGCCGCCGACATCCGGCGACACGATCATGATGTCGCGTCCCTCGTATTGCTCCTGGATGTCGCGGCTGTACAGCGGCGCAGCCGACAGATTGTCCACCGGGATATCGAAGAATCCCTGGATCTGCCCGGCATGCAGGTCCATGGTCAGCACCCGGTTGGCGCCTGCCTCGGTGATCAAATTCGCCACCAGCTTGGCGCTGATGGGTGAGCGCGACGCGGTCTTCCGATCCTGCCGCGCATAGCCGAAATACGGCACCACGGCGGTCACCCGCCGCGCCGAAGACCGGCGCAGCGCGTCCAGCGTGATCAGCAGTTCCATCAGATTGTCGTTGGCGGGAAACGAGGTGGGCTGCACCACGAACACGTCTTCGCCGCGTACGTTCTCCAGGATCTCGACGAACACCTCCATATCCGCGAACCGGCGGATGGAGGCCTTGGTCAATGGCAGGTTCAACTGCGCTGCGACCGCCTCGGCGAGCGGGCGGTTGGCATTGCAGGCGACGATCTTCATGCGTGGGGAGCCCCGACTGGAGGTCATTGAACGCGTTCGACGCCGGAACCAGCGCCTTCTAGCAACGGCGTCCCGGTCTGTCCACGAATCGCCGCGTTTTGTGCGCTCGGTGGCTCGGCCGCCGGCGGCGTCTGCTTCTTGATCACATCGTTCACGCCGCCCGAGGCCTCGGTCGCCACCACCACCGCCACGTCACCCCAATAGTGGTCCAGGGTTCCCGCGGGAATCTCGTTGAGCTGGATCACGCGGCCCAGGTCCTGGCCCTTGGCGTTCTTGATGATCCACTGAATCTCGATGCGCTGCTTGTTGCCGGGCACGGCCACCGCGCGCACCTGGCCCTGCACGGTGAAATCGGCACCGGTCGACGCGGTCTGCACCTGCGGCCCCAGCAATCCCAGACGCATGCGCATCTGCCTGGTCAGCGACTCGTCACCGTCGCCGGGAGCGCCGGTCACGTCCGCCACCATCACCTTGGCGCGGCGGTGATACAGACTGTTCGGGTCCGCCATCTCCTGCTGGGTCTGGATGGCGGTGAGCAAGGCGGCAATCTGCGGGGCGGCGGTGGTCGCCGACTGCTGCAACGTGCCGGAGCCGGCGGCGGCCCAGGCGGCGGTCGGGACGGGCGCCCCTTCGGTGTGGCCGCGATCCTTGCCGAACGGGTCCACCACGGTGAAGGTCGGAACGACCGTATTGCCATGCAGGGCCGCGGTCGCGACCAGCCGCCAGTCGGATTGGCCGGGCTCGGCGGCCACCGCCGGAACCGCCCGCGCTTGCAACGCCTGGGCAAGGTCGCCGGCCAGCGCCTTGCTGCCGGCGTCGGGCAGGAGCGCGTCGCCCGGCGGCGCCACCGCCAGCCGCGGCGCCGGCGGCTGCGCCAGGATGCGGCCCACACGGCCAGGATTGCCAAGGAACGGTTCCGGAAGGTCACCGCAGCCAACCAACGCGAGCAACGGCAGGAGCAACAGAATCGGGCGAAGCATGGCGGCAGGTTGAAGCAGATGTCGGGGGCAGGGGCCAGGGTGCGGCGAGCGCAACTCTCCTCGTACCAACCGCGCCGTAGCCGCGTGCCGGGTGCTGCCGCATAATGGCGCTGCATGCCAGCCGGAGGGACGCTGATGCCCGACTATCAGAACATCCTGGTCGAAACACATGGCCGCGTCGGGGTGATCCGCCTCAACCGCCCGCAGGCGCTCAACGCGCTATGCGACGCGCTGATGGCCGAACTCGGCGAACAATTGCTGGCCTGGGATGCCGATCCGGGCATCGGCGCCATCGTGTTGACCGGCAGCGAGAAGGCCTTCGCCGCCGGCGCCGACATCAAGGAAATGCGCTCGCGCACCCATCCCGAGGCGATCATGGAGGACTTCATCGGCACCCGCTGGGAGACCGTGCTGCAGGTGAAGAAGCCGGTGATCGCCGCGGTGGCAGGCTTTGCCCTCGGCGGCGGCTGCGAACTGGCGATGATGTGCGATATCATTCTCGCCGCCGACACCGCGAAGTTCGGCCAGCCCGAAATCAACCTCGGCATCTTCCCCGGCGCCGGTGGCACCCAGCGGCTGACACGCGCGGTGGGCAAGTCCAAGGCGATGGACATGATCCTGACCGCGCGGATGATGGATGCCGCCGAGGCGGAACGTTGCAGCCTGGTGTCCCGCGTGTTTCCCGCCGACCAGCTCATGGCGGAAGCGCTGAAGATCGCCGACCGCATCGCCAACATGTCGCCTGTCGCGCTGGCGCTGGCGAAGCAGGCGGTGAACCGCGCCTTCGAGACCACCCTGGCCGAGGGCGTCCGCCATGAGCGGGCCTTGTTCATGCCCCTGTTCGGTACCCCGGACCAGCAGGAAGGGATGGCCGCGTTCGTGGACAAGCGGAAGCCCGATTTCCGGCTGGGCAAGACCTGATCGGTCGGAGCCAGGCAGTTCCCCGTCGCGCGGCTCCCGCAGCCCCGCATGCAACGGGGCGCGGGCCGGGTTCCCCCGCGCGTTGTTACGAGGATTTGAATCGCCTGACGGCCGCCATGCCGTAAAGCAAGGCGATGGCGATGCCGTCTGCCCGGGCGGCATTGCTCCGTTGCTCCGCCCTGCCAAACGACAAGGCGTTGGGACGGCCACAAACCGCCGACCGCCACCATCCAGGTGATACAGACAACCCAGATGGCGCGGCTATGTTTGTGCCATCTGTCTCAAAATTGCGGCGCGATCGCCGCCCCATTCCCCATTGTCTGGTGCCTGCTTTCATGCAATATCAGCAAGCAAGCGGCACACTTTAGCGAAGGCCGTGTCGTATATTGAGACAAATTGGCGGTATTGGAACAAACCGCCATGTTGCAATCGATCGGGGAGTTCGCTGCGCCATGTCGCGACGAGGCTACGCTGACATGAATACCGCAATCATTCGGATCGACCGTGCCGCTTGAGTTCGGTAGGATATCCGATGGTGAACCGCAACGACGGGCCGCGGTGCCGCGTTCGATGGCACCGCCATGACCCGGCTCCACCAGGTTGGCCTCGCCGATCTGCAGCAGGTCGCACTTGCCGCGGTGGCGGTTTGCATCGTCGTCCTTGCGGTCATTGCGACGGCTGCCGTGGTTCGCCGGCGTATCGCACGCTTGCTCGGCGAGATGGTGGCACAGGTACGGCGCGTCGGTGTCGGCGACTACAGCCCTGCCCCGCCGCTCCCGCGTGACGACGAGATCGGCAAGCTCAGCCTCGCCCTGTCGGACATGACCGAGGCGTTGGCGGAACGTGAGCAACGCATCCAGCGACTGGCGACGCGCGAACCGATCACCAACCGGCCGAACCGCGCCAGCTTCCTGGACACGATCGCGCCATGGCAGGACGGCCAGCGTGGCGCCATCCTGGTGGTGGGGCTGGTGCGCGCCAACGAGGTCGCCAATACCGTCGGGCGCGACGTCGCCGACTGCGTGCTCCGCGACGTATCGCAGCGGCTTGGCGGACTGCTGCGGGAGGCGCCGGTTGCCTGCCTCGACAATCGCAGCTTTGCTACGTTCCTGCGTGACGCGGGCGAGCCGAGGGCCCGCTCGGTCGCCAGCGCCGTCATCGAGCTGTGCGACGAACCGTATAGCGATGGTGAGATGACCATTGATACCGGTGTCGCGGTGGGTATCGCACTGAAGCCGCTGAACGGTACGGACGGCGCGGAGCTGCTGCACCGCGCACAGGTGGCGCTGACCGCGGCGCTGCACAGCGAAAGCCACTGGGCGATCTACGATCCCGCCGCCGACCCGTACCGGCCGGAACGGCTGTCGCTGATGAGCGACCTGCGCCGCGGTTTGCTCGCCAACGAGTTCAGCCTGCTGTTCCAGCCCAAGCTGCACATCCCCACCGGCGCCATCACCGGGGCCGAGGCGCTGGTGCGATGGCATCACCCGCGCCGCGGCTTGGTCCCGCCCGACGGATTCATCGGTCTTGCCGAGGAAACCGGCAATATCCGCCACCTCACCCGCTGGGCGCTCCGCGCGGGGGTGGCACAGGCGGCGCGCTGGCGTGACGCCGGGCTGTGCCTGCGGATCGCCATCAACCTCTCCGTCCGCGACCTCACCGACGCCCGACTGCCGGCGGAAGTCACCCGCTTGCTCGCGGAGCATGATCTCGACAGCCGCGCAATTTCCCTGGAAGTGACCGAAAGCGCCGTCATGGCCGATCCGGACGCCGCCATGGCGGTGCTGCGCGGGCTCGCGGCGCAGGGGTTCTGGATCGCCGTCGACGATTTCGGCATCGGCCAGACCTCATTGACCTATCTGCGCCGCATGCCGGTGCGCGAGCTGAAGATCGACAAGTCATTTGTCCTGCATCTCGCGAACGATGCCGAAGACCGCAAGATCGTTCGGTCGGTGATCGAGCTCGGCCACGGTCTGGGCTTCGCGGTCACCGCCGAGGGGGTGGAAGACGAGGCGTCGCTGGACGCCCTGGCGAACCTCGGTTGCGACTACGCGCAAGGCTTCCAGATCTCCCGCCCGGTGGTGGGCGCCATGATGCTGGGCGTCCGCACCCAATTCCGCGAGCCTCTGGCGGTCCCCGCCGCGAACCTGCCGCGATGACCGCGAAACCCGCCGCCATAACGGCGAAGCCGCGCCCATGAAGGCGCGTCGCCGTCCGGTTGGCGCACGAGATCCGGCTGGCGCGGGGGCCGCGTCTGGCCGAAAACACGACGTGCCCGACACCGCCACCTCGCTGGTGCCCACCTGCGCCAACCGGATCAGGACATGACACCAATACCGGGAAGCGAGCCATCCCGCGGATGACCGTGCGCCGCCGCGGCGCCGCGTTGGTAGGGTGTCTCATCGCGCTGACCGCGCTCCGCCTGGTCGCGGCCGCCGTCGTGCCGCTGGCACCCGACGAAACGTACTATTGGGTGTTCTCGCGCGCGCTCGCCCCCGGTTATCTGGACCATCCGCCAATGGTCGCGCTGTGGGTCTGGGCCGGCACGGCCATCGCGGGTCCGAGTGCCTTGGGCGTGCGCCTGCTGGGACCGCTGTCGGGATTGTTCGGCACGCTGTTGCTGCACGACGCCGCCAACCGGATCTGGCCCGATCGCCAGGCAGGCGCGGCCGCTGCGGCCTTCCTGAACGCCACACTCTTGTGCGGCGTCGGCGCGGTCATCATGACGCCAGACACGCCACTGTTGTTGTTCTGGACCGCGTGCCTGTGGGCGCTGGTCCGGCTGCTGGACGGCGGCCGTCCGGCCTGGTGGCTGGCAATCGGTCTGTTTGCCGGCCTGGCGCTGGCCAGCAAATACACCGCGCTGTTGTTGTGGCCCGGCATCGCGCTGTGGCTGCTGTGGGTGCCGTCGCTGCGCCGCTGGTGGCGATCGCCGATGCCATGGGCAGGAGCGAGTCTGGGGGCTCTGGTGTTCCTGCCGGTGGTAGCCTGGAACGCGCAGCACGATTGGGTAAGCTTCCTGCGCCAGGGCGGCCGGGTGGACTCCTGGCACCCGTCGCGCGCGGTGCAGTTCATCGCCGAACTGATCGGCGGCCAGCTCGGCCTGGCCACGCCTTTATTGTTCCCGTTGTTCGTCGCCGGCCTCGCCTGGGCGACCCGGCGCGCCTGGCGTGACCGGGATCCTGCGGCCAGCCTGCTGTGCACGCTGACGCTGCCCGGCGCCGTGGTCTTCCTTCAGCACGCGCTCGGGGATCGGGTGCAGGGGAACTGGCCGGCCATCCTTTACCCTGCGGCTGCGATTGCCGCGGCAGGATTGCCGGGGCGCCGCTGGTGCCGCCTGCGCTGGCCCGCCGTCGGGCTGGGCGCGGCGATGACGCTGCTGGTCTACATCCAGGCGGCGACGTTCGCTTTGCCGCTGCCGGCCCGCGCCGATCCGCTCGCGCGGCAGCTCGCGGGCTGGCAAGGACTCGCCGGCGCCGTCGACGCGGTGCGCCGCCAACAGGGCGCCCACTGCGTCGCCTCGGATGAGTATGGCGTCGCCTCCGAGTTGGCTCGCGCGTTGCCGCCCGATGTGATGGTGTTGGGTGTTGGGCCGCGCTGGCACCTGTTCTCGCTGGAATCTCCCGCGTTGGATACGAGACCTTGCATCATGGTCGGGCGCCCGAGTGACGTATCGCCGACCGGCTGGCGGGAAGCTCGGTCGATCGGGGTGGCGGCACGCACCAGCGACGGTGCGTTGGTGCAGCGTTTCGGCCTGTGGCGCGTGGCCGGTGCCCTGCCATCGCTGTCGGCCGCGGTGTTGCCTGCGCCGGCGGCGGTCCGCCAGACCCGCTGATCAACCCGCCCCCCGGCATTGCCAGGACCGCGAGCGAAGCGTGGCGGGACGCAGCAAGGCCCCAACCGTCCGAGCATAGTTTCCAACGTGGTTATGAAAATCCGATCGCCATTCGTACAACTTCTGCAGCACCGAAGATCGGGCTCGCCACACCGACAGGGCGTGAGGTCATTCGCATCCGCCAGCGTTGCCGGTTCGCCCGCGCACTCACTTGACTCGCACTCACTTGACTCGCACTCACTTGACTCTGTCGGAAGCGGCTTTCACCATTCACGATCTGATTTTCAGCCTTGGAACGAAGACGCACCATGAGCCCATCCGACGCTGCATGGCGACCATTGATCTCCGCATTGCACGCCTCCGGCCGCAAGGCCGCGCTCGCGATCACCGGGGGCGGCAGCGGCGCGATCGGTGAATTGCTGCGTGTTCCCGGCGGCTCCCGACTGCTGGTCGAGGCGCAGGTTCCCTATGATGAGCAAGCGCTGGCGACTTATATCGGCTTCGCGCCGGCACAGGCGAGCAATACCGACACCGCGATCGCGATGGCACGGATTGCACGGGCGCGCGCGGCCAGGTTGGCGCCGGCCGGCAGCGATCATGTCGGTCTTGGCGCGACGGCGGCACTGGTGAGCGATCGCCCGCGCCGAGGCGAGCATCGATTTCACATCGCATTCGCCAATTCCGCTACCGTCGCGCATTGCACTTGCATGCTCGCCAAGGGACGGCGCGATCGCGCCGGCGAAGAAGATCTTGTGTCGCGTTCCATCGTGTTATGGCTGGCCAAGGCGTGCGGGGTTGCCGCCCCGTCGCCGCGCAGCTTGCTCGATGTGGATGAGCATTTCGCGGAGGCAGTCGTTGCGACGGTCGATCCCGTCGATCGGCTTGTGGCAGGCGAACTCGCGCGCATCACCGTTCAGCCGGATGGCCAGATGATGCTGTCCGCGCCGCGTCCGCCGGTACTGTTCCCCGGTTCGTTCAATCCGATGCATGAGGGACACATCTCGCTGGCGCAGGTCGCCACCGAGGTCACCCAACAGGCGGTGGCGTTCGAAATTTCCGTCGCCAACGTCGACAAGCCGCCGCTGGCGGCCGAGACGGTGAGAGACCGGCTCATGCAATTTGCCTGGCGGTCGACGGTCGAACTGACGAGAGCGCCGACTTTCCTGGAAAAGTCCCGCCTGTTCCCTGGGACGACGTTCGTGATCGGCGCGGACACCGCGGAGCGGCTGATTGCGGCGCGATATTATGGCGATGACGAAGCTCGGATGCAGGTCGCGCTGGAGGAAATCGGCAACGCCGGGTCCAGCTTTCTGGTGGCCGCTCGCGTCGACGCGGCGGGGCGCCTGCGCACCCTGAACGACATCCCCATGCCATGGCGGTACGCGGATCTGTTCACCGAAATACCCGAGCATCGCTTCCGCCTCGACACATCCTCATCCGAGATTCGCGCGCGGTCACGTGCCGCCGGCCCGGCGTAGCGCGCGCCCTGGCGTAGCGCGTGCGGTGATGGCCTCGGCAGATATGCGCCGCCGCTGGCCGGCGGATCCTCTGTGCGGTGGTCTCATCCCACCATGGTCAGGCCGCCGTTCACGCTCAGCACCTGGCCGGTGATGTAGTCGGAACGCGGGCCGGCGAAGAACATCACCGCCTCGGCGATTTCCTCCGGCGTGGCGACGCGGCGGAACGGGATGGCACGCGTCAGCGCGTCCTGCAGTTTCTCCGCCAACGAGCGAAACAAGGGGGTGTCCGTCGGCCCAGGGCAGACGCAGTTCACATTGATGCGGTAGCGCGCCATTTCGCGCGCGCAGGACTTGGTGAACGCGATCAGCCCGCCTTTCGCCGAGGCATAGACCGTCTCGCCCGCGCTGCCGACGCGCCCGGCGTCGGAGGCGATGATGACGATCTTGCCTTGCTCCGCTGCGATCATCGCGGGCAGCACGGCGCGGGTGAGCCTGATGGCGCCGGTCAGGTTGACCGCGATCAGCCGCTCCCAGATCTCCGGCGGACTGTCCATGAACGGCCCCGGCTGGTCCCAGCCGGCCGCGTTCACCAGCACGTCCACGCGCGGCACGCGCGCATGCACGGCGGCGGCGAAAACAGCGATCGAGGCGGGGTCCGCGAGGTCCAGCGCCAGGTATTCCACCGCAAGACCGTCGCGCGATGCGTCTTCCGCGACCTGTCGGCCGCGGATCGCATCGACGTCGCCAATCAACACGCGGGCGCCGTTCCTGGAAAGCAACAAGGTGGTGGCGCGCCCAATCCCCGAGGCACCACCAGTCACGATGACCGAGCGGCCTTCCATGTCCATGGCTGCGCTGTCTCCGATCTATGTCTCTATCCGGTTAGCGCAGGCTGCCAGCCCCTGACCATGGTGCGCCGACCGCGGCCGGGTCCGCCTGCGCTAACCGGATAGGGAAACCGATCTATCGTGCGGCGCGGCGCATTATAGCGGCGAGTCCGGCCGGAATACCGGACGGCGTTTCTCCTGGTGGGCGGCAAGCCCTTCCTGCACGTCGGGCGAACTGAACCCCATGAACTCCAATGCCAGCGAGGTATCGAAGGTCGGTCCCGCGGCGCGCAGCCAGTTGTTCAGCGCGTATTTGGTCCAGCGGATGGCGTTTGGCGCGCCTTCCGCCAGGCGCGTCGCGATCTCCAGTGACCTGGCATCGAGGTCTGCATCTGCCACCGCGAGCGAGATCAGGCCGATGCGTTCGGCCTCCTCACCGCTGAGGGGATCGCACAGCAACAGGTAATATTTCGCCTTCGCCAGGCCGCAGAGCAAGGGCCAGACGATCGCCGCATGGTCGCCGGCGGCGACGCCGAGGCGGGTATGGCCGTCGATCAGCCGCGCGTCCTTGCTGGCGATGGAGATGTCGGCCAGCAATCCGCAGACCAGTCCGGCGCCGACCGCAGGGCCACGCATGGCGCTGACCACCGGCTTCGAGCAATTGATGATGTTGTAGACGAGGTCGCGCGCTTCCTTCCAAACGGCGGCGCGGGTGTCAAAATCCGCCATGATGCGTTCGATCATTCGGAAGTCGCCGCCGGCGGAGAAGGCGCGGCCCTCGCCTTGCAGCAGCGCCGCGGAGACCGACGCGTCGGCATCGATGTCGCGCCAGATCTGGCCAAGCTCGCCGTGCATTGCGCGGTCGGCGGCGTTCAGCCGGCCGGGATTGCTCATGGTAATGCGCAGCACGCGCGGGTGCGGGCGGTCAAAGCGTAGGCGCTGATAGCTGGCGTAGCGGTCGGGCATGGCGCATCTCCTCGTGCCGCGATGCTGGCACGGCATGGCACCGGGGGAAACCGGCAGGCCGGGCGCGGGACACCAGGGGCGGCGAAAGAGCCTCGGTCCTCTGAAAAAGCCTCGGTCCTCTGAAACAGCCCCGGTCCTCTTATGCGAGGGGGGCGGGCGTCGCGGTATTTGACCGCGGCACTACCGGAACAACTTCAGCGCGTTCAGAACCGTCTGGATCACGCCCCACGCGAGGGGGATCCCGACGAACCCCCAGGCCAGGATCAGATGCAGCGGTGTGGTGCGGTGTTGCGCCTGCGCTTGTGTCATGGCTTGCCTCCCTCAATTCGCCACGCCGACCGCATCGGCCGTGTCTTCCGCCATATAGTGCCGCTCGTGCACCGCCCGCACGAACAGGTTGCAGAGGAAACCAACGACCAGCAGTGCGGCCATGATATACATTGTGTTGTTGTAGGCTTGCGCCTTCGGCACGCCGTGATCGACGTTGTACTGTCGGATGTAGTTCACCAGCGCCGGACCGAAGATGCCGGCCGCCGACCACGCGGTGAGCAACCAGCCGTGGATGGCACCGACGTAGCGGGTGCCGAACATGTCTTTCAGATAGGCCGGCACGGTGGCGAAGCCGCCGCCATACATGCTGATGATGACGACGAAGCACAGCACGAACAATCCGACGCTGCCGGCTCCGCCGGCATAGGGCACCAGCGCGTACAGCACGAAGCCCAGGGTAAAGAAGACGAAATAGGTGTTCTTGCGGCCGATGAAGTCGGAGACGGACGCCCAGAAGAACCGTCCGCCCATGTTGAACAAGCTCATCAGCCCGACAAAGCCGGCGGCAGCGACGGCGCTGACCCGGCCGGGAAACATCTCCTGGCTCATCGCCGAGGCCTGTCCCAGCACGCCGATCCCGGCGGTGACGTTGAGGCACAGTACCCACCAGATCAGCCAGAACTGCGGCGTCTTCAACGCCTGGTAGACGAAGACGTGGCGCGTGGTGATCAGCCGCTTCGGTTGTGCCGGGGCGCGGTAGCCGACCGGCGCCCAGCCGGGTGGCGGCAGGCGCACGATCGCTGCTCCCACCATCATGAAGCAGAAATAAATGATCCCCAGCACCACGAAGGTCTCCGCCACGCCGACATGCGTCGCCGTGGAGAAGTAGCGCATCAGTGCGACCGACAGTGGCGAGGCGATGAAGGCGCCGCCGCCGAAGCCCATGATCGCCATCCCGGTTGCCATGCCTGGCCGGTCCGGAAACCATTTGATCAACGTCGAGACCGGCGAAATATAGCCGATGCCAAGTCCGCATCCGCCGAGCACGCCGTAGCCGAAATAGACCAGCCAGATATTATGAATGCTGACGCCAAGTGCGGATACCAGGAACCCGCCGCCCCAGCAGAATGCCGCGGTGGCCATGGCGCGGCGCGGTCCGCCTTCTTCCACCCAGCGCCCCATAACCGCGGCGGAGAGGCCGAGCACGACAATGGCGATCGAAAAGATCCAGCCAAGATCTGTCAGCCTCCAGTCATCCGGGGCCGACTTGGTAATACCGATCAGCCTGGTCATTGGCAGGTTGAACACGCTGAAGGCGTACGCCTGGCCGATACAGAGATGGACGCAAAGCGCCGCCGGCGGCACCATCCAGCGGCTGAATCCCGGGCGGGCCATGATGCGGTCGCGACTCAGCAGGCCGGGCGGGCTGCCGCCGCGCTGGGGCATCGTTGTCGAACTCATGGAGTATCTCCCGGAGCAAGCTGTTGTTTGGCAAAATTCAAGTTTGCCATCGTCAGGCACTATCGGATGCGTCAATTGTTTGGTCAACGGGCCGAATGGCACTGATGTGAAGAATTGGTAACGTGTTCCGCTGCCACTCAGCCGGGAAGCTTCTCCAGTTGGGTAAACCAGAACAGGAGCTCGGGGTCGCGCAGTTTCTCGTTGGGGTCGGTGGGGGGATCGCCGGGGCAGGCGCCGGCATGGCCGACGATACGGCCGTTGAACCGCACCGAAGCGCCAGGCGCCAGTGTTTCGGTCTGTGTGAAGATCGGTGTGCCGGCCCGGATCATGGTTCTGGTCGCATCGGGGAACAACGCAGTGCGCACCATCAAATGCGGCCAGATCGCCACTGCCAGCATCTCGTGCTGTCCCGCGTCATCCAGGTACTTCTGCTCCAGCCGGCCGGTCCAGCCGGACACGTCGGTCGGCAGGGCGCAGAGCTTTGCCTCGGCCTGGCGCAGGGCGGCGCGATCGCCGGCATCGGTCACCGCCTGCAGACGCAAGGCGTGCATTGCCTCGGCCGCGGCGATGAATTGGCGCTCGGCCGCCGGCGTGGCGGGCATGGTCCAGCGCCAATAGGCGGTCTGGAAGGACTCCATGTTGGTCACGACGAAATAGCCGGCGATCAGCGATCCAACGGCGGACAGCAGGATCACCTGAAGGCGGGTGAGATCGGCGAGCATCGCCCCGATCAATGGGGGAGCCAGCATGCTGAGGAAGATCGCAATGAACGCGAAAGCGGGACCCAAGCAGCCTGTCCTTCGTGCCGATGTGCCGGGTGGCCGGCGATGGGCCCCGCTGCTACGTCATTTCTGAAGCAGAGTCATGTCGTTGGGGCCCGACCACCGGCCTCGCGGGGGACGCCCGCCCGGATGAAGCGCCGCGGGCGGTCGCCCGTTCGATCGGTTGGCGCTATATCTCCATCCGCCAGCGCCGTTCTGCCGCCGCATCGAGCATCGCGTCCACCATCAGCCTCGGCAGTGCCCGCAACAGCCCGCGCCGCCGCGGTGCGAACCGCCGCGCCACGGCCTTCTCGCCGCCCAGTGTGCGCACCAGGGAATCGACGTCGCCGAGTCCGTCGATCAGGCCCGCTGCCAGCGCTTGCTCGCCCAACATGAAGCTGCCATCGAACAATCCCGTTTCGTCTGCCTGCAACCGGTTGCCGCGGCGGGTGCGTACCCAGTCTTTGAACCGCGCGTGCAGAGTGTCCAGCAGCGCCTGCACGAACGCGACGTCGTTTGGATTCTCGGGGCTGAACGGATCGAGCCGCGCCTTGTTCTCGCCGGCGGTGTAGAGCCGGCGTTCCACCCCGATGCGCCGGAGCAAATCGGGAAAGCCGAACCCGCCGCCGCGCACGCCGATCGAGCCGACAATGCTCATCGGATTGGCGTGGATCTCGTCGGCGGCGCAGGCGAGCCAATAGCCGCCGGAGGCGGCCACTTCCCCGATCGCCGCCACCACGCGCACCTTGTGCCGCTCTGCCCGGCGGCGAATCAGCGACGCGATCAGGTCGGACTGCACGGGAGAACCGCCGGGACTTTCGATTTCCAGGATCACCGGCTTGCCGCCGGCGCTGCGGAAGGCGCGCTCGATCAGCGGCTTGGCGGCGGTGATCGACAGCATGCCGGCGCGCGCGGCGATCAGCCCGTGCAGTTCCACGACGTTGATGCGCGGCCGGCGCCAGGGGAGGAAGCGGGCGATCATGGGGCTCTCCGGTTTCGCTGGCGGGGCAGCGTGGTGCTGCGCGTATGCCCGCGGCAGTGCCGCTGGTAAACCCGGGCGCCGTGCGTCCGGCACAGCGCATTGGGTCGTGCCGGACGCGCGGATCCCTCCGCGGACGATGCACGCGGCTCATCACCCGGTGCCAAACTCCGATTGATGGATTGCCCTGCTGGCGTTTGCCGCCTCGGACACCAGCCCTGCCGCGGTGATGCACCGACCCGAATCAACACGTGCAACGCCTGGCCTTATAAGTGGCCGCTGGTCTGGTTGGGGGCTGCGATGAACTGGAATACGTTCGATCTGAACCTTCTGGTGATTTTCGACGCCGTGGTGCAGGAGAAGAACCTCACGCGTGCGGGCCAGCGTCTGGGGCTCAGCCAATCCGCGATCAGCCACACGCTGGCGCGGCTGCGCCACACGCTGGACGACGAATTGTTCGTGCGCACGCCCGACGGGATGCAGCCGACGCCACGCGCCGAGCGCATCGCGACGCCGATCCATGACGCGTTGCAGGACATGCGGGTCACGCTGGAATCCGGTGAATTCGATGCCGCGCATGCGGCGGGACGCTTCATCATCGCCGCCAACAACTACGCCGCGCGCGCTGTGGTGCCTGCCTTGGTGCACCGCGTGGCGCGGCTGGCGCCTTCGGTCGCACTGGAGGTCCGGCCGATCGGGTTGATGCCCGTGCTCGATCAGTTGGATCGCGGTACAGTCTCACTGGGACTGTCGGCACTGGCCGATGGCGGCGAGCGATTCAAATGCAGCGGCTTGCTCGACGACGACTATGCGGCGATGCTGCCCTGCGAACTCCCGGAGGCAGATGAGCCGGCGCTGTCGTTGGAGCAAGTCGCGCGCCTGCCGCATATCGGCGTAACGTCCAGCGGCGACGATACGGATTTCGTCGATGCGGCGTTGAACGAGCATGGGCTGTCGCGCCGGATCATGGCGATGGTGCCGCTGCATTCGCTTGCATCGGTGGTGATCGGTTCTGCCGCCCTGGCGGTCGTGCCGCGACGGGTCGCCATGGACATCGCCAAATTTCGGCCGTTGACCGTCCGGCCATTGCCATTCGCCTCGCCGCATGTGTCGCTGTCGCTGATCTGGCATCGCCGGCTGGATCATGATCCGGCCCATCGCTGGCTGCGCGCAACACTGCGCGCCTGCGTCGCGGAGGCGTAGACGGACCGCGGCTTCACGCCGGGCGCTCGGCCGGCATCGATGACTGTCATGCGGCGGTGAACAGCGTTCATTTCCCGCGCCACGGCCGGACCGCTACCTGATGCGACAGGAACGCCGCAAGCTGTGATCGCAGGGAGCCAGACATGTCCGTGACGACCGGCCTCGCAGCTTCGGATTGCGCCGATCATGGCCATCGCAACGCAGCGCCGCGCGGCAGCGATGCCGGGACAGCGGCCGTGGCTGCGCTCACCCTGGAGACGAGCCGGCTGTCGCGCGCGGTTGCCGGCAAGATCCTGTTGAATGATGTCAGCGTGCTGATCCCGCCGGGGGAGATCACGGCGGTGGTGGGGCCGAGCGGTGCCGGCAAATCGACCTTCCTGCGGCTGCTGAACCGCCTGGACGAGCCGACCGGCGGCAGCGTCCTGCTGAACGGGCAGGATTACCGCGCCGTCCCGCCGCGCACGCTGCGACGACGGCTCGGCATGGTGATGCAGATGGCTTATCTGTTTCCCGGAACGGTCGCGGCGAATATCGGCTTCGGACCGAAACAGCGCGATGAGACGATGGCCGCCGGCCAGATCGCCGCCTTGCTGGAGCGTGTCGGCCTGCCGGGCTACCAGGATCGCGACGTGCGCACCCTGTCCGGCGGCGAGGCGCAGCGCGTTTCCTTCGCCCGCACGCTGGCCAATGCGCCTGAGGGCCTATTGCTCGACGAACCGACCTCGGCCCTCGATGAGGCCTCGGTGCGCGGCATCGAGGAACTGCTGCTGGGCATCGTCGCCGAGCATCGGATCACCTGCGTGATCGTTACCCATAACCGTCCCCAGGCGGCACGCATCGCCAGCCGCACGATGGTGCTGGAAGCGGGCCGGCTGGTTGCCAGCGGTCCGACCAGTGAGGTGCTGCATGCCGATTGATCTGCTGGGCCATCTCGGCCGGGGCGTCGCAGTGGGGCTGGCCCAGGCGGGCGGCGCCATCATCCTGTGCCTGGCGGTTATCGCCCTGTGCCGGCGGTTCGCCGTGCGCGTGGAACGCGAGGCGGTGATTTCTCTGGCGCGTGGCCTGGTGCAGATGGTGGGGGTGGGGGTGGTGCTGGCATTGCTCCTGCATGGCGGCCTGCTGGTCGGCGCGCTGATCTTGCTCGGCATGATGTTCGCGGCTGCGGTGACGGCCGCGCGGCGGGCGCGCAACATCCAGGGCGCGCTGCTGGTCTGTTTCTGGTCCATCGCCGCCAGTTCGGGTGTGGTGATCGCAGCCATGATCGCGATGGGCACATTGGAGACACGCATCGCCATGCTGGTGCCCGTCGGCAGCATGATCATCGCCAATGCGATGAATGCCTGCGCCCAGGCGGCGGAGCGCTTTCGCGCCGACGTGGCCTCGCATGTCGGCCAGGTGGAGGCGGGGCTGGCGCTGGGTGCCGATCCCGCCGTTACGGTGGCGCCCTATGTCCAGAGCGCGGTCTACGCCAGCCTGCTGCCGCGGCTCGACATGCTGAAGTCGTTGGGGCTGGTTTGGATCCCGGGCGTGATGGCCGGCATGATGGTGTCGGGTGCCAGCCCGATCTACGCCGGGATATACCAGTTCATCCTGGTGGTGATGATCCTGACCGCCTCCGGCATTGCCGGGCTGGCGGTGACGCTGCTGCTGCGGACGCGCGCCTTCTCGCCGGCGGCGCAACTGATCCTGCGCGGGGGCGAGGCGTCGGCGGCCAGGCAGGCCGCGCAGGGCGCCTGATTCGGGTCATCCCAGGCGGAATTCCGCCACGTCCTGGATCGGCAACGGCACATGGGTGGCGGCGACGATGATGCCGCCGCGGGCGCGGTGGGCGGTCAGCACCGCGCCGACCAGCGCCTGGGATGCCGTGTCCAGCCCCACGGTAGGCTCGTCGAGCAACCACAGCGGCGCGGCGCTCAGCGCCAGCCGCGCCAGCGCCAGCCGACGCTTCTGTCCGGCCGAGAGATAGCGCGCCGGCACGTCGGCCAGATCTCCGAGCCCCAGCGCCTCCAGCGCGGCGGCCACCGAGCCGCGGCCCATCCGTGCGGCAAAGGCCAGGTTCTCGGCCGCTGTCAGGCCGGGCTTCACGGCGTCGAGATGCCCGACATAGGTGACCCGCGCCGCATGTGTCGGCAGATCGGCCAGCGCATCCTCGCCGTTCCACAGCAGGCGGCCGGCGATCGGCCGCACCAGCCCGGCCAACAGGCGGAGCAGCGTCGACTTGCCGGAACCGTTGGCGCCTACCAGCACCAACGCCCCGCCCGCCGCCACGGCAAAACCCAGGTCGCGGAACACCAGCCGTTCGCCGCGAAACGCGGCCAGTCCCTCGGCTTGCAGCACGTCGCTTCCTATCTATCGGCCGGTGGACGATCCCAGGCTGGTATGGTTAAAGCGCCAATGCCGGGACACTTGCACAGGCGGCCCCGGCGCTGAACCCCGCCACCATTGCGCCCCCGGGACCGCACAACGAAAGAGGCGTCCTGCCAACACAGGACGACGCATTGCATGACCACGATCGGGCAGGACTCCCTCAAGACGCGCCGCACCCTGACAGTGGACTGCAAGCAATACGATTATTTTTCGCTGCCGGCAGCGGCGAAAACGCTCGGCGACATATCGCGCCTGCCGGTCAGCCTCAAAATCCTGCTCGAGAACGTGCTGCGGTTCGAGAACGGATCCAGCTACAAGGTGGATGATGCCAAGGCGATCGCCGGCTGGCAGAACGGCGCGCATTCCGACAAGGAAGTGCCATTCAAGCCCGCCCGCATCCTGATGCAGGACTTCACCGGCGTTCCCGCGGTAGTGGACCTCGCCGCGATGCGCGACGGCATCGTGAAGCTCGGCGGCAGCCCGCAGAAGGTGAACCCGCTGGTGCCGGTCGATCTGGTGATCGACCACTCGGTGATGGTTGACGTGTTCGCCCGCCCCGACGCGCTGCAGAAGAATGTGGAAATCGAATTCGAGCGCAACGGCGAGCGCTATCGCTTCCTGCGCTGGGGCCAGGAGGCGTTCGACAATTTCCGCGTGGTGCCGCCGGGCACCGGCATCTGCCATCAGGTGAATCTGGAATATCTCGGCCAGTGCGTGTGGACCTCAACCGACGCAGGTACGACCTTCGCCTATCCCGACACGCTGTATGGCACCGACAGCCACACCACGATGGTGAACGGGCTGGGCATCCTGGGCTGGGGCGTCGGCGGTATCGAAGCGGAAGCGGCCATGCTCGGCCAGCCGATTGCCATGCTGATCCCCGACGTGATCGGCTTCAAACTGACCGGCCGCCTGCCCGAGGGCGCCACCGCCACCGACCTGGTGCTGACCGTCACGCAGATGCTGCGGCGCAAGGGCGTCGTCGGCAAATTCGTCGAATATTTCGGACCTGGACTGGATCAGTTGGGCCTGGCGGACCGTGCCACGCTCGGCAACATGGCGCCGGAATACGGCGCGACCTGCGGCTTCTTCCCGGTGGACCAGGTGGCGTTGCACTATCTCCACCTGACCGGACGCGACGAGCACCAGATCCGGCTGGTCGAGGCGTATCTGAAAGAGCAGGGCATGTTCCGCGAGGCGGGCATGCCGGACCCGGTGTTCAGCGACACGCTGGAACTGGACCTTGGTACCGTGGTGCCGTCGATGGCGGGGCCGAAGCGGCCGCAGGATCGCGTGGCGCTGACGGATGTCGCGTCGTCGTTCAAGGCGGACCTGACCAAGGGCCTGGGCGTGCCGGAGAAGGACGCCGGGCTGTCGGTGAAGGTGGAAGGCAAGAACTTCGAACTGACCCATGGCGACGTGGTGATCGCGGCAATCACATCGTGCACCAACACGTCGAACCCCAACGTGCTGGTGGCCGCGGGGCTGGTGGCGCGGAAGGCACATGCGAAGGGCCTGCAGCCGAAGCCATGGGTAAAAACCTCGCTGGCGCCGGGATCGCAGGTGGTGACGGAGTACCTGGAGAAGTCGGGGCTGCAAAAGGACCTGGATGCGATCGGCTTCGAGCTGGTGGGCTATGGCTGCACCACCTGTATCGGCAACTCCGGCCCGCTGGATGATGCGATCGTGGATGCGATCGAGGACCACAAGCTGGTCGGCGCCGCGGTGATCTCCGGCAACCGCAATTTCGAGGGCCGCGTGCATGCCAACGTGCGCGCGAACTACCTGGCGTCGCCGCCGCTGGTGGTGGCGTATTCGCTGCTTGGCAAGGTGACGCAGGACATCACCACGGCGCCGCTGGGTACGGGTTCCGATGGGCAGCCGGTGTATTTGAAAGACGTGTGGCCGACCAACAAGGAGATTGCCGACGTCATCGCCGCGTCGCTGTCGCGCGACCAGTTCCTGAAGCGCTACGGCGAGGTGTTCACCGGTCCGAAGCAGTGGCAGACCATCCAGGTCGATGCCGACAGCGAGACCTATCGCTGGTCCGACGGGTCCACCTATGTGCGCAATCCGCCGTATTTCGACGGCATGACGATGGAGCTGCCGCCGATCGGCGACGTGAAGGGCGCGCGCATCCTGGCGGAGCTGGGCGATTCTATCACCACTGACCACATCAGCCCGGCCGGTTCGATTCGGAAAGTCTCGCCGGCCGGCGACTACCTGCTGGAGCGGCAGGTCACGCAGGCGAATTTCAACAGCTACGGATCGCGCCGCGGCAACCACGAAGTGATGATGCGCGGCACGTTCGCCAACATCCGCATCCGCAACGAGCTGGTGGCGGGGGTGGAAGGCGGCATGACGCGCCACCTGCCGGACGGCGAGCAAATGCCGATCTATGACGCGGCGATGAAGTACAAGCAGGAGGGCGTGCCGCTGGTGGTGTTCGGCGGCAAGGAATACGGCACCGGCTCATCCCGCGACTGGGCGGCGAAGGGCACCTTCTTGCTCGGCATCAAGGCGGTGGTCGTTGAGAGCTTCGAACGCATCCATCGTTCGAATCTGGTGGGTATGGGCGTGCTGCCGCTGACTTTTTCCCCCGGCACGGATCGCAAGTCGCTGAACATCACCGGCGAGGAGATGATCGACGTGATCGGATTGGATAACCTGCGGCCCGGCATGGATCTGACGCTGGTGATCCACCGCGCCGACGGCAAGACCGACGAACTGCCAGTGCGCTGCCGGATCGATACCGCCGACGAGGTGGAGTACTACAAGCACGGCGGCATCCTGCAATACGTGCTGCGCGGGATGGCGAAGGCGGCGTAATGAGGCGCCCCGAACGAGAACCTCTCTCGCCAGCGCGGGAGAGGTTTTGTTACGCCCTACGTCTTGCCGGTTTGGTATCGCGCACCAGTAGCGGCGCCAGGAATCGCCCCGTGTAGCTGTCCGGATTTGCGGCCACATCCTCCGGCATGCCTTCCGCGACGATGCGGCCGCCGCCATCACCGCCTTCCGGGCCCAGGTCCAGAATCCAATCCGCCGTCTTGATCACTTCCAGATTATGCTCGATCACCACCACCGTATTGCCTTGTTCCACCAGCGCGTGCAGCACTTCAAGCAGCTTGCGCACATCCTCGAAGTGCAGGCCGGTGGTGGGTTCGTCCAAAATGTACAATGTGCGGCCGGTCGCGCGCCGCGCCAGCTCCTTCGACAGCTTGATCCGCTGCGCCTCGCCGCCGGACAGCGTCGTCGCCTGCTGGCCCAGCGCGATATACCCCAGCCCCACTTGTTGCAGGATCTTCAGCCGGTCGTGGATGCGCTGCTGGGCGCTGAAATAGGGCACCGCTTCGTCGACCGTCATCGCCAGCACCTCGGCGATCGACTTGTCGCGGAACTTGATTTCCAGCGTCTCGCGATTATAGCGCCGACCCTTGCAGACGTCGCAGGTGACGTAGACGTCCGGCAGGAAGTGCATTTCGATCTTCAGCACGCCGTCGCCCTGGCATGCCTCGCAGCGCCCGCCTTTGACGTTGAAGCTGAAGCGGCCGGGCTTGTAGCCGCGGGCGCGGGACTCCGGCAGCTCGGCGAACCAGTCTCGGATCGGGGCGAACAGATCCGTGTAGGTGGCGGGATTGGAACGCGGCGTGCGACCGATCGGCGACTGGTCGATGTCGATGATCTTGTCGAGCAATTCCAGATTCTCGATGCGGTCGTGCGGCGCGGGCACTTCGCCCGAGCCCATCAGCCGGCGCGCCGCCGCCTTGTACAGCGTGTCCACCACCAGCGTCGATTTGCCGCCGCCGGATACACCGGTGACGCAGGTGAAGGTGCCCAGGGGAAATTCCGCTGTGAGGCGCTTGAGGTTGTTGCCGCGCGCGCCGACCACGCGCACCAGGCGATCCTCCTGCACCGGGCGTCGCAGCAGCGGCACCGCGATGCGGCGGCGGCCGGAGAGATAGTCGCCGGTCAGCGATTTCGGGTTGGCAGCGATCGCGGCCGGCGGCCCCTCGGCAATGACGTGGCCGCCGTTGATCCCCGCTGCCGGCCCCATGTCGATCACATGGTCGGCGGCGCGAATTGCGTCCTCGTCATGTTCCACTACAAGAACAGTATTGCCGAGGTCACGCAGCCGGCGCAGCGTGGTGAGGAGACGCTCGTTGTCGCGCTGATGCAGGCCGATGGAGGGTTCGTCCAGCACGTACAACACGCCGGTGAGACCGGAACCGATCTGGCTTGCCAGGCGGATGCGTTGCGATTCGCCGCCGGAGAGCGTGGCGGAGGAGCGCGCCAGCGTCAGGTAATCCAGTCCGACATCGACCAGGAACTGCAGCCGGTCGAGAATCTCGCGCAGGATGCGACGGGCGATCTCGGCGCGTTGCGGCGTCAGTGTCGGCATCACGTCATCGAACCAGCCCAGCGCGTCGCGGATCGACAAGGCGGACGCTTCGGCGATGTTATTGCCGGCGACGCGCACCGCCAGCGCCTCCGGTTTCAGGCGCGCGCCGTTGCAGGCAGCGCAGGGCTTCTCCGCCTGGTAGCGCGTGAGTTCCTCGCGCACCCAGACGCTGTCGGTCTCCTGGAATCGGCGTTGCAGATTATGCAGCACGCCTTCAAACGGCTTGGTCACCGTGTAGGCGCGCACGCCGTCCTTATAGGTCATTGCCACCGGCTCCTCGCCGGTGCCGTGCAGGATTGCGTCGCGGACTCGTTTCGGCAGGCTCTGCCAGGGAGTTTTGGTGGTGACCTTGAAATGTTTGGCGAGGCTTTGCAGTGTCTGGTCGTAGTAGGGGCTTTGCGCGCCGCGCCACGGCGCGATGACGCCGTCGGCGATCGACAGGCGTTCGTCCGGCACCACCAGTGCCGGATCGAAGAACGTCTCGGTGCCGATGCCGCCGCAGGCCGGGCACGCCCCGTGGGGCGAGTTGAAGGAGAACAGCCGCGGCTCGATTTCCTCGATGGTGAAGCCGGAAACGGGACAGGCGAAGCGCGAGGAAAACACCGTGCGCTCGCCGCCATCGGCGTTTTCCGCGTAGGCGACGCCGTCGGACAGCGCGAGCGCGGTTTCGAAACTGTCGGCGAGCCGCGGCGCGATGCCGTCACGCACCACGATGCGGTCCACCACCGCCTCGATCTCGTGCTTGATTTTGCGATTCAGTGTCGGAACGTCGCCGATTTCGTAGAGCTGGCCATCGACCTTCACACGGGTGAAGCCCTTGCGCTGCAGCTCCGCCAGTTCCTTGCGATATTCGCCCTTGCGGTCGCGCACCACCGGTGCCAGCAACAACAGGCGGGTGCCCTCCGGCATCGCCATCACACGATCGACCATCTGCGAAACGGTCTGCGCCTCGATCGGCAGGCCGGTGGCGGGCGAATACGGCACGCCGACACGCGCCCACAGCAGCCGCATGTAGTCGTGGATTTCGGTCACGGTGCCCACGGTGGAGCGCGGGTTCCGCGACGTGGTCTTTTGCTCGATCGAAATGGCCGGCGACAGGCCCTCGATGCTGTCGACGTCCGGCTTGCCCATGAGCTCCAGGAACTGCCGCGCGTAGGCGGACAGCGACTCGACATAGCGGCGCTGGCCCTCGGCATAGATCGTGTCGAACGCCAGCGAGGACTTGCCCGATCCCGACAGGCCGGTGAGCACGGTCAGGCTGTCGCGCGGAATGACGACATCCACGCTCTTGAGGTTATGCTCGCGCGCGCCGCGCACATGGATGGAGCCGGGCATGACTGTCCTGCTTGTTCACGGGATGTTCCCGGTGTATAGGCAATTTCCGGGCCGCCTGGAAGGGGTTGGTTAACCGATAGCGATCCACGATGGGAGGGAGTAACGTCACTCCTTTGGTAATGGGGATTAGGTCATGGCCGGCAGCGTGAACAAGGTGATCCTGGTGGGCAACCTCGGCAAGGATCCGGAGGTGCGTACCACGCAAGACGGCACGAAAATCGTCAACCTCACGCTGGCGACCAGCGATAATTGGACTGACCGCAATTCGGGGGAGCGCAAGGAACGCACCGAGTGGCACCGGGTGGTGATTTTCAACGACCGGATTGGCGAGGTGGCGGAGCGCTATTTGCGCAAGGGCCGCAAGGTTTATGTCGAAGGGTCGTTGCAAACGCGCAAGTGGACGGACCAGAGCGGACAGGAACGCTACACCACTGAAGTGGTGATCGGTCGATTCCGGGGTGAACTGGTGCTGATTGACAGCCAGCGTGGCGAGGATGCGGGGACCGGCGAGCCCGGCGGCTTTGCACAGCGCGCGCCGGCATCGCGCCCGGCTGCCGGCGGGCCGTCGCGGAGTGGCGGGCCTTCCTGGGATGCGCCGAAGGGCGGCGATCTGGACGACGAAATTCCGTTCTAGGGCGCACCCTTCCGGCAGTACGAGGATCGCGAGCGAAGCGCGGCTGGACGCGGCGCCCTCGGTCGAGGCGAAGCGCGAACCAATTTCACGTGGTTCCGACCGGGATTGCTTCGGCCCCGCTGGGCCTCGCAGTGACAGCGGCAAGGTGGAGCGCCGACCATTGCCACACCTTGACGGCCGGGATTGCCTCGCCCGGCGGGCAATGCCAGCGGATCGATGTCCGGGAAGTGGCAGCCTCGGCAGCAAACTGCTGCCGGTCAGCCACCTGGCGTGATGGGGCGCCACCGTCGCCCGGCACACGCGCTATCGTCATTGTTACCGCTCCGGTTCCGAGTTGCCGATCGGTTGTCTTGCCCGGGGCGGGAGGTTCGCTCTCTAACCCGAATGGCAACTTTGCGTGGCGCAAACCCACAAGGAGATAGCAGTGCCGCGTTATCCGGCGTACACCACGACGGTGATCGGCGCTCATAGCGTGCCGCGTTGGTACGAAGCGCTCGACCGCCAGGTGACGCTCGGGCAGCTCGCCGCGGGCGACCTGGCGGATGCACAGTTTCGTGTGACGCAGGCGGCGATTCTGGAGCAAGAAGTGGCTGGAATCGACGTGATCACCGGCGGCGAGATGCATCGGCGCACCCATAACAGGCACTCGCCGCCGAACGCGATGCTGAACTATTTCTGGCAGAAGATCGCGGCGTTCCATGCCGCCAACCGGCCACGCCCGATCAGCGCACATGACCCGAATGTGTTCCATCCCGCCGCGGTTTGTCGCGGTGCGATCGACCCGGCGACCGATCTCGGCCTGGTCGACGAGTTTCGCATGGTCGCCACCTTCGCCCGGCGGCCCGTCAAGATCACCATGACCGGTCCGCATTTGCTCGCGGCGGTGGCCTATGACGAATACTATAACGACCTGTCCCGCATGATGACCGATCTTGCCCGTCTGCTGCGGCACAATTTCCATCGTCTGGCCGAGGCAGGCTGCAAGCATATCCAGATCGACGAACCGTATTTCACCGTAGCGGAGGACGCTGAGGCGCGGGCCGCGGTGGATGCCATCAACCTGGCGCTCGATGGATTGCCGGACGACGTACACGTGTTGGTGCATATCTGCCAGGGAAATTATGCCGTCGGTTCGGATTACGACGGTCAGATCGGCCATCGCTATTTTGATACCGGGCGCTACAAGGCCGATATCATTTGTACCATTGATTGCGACGGCTTCCTGGTGGAGTACGACATGGCGCCACACTACGAGGGCCTGCTGGGGGATCGGCAGCTCGGCGTTGGCGCCGTGGACGTGCAGGATCCCAATGTGGAGAGCGGTGAGGAGGTCGCCGCGCGGATCCTCGCCAACCCGTGGCTGGCGGCCGAGCAAACCATTGTCACAAGCTCGTGCGGCTTCAACCACCTGCCGCGCCATGTCGCTCTTGGTAAGATGCGGGCGATGACGGAGGCCAAGGCCATTCTGTCCGGCCGCGCGGCATAACGGACCGTAGGAAATGGGCCAGTCGGCAAACGATCTTGCGCAGACGCGCCCGGACAGTCGGCTTACCGAGGAGCAATTGCGGCTGGCGGAGGCCAGCACCGGGATCGGGGCGTTCGAACTCGACCTGGTGACGAACCGTTGGATCGCCACGCCACAGGTCGCCGTATTATTCGGCCTGGATCCCACGGTATCGCGACCGGCCTTTGCCGATTGGGAACCGCCGATCTTCCCCGACGACCGGCTCAAGCTGCGCAACGCATTGCAGAGCGTCACACAAACCGGCGCTGCCAACGTTGAGATTCGGGTCAGGCATGGCGACGACAGCGTTCATTGGCTGGCGCTGAAGGGCGACGTTGCCAGCGACACCGAGGGACAAATGCGCTGGCTGCGTGGTGCCTGCTACGAAATCACCGAGCGAAAGACGCTGGAGGCGCGCCTGCTGGCCATGACCGAGACGCTGGAAGCACGCGTCACGGAACTGCGCGAAGAGGCTCGGGCGCTCGAGGCGCTGAACCGCACCGGCATCGCGCTTGCCGCCGACCTCGATCTGGAACGCCTGGCGCAGGCCCTGACCGATGCCGGTGTCGAGATCTCGGGTGCGGAGTTCGCCGTGTTTATCTGTCGGGCGATAGACCGCAGGGACAATCCCCGGACGCTGTATGCCGTAGTCGGCCTGCCGCGCGACATGTTCTCGGGCTCGGGCGCGCCGGATGCGGCCATGCTGGGGTCCATCTTCCATGGCGCCCAGCCGCTGCGCTTCGGGGATGTCGAACCCCCGCAACGGCGCGCGATGGTTCTGCCGTTGTTTGGTGCCGCCGCGCGACGGCTGCGCAGCTTGCTCGCGGTGCCTGTCGTTTCGCGGTCCGGCGACGTGCTGGGCGGTCTGTTCCTGGGCCACTCCGATCCTGGCGTGTTCAGCGGCCGCGCCGACCACATCCTGGCCGGGATCGCGGCACAGGCCGCGGTCGCGCTCGACAACGCATTGCTCTACCAGACCAGCCAGCAGGACATCGCGGCACGCCGACGTACCGAGGAAGCGCTGCAAACCCTGAATGACACGCTGGAGCAACGCGTCAACGAGCGTGCGCGGCAGTTGGAAGCAAGCTACGCCGAATTGCGCGAAAGCGAGCGCCGGTTCCGGTTGCTGGTGGAAGCGGTGACCGACTATGCGATCTACATGCTCGATCCAACCGGCCACGTGATAAAATGGAATCCGGGCGCCCAGCGCCTGAAAGGCTACACGGAGCAAGAGATTCTCGGCGAGCATCTGTCGCGGTTCTATACCGAGGACGATCGGAAGGCGGGCGTGCCGGACGTTGTGATGGCAACCGCGATGAAGACCGGCAGCTATGAGGGCGAGGGTTGGCGAGTACGCAAGGATGGCAGCCGCTTCTGGGCCAGCGTGGTGCTGCATGCGATCCGCGATCCGCTGGGACAATTGCTCGGCTTCGCCAAGGTGACGCGCGACCTGACCGAGAAGCGCGTGGCAGAGGAGCGCTTGCGGCAGGCGCAGAAGATGGAGGCGATCGGCCAGCTCACCGGCGGCGTCGCGCATGATTTCAACAATTTGCTCACGGTGATCGGTGGCAACCTGGAAACCTTGCAGCGGCGGCTGAAGGAGGGTGGGAACGAGTCGCTGTTGCGGCTGACCAACGCCGCGACGCGCGCGACCTCGCGTGCCGCCGTCCTGACGCATCAGTTGCTGGCGTTCTCGCGCCGCCAGCCGCTGGAGCCGCGGTCGATCTCGACCAATGCCTTGATTGGCGGGGTTTCGGAGATGCTGCGCCGCACCCTGCCGGAGAGTATCGCGATCGAAACGGTGCTGGCCGGCGGCGTTTGGCCAATCTTCGCCGACGCCAACCAGCTCGAGAACTCATTGCTCAACCTGGCGGTGAACGCGCGCGATGCCATGCCGGATGGCGGCAAGCTGACGATCGAGGCGGCCAATGTCTATCTCGACGACAGCTACGCGGCCACGGCGGATGTCGTGTCCGGGCAGTATGTCGGCATCTTCGTCAGCGATACCGGTACGGGGATGCCGGAGGAGGTGGTAGCGAAAGCCTTCGAACCGTTTTTCACCACCAAGGAAGTGGGCCAGGGTACCGGGCTTGGGCTGTCGCAGGTCTATGGTTTCGTAAGACAGTCAGGTGGGCATGTGCGCATCTACAGCGAGGTTGGCGCCGGCACCACCGTGAAGCTCTATCTGCCACGGCTGCACGAGCCGGTATCCACCGAAACGCAGCCGGCGGTTCCCGCCGTGCCGCGCGGTCATGGCGAGATGATCCTGGTGGTGGAGGATCAGGCCGACGTGCGCAGCTTCTCCGTCGAGATGTTGCAGGAACTGGGCTATCGCGTGCTGGCGGCATCGGACGGCACCACGGCACTGCGGATGATCGACGCGCATCCCGATGTTGCGCTGTTGTTCACCGATATCGGCCTGCCCGGCGGCATGAATGGCCGCCGGCTTGCCGACGAGGCGCTACGGCGCCGCGCCCTGTTGAAGGTGTTGTTCACCAGCGGCTACGCGCGCAATGCGATCGTGCATCACGGCCGGCTGGATCCGGGGGTGCAGTTGATCACCAAGCCGTTCACCTTTGCCGCTCTCGGAGCAAAGATCCGCCAGGTGCTGGACGAGGCGTGATGGGCTGCCTGCGCCCAGTGTCTTTGCGAAGACCGCGGGCGAAGCGTGGCGGGACGCTGCAATCTCGGTCGAGGCGATGCACCAGGCGTTCTGACACGCATTCGACCGAGGTTGCTTCGGCCTGCCGGCCTCGCAATGACAGGGCGCCCATGATGCCGCGACAAGGGAGCCCATGATGCCTCGATAGGGGTTGGACGACGCTCCCCTTGCCCCGTCCAACGGCGGGCGTGACCGCGGCCCCAGCGCCGGGCGTGACCGCTCCGCGCGAGCGCGATATGGTTGCCTGCCAAACACCATTCGAGGGGAGAGAAACCAATGGCTGGCAACGCGGATCATGTCATCGGGCTGGATCGTCAACGCATGCAGGCGATGGCGGGGAAGGATGTCGCCACGCTGAACAAATTGCTCGCTGACGACCTGATTTACTGCCATTCCTCCGCGCGGCTCGACACCAAGCGGAGCCTGGTCGGCGCGATGGAATCCGGTGCCACTGTCTATACCGGCGTCGAACCATCGGAGGTGAAGGCGCAGGACCTGGGCGATGCCGTGGTGGTGACCGGCATCGCGCGGATCAGCGTTCTGTCGAACGGCAAGCCGAACGCGTTCGGCGTCCGCTTCACCGACGTATGGGGCAAGCGCGGCGGGCAGTGGCAGATGGTGACGTGGCAATCCACGCGTCTGCCTGAATAAGACGGGGTTGCGCAGCATGTCCTACGACACGGCCTTCGCCGGCTTGAAGGTGATCGATCTCAGCGGCGGCGTCGCCGGTCCGTCCTGCGCCATGTTCCTGGCGCAGCACGGGGCGGACGTCATCAAGGTGGAAACGCCGTACAACGGCGGCGACTGGTCGCGCATCCTTGGCAAGCGCTACCAGGACCATTCCGCCTATTCGTTGTTCGGCACTCTGGGCAAGCGCAGCCTGGCGCTGGATCTGAAGACCGAAGAGGGCAAGCAGATCCTGTGGCGGCTGCTGCGTGGCGCCGACGTGTTCATCGAGGGATTTCGCCCCGGCACCATCCGGCGCTACGGCTTCGGCTACGGCGAGGTCAGCGAACGCGAGCCGCAGATCATCTACTACTCGATTTCCGGCTTCGGGCAGACCGGCCCGTTGGCGGAGCGGCCGGCGATGGATCCGGTGCTGCAGGCGATGACCGGCATCGTCGATGAAAATCGCGGCGAGCATGACAACCATCCGCACCGCATCGCGATCTCGTTGATCGACATGTACAGCGGACTGCTTGGCTTCCAGGCCGTCGCCACCTCGCTCTATGCGCGGCGAGAGCAGAAGCAGAAGCGCGGGCGATACATCGAGCTCAGCCTGATGCATGGCGGCGCGATGCTGTCGGTGATCCGGCTGATGGCGCAGTACCTGGAGCATGGCAAGGCACAGCGCACCAGCATGCCGAACGCGGTCTACACCACTGCTGACGGGCAGTTGAACATCACCATGGTGCGTCCCAGCGACTGGCCGCCGTTCTGCGACGCAATCGATCAGCCGGGTTTGCTCGACGATCCGCGTTTTGCCACGCACACGGCGCGGGCGGACAATCTGGACGAGCTCTATGCGGTGGTGCGTCCGGCCATCGCAGGGCTGCAAACCGACTGGCTGGCGGCGCGGCTGACCGAGCGCGGCATCATGAAC
Source organism: Acetobacteraceae bacterium (assembly GCA_035508435.1). Taxonomy (GTDB): domain Bacteria; phylum Pseudomonadota; class Alphaproteobacteria; order Acetobacterales; family Acetobacteraceae; genus JASHVB01. The sequence continues at coordinate 24,562 of DATJNA010000207.1, read as the reverse complement.
GGCAAGGTGAACAGCTACCGCGAGTTCCTGCGGGAGGACCAGGTGGTGGCGAGCGGCATCATGTCCTGGCTGCAGCAACCGGGCGTGCCGGAGCCGGTGCCGATGCCCAACATTCCCGGTCTGGCGCCGTTCGAATCCGGCACGAAGCGGGCGCATGCACCGGTGCTGGGCGAGCATACGCGCGCCGTGCTCGCGGAGCATGGCTACAGTCCGGCCGAGATTGCCGGGCTGCTGGACCGGAAGGTGGTGAGCGCGCCGGAGCGTTGACGGTGAGATGGCCGCGTCGCGCCACGTTCCGCTCTCGCTGCCCGCAGTGACACGGCGCGTCCGGCTCGCGCTGCAATGACATGGCGCGTCTGGCCCGCGCTTGTCTGATAGCGGCGGCTACTCCACCCTGAGCGCTGCCCGCAGATCCGCGACGCCGCCTGGGTCTTCGAGTGCGGCCAGCCGGCCCGCGGCGAGCATGGCGAAGCGATGCAGCAGCGCACGGCGCCGCGGCGCGGGGAGGGGATGCGTCGGTGCTTCCCGCAGCAGGTCGGCTTCCAGGCCGGCAGCGACGATCAGGCCGGTTTCCGCGGGCAGCAGCTCGCGCGGGAAGTCTGCATCCACGGCAAAGAACAATGCATCGGAGGACGCGCGATAGTCCGGCCATTTCAGGTCGGTGAGGAAATCGCGTGGGCCGGATTTCACCTCGATACAGACGAAGCTTCCGTCCGGACGCAGCGCCAGGATGTCGGCGCGGCGACCGTTCGGCAGCGCCACTTCGTGCAGCGGTGCCCAGCCCAGCCGGCCACACAGCCGTGCGGTGGCGCGGCGGATGACCAGCGCGCGTTGGGGAAGGCTCGGGTCAGCCATCCACCACGGCGTCGATCGCACGCGCCAGCGCCACGTCCTTCTGCGTGAGGCCGCCGGCGTCGTGCGTGTTCAGCACGACACGGACCGTGTTCCACACATTCGACCAGTCCGGATGGTGGTCTTGCTTCTCCGCCAGCAGCGCGACGCGCGACATGAAGCCCCAGGCGTGGCTGAAGTCCTTGAAGCGGAACTCGCGGCGAATGGACTCCGGCGAGGCCTGGACCTGCCAGTGGGGCAGGGCGCTGGCGAGGGCGGCACGCTCGGTGTCGGTCAGGCGTTGGACCATGGGGCACTCCTCCAATGGGCCTCTCCCAGGGAGAGGCTTGCTTGTCATCGCAGCAGTACATAGCCGATGAACGCGGCGCAGCCGAGCAGGTAGGCCGTGAGCACGACGGCCTGGATGGTACGGGCGTGGCGCCGCAGACCGGGGATCAGGCCGACCGACAGGAACAACGCCATGGCGAGGCCGGTGAGGATCTGTGCGGCATGGATTTCCGCCGCGCTGGCGGGGCCGAACATCAGCCGCCCGGCACGGCGACACGGGCGCGGCCATCGGGCAGCGGTCGGGTCCCGCCGGAGCACCCGGCACGATGGTGGCACGCAGCCGCCTGTAGCGGGCTGGCATCGTCGTGCCCGGGGCGCAGCCAGGCCGGGGCGCAGCCAGGATTCTGCGGGCGGCGGCGTGGATCAACCTTGGCCTGGCGCGCGCACCGGTCGATCACACCGGCTGCCAACGCAGATAGCTGTTGGGCTGGCCATGCAGCGTGGCGCGATTGCAGGTCTTGCAGAGCGACTCGTGCGAAAACCGCGGCCGCATATTCTCCACCATCAGCTTCGCAATTCCCGACGAGGCGAACATTTCATAATAATCTTGCTCTAACAGATTCCCGATCTTGTGCTGCATGCCGTAATCCATGCAGCACAGCACGACATCGCCATTGGGAAGGCAGACATTCTGATCGTAGAAGCGGGTGAATGAACAACTGACGGCGCTGTTATGTTCCGGCTTCACGTAGATCTTCTGCCCGGGCACATCCTCCAGGCTCACATTGCCGGCGCGGGTATGGCCGATCCAGGGGCCGAGCTTGATGCCAAGATGATCGAGATCCTTGTGAGGTGTGCCGCCCTCGTCCATGGTCATGACTTCGAAACTCGGCATCACACGCTGCATTGCCAGCCTGATGAAGTCGATCAGGTTCGCCTCATAGTCGGCGTTGTATTTCCAGCCGCGCATATTGCCGTTGCGATCGGGCAGATGCAGGCACACCACTTCCACCTGCGGGGCGTGGCGCCGCAGCAGGTCGATCACCTGCGCGCAATCGGTCCGCTCCATGCCATACAGGGTCGTATAGAGGGCGAACCTGTAGCCCTCGGTCAGGACATGGCGCAGCATCTCGGTCGCGTCGGGATTCGCCCACGGTTCCGCCATCCCGGAAAAGTCGATCCGGACGTGCTTGGGAACCTTCCTGACGATCTCCTTGAAATTCTCCAGCGTGAAGTACTTCGTCGCCTTGCCGTACATGCCGCGCAATTTGTCCTGCGGGCAAAATGTACACATCAGCGGGCAGCCCACCATCAAGGTGAATTCAAGGGATGGCATGACGACAGTGCCCCTCGGCAACGGCCCCAGCGGGCAGGTCGCCACGCTGAACCATCATATCGGACGTTGTCCGTTCACGGAATCGGCATGTCGTTAACACGGCCGCGTCGGCCATTGCAAGCAGGATGTGGCCGTGCAACCGGCCAACGCCAACGCCAACGCCAACGCCGATGCCGGCGGGGGCCGGTGCCGCGCGGCGGGTGCCTCACCGGAGACGAACGCCGCTACTGCCGTCGCAAGGTCAGCGATTCGGTATTGACGTTGGGTGTGATCGCCATGGGCGGGAACGACACAAAGGAGTTCGTCACGGGATAGATGCGGTTCATCGCGATGTCGATGCCGTCATTGGGCCGCACGCGGTTCAACAACGGGAACCAGACTCCCGCATTGCGCAACGGAAAACAATTGGCCTTGAACTTCTTGCTGCCTGCCGGGCTGATCGAATAGGCGCAGGTGCCGAAGCACTTGTCCAAGGGGAAGATGTGCGGTTCCAGCCGGGTCAGACGGAACGTGTCGATCGACCGCCGCAGGCTCTCCTGGTCGCAGGAGATCACCACCGGCGATATGCCAGGCATGGCATTGATCGACAGGACAGAATCGAAATTCCACCCCCACATGATCAGGTCCCAGTCGGACGGCAGTCGGGCGATCACGTCCTGCGTCTTTGCCTCGAAGTCACCCCGCAGCACGGCATCGTCTTCCACGATCGTCAGCACCACTTGCTCGGTTGCGGCACGTTCCCACAGCGCGAGGTGGGACAAGGCACAGCCGATGGCACCAGCGGAGTAGCGGAGGCCGCGCTCGGCGAGGCCGCTGTCAAAGAAATGCGCCTGATCGACGGTGCTGCCGTCCACGGCATCAAAGAAGTCAAAATCGAAGCCAGGGTTCAAACTGATGAAATCCTGCCGCCGCTCAGGTGTCCTGCGCAGGCTGACAACCTGGATGGCGGCCTGATCTCCCGGCAGCCGCTGCCGGGCACCGGTCTGTGGTATCGGCGCGACGCGGCGCCGTACCAGGCTGTCATGCACAAAGACGCCGTGGACTTCGATGAAGGTCTCACCGGGGAACTCGTTCCAGGCCACGTACAACGTTCCTGAGTGAAGCCGGTAGGTTCCGCGGGTTCCATGGTCCCGATGCACCAGGGAGCAATCGACGGTGGACAGGGCCAATGCACCCCGCCAACGGGGATGCAGGGCCTTCACCACCCGAAAAGAATCATCCTGCATGTGTCGCGTATGCTGCGCCCGCGGGTCATAGGCGATCGAGGAAACATCGGCGCCCTGGATCATACGCCCGCGCACCGACCAGTGTCGACTCGGCCCACGGCGTCGGCCCACGGTGTCGGCCCACGGTGTCGGCCCACGGTGTCGGGGCGCGATAAGACCGACGCAATCCCCCGTCGCGAACATGGCTCGCCGTCCTCGCGAACCTGGGCATCGGTCGCCCGTCATGCCTTCGTGTTGCCATGGTCGGCTGGTAGCAATTCCGGCATCGTCAGGGACAGGTGCCGCCATGGCAGGCGCAGGACGCCGGATGCACCCGGGGCGGGTGTTGCGTGAGGAATACATGGAGCCGTTGCGGCTGGATGCCGCCGCGCTGGCGCATGCCCTGGATGTGGCGCCGGGCACGATTGCGCCGCTGATCGCCGACCAGCAGCCGGTGACTTCCGATCTCGCACTACGGCTGGCGCGCTGCTTCCGCACCAGCCCGCAGTTCTGGCTCGGACTGCAGACAGCCTATGATCTGGCGGTGGCCGAAGCGGAGCATGGTGCGGACATTGCCGCGCGCGTGAGGCCGCTGGCGGCCTGACCGGTCGCCGCGTGGCGGTCAGGATCGAGCGCGCGCCTCGCCGGGTGGCGGTCAGGACCGCGCGCCGCCCTGACGGATGAAGGTGACGATCGGCGGCGCGCGGCGGACCGATGCCGTAATTGTGTCCGCTGCGGCACCGCGTTCCACCCTCACCGGTGGCCTTCCGGGCCTTTGACCGCGGCGTTTTGGCTGGCCCCCGGCGCTGCGGAGCCGGTATCATCCGCGCGGCCAAGCGCAGGGCTGCGGCGACCGGTACGTTGATGAGACCCTCCGACATTGCCGCCGACAGGGTGATCCTGATCCTCGGAGCGCCCCGCTCCGGCACCTCGTGGCTGGCCAAGATCTTCGACAGCCACCCCGACGTGCTCTACCGGCACGAGCCGGATACCGTGCTGCGCGATTTCGACCTGCCCTGGATGTGCCCGCCGGAGCAAGTCCCGGCCTACCGCGACGCGGCCCAGGCCTATCTCCGCCGGCTGTTTGACACGGCGACGCTGAAGACCGCCGGCTCGCTGCCGATCTTCCCCAAGCGGTATCTCGGAACCGGCGGCGCGGTGCTGCGCAACAGCATCATCTATGGCCTGCGCGCCATGGAGCAGGTGCCGGGCACGCGGCGGATTCTGCGCGGGGCAGGGATTCCGGACTTGTTCCGGATCGCGGCCCATCCGCACCTGCGGCTGGTGCTGAAATCGGTCAGCTCCCGTGGCCGCGCCCGACTGTTCGCCGAGGCAATGCCTGGGATGCGGACCATCTTCATCCTGCGCGATCCCTGGGGTCAGGTGGCCTCCATGCTGCGGGGCGCGGCGCTGGGCAAGTTCGAGGGGCCGGTGCCGGTGCAGGAATTGCTGATGACGGAGCAAGCGCGACGCTACGGCCTGACCGCCGCTCGGTTCGAGGCGCTGCCGATGGTCGAACAATATGCCTGGAACTGGGCGATCCTGAATGAGAAGGCGATCGACGACCTGGCCGGTATCCCGGGGGTGACGGTTTTGCGCTACCAGGCGCTGTGCGCGGCACCGCTGCCCGAGGCTCGAGCCCTGTTCGATTCGGTCGGGCTGGAATGGGATCGGCAGACCGAAGACTTCCTGCGCCGCAGCACGACGTTCAGCGGGCGCGACCGCTATTATCAGGTGTTCAAGAACACCCAGGCGGCGATGAACCGCTGGCGCGAGGAGCTGAAACCTGAGGATCAGCGCCGGATCCAGGCGGTGGTGCGGGAGACATCCCTGGCGCCGCTCTGCCCCGAGCTCGAGGGGTAGCGGCGGGACGGCCGGCGATACCGGATGGCGTAGATTCCGGTTTCGCATCCTCTTAACCTTGATAGTGCGCCCTCGCTGCCCGCCGCCATGAACGCCACGATCAAGGTGCACGCAGGGTTTTGCTTGCAATCGGCCACAAACAATGATGGCTGGTAGAGTGATCCATTACAGGACCGTTCCGCGATGACAGCGCTGCCCGCGCACCTGAAGGCACTCGAGGCCGAAGGCATCCACATCCTGCGCGAAGTGGCGGCACAGGCCACGCGCCCGGTGCTGTTGTATTCCATCGGCAAGGACTCCTCGGTCCTGCTGCACCTGGCGCGCAAGGCGTTCTTCCCCGCCCGGCCGCCATTCCCGCTGCTGCACATCGATACCACGTGGAAGTTCCGCGCCATGATCCGCCACCGCGATGCGACGGTGCGGAAGTTCGGGCTGGAGCTGATTGTGCACACCAACCCGGACGGGCTGCGCCAGGGCGTTAACCCATTCGACCATGGCAGCAGTTATACTCAGATCATGAAGACCGATGCGCTGAAGCAGGCGCTGACGGATGGGCGATACGACCTCGCCATCGGCGGCGCGCGGCGTGATGAGGAACGCTCCCGCGCCAAGGAACGTGTCTTCTCGGTGCGTGGTCCGGGCCACACCTGGGAGCCAAAGCGGCAGCGGCCGGAACTTTGGCATCTTTATAACGGCAATTTAGCGCCCGGCGAGACGTTGCGCGTGTTCCCGCTGTCCAACTGGACCGAGCTCGACGTGTGGAGCTACATCCTGACCGAACGCATCGACGTGGTACCGCTGTATTTCGCCGCCCAGCGCCCCACCGTGATCCGCGACGGCGCGCTGATCGTGGTGGATGACGACCGCATGCGGTTCGACGCCGGCGAAACGCCGGTGCAACGGCTGGTGCGGTTCCGTTCGCTGGGCTGCTACCCGCTCTCCGCCGCGATCGAATCTCCCGCCGCCACGCTCGAAGACATCGTCGAGGAAATGCGCACGACGCGCGTATCAGAACGCGCGGGACGGCTGATCGACCAGGATCAGGACGCCTCGATGGAAGCGAAGAAGCGCGAGGGATATTTCTGATGCCCGATTCTCTCTTGCGCGTGCTGGCCTGCGGCAGCGTGGACGACGGCAAGTCCACGCTGATCGGCCGGCTGCTGTATGAATGCGGCACCATCCCCGACGACGTGATGGCGACGCTGGAACGCGATTCGCGCCGCTTCGGCACGGTGGAGGGCGGCGTGGATTACGCGCTGCTGGTCGATGGCCTGGCCGCCGAGCGCGACCAGGGCATCACCATCGACGTCGCCTACCGCTATTTCGAAACCCCGCGCCGGCGCTTCATCCTGGCCGACGCGCCGGGCCATCAGCAGTACACGCGCAACATGGTCACCGGCGCCTCGAATTCCGACCTGGCGATCGTGCTGATCGATGCGCGCAAGGGCGTGCTGGACCAGACCCGCCGCCACGCCGCGATCGCCTCCCTGCTGGGCATCCGCGACGTGATCCTGGCGGTGAACAAGATGGACCTGGCTGGCTTCGACCAGGCCGTGTTCGAACATATCGTGGCCGATTTCCACGCCGTGCTCGGCCATCTGCGCGCGCTGGCGGTGACCGCGATTCCAGTCTGCGCCCGCGATGGCGACAACGTGACGCGTGCCAGCACACGCATGCCCTGGTACCAGGGCACCACGCTGCTGGCCGCGCTGGAAACCGCCGAGCCGGGGCATGACGGGCTGGCACGGCCGTTCCGCATGCCCGTGCAGCTCGTGAATCGCCCGGACCACACGTTCCGTGGCTATGCGGGCGCCGTGGCCGCCGGGGCGCTGCGACCCGGCGATGTGGTGGTGAACGCGACCTCCCACGTGGAGGCAAGGATCGCGCGCATCGTCACCATGGACGGCGACCTCGATGTGGCACGCGCGGGCCAGCCTGTGACGCTGGTGCTCGACCGCGAGATTGACGCCTCCCGCGGCGACGTGTTCGCCGCCGCCCCGCTGCCGCAGCTCGCCGAGCGCCTCGAAGCCCGCGTGGTCTGGATGGACGATACCGCCTTGTTCCGCGGCCGTGCCTATCAGGTGATGCTCGGCACCCAGAGCGTGATCGGCACCATCACAGACATCACTGCCCGGCTCGATATCGACACGCTGGAAGAAGTGCCGGTGCGCGAGCTGCATATGAACGAGATCGGCCGCGTGTCGCTGTCCCTGTCGCAGCCCGTGGCGTGCGAGGCGTACAACGACAGCCGCGAACTCGGCGGCTTCATCCTGATCGACCGGCTGACCCGCAACACCGCCGGCTGCGGCATGATCACCGCGCTGCGTGGCGCGCGGGAGAATGTCTACTGGCACCAACTCGATGTGGACAAAGGCGCCCGGGCGTCACTCAACGGCCAGAAGCCGGCGGTGCTGTGGTTCACGGGGCTGTCGGGCGCCGGCAAATCCACCATCGCGAATTTGGTGGAGAAGCGGCTGCATGCCTCCGGCCGCCACACGATGGTGCTGGATGGCGACAACGTGCGCCACGGGCTCAATCGCGACCTCGGATTCGCCGAGGCCGACCGCGTGGAGAACATCCGCCGCGTCGCCGAAGTGGCAAAACTGTTCATCGAGGCCGGGCTGATCGTGCTGGTCTCGTTCATCTCGCCCTACCGCGCCGAACGCATGCTGGCGCGCGAGGCGGTGGAGCAAGGGGAGTTTCTGGAAATCTTTGTCGATACGCCGGTCGAGGAGTGCCGCCGCCGCGATCCCAAGGGACTGTACCGCCGCGCCGATGCGGGGCAGATCCGCAACTTTACCGGAGTGGACGCGCCGTACGAGGAGCCGCTGGATCCCGAGATACGTCTGCGCACGCTGGAAATGTCGCCCGAGGCGCTGGCGGAACACGTCGTCCAGGAGCTGCAGCGCCAGGGCATCATCGGGTAGCGGCGCCGGGCGGTCACCGGTGGATCGGGTGCCCGCGTGGATCGGGTGCCCGCTTTCGCGCTCCAGGAACGCCTAACCTGGATCCTTGTCATGTGAGATGGTCCCTGGCGGTAATTGCACCCAGGGATGCCTGCGACACTCGTAGATGGAAATCCGGGGTGGCGGAAAGTCGGGGTCGGCAAAGGCGCCCACGGCGACACTGATGAAACCGTGTGCGTCTGCTTCCTCGCTGTGGAAAACGGTGGTGCCGCAGACGGGGCAGAAGCGGAACCTGAACCGGGCGCCCTGGTCGCCGACGCGTACATACTCGGTCGCGCCGCCGGAAACCTTGTACGGGGCAGCGAACCTTGCCAGCGCCGCGAAGACGCTGCCGGTCCGACGCTGACAGGCGAGACAATGGCAGATGCCAACTGCCAGCGGCTCGCCATGAACTTCAATGGTCAACTGCCCGCAGGAGCAAGCGGCTGTTCGAGACGTCATGGGCCACCTCGTCGGACCTCGTCGGTGCACAATCCTTACCTGCGCCCATCGCCGCACCGCAAACATGGATGTCGAGCCACTTCCGGGCACGAAACAGGATGGCTGCGTGAGCCTCCGGACGGCCGAGTGTGTCTCCGGTCGTGCGTCCGGTCGGCATTCCTGCGCCCGGTCGGTAGTACCGCGTCCGCTCGTGTTCCTGCGCCCGGTCGGTAGTACCGCGTCCGCATGTGTTCCTGCACCCGGTCGGTGGCCCGCTGCCGCCAAAGCCGGTTGGCGAGGCGGTCAAAGGCCCAGCGCAGCCTCGGCCTTGCCGCAGGTCGACGCGGGTGGCAGTGGTCCGCGCCATGCGCCAACACCAACTCAGGGTGAGTGCGGGCCCGCCTGCTTCCGGCGGACGAGTCACCGTCGCCCGACGGACCGAAACGTCGCCCGGCGGCGACGCGACCCTGGCTGGCATCGTCGCCGCGGCCCGCGCCTGTCGGCTCTGTGCCGATTTCCTGCCGCTGGGGCCGCGGCCGGTGTTTCGCGCCTCCATCACCGCGCGGCTGCTGATCGTGGGACAGGCACCGGGCACGAAAGTGCACGCGACCGGAATCCCCTGGAACGACCCCTCCGGCGAGCGGCTGCGGCTCTGGCTGCAGATGGAGCGTGACGCCTTCTATGACGAATCCCGCATCGCCATCGTGCCCATGGGGCTGTGCTATCCGGGCCGGCTGCCCAATGGCGGCGATGCGCCGCCGCGTCCGGAATGTGCCCCGCTATGGCGGGAGCGCCTGGCGGCGGCGATGCCCGCGATCCGGCTCACAGTGCTCGTGGGTGGCTACGCGCTGACCCACGCGCTCGGACCTGGCGCAATGACCGACCGGGTGCGAGGGTTTCGTGACCATCTGCCGCGATATTTCCCGCTGCCGCATCCGTCCTGGCGGACCACCGGGTGGGAGCGAAAGAACCCTTGGTTCGGGGCAGAAGTTCTGCCCGCGCTACGACAGGCCGTCGGCGAGGCGCTGGCGTCGTAGCCTCGCCGCTACCAGCCGCCGAACCATAGCCCGATGCCGTGGACCACGCCGACCGGGAAGAACGCCGCATCGGCGATCAGGAGCGGCCGCGGGCCGTTGTTGGCGCAGAACACCACGGAGGTCAGCCAAGCCGCATAGGCGAAGAGGATCGGTACCGCAAAAAACAGCAGCGTCGGTAGATCGATGGACCCGTCCCGACGCACGCGCACCGCCCTGATCATCGGCCACTCCTGACCCTTCCGTCATGCTATCGGAGCAGGAACGGCCAGCGGCTTCACAAGGCGCGGCGCCCTAGGCTGGCCAGCTCTCACGATCCTGCGCATGCAACTCGAATCCCGCCGGGCGTCCCCCCTGGCGGGCCGCCTCGGCGGGCGACAGTGCTGTATCCCACGTATTGGCATCGAACCGGTAGCCATTTATCCGGTCCGCGGCGCGCGAAACCACGAACAAGAGCGGGGGGACCATCGCCTCCGGCTCCACCAGGCGGGGAACCAGGCCGGCGGCGCTGCGGTCCCGCATCTCCTGCGCCATGCCGAGCGTATTCGCCCCCGCGCCGGGGTTGACGATGTTCACCGTGACGGCGGTGCCGGCCAGTTCCTTCGCCCAAACCTCCGTCGCCATCTCCAAAGCCGCCTTGGAGGCGCCATACGGCATCGCCCCATGCATGTTCATGGTGCTGAGCTTGGTGGTGACGTTGACGATCCGCCCCCATTCGCGTGCCACCATGCCGGGTGCCACACGCCGCGCCATCTGGTCCGCGGCCACGTAGTTGGTGTCCATCACCGCCTGGATGACTGCGTCCGAAACCTCCCAGAATTTCTGCGGCGTGGCGCGGCGGAAGCGGTCGGGCGCGATGGTGGTGAAGGTGAGGCCGGCGTTGTTCACCAGGATGTCAGGGCCGCCGAAGCGGTCGGTGCAGGCGGTGACAACCCGGTCGCACTCCGCCGGCTTGCGGATGTCGGCGACCAGGCAGGCGACTGTTTCGCCAACGCCGTTGCTGGCGGCGAGTGTCTGCATCTCCGGCACATCGGTCTCGATATGCCCCACCGCCAGCACGCGGACGCCGGTGCGGGCAAGGCCAAGGCTCATGGCGCGGCCGAGGCCTCGCAGTCCGCCCGTCACGATGGCTGTGCGATGATCCATGTCGGTCTCCGTTCGGCGTTGCCTGGCGCCGAGGCTGCCATGGCCGCCGGTCTGGTCAAGCTCGGCCCGCGCGCGGTGGCGTCACGGTTACGTCCTGCGTCACACCAGGCCCGGGTTCGCCATCCACGGCTTCGCCGGGCGGCGAGGACTCCGGTCCGCAAACTGGTCCGTCCGGCTGCTATCTGCCCTGAAACCGTGGCTTCCGCTTCTCGGCGAACGCGGCAACCGCCTCGCGGTGGTCCTCGGTCTGGCCGGCGCGGGCCTGGTGGATGCCCTCCATCTCCAGCACCGTTGCGAAGGGCTCCGTCTCCGCCGCGTGCAGGTTCCGCTTCATGTAACCCAATGCCACGCGCGGCCCGGAGGCGATGCGGCGCGCCAGGGCCATGGTTTCCTCGCGCAGCGCCGCGTCGTCCACCACACGATTGGCGATCCCGAGCGCCGCTGCTTGCTCCCCGTCCAGCATGTCGTTGAGGAAATACAGTTCCCTCGCCTTGCTGGTGCCGACCAGTCGGGTCAGCAGCCAGGAACCGCCGAAATCGCCGGAATAGCCCATGTTGGCGAAGCCGGTGGCGAAGCGCGCCGAGCGGCCCGCGATCCGCAGGTCGCAGGCCAATGCGAGGCCCAGGCCGGCGCCGACCGCCGGGCCGTTCACCATGCCGATGATGACCTTTGGTAGGGTGCGCATCAGCAACGGAATCTGATGCATCGAGCGGTAGCCTTCCAGGCGTTGCTCGAAAGTCCGTCCGGCCTCGCGCGCCGCCATGGTCTTCACGTCGCCACCAGCGCAGAAGCCGCGGCCGCTGCCCGTCAGTACAATGGCACCGACCGATGCGTCGGCGGCCAGCCGCGGCAGGGCATCGCGCAAGCCGGCCAGCAGGTCGGGGGAGAAAGCGTTGAGACGCTCGGGTCGGTTGAGGGTCAGGACCGCGACGCCGTCCTCCGCGGTCTCGATCAGATCGGCCATCGCCGGCGCTCTCCTTATTATGGGGATGGATAGCAGGGCAGGCGCAATGGGTCCGGGCCCTCGCCGGGGATGACGTCGAACCGCCCGGCTGTCTGCCCGCGGCGGCGAAGCACTGTCACCGGACGACCAAGGCCCGCGGCCCTGACGCCCGACGGGTCAGATCGGGTGCCAGCTTGCTATCGCGTGCGGGTGAACGGGTTCTTCGCTTCTGTCCGGCCGAACATGCGGCTCCAGGCCGCCTCGCGCAGCAGGCGCTGATTATCCGCCGCCTCCGGCGTTGCCGGTACCGACGCCGCCGCAACCGTTCGCTCCGCTGCGCCGTTGGTGGTCGTTGACTTATCGACTGCCGGCGACGCCTCTTTGCCTTTCCTGGCTGCCATGTCCGTTCCCCTTGCTTCGACCACTTGTCGGGTCAGCGTCATATTAGCATGGCTGCAGTCATGCGGCACCGGGGTTTGGGCGGCCGATGCAGCGAGCGAGCCACAACGCCGGCTGCCACGCGAGAACGCGGCCAGCCACAACCACGAACCGAGTTGCCTGATCGGCGGCCGACCGGCCGCGCCGGCCAGATCCGGTTCGCGCGACAGCCGCCGGCCGGGCGCCAACCAGATTGTCCACCACCGCACGGATTCGTCCGCGTGCCCGATGCAGCAGCACGCGCTGGTTTTCGGCGCTGATGTTCAGCAGCGCGCAGGCTTCCTCCGCTGCCCGTTCCTCGATGTCGCGCAGGATCAACACGGCACGCTGGGCAGTCGGCAGGCGCTCGATCGCCTCCTCCACATGCTCCCAGAGCTGGCGTCCGCCTACGATACGCTCGGGACTCACCTCATCCCAGAGCTTCGGGGCCTCCACCCAGTGTCCGTCTGGCTGGAACGCCGACAGTGGCACCGCGCGCTCGCCCGGCTCGCCGGCATCCCCCAGTTCGGGCAGGCCAACCAGGCGCGCCTCGCGGGTGGCGCGGGTGCGGGCACGGTTCAGCACGATGCTGAACAACCATGTGATCAGGCTGGAGCGGCCCTCGAACCGGCCGATGCCGGCATGCACGGCAAGCCAGGCGTCCTGCACCACCTCCTCGGCCTGGGCATGGCTGCCGATGATCGCGGCGGCCACGCCCACCAGGGAGCCGTGGAACCGGCGGATCAGCCTCTGGTAGGCGAGGGGATCGCCCTGACGCAGCCGCGCCAGGAAGGCCGGGTCGTCGAACTCCCCACGCTCTCTCCCACCCAACCGCATGGCGGCGCTGGCCTTTCCTGGCAAGCCGGAGCGAACCAGCGTAACACCGGCCACGCCACGGAGTCTCACCGCAACGCCGGAAGGACGCAAGCGGGATGATCCGCATTCCCACCTGCCGCGACATGAGCGAGCTTGTGACCGACTATCTGGAGCATGCCCTGACGCCTCGGGCCTGGCTGGGGGCTCGTTTGCACCTGGTCCTCTGCCCGGCCTGCCGCCGCTACTACGACCAGGTTCGGCGGACCATCCGGCTGCTGGCACGCCGGCCGCTGCCGCCCCCGGACCCGGCCGCGGAAGCCGACGTTCTGGCACAGCTTCGGGATGCCGGCCTGCCGCCTTCATGAATCCGCCGCAGCGGGAAAAAAACCAAATCCCGACTGATCTATCTCAATCGACTCGGGGCGCTGTCGGCTATCGTACGGGATGCAGTTGCACCGTTGCTGATTTGCATCGCCGGCATTGAATCCGACGCAGTTAGCCGGTCTTTAACGAATACCGCTGTATCGTTAGCGTGTGGCGGCATGACCAGGGCAATCGGCCGGTTTGTCGCGAAACTGATCGGAGGCCCCGTATGCACGGCATCGCCGCCTGTCCGAGCCTTCCGCCGGGTAGCCACAGCTACCAGGGAGTTTTTTGGCGCGGTCACGAATCGCTGAACGGGCTGTTGAAAGTACTTGATTTTCCGCCGTTTGGCAAATGTACTTGGAGGTATGGCCGGCAGCGAGCCGAACCGGGACCGTCGGCCTGGCCAAACGTCCAGGAAAAATTTGCAACGGACCGGCAACCTTGGCGCGCCGGCAGGATGCGGTTGCACGCCCTGGTGATCCGCCACATTCCGAACACGCTGCATTGCCTTTTGTTTTTGGCACCGCCCGCGCCACCGCCGGAAAGGAGACCGTGATGGGCAGACCTCCGCCAAACGGCCTAGATCGTCGAATCTCACGACTCGGCGAAAAAAACTTAACGCGACAGCGAACTTCTACGCTACGTTCAGACCCATCTTCCGACAATGCAGGAATACAGTTTCCGTTCAGCCTTACCCATGGAGCGACAGATGCCAATGGTCGATGATCTGTTCGCCAGTTACGCCAAAAGCTTCGAGGCGAACCGCGAAGCTGAGATGTCGCTGGCCGAATACCTGGAAGCGTGCCGCGACAATCCGATGATGTACGCCACCGCGACGGAGCGTTTGCTCGCCGCGATCGGCGAGCCGGAAATGGTGGATACGGCTAAAGACGCCCGCCTCGGCCGCATTTTCATGAACCGCACGATCCGGGTTTATCCGGCATTCTGCGAATTCTACGGCATGGAGGAGACGATCGAGCGGATCGTCGGCTTCCTGCGGCACGCCGCCCAAGGCCTGGAAGAGCGCAAGCAGATCATGTACCTGCTTGGCCCCGTGGGTGGCGGCAAGTCCTCGCTCGCCGAGCGGTTGAAGGCACTGATGGAAGTGCATCCCATCTATGTGCTGAAGGCCGGCAACGACATGAGCCCGGTGTTTGAGAGCCCGCTCGGGCTGTTCGACCCGGAACGGATGGGGCCGCTGCTGGAAGACCGTTACGGCATTCCGCCCCGTCGACTGACCGGCCTGATGAGCCCCTGGTGCATCAAGCGTCTGGACGAGTTCAGCGGCGACATCTCCAAGTTTCGCGTGCAGAAGCTGCTGCCGTCGCGGTTGCGGCAATATGCCGTCGCCAAGACGGAACCCGGCGACGAGAATAACCAAGATATCAGCTCGCTTGTGGGTAAGGTGGATATCCGCAAGCTGGAGTTGCACGCACAGAACGACCCTGACGCCTACAGCTACTCGGGCGGCCTGAACCGCGCCAACCAGGGCATCCTCGAGTTCGTCGAGATGTTCAAGGCGCCGATCAAGATGCTGCACCCGTTGCTGACAGCAACGCAGGAAGGCAACTACATCGGCACCGAGAATATCGGTGCCATTCCCTTCCACGGCATCATCATGGCCCACTCCAACGAGGCGGAGTGGCAGAGCTTCAAAAACAACCGCAATAACGAAGCCTTCATCGACCGCATCTACGTCATCAAGGTGCCGTACTGCCTGCGGGTGACGGAGGAGCAAAAGATCTACGACAAGCTGATCGCGCGATCGGAGCTGGCGGCGTCGCCCTGCGCGCCGGCGACACTGGAAATGCTGGCACGCTTCTCCGTGCTGTCGCGACTGCGCCGGCATGAGAACTCCACGCTGTTCTCCAAGATGCGGGTCTATGACGGCGAAAGCCTGAAGGAGACCGACCCGCGCGCTCGCTCCTTGCAGGAATACAAGGACGTCGCCGGCGTCGAGGAAGGCATGGACGGCGCCTCCACCCGTTTCGCCTTCAAGGTGCTCGCGGCGACCTTCAACCATGACACGACCGAGATCGCCGCCGATCCCGTGCATCTGATGTACGTGCTGGAGCAAGCGATCCGGCGCGAGCAATTGCCGGCAGAGACAGAGAAGCGTTACCTGGAGTTCATCAAGGGCGAGCTGGCACCGCGTTACGCCGAGTTCATCGGCAACGAAATCCAGAAGGCCTACCTTGAATCATATTCCGACTACGGCCAGAATCTGTTCGATCGGTATGTTGCCTACGCCGATGCCTGGATCGAGGATATCGACTTCAAGGATCCCGACACGGGTCAGTTGATGAACCGCGAACTGCTCAACCAGGAGTTGACAAAGATCGAGAAGCCTGCGGGGATCGCCAACCCCAAGGACTTCCGCAACGAGGTCGTCAAGTTCAGCCTGCGGGCGCGCGCCAACAACAACGGCAAGAACCCGTCCTGGACCAGCTACGAGAAGATCCGCGAAGTGATCGAGCGGCGGATGTTCTCCCAGGTGGAGGAATTGCTGCCGGTGATCAGCTTCGGCTCGAAGAAGGACAGCGAGAGCGAGAAGAAGCACACCGAGTTCGTCGAGCGCATGACCCAGCGCGGCTATACCGAGCGGCAGGTCCGGCGTTTGGTGGAGTGGTATATGCGGGTCAAGCAGGCCGGATGACCACCCGGAACCAGTGATGGACACGTGACATCGATGCACATCGTCGACCGGCGCCTTAATCCCAGCGGGAAGAACCTCGCCAACCGGCAGCGTTTCATGCGGCGGGCGAAGTCGCTGATCCGCAAGGCGGTGCACGAGACCTCCGCCAGCCGCAGCATCAAGGACGCCGACCAGGAAGGCGAGGTCTCGCTGCCGGCGCAGGGCGTGCATGAACCCTCCCTGCACCGCAGCGCCTCGGGTGGCATTCGCGACCACCTGCTGCCCGGCAACAAGGAATATATCGAGGGCGATACCATCCCGCGGCCGCAGGGCGGTGGTGGCGGCAGTGGCTCGGAAGGCAGCCCGGACGGCGAAGGGCAGGACGATTTCCGCTTCGCCCTGTCGCGCGAGGAATTCGTCGATCTGTTCCTGGAAGACCTCGAACTGCCCGATTTGGCCAAGCGCCGGGTGGTGAATGCCGAGGCGGTGACCTGGCACCGCGCCGGCTATTCGGTCACCGGCTCGCCAGCAAATCTGGCGCTGAACCGCACGGTGCGGAACAGTTTGTCGCGGCGGATCGCGCTGCGGCGGCCGAAGGCGACCGAACTGGACAGGCTGCGCGAAGAGATCGCTGCCCTGGCGCCGGACGGCGAGGAGGAGGCGCGCCGGCTGGAACTGGAGGCGGAACTGGAGCGCAAGCTGCGCCGTTCGTCCTTGATCCCATACATCGATCCGATCGACGTGCGCTACCGGCGGTTCGAGGCACAGCCGAAGCCCGTGGCGCAGGCGGTGATGTTCTGCCTGATGGACGTGTCCGGCTCCATGACGGAGCATATGAAGGACCTCGCCAAGCGCTTCTACGTATTGCTCTACATTTTCCTCAAGCGCCGGTACAAGAACGTGGACGTGGTGTTCATCCGCCATACCCACCAGGCGCAGGAAGTGGATGAGGACACCTTCTTCCACTCGCCGGAAACCGGCGGCACTGTGGTATCCACCGCGCTGGAGGAGATGCAGCGGGTCATCGACGAACGCTACAGCCCGGAAAACTGGAACATTTACGCGGCGCAGGCCTCGGACGGCGACAATACCGCCTCCGACAACGACAAGACCGCGGCGCTGCTGATGAATGTGATCCTGCCGGTGTGCCAGTATTACGCGTATCTGGAAGTCGGCCGTGACTCCGAGCATTTCCCGCCCGGCTTCATTCGCCGGGATTCCGACCTGTGGCAGACCTATACCGCGATCTGCCGCACCGGGGCGCCGATGGCGATGCGCAAAGTGGGGCACCGGCGCGACATCTACCCGGTGTTCCGCGAGTTGTTCGCCCGCAAGACCGCCCAGGAACAAGAGACCGCATGAGACGGTAACAACTCCCCTCTCCTTGTGGGAGGGGCCGGGGGGAAGGGTCGCGTCGTAGCAGCGGTGCAACCCGGTGCCTCCCCCCGGCCCCCTGCCGCAAGGGGAGGGGGAGCATCGTTGAGGACCCCCGATGAGCATCACGATCGACCGCGCTGCCCACCCGCTTTACGAAGGTGCCGATTGGGAATTTGGCACCATCCAGCGCGTGCATGACGCGGTGGCGGAGATCGCGCACGGCGAACTCGGGCTCGATACCTATCCGAACCAGATCGAGGTGATCAATTCCGAGCAAATGCTCGACGCCTATTCCTCGATCGCCATGCCGATCTTCTACAAGCACTGGTCGTTCGGCAAGCAGTTCGCCCGCAACGAAGCGCTGTACCGCGCCGGCATGCAGGGCCTGGCGTATGAAATCGTCATCAATTCCAACCCGTGCATCTCCTACATCATGGAGGAGAACACGGTGACGATGCAGACCCTGGTGATCGCCCACGCCGCCTTCGGCCACAATCATTTCTTCAAGAACAACTACGTCTTCAAGCAGTGGACCGACGCCAACGGCATCCTGGACTACCTGGATTTCGCCAAGAAATTCATCGCGGACTGCGAGGAGAGGCACGGCGAGGCGCAGGTGGAGCGCTTGCTGGACGCCGCCCATGCGCTGATGACCCACGGCGTGCACCGCTATCCGCGCCGCCGTTCAATGGATCTGCGGGCGGAGGAGCAGCGCGCGCGCGAACGCCGCATCCATGAAGAGCAGGTGTTCAACGACCTGTGGCGCACGGTGCCAGGGCAGGCCAGCGCCAAGCATGACCCGACCGCCGAGGAAAAGCGCAAGGCCCTGTTGCAATTGCCGCAGGAAAACGTACTGTTCTTTTTGGAAAAGGTCGCGCCGCGCCTGGCGCCGTGGCAGCGCGAGATCCTGCGAATCGTGCGCATCATCGCCCAGTATTTCTACCCGCAGATGCAGACCAAGGTGATGAACGAGGGGTGCGCGACCTACACGCACTATCGCATCATGAACCGCCTGCACGAAAAGGGCCTGATCAACGACGGCGCGATGGTCGAGTTCCTGCGCAGCCATACCAACGTGGTGTTCCAGCCGGATTTCGACGATCCGCGCTATAGCGGCATCAACCCGTACGCTCTCGGCTTCGCGATGATGCAGGACATCGAGCGCATCTGCACCGAGCCGACGGCGGAAGACCAGCAGTGGTTCCCCGACATCGCGGGGAATGGCAACCCGATGGCGGTGCTGCGCGACGTCTGGGCCAATTACCGCGACGAAAGCTTCATCCTGCAGTTCCTCAGCCCGCGGCTGATCCGCCAGTTCGGTTTGTTCCATGTGCTGGACGACGCCGGCGAGCCGAACCTGCGCGTGCAGTCGATCCACGACGAGCGCGGCTATCGCAAGATCCAGCGCGCCCTGGCACGGCAATACGACGTCGCCTGGAACACGCCCGACATCCAGGTGGTGGATGTTAACCTGGTGGGCGACCGCCGGCTGATCCTGCATCATCGCGCCTTGAACCGCGTCCTGCTGGAGGAGCGCGATGCGCGCCTGGTACTGCAGCATCTCGCCGATCTGTGGGGCTATGACGTGCTGCTGAAGGAAATTGAACCGGCCACCGACGCCGTCCTGAAGGAGCATGCCGCGAGCCCGCGAGGCGGCGTGATCCAACTGGCAGGAGCGTAGCTCTCGCTTCGGTTCGAGGGGCGAGCGGCGGGTGCAAGCGCGACCGGGGCGGGCGAGGGCTGCTGCCGGGCAGCGTCGCGGCGCCCGTTGACGCCATGGTCGCGATTGGCCCGCCATGCCCGCGGTCACGCCGCGGCGAAGGCGACCATACGGTAACGATGCGTACGCGTAGACCCTGCCGCGCGCCGCGCATTGTCATCGATCTGTCATCTTACTGTCATATGACAGCCATCGCCGCCGGTTAATGTCGGCGCCGTCAACCTCCCGCCTGCGCGCAGGTTGATTGGGCCGTTCGATCGGCGTCGTGGAAATAACATTCCCGGGCGATTATGGCCGTCGTGCTGTGGTTGCAAGTCCAGACAACGGCACTACTGAAAGTCATCCACAAGTTTTATTTCCCCATGACCTGAGCTGGCCTTGACAGTTCTCTGCTGCGATGGCCTTTTGCCAAGTTCCTCCCCGCAGCGTCTCTGCCAAACAGTTGGATCACGGGGAACCTTCATGCGACTCGCTATGTTGACATTGCTTGCCGCCGGCCTTGTCGCCGCGCAGCAGGCGAACGCGCAGACTCAAATCACCGGCGCCGGCTCGACCTTCGCCCAGCCGATCTACCAAAAGTGGGGCGAGGCCGCCCGGCCCACCACCAACATCAGCCTCAACTACCAGGCGATCGGCTCCGGTGCCGGCATCAACCAGATCAACAACCGCACCGTCGATTTTGGTGCCTCCGACATGCCGGTAAAAGGCGCCGACCTGGCCGCCCATAAGCTGATGCAGTTCCCCACGGTGATCGGCGGCGTCGACATCATCGTCAACATCCCCGGGGTGAAGCCGAATGAGCTGAAGCTCACCGGGGCGATCCTGGCGGACATCTATCTCGGCAAGATCACCCACTGGAACGACAAGCAGATCACCGCGATCAACCCCGGCCTGAAGCTGCCGCACACGGCCATCGCCCCGGTGCATCGCGCGGATGGTTCCGGCACCACCTTCGTCTTCACCGACTACCTCGGCATGCAAAGCGACGAGTGGAAGAGCAAGGTTGGCTCCTCCACCAGCGTGGCCTGGCCGGTTGGTGCCGGTGCCAAGGGCAGTGACGGCGTCGCCGCCACGGTAAAGCAGATCCAGGGTGGCATCGGCTACGACGAATCGGCCTACGCCGCGACGAACCACCTGACCACCGCCTTGCTGAAGAACAAGGCGGGCCAGTTCGTCGCCCCGACGATGGCCGCCTTCGAGGCCGCCGCTGCCAGCGCCGACTGGGGTGCGGTGCAGAACTTCGCCATCGACCTGAACGACGAGCCCGGCGCGGCAAGCTGGCCGATCGAGTCCGCCACCTTCGTTCTGCTGCCAACCGACCCGAAGGACGCGAACCAGAGCGGCGCGGTCAAGAAGTTCTTCGACTGGGGCTTCGCCCATGGCGACGACATCGCCAGGTCATTGCTGTATATCCCGCTGCCGGCCAGCGTGCACACCGCCATCCGCGCGGCCTGGCAGAAGGAAGTGCCAGGGACGATGTGAGGCGGTAGGCCTCGTAATGCCATTGGGCGTGCCGGACCGATCCGGCACGCCCGTTGCGTGACCGCAGGATCGGAGTCTTCGTGCAACAAGCCGCAACTATTGCCGGTCTCGCCAGCGGGCGGCGGCGTACCGCCATTGGCGATCCGATATTCGCCGCGCTCGCCCGCGTTGCCGGCGTCTTCGTATTGCTCTTGCTCGGCAGCCTGATCCTGTCGCTGTTCATCGGCGGCCTGCCGGCGTTCCGTGCCTTTGGCGCCGGCTTTCTCACCTCCACCGCCTGGGATCCGGTGCACCAGGCATTCGGTGCCGCCGTCTCGGTCTACGGCACGCTGATCACGTCGATCCTGGCCCTGATCTTTGCTGTGCCGCTGGCGTTCGGCATCGCCTTCTACCTTACCGAGCTCGCACCAGCCTGGCTGCGCCGTCCGATCGGCACCGCCATCGAATTGCTCGCTGCCGTCCCCTCCATCATCTACGGCATGTGGGGCTTCTTCGTGATCGTCCCGATCATGTCGCAATACATCGAGCCATGGATCATCAGCCTGTTCGACGGCAGCATCGAATTCACGCTCGCCGGCATGGACATCCAATTCCCCGAGGTCCCGATCCTCGAGGACCTCTTCTCCGGCCCGCCCTTCGGCACCGGGCTCGCCACCGCGGCGATGATCCTGGCGGTCATGGTGATCCCCTTCATCGCCGCCACCATGCGCGACGTGTTCGACACCGTCCCGGCGGTCTACAAGGAATCCGCCTACGGTGTCGGCTGCACCACCTGGGAGGTGATGCGCTCGATCGTGCTGCCCTACACCCGCGTCTCGGTGGTCGGCGGCATTATGCTGGGCCTCGGCCGCGCCTTGGGCGAAACCATGGCGGTGACGTTTGTCATCGGCAACGCCGACCGCATCTCCAGCAGCTTGTTTTCCTCCGGCAACACCATAGCCTCGATCGTCGCGCTGGAGTTCCCGGAAAGCCCCGCCGGGAGCCTGAAACTCGCCTCACTGCTGGCGCTCGGTTTCATCCTGTTCGTCATCTCGTTCATCGTGCTGGCGATCTCCCGCTACCTGCTGCGGCCGAAGCTGAAGGTCTGAGATGAGCGCAACCACCACCGCCGGCAGCGTCCCCGGTCCCGCCAAGGATGCGTCGGTGGCGCGCCGCCTCGGCCGCCGTCGCCACCGCACCAACCTGATCATCGAAGCACTCTGCGTCATCGCGACGGTGATTGGCCTGCTGCTGCTGGCGTCGATCCTGCTGACGTTGCTGTGGCGCGGCGCCGCGGGCCTGGGACTGCACATCTTCACCACCACCACGAAGCCGCCGGGCTCGCATGGCGGCTTGCTCAACGCCATCGTCGGCACGCTGATCCAGACCGGCATCGCCACCTTGCTTGGCACGCCGATCGGCCTGATGGTCGGCACCTACCTCGCCGAATACGGCGGCGGCGGCGCCTTGGCCAACACCGTGCGCTTCGTCTCTGACGTTCTGCTGTCGGCGCCCTCCATTCTGATCGGCTTGTTCATCTACCAGCTTGCCGTCGAGCCGTTCGGCGGCTTCTCCGGCATCGCCGGCTGCCTGGCACTGGCGGTGATCGTGATTCCGATCGTCGTGCGCACCACGGAAGACATGCTGCGGCTGATCCCGACCGCCTTGCGCGAAGCGGCTGCGGGTCTCGGTGCGCCAAAATGGAAGGTCATCACCCTGATCTGCTACCGCGCCGCGCTGGATGGCATTGTCACCGGCGTGCTGCTGGCCGTGGCGCGCATCGCCGGCGAGACCGCGCCGCTGCTGTTCACCAGCCTTGGCAACCTCAACTGGTCGACCAGCCTGCGCGAGCCGATGTCCAGCCTGCCGGTGACGATCTATCAGTATGCGGGCTCGGCCTTCGAGGATTGGGTGCAGCTCGCCTGGGTCGGCGCGCTGCTGATCACCATCGGTGTGCTGGCCCTCAACGTTGTGGCACGCTTCGCCCTGCGCAGGAGCTGAACAGATATGAGCGAAACCATGAGCGAACAGACCGCGAGCTTCGGCGGGGTGCAGGCCCGGGCGGGCGGCCCGATCAATGAGGCGCGCATCGCCATCCGCAATCTGGATTTCTATTACGGCAGCAATCGAGCATTGAAGAGCATCAACCTCGATCTGCCGGACAAGCAGGTGACCGGCATGATCGGTCCGTCGGGCTGCGGCAAATCCACGCTGCTGCGCACGCTGAACCGGATGTATGACCTGTATCCGGGCCAGCGGGCCACCGGCGAGGCGATGATGGACGGAGAGAACATCATCGCGCCCGACGTCGACCTGAACGCATTGCGCGCCAAGATCGGCATGGTGTTCCAGAAGCCGACGCCGTTCCCGATGACGATCTACGACAACATTGCCTTCGGCGTGAAGCTGCACGAGCGGCTGTCGAAATCCGCGATGGATGAGCGCGTGGAATGGTCGTTGACCCGCGCCGCGCTGTGGGAGGAAGTGAAGGATCGGCTGAACACCTCGGCGATGGGGTTGTCGGGAGGCCAGCAGCAGCGTCTGTGCATCGCCCGCACCATCGCCGTGCGGCCCGAGGTGATCTTGTTCGATGAGCCGACCAGCGCGCTGGATCCGATCAGCACGCTGAAGGTGGAGGAGCTGATCGACGAACTCAAACACGATTTCACCATCGCCATCGTGACTCACAACATGCAGCAGGCGGCCCGCTGCGCCGATCAGGTCGCGTTCTTCTATCTGGGCGAGATGGTGGAAGTGGACACCGCGGCAAAGATGTTCACAGCGCCGCAGCAACGCCGTACGCAGGAATACATCACCGGCCGGTTTGGCTGAGGCGAGGGAAACAGTATCCAATGTCGGAAGAGCCGGAACACCTGGTCAAGAGCTTCGATGCCGATCTGAAGCGCCTGCGCGGCCTGCTGACCCAGATGGGCGGCATTCTCGAAAACCAGATGGCGCTCGCGGCGAAGGCCATCATGGACCTGGATGGCCCCGCGGCGACCGCGGCGGTGGAGGAGGATCCCAAGGTCGACGCCCTGGAACGCGAGGCCGAGCAATTCGTCATTCGCATGCTGGCGCTGCGCCAGCCTGTCGCGGGCGATCTGCGGCAGATT
Source organism: Acetobacteraceae bacterium (assembly GCA_035508435.1). Classification (GTDB taxonomy): domain Bacteria; phylum Pseudomonadota; class Alphaproteobacteria; order Acetobacterales; family Acetobacteraceae; genus JASHVB01. The sequence goes on along the minus strand of DATJNA010000207.1, from coordinate 625 downwards.
GTCGCCGCCCTGAAGATCACCGGCGAGTTGGAACGCATTGGCGACTACGCCGCCAACGTGGCCAAGCGCAGCATCGTCCTGGCGCAGTTCTCCATGCCCTATTCGCTCGCCGGGCTCGCCCACATGGCCAGCCTGGTGCAGCAGCATCTGAAGACGATCATCGATGCGATCGGCGAGAGCGACGCCGACAAGGCGGTGGAGGTCTGGCGCTCCGACCAGATCGTCGATGACATGTACAATGCGATCTTCCGCGAACTTATCACCTATATGATGGAAGACCCGCGCAATATCACCCCCTGCACGCATCTTCTGTTCATTGCCAAAAACCTGGAGCGAATCGGCGATCATGAGACCAATATCGCCGAGATGGTCTACTACGCTCAGAAGGGGGAAGTGCTGCCGGATACGCGTCCAACAGGCAACAGCGCAGCCTATGCCGTGGTGCGGCCGAAAGAGTAAGCCATACTAAGGGGAACCGAGATGCTCGATGCCGTCTCCAGCCTCGCCAAGCCACTGGTGCTGGTGGTGGAGGACGAGGCCCCGCTGGTGACGATGCTGCGCTACAACCTGGAAAAGCAGGGGTTCCGCGTGGACGAGGCCACCGACGGCCAGGAAGCACTGACCC
>DATJNA010000206.1:0-4772 GCA_035508435.1 Acetobacteraceae bacterium | reverse complement strand
GTGCCGCGGAACTCGGTCTCGTGCCCCTGCGGCGTGTTGCCGAGCGGAATACCGGAAAACGTGGAGGCGATATCGGAGGTCTCATTGGGTGAGCGGAAGATCCCGGCGGCTTCGATGAAACCGCCAAGCGTGATGGTCAGGCCGCCGACATGGAAGACGCCCGGTTTGCCGGGCGGGGCGGGCGGTGCCGGTGGGGCGGCCTGTGCCACCGCCGCCGGCGGCAGCGTGGTCACCAGCGGCGGAGCGGCGGCGGCGCGCGCCGCTTCGGCATGTGCAGCGGCCGCTTCCCGCTGCGCCGCCCGCAGCGCGACGTCGCGCCGCGCCATCTCTGCCCGCATCGTCTTCAGCTCACCCTGAAGGGCGTGGATCTGCTTTTCGATGGCGTCCATGCGCGCGGCATCCGAATCCTGCGCGAAGGCCGCATGAATAAATGCACTACAGAGAAGCGCTGTGGCAAGAACAACTGCGGGCCGCTGCACGTACGGGGTCATATTCGCTCCGTGGAGATGAGGAACGACGCACGATGTAACGGCTGCTATCCTGCCTTCTTCTTGTGTGACGGTCGTACGAATCGCATGACGGTTGTACGAAGTTGCGATCCACTTGCCGCTATATTGGGCGGCTCACCAACCAAGCATCGGCCGACCATGATGTGGCGCGGTGGCAACGGCGGCTGCGGGGACGCCGGCAGGCGACACGCTACCATTCCGGCTAGGAATCAGACTGGCCGGGCCGCCCGGGGCTGGCTTGATGTCTCTCCCCGGCCGGCGGAACATGGCGCCGACCATCGAGGACTCGCCATGCACTACGCCCCGCCGCCGCACATCACCCAGTACTGGGAACTGAGCAAGCCCGCGGCAACAGGGCGCCGCGGCATGGTCGTCTCCCAGGCGCGCAGTGCCGCCCAGGCAGGCGTGGCGGTGCTGGATGCCGGCGGCAACGCGGTGGATGCGGCGGTGGCGACGGCCCTGGCGCTGGCGACGGTCGAGCCGTGGAATTCCGGCCTGGGCGGCATCGGCTTCGCGCTGGTGCACCGCGCGGGCGAGCCTCGGGCCCAGGTTGTGGATTTCGGCCCGCGCGCCCCTGCCGCCACCGATCCCGCCCGTTACCGCCTCACCGGCCGCATGACCACGGATTTGTTCGCCTGGCCGGAAGTCGAGGACGACATCAACATCCATGGCCCGCTGTCGGCGGCGATCCCCTCCGCCGTCGCGGGCTATGATTATATGCTGCGCCAGTGGGGGCGCCTGCCGCTGTCCGACATCATCGCGCCCGCCATTGCGCTGGCGAAGCGCGGGCTGCCGCAGGACTGGTACACCGGGGTCAAGATCGCCAATTCGGCGCGGGTGATCCGCCAATACCCGACGACCGCCGCGGTCTACCTGCCGGACGGGCTGCCGCCGGTGCCGCCCTACCAAGGGACGCCCGGCTTTTTCCGCCAGGGCAATCTGCCGGCGACGCTGGAATTGCTTGGCCGGGCCGGGCTGCGCGATCTGTACGAGGGCGAGATCGCGGCCTCCATCGCCGCGGACATCAAGGCGCTGGGCGGCGTGCTGTCGGCCGACGACCTGCGGAATTGCCAGGCGCGAACCTGGCCGGCAGAGCAATGTGGCTGGCGCGGGCGCACCTTGCAGCTCACCGGCGGACTGACCGCGGCGCCGACGCTGACGCGCGTGCTGGAGGCGATGGCGGATGCGCCCTATGGCGGGCGGGCCCCCTCCCCCGCCTGGTACGTCGCGCTCGCCCGCGCGATGAAGGCGGCCTATGCTGAACGCTTTGCGGGGCTGGGTGAAAGTGAGCCGGACAGCGCGCAAAGCTGCACCACGCACCTGACCGTGTGCGATGCGGAGGGCAACACCGTCGCCGTCACCACCACGCTGATGTCTTCCATGGGCAGCCGCGTGCTGCTGCCGCAATCGGGCATCCTGCTGAACAATGGCATGATGTGGTTCGATCCCCGCCCTGGCACACCGAACGGCATCGCGCCTGGCAAGCGCCCCCTGTGCAACATGCTGCCGATCATGCTGACCGAGGGCGGGCGGCCGTTCCTGGCCGGCGGTGCCTCCGGTGGGCGGCGGATCATGGCGGCCGTGTTCCAGCTCATGACCTTCATCGCCGATTTCGGCATGCCGGTGGAGGCAGCGGCGCATCATCCGCGCATCGACGTCTCCAGCGTGGATCGCGTCAGTGCGGACCGGCGGCTGCCCGCCGCAGTGCTCGATGCGCTTGCGGCCGAGGGGCCGGTGGAACTGGCGGAGCATGGCGCGGTGCCGATCAATTTCGCCTGCCCCAACGTGATCGTGCAGCAGGTGGACGGCACGCGGGTGGGGATCAGCGACGCTGCCTCGCCGTGGTCGGCGGCGGTGGCGCAGGGGTAATCCGGCCGCCATGCGTATCAGCCAGGCTGGGGCTGTTGCCGTGCCTCAGCCGTAGGTTCTCGTGATAACGGCATCGATGGCAGAGATGATGGCCGAAGCGGCGATATCGTCGGCCAGCGAGGCAATCTTTCGTCCGCGCGGAATATAGGTCATCGGGCCTCCTGCGCCTGCGCATCATATGCGCATGCGGCCGTCCCTGCCGCGGATTTGGCAGCTCCCGCGCCGGACCCTTGTTCCGGCACGCCTTATGTTCCGGCACGCCTTATGTTCCGGCACGTCTTATGTTCCGGCACGTCTTATGTTCCGCCACGCCTTATGTTCCGCCACGTCTTATGCTCCGGCACGTCTTACCGGCCGCATGGGCGAAGGATTGGCAGGTTGTTAAGCAATTCCGGCGATAACCGCAGGCATGAAGCGCCTGGAGTGCCTGGACGGGCTGCGCGGCGTGCTGGCGGTCTACGTGATGCTCGGTCACATGGCGCCGTTCGCGGTGCTGCCGGCGTGGCTCATCCAACTGCTGTCGCACGGCGGCGGCGCGGTGGACGTGTTCTTCATCCTCAGCGGCATGGTGATCGTCCAATCGCTGGAGAGCTTGGCCTGGAACCCGCGCCGCTTCCTGATCGCGCGGGTGGCGCGCACCTATCCCGTATATGTCGTCATGCTGGCGCTGGCGGTAGCGGTCCAGGCGCTGCCCGGCGATGTTGCCCGCCTGCCCTGGATCGGCGCCGATAGCCTGGCGCGTGACATCTGGTCCGCTGGCTGGCCACGTGCCTGGGCGATCGAACTCGCCACGCATCTGACGATGACGCACGGCCTGCTGCCGGATGCTCTGGTGCCGGGCGGCTGGGTCAGCTTCCTCGGCTCCGCCTGGAGCCTGTCGACCGAATGGCAGTTCTACCTCCTGGCGCTATGGGTGGGCGCACGAGCCGGACCGCGGCGCATGATGCACGCCTTCCTGTTGCTCGCCGTGGCCGCTGCTGCGTGGCAAGCGGCAGCCCCGCCGGCGTGGGCATTCAGCCGCGCCTTCCTGCCCAACAAGGCGCAGTTCTTCGCGCTCGGCATTGCCAGCGCCGGGCCGCTGCGCGGCGAGACGCTGCGCCGCTACGCCCTCGTGCTGCTTGCCACGATGGCGGTTTGCGCCTTGCAGCAGCGGGGCGAGAAGCTGCTGCCACCGCTGGTTTGGACATTGTGCCTGGCCGCACAGCTTCGCCCCGACCTTCCGGTGCTGCGGCCCTTGGCCTCGCTGCTGCGTGCGCGGCTTCTGTTATGGCTGGGGGCGCTGTCCTACTGCATCTATCTGACCAACGAGCCGGTGCATAAATTGCTCGGATTGCTGCTGGCCGCCGTCGTAGGGGGAAACGGCCTGGCGTTCACCGCGCTATGGCTGCCCGGCGCGGTGGTGCTGCCGCTGCTGCTTTCGATCGTGCTGCACCGCTGGATCGAAATGCCCGCATTGCGGCGAGGGCGCCGCTATGCACGCGGTCTCACCGGCGCGACGGCGGTGGAGGCGCGTCCGCATCCGGCTGTCGTTCGATAGCATTCCCTGACGGCAAACCGCGCGCGAGCGCTGCTCGCGGGGATGGCAGGACGGTGGTAGCATCCGGTATCGGCAACCGTCGGGGAGGCAACGTCGATGACCGTCGCGGATCCAAATCGTCTGATCCTGACTGGCGAAAATCCGTTTATCCGGTTGAGCGAGACGGATGGCGGGGCAAACACGACCAACGCCAGCTATTGGCGCATCATCACCTGCCCGGCGGGACCGGGGCACGTGCTGTACCTGAACAGTGAACTGACCGAAGGGACGTGGCGCATCTACGCCGACAACATCGCCATGGCACGATGGCTGCAAACCACGGTGCAGGGCATGTTGAACGCCGAGCTCGCGGATACGTCGATCCCGGTGAGCGAGGCAGTGTTCAGCAAGTCGGGCGATCCGCGCTATTTCTGGACGGAAACCATCAGCGCCTGGGACGATGAGATCACGCTGACCTGGCACGACATCGGCGAACCGCTGCTGATCCACACGCAGCCCAATGCGGAGCCGGGCCGGCCCTATGGCGTATGCACGGTGTTGATCCCGGCGCTTGGCGCGCGGCTGACACGCAACGGCGAGCAAGCGAAGGGCCGGCCGTGGCCGCGGCAGCGCGAAGGCCGTCCGTTCAGCACGTGTGCGTTGGCCTTCTCGGAAAGCTGGACCGAAGCGCGCTGATACCGCGACGCCCTGCGTGCGGACAACAGAGCGGGCGGCCCTGCAGCAGTTCTCAATGTGATTGAGTCGCATTCTGGGCTCCAGCCGGGGCCTCGTCCGACGGGACTGAGTCCGATCTGCCACATGTTGTAGGCAAATGGCCGCTCCCGCCGCGGTGTTAGAGCTTCCTGGTTGCAATGTGA
>DATJNA010000205.1:0-20476 GCA_035508435.1 Acetobacteraceae bacterium | reverse complement strand
CCGATACCACGATGGGCCACATCACCATCACTCTGGAGGGCAGCAAGGCCACCTGGGGCTGATTGCCGGCAGCGCGGGGTGTGCCGCGCGGGGTATTCGCGGCACCCGCGTGTCGCGCTGTCTCCCGTGTCGCGCTGTCTCGCGTAGCGCGCTGTCTCGCGTAGCGCGCTGTCTCGCGTAGCGCCCTGTCTCGCGTAGCGCCCTGTCTCGCGTAGCGCCCTGTCTCGCGTGTCGCGCTGTGTCGCGTGTCGCACTGTGTCGCACTGTGTCGCGTGTCGCGCTGGGTCGCCAGGGGCAGCCTGGACTGTCCGCTTCCGAACGTCACCGTCCGGAAGCGGGCAGGCCGCACCGATGCGCGAACCGCCGGTGACAGCCGGTGTCACGCCATGCAACGATCTGCCTTGCGAGGGGTATGTTCACCCGCCCTGGCGCAGCGGCCTTGCTGCATGCCGCGGCGGTGCTACTCGAATCCCTCGTGCCAGGTGCGGCCGTCGCGCTCGATCAGCGCGATGGCCGCGGTCGGCCCCCAGGTGCCGGCCGAATAGGGGCGCGGATGGTCGGGACGGCCGGCCCATGAATCGAGGATCGGCTCGACCCACGCCCATGCCGCCTCCACCTCGTCACGCCGCATGAACAGGGTGGGGTTGCCGCGCACGGTATCCATCAGCAGGCGCTCGTAGGCGTCGGGGAACCGGATGTTGAACGCGGCGTCGAAGCGAATATCCAACCCCGTCGGCGACAGGCGCAGCCCGCCGGGGCCGGGATCCTTCGTCATCATCTCCAGCCGGATGCCTTCCTGCGGCTGCAAGCGGATGATCAGCCTGTTCGGCTGCCATTCCGCCGCGTCGGGTGGGAAGATCGAGAACGGCAGCGCGCGGAACTGCACCACGATCTCGGAGACCTTGGTCGGCAGGCGTTTGCCGGTGCGCAGGTAGAACGGCACGTTGGCCCAGCGCCAGGTGCGCACTTCCGCCTTCAGCGCGACGAAGGTCTCGGTGTGGCTGGGATCGTTGGTGCCGAGGTCGGCCAGGTAACCCGGCACCGGCTTGCCGTCGATTGCGCCTTGCGTGTACTGGCCGCGCACCGTCAGCGCCACGGCATCGTGTGGCTCGAACGGACGCAGCGCGCGCAGCACCTTGAGCTTTTCGTCGCGCACCCGGTCGGCTTCGAGCGACACCGGCGGTTCCATCGCGATCAGGCAAAGAAGCTGCAGCAGATGGTTCTGCACCATGTCGCGCAGCACGCCGGCCTTGTCGAAATAGCCGCCGCGGCCCTCCAGCCCCACCGTCTCCGCCACCGTGATCTGCACGTGGTCGATGACGTCGGTGGTCCACAGCCGTTCGAAAATCGAATTGGCGAAGCGCAGCGCGAGCAAGTTCTGCACGGTTTCCTTGCCCAGGTAGTGGTCGATGCGGAAGATCTGCGTCTCGTCGAACACGTCGCCGACGCGATTGTTCACCTCGCGCGCCGAGGCGAGGTCGTGGCCGATCGGCTTTTCCAGCACCACCCGCGACAGCGGCGTGACCAGGCCGGCGCGGCCGAGATTGCGGCAGACCGGACCATACAGGTCGGGCGACGTGGCGAGATAGAACACCCGCACCCGCGCCTGATCGAGCATCTGGCGCAGTCCGTCCCACTCCGCATCGGGCTGGGTCGCGTCCAGGCGGACATAGTGCAGGCAGGCGCAGAAGCGCGAGACGATGTCGGGGTCCAGGTCGGCGGCGGCGACATGGTGCTTCAGCGCGGTGTCTGCGCGCTTGCGGAAGCCGTCATCGCCGATGTCGGAGCGGGCGGCGCCGATGATGCGGGCGTCGGGCGGCACCTGACCGTCGCGGAAACGGTAATACAACGCCGGCAGCAGCTTGCGCAGCGTCAGATCGCCGGTGGCGCCGAACACCACGCAATCGAACGCGTCAACCGGAATGATCTTGGCCATGCCCTGTTGGTCCCCTCTCCCGCTTGCGTGAGAGGGTTGAGGTGAGGCGACGGTGAGCCTCACGCAATACCCTCACCCTGACCCTCTCCCGCGCAGCGCGGCAGAGGGGATGCTGATGCTACACCACCGGGCCTGCGCCACCAGCCATGTTGATCGCCTTACACCACCGGGCTTGCGCCACCATCCATGTTGATCGCCGCGCCGGTGGTGAAGCCGGCGAGATCGGAGCAAAGGAAGCATGCCATGGCGGCGAATTCCTCAGCCTTGCCGATGCGGCCGATCGGCACATTGGCGCCCATCTTGGCGCGGAACTCGTCATAGGGTGCGTTGGAGCCTTCGCGCGCGTGGCGCCGCACGTGCTGATCGGAATCGATCAGCCCGACCAGCATGCCGTTCACCAGAATGCCATGCGGCGCGCCCTCGCCGGCCAGCACCTTCATCAACGCCATGCCGGCCGCGCGCGACACCGCCGTCGGGGCGCCGCCCGCCCGCGGCGCCTTGGCGCCGAGGTTCAGCACGTTGATGATGCGCCCCCACTTGCGTTCCTTCATGCCCGGCCAGACCAGGCGGCTGAACCGGATCGCGGCGAACAGTTTCAGTTCGAGGTCATCGTGCCAGATTTCGTCGGTGATTTGCTCGGCGGGCATGGCGCGCGACTGACCGGCATTGTTGACCAGGATGTCCACCTTGCCAAAGGTCGAGACCACCGCGCTGAAGGTTTGCTCGATTTGCTCCTTGTGTGACACGTCGCAGACGAAGGTGGCGACGCGACCGCTGGCGCCGGCCGAAACGATCGCCCGCGCTTCCTCCAGCACGTCCGGCCGGCGTGCCAGGATCGCGACGTTGGCGCCGGATGCGGCGAATTCCTTCGCCATGGCCAGGCCGAGACCCTTGCTCGACCCGGTGATGATGGCCGAGCGGCCGTCGAGACGGACTTCCATGTTGCACCCTCCCCACTTGCTGGTGGCGCCAGTGTGCGGGAGGGGCGGCGGCGCGACAACTGGCCTGCGGCGGCGGCGCGACAACTGGGCTGCGGCGGCGCGACAACCGGGCGGCGGCGGCGGCGCCACGCCAGGTACGCGCGGCGTTCGCCGCCGCAGCCAGGGATGCCGATACCGGCGGCATGCCTGCCGGCGACCGCAGCGCCCAACCTCTGCCGCAGCGTGACGCGTCAACCCGATCCTGCGATCTGTGCCCGGACGTAATCGAAAGGGGCCGTCGAGATACGAAAATCGCCGCGGAATGGATTGCTCAACGCGATGACCAAGACCAGAACCAAGACCCCCGACACAGCGAGCAAGGAGCACATACTGAGGTGCATGGGCAGGCTTGGCGAGCCCAGAAACGAAGCAAAAGCGATGGTGACCGCACCACCAACGATGAGCACGAACCAGACGATCGCAGGGATCGTGGTGTCGGCGGCCAACAGCCTGTCCTGCCTGGCGTCGCGAAGCCGCATCAAGGCTTGCTCCAGCAACATGTGGTTGTTGGTATCCGTCTGGCTGATCGGCTTGAGGTCAGCGACAAGCTGGTTCAATGCCGCAATGTATATGTCGGCGGCGCGAACCACACGACCATCGGCCTGAGCCGGCCACTCGGTCGCTATGACCGTCGCGACATAGTGGTTCAGATCACCGATCAGGCTCGATCTCGTTGGCTCCGAAAAATTGCTCACCACCGCAAGGACGTCCATCACCTGGACCGCTTCGGTGTAGGTTGCCGCCTTGGCCTTGTTGAAGCCGTCCCAGGCAAGCGTCGCGACGAAGGCCAGCAGCACGGCATACGTCACGCCGATGATCGAAAAGATTGCCGCGGCAATTTCGTTGTGTTGGCGCCGAACCGCCGGGGACACGAGGCGCCGCATCGCGAACTCCAGCAGCATCGTTCCAGCCACGGCGATGATTGCCAGTGAAATACCAACCGCCCAAATCGGGTACTGGTAGACCATCTCGGGTCGCATCATCATTCGAACCACCCAGGTGTGCGATCGACGCAGCCTGCTCGGGACACGTCGCCGGCATCTCGTTGCCTGGCTCACCCCGTCTCCGCAAGCCGAGGCACGCCGATCTCGGGATGGGTCGGGGTCAAGAAAGGTCTGGATAAGTCCCTCGGCGGCCGGCCCGGCCAGTGACAAAGCTCACGGATGTTCGGCCGGCCGGGACTGATGCAGATCTTGCGTAATCGATACGAACCCGTTCGGCGGCTTGCCGAGTGCGGATGCCGTTCTCGTCGTTGGGTGGTGGCTCACGCCCCTCTGCCTGCCCCGGTTTGCCCAGGGCCGACCGGCGACGGCGCGGCGCCGCGCGAACGACCGGCCTGGCAGACAGTCACCCGACCCGACACTCGAATAGAGACGCCGCCCCGCCGGCGCTAGAGCGGCTTGTCGAACCAGTGATGCGCGTAGCGTTCGTCGTTGAACGGCGGCACCTCGCGATAACCGCTGCTGCGGTAGAGCCGCTGCGCCTCCTTGAGCACGCGGTTGGTTTCCAGCCGGATCAGGCGGGCGCCGGTCTCGCGCGCCAGCCGTTCCAGCTCCACCAGCAGGCGGCGGCCGAGGCCAAGGCCGCGCGCCTCCGGCGCGACCCACATACGCTTCACCACCGGCGCCTCGGGATACAGGATCAGCCCGCCGCAGCCGACCGGTTCGCCGCGCAGCCGGGCGACGACGAACAATCCGGCGGGCGCGGCGAGATCGTGCAGCGCGGCGGCGAGCGCGGCCGCGGTATCGAAGCCGGACTCGAACCTCTCGTTCAGTTCGGCGAAATAGCGCGTCAGGCAATGCTGGGCATCGGGCGTGGCCGGGCTCTCAACCGCCAGGGCGATCATCGAGGCGCGAAGCAATTGCTCTACCTCCGTCATGGCCGCGACGAGACGGGCCCGCTGCCGGTCGCTCAGCGGTTCGAGGAAGCTCCAGGCAACGGCGTCGGAGCGGCGGTTGATCTCGTCGTATTCCGCGAGGCCGGCGTCGGTCAGGCGGGCGCAGCGCACACGGCCGTCGGCCGGGCTGGCGGCGACCGTCAGCAGGCCCTGACGCTCCAGCGCCCGCAGCACGCGGCTGGCGTAGCCGGAGTCGAGGCCGAGCCGGGCGCGCAGGGTGCGCACTTCCAGGCCGTGCGGCCCGATCTCCCACAGCGCCCGCGTCTCTCCGAGCGGTCGCGCGCGGCCGAGGAACTGGTCCGTCAGCACGCCGATGCGCTCCGCGGCGGTGCGGTTGAAGGCACGCGTCAGGGTGATGGCGGCGCGGTCCATATCTCTGACTTTAGTCAGAGATAGTGCAGCGGATCAAGCGAATTCTGCCGACTGCCGAACCGCGCCGCAGTCCAGACGAACCCGCGCCGATGCACGACCGACACTGCCGGGCAATTCCCTCGGCTTTTGGAATCGGCTACCACCGCCACCTACCGAACGGGGAAGCCAGCATGCGTTTCGCCATCGACCGCATCGACCATCTCGTGCTGAACGTGAAGGATCTGGAAATCACGGCCGCCTGGTACCAACGCGTGCTCGGGATGGAGCGCGAGGAATTCGGTCCCCGGCAGCGCACGGCGCTGAAGTTCGGCGGCCAGAAGATCAACGTCCGGCCGGCGGATTCCGATCCGGGGAGCTGGGTCACCGGCGTCAACCACATGCCGGGCTCGGCCGATCTCTGCTTCATCACGGCGGCGCCTCCCGACGTGGTGATTGGCCATCTGCACGAGTGCGGCGTCGCCATCCTGGAAGGGCCGGTGCGGCGCGAGGGCGCGCTCGGCCTCATCCAATCCGTCTATTGCCGCGATCCGGACGGCAACCTGATCGAGATTTCCAGCTACCTGGCCTGACCCGGCCTCACCGCCCCGACCCGATGGCGCTCGACATCGCCGATTTCGATTTCGACCTGCCGTCGGATCGCATCGCCCAGTCCCCGGCGCGGCCGCGTGATGCGGCCCGCTTGCTGCATGTCGCGGGTGATGGCTGGAGCGACCGGACCGTCTCCGATCTGCCGCGACTATTGCTCTCGGGCGATCTTCTCGTGGTCAATGACACTCGGGTGATCCCGGCGCAGCTCACGGCGCGGCGGGTGCGGGGCACCGGTGCGTCGGCCGCGCGCATCGGTATCACGCTCGATCGTCCGCACGCCGGCGGGACCTGGCGCGCACTTGCCCGCAACGCGCGCCGGCTGTCCGCCGGCGACGTGCTGCGCTTCGACGGATGCGGCGATTTCTCGGCGACCGTCCTGGAGCGCGGCAGCGACGGCAGCGTGGTGCTGCAATTCAATCTCTCGGACGGCGATTTCGCGGCCGCGGTGCGCGCCGCGGGGGCACTGGCGCTGCCGCCCTATATCTCGCGCCCGCACGGGCCGACCCGGCAAGATGCCTCCGACTACCAGACCGTATTCGCGGCGCATGAAGGGGCGGTCGCCGCGCCGACGGCGGGCCTGCATTTCACGCCGGCACTGCTGGCGGCGTTGCAGGCCCGCGGCGTCGGCCGCGCCACGCTCACCCTGCATGTCGGTGCCGGCACGTTCCTGCCGGTGCGCAATGACGACATCTCGCGTCACCGCTTGCATGCAGAGCATGGCGAGATCGCCGCGGCGGCTGCCGACGCCATCAACGCTGCCCGCGCCGCCGGGGGGCGGATCGTCGCCGTCGGCACCACCTGCACCAGGCTGCTGGAAACCGCAGCGGACGCTGCCGGCAAGGTGCATCCCTTCGCCGGTGATACGTCGTTGTTCATCGTTCCTGGGTATCGTTTCCGCGTGGTCGACGTGTTGCTGACCAATTTCCACCTGCCCCGCTCCACTTTGTTCATGCTGGCCTGCGCCTTCGCCGGCACGGCGCGGATGCGCGACGCCTACGCGCACGCCATCGCCGCCGGCTACCGCTTCTACTCGTATGGCGATGCGTGCCTGCTGGAGCGAGCCGGTTAGCCGGCGCCGACCGGCCGGGCTCGACCGGTCAGCGCAAGCGCACGGCATTTACAGCATTTACAGATTGGTGGCTGCGTCAGCAAAGTCAGCGACCTTATTCTGCTGAGGATGATCAGATTTCGGCTGACCTTCGCGGATGCAATGTCAAATATTCACGCATCGCAAGCCCAACCCAGGAGTGCTCGATGCGTCCGCAGCCCAGCCCGACCTACGCCCCCGACGGTTCCTCCGGCATCCCGCCGGCGCCGGCCGGCGATCCGGACCGCTTTGCCGGCATTCGGCGCGATTACACGCCGGAGGATGTGGCGCGGCTCTCCGGCAGCTTCCGCATCCGCCACACGCTGGCCGAGATGGGCGCCGCCCGGCTGTGGCAACTGCTGCGCGCGCGCCCCTATCTGCCGACCCTCGGCGCACTCACCGGCAACCAGGCGGTGCAGCAGGTGAAGGCCGGACTGGAGGCAATCTACCTCTCCGGCTGGCAGGTCGCCGCCGACGCCAACACCGCCGGCGAGATGTACCCGGATCAGTCGCTGTATCCGGTCGATTCGGTGCCGAACGTCGTGCACCGGATCAATGCGGCGCTGCGCCGCGCCGACCAGATCGGGCAGTCCGAGGGCGGCGACGATACCTATTGGATGGCGCCCATCATCGCCGATGCCGAAGCCGGCTTCGGCGGCGCGCTGAACGCGTTCGAGCTGATGAAGGCGATGATCGCCGCCGGCGCGGCGGGCGTGCATTTCGAGGACCAGCTCGCCTCGGAGAAGAAGTGCGGCCATCTCGGCGGCAAGGTGCTGGTGCCGATGGCGCAGCACATCCGCACGCTGAACGCCGCCCGCCTCGCCGCCGACACCGAGGGCGTGGCAACCGTGTTGCTGTGCCGCACCGACGCGCAGTCGGCGCAGTTGCTGACCAGCGACGTGGATGAGCGCGACCGCCAATTCATCTCCGGCGAGCGCACGCCGGAGGGCTTCTTCCGCATCAAGCCCGGCATCGGCGTGGACTATGCCATCGCCCGCGGCCTGGCCTTCGCGCCCTATGCCGATCTGCTGTGGTGGGAGACCAGCGATCCCAATCTCGCGGATGCGGAACGCTTCGCCAATGCCATTCACCGGCAGTTCCCCGGCAAGATGCTGGCGTACAATTGCTCGCCCAGCTTCAACTGGGGGAAAAAACTGCCGCCGGAGAAGATCGCGAGCTTCCAGGCCGATATCGGCCGCATGGGCTACAAGTTCCAGTTCGTCACGCTGGCCGGCTTCCACAGCCTGAACCTGGCAATGTTCCGGCTGGCGCGCGGCTATGCCGAGCATGGCATGGCGGCCTATGCGGAACTCCAGCAGGCCGAATTCGCGGCGGAACAGCAAGGCTACACCGCCACGCGGCACCAGCGCGAAGTGGGTGTCGGCTATTTCGACATGGTGGCGACGGCAGCGGGCGGCGGCCAGTCCTCCACCACCGCATTGTCGGGCAGCACCGAGACCGCGCAATTCCAGGCGCATGCGCCGGCGCTGTAGCGACGTCGCGGCGGGGATGACCGACGGGGGCCCAGCCACGAACGCGCGGTGACGGCGAACCAGCGAGCGTCACGGCAGAACCGGGAACGTCGAAGCAAAAGGGAACGTCGAAGCAGCGGGGAACGTCGAAGCAAAAGGGAACGCCGAAGCAAAAGGGAACGTCGAAGCAACAGGGAACGTCGAAGCAAAAGGGAACGTCGAAGCAGCCGGGAACGTCGAAGCAGCGGGGAACCTCGCGGCAACGACGAACCTCGCAGCGGCGGGGAACGTCGCAGCAGCGGGGAACGTCGAAGCAGCGGGGAACCTCGCGGCAACGACGAACCTCGCAGCAGCGGGGAACCTCGCAGCAGCGGGGAACGTCGCGGCAGCGGCGAACCTCGCGGCAATGGCGAACCTCGCGGCAACGGGGAACGTCGCGGCAAAACGGAGCGTCACGGGACGCTGTGCGACGGTCCCCGCGGCGCAACGCCGCGGGGACCGCAACCGGCACGCGGGGCCTATGCGCGGCGGCGGAATTGGTCCAAGGGCCATCCGCCGCCAGGCGCTACACCGCGGCCTGGGGCGGACAGACCATCCGCCGTGAGCGGATGGAGTCCATGCTGGACCGGGTGGCGCCTTTCGGCTTCGTGCTGCTGTGGAGTTCCTCCTTCATCGCCGCCCGGGTCGGGCTGCGACATCTCTCCCCGCTCTTGTTCGTTGCCGTGCGCATGTGGGTCTGCGCCGCGACGCTGGTGGCCGCAATGTTGCTGCTGCGTCGTTCGTGGCGCCCGCTGCGCGGGATGGTGTGGGTGCACTGCGCTGTGGCCGGCGTGCTGATCAACGCCGTGCTGCTGATGACCGCGCATGTCGCGATGACCCGCTTGCCGGCCGCACCGGTGGCGCTGGTGCAGACCCTGAACCCGCTGCTGACCGCCGCGCTGGCCTGGCCATTGCTCGGCGAGCAAATGCGGCCGGTGCAATGGCTCGGCTTGCTCCTGGGGACCGCCGGCGTCGTGCTGATCGTGGGATTGGCGGCGCTGCACAGCCAGGTGGAACTGCACCTGCTGCTGCTGACCGTGCTGGGCGTGCTCGCGCTGTGCGGCGGCACGCTGTATTTCGGCCGCTTCTGCCGCGGCGTGCCGTTGCTGGAGGGCACGACAGTGCAGTTCCTCGCCTCGGCCGCGGCATGCTCCGTGGCAATGGCGGTGTTCGAGACGCCGCATGCCGACTGGACGCCCGGGGCCATCGGCGCGATCGCATGGAACGCGGCATTCGTCTCGCTGGGCGGCATGGTGCTGTATTTCGTCATGCTGCGGCGCGGCACCGCCGCACGCGCCACCGCCAATTTCTACCTGATGCCAGGCACCGCCGCGCTGATGGCCTGGGCATTGCTGGGCGAGTCCCTGGCAATGCTCTCGGTGGTCGGCCTCGCCGTGTCGTCGCTCGGCTGCTGGCTGATGGGCGGCCACCGCCGTGGGGCACGGCGTTAACCATTTGTTCAGCCGCTTGCGTTAGTATCAGTGACCGGCAGCGCGGCCTCAAGGGCCGCCTCATGCAGCCTGCCGCCAATTTCCAATCGAGGGATTCCCTGATGGCCGCATATGAATTGCCGGGCAGCGAGCGACAGATGCCGCGCGGTGCCCGCGCGCTTGGCAGCGCCAATCCCGCCGACCCATGCCAGGCCACTGTGGTGCTGCGCCGCGCCGTCGGCCAACTGCCGGCGCAGCATCTCACCCGCGAGGCCTTTGCCAGCAGGTTCGGTGTGCATCCTGCCGATGTCTCTGCGTTGCGCAGTTTCGCCGCGGCGCGGCGGCTGTCGGTCGCGCAGGCGGATGCCGCCCGCGGCAGCGTCCTGTTGTCCGGCAGGGTCGCCGCCTTCAACCAGGCGTTTGGCGTGTCGCTACAACATGTCCAGCATCCGGCGGGGACGTTTCGTGGCCGCACCGGTCCCGTTCGCCTGCCTGCCGAACTGAAGGATTCGGTCCTGGCAGTGCTCGGCCTGGACAACCGGCCCGTGGCGCGGCCGCATTTCCGCCATCGGTCCCCGCCCGGCCTGCCGCATGCCGCGGCCAATCAGGCCGCCGGCTTCGATCCGCGCAGCGTGGCGGCGCTGTACGGCTTCCCGCCGGGCGATGGCGCCGGGCAATGCATCGGGCTGATCGAGCTGGGCGGCGGCTACCGCATGTCCGATCTGCAGGGCTATTTTTCCGGCCTGGGCATCAGCCCGCTGCCCAGCGTCAGTTTCGTATCGGTGGATGGTGCGACCAACGCCCCGACCGGTGATCCCAACGGCCCCGACGCCGAGGTGATGCTGGACATCGAGATTGCCGGCGCCATCGCGCCCGCGGCGAAGATCGTGGTGTACTTCGCACCCAACACCGACGCCGGCTTCCTCGACGCCCTGACCACGGCGATTCACGACACTGTCAACCGGCCGTCGGTGATCTCCATCAGTTGGGGCGGACCGGAGGCGTGCTGGACCATGCAGGCCATCGTCGCGTTCGATGCCGCCCTGGCGGCGGCGGCCGCGATGGGTATCACGGTCTGCGTCGCGGCGGGCGACAATGGCTCCGGCGACGCGGATGATGATGGGACAGACCATGTGGATTTCCCCGCCTCCAGTCCGCATGTGCTGGCTTGTGGCGGGACGCGTTTGCTCGCCCGCGACGGCGCGATCGCCGGCGAGGCGGTCTGGAACGACGGCACCGCGGGCGGCGCGAGCGGCGGCGGGATCAGCGCATGTTTCGCCATGCCGTCCTGGCAGATCGGGCTGAACGTGACGCGGCGGGACTCGACCGGCAAACTGACCATGCGCGGCGTGCCCGATGTCAGCGCCAACGCCGATCCGGACACCGGCTATGCGATCCGCGTCGACGGCATGGCATCGGTCGTCGGCGGCACCAGCGCGGTCGCACCGCTCTGGGCGGGCCTGGTGGCGCGCATCAATGCCGCCAAGGGGTGCTCTGCCGGTTTGATCAATCCGCTGCTGTATCGCGCGCCGGGCGCACTGCGTGACATCGCCGAAGGCAACAATGGCAACTACCAGGCCACAGTGGGATGGGATGCATGCACCGGCCTGGGCAGCCCGAACGGCCTGCAGGCCGCACTGGTGCTGGAGGCGGGCGCAGTGGCCTGAGGTTTCATACCCGACCGCGACATCGCCGACTCGCGCGAGCGTCGGCATCAGGGCGCGGAGCAAAGTCACCCCCAAGACACCGAAACACCAAGCCGCGGTGGAAGCCCGGCACTTGCACGCACGGCAGGGCTTCGCATTCATGGTCCCGGCTTCGTGTAGCGGCGTCCTTGTCAGGCACCTTTCCCTTGCTCAGTGCGGCGCGAACTGCGTCTTGCCGAACATGATCTCGCGCTCGGCATCGGAGATCGCGTTCTTGCGCTGCTTCTCCCCAAGCACGGCGAGTCCCCGCTGCACCGCCGGGCGCGCCTCCACCGCATCATGCCAGCGTCGTAGATGCGGATAGTTGCCGAGGTCGATGCTCCGGCGCTCGGGATTGCGGATCCAGGGGAAGGTAATGATGTCCGCCAGGCTGTATTCGTCGCCGGCGAGCCAGGTCGCCTGCGCCAGGCGCTTGTCCAGCACGCGATGCAGTCGTGCCACCTCGTTGGTGTAACGATCGATTGCGGAGGGAAGCTTCTCGACCGCATAGTTGGCGAAGTAGTTGTACTGGCCGAACATCGGGCCGACGCCGCCCATCTGGAACATCATCCATTCCAGGCACTTGTAGCGACCGACCGGATCCTGCGGAAGCAGTTTCCCGCCGGCCTTCTCCGACAGGTAGATCATGATCGCCGCGGATTCGAACAAGGTCAGGCGTTTGCCGCCGGGGCCATCGGGATCGACGATCGCCGGGATGCGATGGTTGGGGGTGATCGCCAGGAACTCCGGCTTGAACTGGTCGCCCTTGCCGATATTCACCGGGATGACCTTGTAGGGGAGCTCGAGCTCCTCCAGCGTGATGTGCACCTTGTGGCCGTTCGGCGTGGGCCAGGTCCAGACCTCGATCATGCGCCTCCTCCCTCTCTGCGGGGGTTCGACCGATTCCATTGCACGAGATGATCGCGAAGGCCACCGGAACGCCACGGGAATGCCGCCACCCGCCGGCGTCCGGCACGCCGCCGGGTGGAGATTGCCACGCAGATCGGCCGCGTGCAGCGTGCTTTTGCGCACACGGACCGGCGAGCGCACCGGTTGCATGGCATGGCACGCGGCGGCTGCCGCGCAAGCATTTGCCCGAAACGCGGGAGCAATTGCATGGATCCACTCGCCCGCCGCCGCCTCGGCCGGACGCAGGTCGAGGTTACAATGCTCGGCTTCGGCGGTGCCGGCCTCGGCGACTTGTTCGAGGTGCTGCCCGAGCCACAGGCCGCCGCCACATTGCAGGCCGCCTGGGACGCCGGCATCCGCTATTACGATACCGCACCGTGGTACGGGCTGACGCAGAGCGAGCATCGCTTCGGGCGCGCGCTGTATCGGCAGAAGCGCCGGGATTTCGTGCTGTCCACCAAGGTCGGCCGCACCATGCACGCGGTGCACCACGCCGAGAGCTATGACCGCGGCATGTGGTCCGGCGGGTTGCCGTTCCGGGTGCGGTTCGACTACAGCTATGACGGGGTGATGCGCTCGTTCGAGGACAGCCTGCAACGCCTCGGCCTGCCGCGCATCGACCTGCTGGTGATCCACGACCTGGACCTGCAATACCACCAGACGCCGGAGCGGGTCTCGGCGCTGCTGACCGAACTGCATAACGGCGGCGCACGCGCGTTGATGGAATTGAAAGCCGGCGGGCTGATCGGCGGGTTCGGCGCCGGCATCAACGAGCAAGGCATGATCCCGCGATTCCTGGATTTGGTGGACGTCGATTTCTTCCTGGTGGCGCTGCCCTACACGTTGTTAGAGCAAGGCGTGCTGGACAGCGAGTTTCCGCGCTGCGTGGCGCGTGGGATCGGGTTCGTCATCGGCGCGGTGTTCGCGTCCGGCATCCTGGCGACCGGCGCGGTGCAGGGCGCGCGCTATGCCTACGCGCCGGCAACCCGGGAAATGCTGGCGAAGGTGGCGCGCATCGAGGCGGTGTGCGCGCGGCATGGCGTGCCGCTGGCGGCGGCGGCACTGCAATTCCCGTTCGGGCATCCGTCGGTCGCGTCGGTGATCCCGGGCGGGCTGGCGCCGGACCATGTGAGGCAGAACGTCGCGGCGTTCCGCCACCCGATCCCGGCGGCGCTGTGGGCGGAGCTGAAACACGAGGGCCTGCTGCGGGCGGATGCGCCGACGCCGTAGCGGTCCAACTGTCATTGCGAGCGAAGCGAAGCAATCTCGTTCGAGAGTTCGCACATATTCCGAACCAGATTGCTTCGCTACGCTCGCAATGACAGTGGGCGCGGTCCGTTCACAACGCCAGGCAATTACCGCGGTCCGGATGGCGCGATTCTTGGCCTGCCGGCCCGAGAAGCGGGGAAGAGTCTGGCGACAGGAAGCAGTACACCAGGGAACGCTATCATCCCTATATCGCCATCAAATTTGACGTCGAATTCGGTTGTGTACTGGGACGACGGTTCAGGATCGCGATGGACATTGACCACATTGGTCGTCAGATCAACTACCCACATCTCGATAATTCCGTTCCTGGCGTAGCGCGGCACCTTGCGGGCAAGGTCGCCACGGAGCGTCGAATCCGAGACTTCGACGACCAGATAGATGTCTGCGGCGCCGGGATGCGCGTGCTCCCACTCTCCCGGCGCGGCGATGACGAGGTCGGGGTGCGGCTCCCAGGTTTCCTCCAGCCTGACGGGACATTGTTGCTGACTGCCGCGGTGGCTTCGTCAAACAGCGCATCGAACAGACGAGACAGCCTTGTCAGGGCGCTCGCGTGCGCTGGATTCATGGGAGACATCGGAACGACCCTTCCGTCGAGCAATTCGACGCGCATGCCGTCGAACGCCCCGGCCTCCGCCAGCCGGTGGTAGCCATCGACCGTAAGATGCGGCAGATCGAGGATGTCGGTATCCATTGCAGGATATTAGCGCATCAGGAGAAGGAGGGGTAGCGATGGTGCGCAGGTCGAAGCCGATCGCTCGCTCTTTGGGATCGCCCTCGACGTAGACCATGGTGTGGTCGCGGATACCGCCGCGCACGGCCACCTTGTCGGTGCAGAAACATGCCGCCCTGCCTTCGCGGGCGACAAGCTGGATGCCAAGAACCTCGGTGGCGAAGCGGATGGCGCTGGCGAGATCGGCCGTGCCGACGCGAACGCAGCGGATGTCCTGCAGGCTCACCATGGGTTTGCTCCCCCCGCTGCTGCGGCGGTGGGGTAGGGAAGGTGCGGGGCGAGTGCAAGCGGGATCGGTCACCGCGTCGGCGGCGCCAGCCAGCCGGCGAAGCCGGATTGCGCCACTAGGACGCGCGGTCCGCGACGGACTTGGCAGACCTCCAGCGTCAGGGGCGGTCGACTATTCGGGAATCGCCTGCATCGTCCCGCGACTTCACGCTTCCTTAATCTCCCGCGTTTAATGCGAAGGACACGATGGAAGCGGCATGGAAATGCGGTGGGCTGCTGTTGTGTGCGAACTGGCTGCATTTCGGTAGTTTCCCGCAAGAAGGCAGGCCGTTATGGACAAGGGCAGGACACTTCTGATCGCCATGGTCCTGATCGGGAGCGTGCTCTTATGGAATGCGCTCACCTCGCGTTGGCCTGCGCCGGCGCCCCCAGTTCAGCCAACACCGCCTCACTTGGTTGCGAAACAATCGACGACACCCAGCCGTGACACCAGCGGTCGAAAATTCGCAGGTGCATTCGTCTGCCTGCAAAATAGCAACTTTACGGGGGGTGCATGGAGTCCGTCTCCCTGCCTGGATCTCGCTGGCATGACCGTAGATGAAGCGTATTCCTACCTTGCCCCGGCGCAATTTGTAGGCGGCTTGACCGGCATGAATGATCCCAAGGCCGCCGCGGTTAGGTACGCGGGCACCATGCCAAACGGCACTCGCATTTGGTGGGTGAACCTTAAGAATGCCGCCCTTGACAATGGAGCCGATCGGGATCATCCGCTTGAGTGCCGCAAGGTCTCCGAGAAATTGTATACTTGCCAATGGATACCTTCCGCAAACGACACTGAGCGGTCCAATTACTGGCAGATGCTGGCGAATAACATATCCGATTTTCCGTCGTTCTTCTATGTTGTAAAGGCCTCCGTTGACTGGTACGCCGGGCTCGCGGCACTAACCCAGACCCATGAAGAGGCACTCGCCGCCGGCCAGGCAATATCAAGCGTCACGTCGGACTGGTATTATAAGGATGCTAACTACCCGGGCGGCAACGAAGAGTTGGCTGAGTGTCAAAAGCTGTCAGGAACTCCCAAACAGTTCGCCGATGCCGCGGTTGGACGGGGTGCCGCAGGCCTGGAGATCACGGGCAACGATATTTCGGGGGCGGATGCCGTTATCACTTTTGATTTACAAAACAAGAAGGAATCCTACTTGTTTTACAATTCCCACGGGAAATGTAGTAACCCCTTGGATGCTCCCGACTATACGGAGTCGGACTTTAGCACGATTCATCATCCAGTGAACACTGACCAAGGCAAAATCGACAAAGCACGGTCTGATGAGGTATTGAGGCGTGCAAAAGATAAGGGACCTTGGTGGGTGAGTGACGGCACGAAGTTATGGGAAGGATGCAAGCCGTCGAAACTCACGCCAATGGGCGATGCTCAGTCGGCAAAGGCGAATGGAGCGCGAGACATCGAAATCGACTGGGGTCTTAATGCGGGCGACGTCGTGGTCGAATATGAGTTCAATGGCAGGCCATTCTACAACGACTATCATACAAACAAATTTTGTGGCGGGATAGATCCGCCGTCGCAGGGCGACAGGGAACGGGCCATCGGCATCGCAGCACGCAGTGGCAAAAGCTGGTACGTGGACTACTATTCCGACCAGATGCAGTGCGTGGAGACAAAACGACCTCCAATTGATCTGGCTGACAGGGTCAAAGGGCGCAATGCCGTTGATATCGCATTTGCTGTACCAGCACACACCGCCGACAACGCTTTTCTTTATCTTGAGTATGGCATCGGCGACCAAGGTCACATTATCGGTTTCTACAAGACACATGACGCCTGTGCCGGTGAGATAAGGAACTGACGCCAGTCACAGCGCGAAACCGCGAAGCGGCTGGCCGACACGCGCCATGACAGCCAGCCATCTGCTGCCACCTTGCCATCTGTCGTTTATCCGCCCATATCGACGACCCGCCGCCACCATCACATCGGACCACCGCCATGCCGGAACCGCAGCTCTCAGTCCGCAGCGCCAAGGCACGCGACCTCGCCCATCGGCTGGCGCGCCGCGAACGCCGCTCTGTCGCGGACATCGTCGAACGCGCGCTCGAGGCCTATGAGGTGCGCGAAGCCGGGCGTGAGCCGGCGCAGGCGTTCTACGCGCGCCTGGCGCGCGACTACGGCACCGACATCGACCTTGATGCCGTCATCCGCGAGAGCCGGCAGGTCCATCCCGGGCCGGAGCTTTGATCTTCCTCGACACCAACGTTGTCTCGGAGACCTTGCGCAAGGCGCCCAACCCCGCCGTGATCGCCTGGCTGGAGCGCCACGACGCGGCGCTGGGACTCCCGACAGTGACGATCGGCGAGATCGCCTTCGGCATCCGTAAAATCGCTCCGGACGAGCGGGCGGCGCGGCTGGAACGAGGGCTGGCCGATTGGCGCCACCGCTTTGCCGATCGGATCTTCGGCTTCACCGAAGCGGCGGCGCTTGCCTACGGCGATATCATGGCCGCGGCCTTGCGGCAGGGGCGGCCGATGTCGGCGCCCGACGGAATGATCGCCGCCATCGCCCGTATCAATGACGCCCGGCTCGCGACACGGAACCTGGCCGATTTCGCCACGACGGGGGTTGAACTCGTCTGTCCGTGGGACTTCTAGCCGGCCGGATCCACGGCCTGCCTCAGCGCCGGTACCGCAGTGCATCCAGCAGCAAAACGTCGCTTCCTGGGTTGGCCGCCCCAATCGTTGTCCGATCTGCACGTTTTGAAAATCATCTCTACGTCCTCATCTGCCTCCGCTTCCTCCCCTGATAATAAGCCAGCCGCCCGCACCCCGTGCGCCGCGGTGCTCCATCGATCGTATGCCGCGGTGCGCTGGTGGGTTTGGCCGCTGGTTTTACTAACTCAACGTCCGCTCCGAGGTCAGGTGCCGGCCTCGGCGTCGGACCCGCAGCGAATCTGCCCCTGCCTTATGCCAAGCCAATTACCATTGCCGCGACCGATGCAAGCGAGAGTGCTCCTCGAACGAGATTGGCCTTACGGAGTTTGCGGCGTTCCTTTTCAAGCGCCGCCGCATCCGTCGCGTCAATTTCAGGTCTCGCTTGGTACATGGGAAACTTTCTGCCAGTGACGCGCGAATAGATCGGGAGGCTCATCTGCTTTGAGACAGCCGAGGTGATGACCCAGAGAATCAGCCCGACTGTGAACCACAGATTATTGAATCCGTAGAAGTACCAGTACGGAAACATGCCCCCAAAGGTGATCGTACTCGCCAGGATCGCGACCGGTGACCTGGTCGCATGACCGACCAGGTTCGCGAGGAACCACTTAAATTCGGCAGCCTCCATGTCGTCCATGGTGCTCTGAACGACATCCGCAACGAACAGCATAAACCCGGTCGCCATTGCGGCTGGGACCAGTAGCAACACCTCCGCAAATTTCTGAACCACCACTGGTCCTCCGCTCCGGATCTGGCCGCCATTCGCGATGCGGGACGATGCAAACCGATGATGATTGCAGGTCGTCAGGCGATGTTGCAGGGCAAGCCGATGCACATCCGTCAGCACACGGCCGGCACCGTCATCATCGATGCGGATATCGAGCGCAGCGAGGTTCCGCAAAAAAGTCCGTAACCTGCCGCGCCGGAAGCAACGCCCTGATCTGCGCGCGGGCGAGAACGGCACTGACCTCGTAACGCCAAAGAACCGGGACAAAGGTCACGCTCTGCCGCGCCTCAGGCCGGGCGAGGACCTCGGCGGCATAGGCATGCGCGCCGCTGTCAAAACACCAGCGCATGGTGACCGAGTTATCGAGGACGAAGGCGCTCAAGCGCGCCCGTACGTCATCAGATCGCGTATGCTGACGCCCGGTGGCAACTCGTTGGCTGGCCGCGCCGCCCGCATGCGGGCGGCCGCTTGTTGCGGTGAAAGATCGGACACGATGCCGTCCATCGCAGGTTGCTCGCGGGCGCTGTCCTCGGCGGCGCGCAGAACCGCTTCCAGTGCTGCGCGCTCAAGGCGCTGCGGGTCCGCGCTGCTGGCACGGGCCGCATGTTCATCCGGAATTCGTACGATCAGGTTCATGGTTTATTTTGCCAGGGCGGCCGCGAGAGAGCAATATATTGGCAGTACCGTCGGTTTGGTGAATGGCCACGGCGACAGGGCGGTTTAGCAGCCAAGCCTATGGCCGGCAGCGGGCCGGAGCGCCACCACAGGGCCCCAGCACCGGCCTGACCTTCGCGCGCCGGACAGGTCAGCGGTTGCTCAACAGCTAGGAGTCCCTCATGAACAGGTGCCGAAAGCCTGGTGCACACGCTGCTGCGCAGCGGGATCGATACCTGCTTCGCCAACGCCGGAACGTCCGAAATGCACTATGTCGCGGCGCTCGACCGCGTGCCCGGCATGCGCTGCGTGCAGGGCTTGTTCGAGGGCGTGGTGACCGCGCCGCCGACGGCTACGGGCGCGCCAGGATGCGCTTGTTCCCACTCTCCAGCCGCGGCGATCGCGAGGTCCGGGTGTGGCTTCCCAGGTTTCCTCCAACCTGATGGGCTGGCCCGCTGATTGGAGCGTGGCCTTCGCATGCGGCCCCCTGTCCGCATCGGCTGTCGCAGACGGAGAACGGTTGCCAGTTATGGGGAGCGGTTGCCATTCATAGACATGACCGTTTGCTGGCCGCCGGGCACCACCGGAATCGACCTATTGCGGAGATTTGCAGCGGAGTTCCGCACCACGTAAGACGCTGATCAGGCACGACCCGGCGCACGATGCGACATTCTTGAGAAGTGCAACAGGTGAGAGTCCGCAATGGATGGACACGGTGCCGCGATGGTACCCGAATCAGGCAGGGACCACACCGCGCACCACACGGAACATCATGGGAAATGACCGAGGTCCATCGGGCAACCCTGCCAGATATCCAGCACGAACATGCCTCTCAATAGTGCCGCGCAAGTCTTCCGACAGCGCCATCATCGGGCCCCCGATGCTGCCTTGGCCGCCGGTGAACGTGGCCCAATAATCCGCGAAAGCCGAATACTCGCAATCCACGACAACAGGGACCTCCGTAACGTCGGTGAGGCCCATCTTGCGCCACAGTTCCGCCTGGCCGTCGGGCCAGAACTGCTGGCGCCCCGCCCGCATCGCTCGCAGCGCGGCGAAACCGTCGTCGAGCACCGCAGCGGTGTGAAGGACAAGGTCGAAGGCAGGCATGCCGCCGAAAAACTGGTGCACGCCGGATGCGACCACACCGCCCGGACGGGTCACTCGCTGCATCTCCGCGACGACCTGCTCGGTCTCCGGGATGACGTCCAGGGCCAGCGTGGAAACCGCCGCGTCGAATGCGCCGTTGTCGAATCTCATTTGGCGGATATCGCCATGTTCATAGGCGATGTTGGGGTGGGATCGATTGCGGCGGGCTCCCTCCAGGTATCCCTCCGATGCATCGATACCAATCACATGCGCGCCCAGATCGGCCAGCGCTTTCGTCAACACACCTGTCCCACAGGCTACATCCAGCACGTGGTCGCCCCGCGCGATACCGGCGAGGGAAAGAAATGGCTTCGCGAGATGTTCGCTCCAGCGCCCCATGAAAGTCTCGTAAGCGTCCGGATCGGTCCAACGTTGTCGAATTTGCGCGGTTTCCATAGAGTGCCGTCTCCCCGGTGACTTGTAGCGTTAACTCAGCTCGGCCTGATTTCCGGATTGACGCACAGTTTCGGTTCCATTGCTATCCCCTCCACCTTATGGCCAGGGCAATCGCATTCGCAGTCGATGGCTTCCCGGGAAATGGCCAAACTCTGTGCCGACCGTTGGCACTTTTGTTTCGCACGGAGGACGAGCGGAGAGCCACGATGT
>DATJNA010000204.1:0-3549 GCA_035508435.1 Acetobacteraceae bacterium | reverse complement strand
CCGGTCCACCAGCCTCTGGTAGTGCTTGCTGATCACAGGGTTCCATCGGATCGCGGACAGTGTAGCCATACATAAGGCACTGCGAACGCCGGCTCGGCCGCCGGCGATGGTTCGCTTGCCACGCATCTGTCCGGAGTCGCGGTTGAGCGGTGCGACACCGACGAGAGCAGCGATACGAAGACGGTCGAGCTGACCGAGTCCGGGCAGATCGGCAATCAAAGTATGGGCGGTGACATCGCCGACGCCGGGAACCGAGGTCAGCAGATCATCGGCAGCACGCCAGATTGGTGACCGCCTGATGGTGTCGTCGATGTCACGATCGAGCTCGGCGAGTTGGTTTGTCAGAGTCTTCAATGTTAGAGGTCATAGCGTCGGTTGTCAGATAAACAACGCTAAGGCAGAACTTTCCAGGAATGTGGGATCAGGCTGGCTGCGGAAGCCGTTCGGTGCCGGCCCGGTTGACCTCGCGATAGACAGTGGAACGTCCCAGTCCGACCTGCTTGGCGGCGGCGGTTGGTGACAGGCCTGCATCCACCAGCTTGAGGGCGGCAGCGATCTTGTCGGCGTCGAGGGGCTGGCGCCCGGGGCGTTTACCGCGGGCACGTGCCGCAGCAATCCCATCTTTGGTTCGTTCGGCGATCAGGCGCCGCTCGAAATAGGCGATAGCGCCGAACACATGGAATACCAGCTCGCCGGCGGCC
This sequence comes from Acetobacteraceae bacterium, assembly GCA_035508435.1. Classification (GTDB taxonomy): domain Bacteria; phylum Pseudomonadota; class Alphaproteobacteria; order Acetobacterales; family Acetobacteraceae; genus JASHVB01. Next base: position 2,848 of record DATJNA010000204.1, on the reverse strand, counting down.
GAGTTGGTGTCGATCTTCTCTTCCAGGCTGACCAGGCCGATGCCGCGCTCTTTGAGCGACGCCACTGTCGCGAGCAATTCGGCGAGTGAACGACCCAGGCGATCGAGGCGAACGACCGCGACCGTGTCGCCATCGCGGGCATACGCGAGCAAAGCATCAAGGCCAGGCCGCTGCTCCATCGTTCGGCCGGAGCGGACATCGGTAAACACCTTGATGGCGCCGGCTTGCGTCAGGAGCATGGTCTGCCCGGCGACATCCTGATCGCCTGTCGAGACCCGTGCGTAGCCCAGGATGCCGCCCATGCCGTCCCCCAACCGACCGTTCTGTGGACAGGGGCCACAGCGCTGTCCGACGGTCGCTTTTCCCGTCCACAAAATACGTCCACCAAATGATCGGCGTCCACAATCATAATGGACGGTTTCGGGACGGGAGGGATGCGTGGTGCGGCGACAATTGCTGACCGAGGACGAGCGTCGGGCGCTCTTCGGGATCCCGGACGGGGCGGACGCCCTGACCCGTCATTACAGCTTCACTCGTTCCGATCAGGAACTCCTGGCCGAGCGGAGGGGGAACGCGAACCGCTTGGGTTTCGCCGTGCAGCTTGCGCTGTTGCGACATCCCGGCATCGCTCTCGCGCACATGGAGGAACCCGTCGATCCACTGGTCGGGTGGCTCTCGACGCGTCTGGAGATCCCGGTGGAGGCATTCGGCGAGTATGCCGGCCGGACACAGACCATGACCGATCACGCCCGCATCCTGGCGACGGCATTCGGCCTGCGAGCGGCGACTGTTGCCGATCTGCCGTTCATGATCGAAGCCGCGGCACAGGCTGCCTGGGGCACGGATCGGGGGCAGCCGATCGTCTCTGGGCTGATTTTGGCGTTGCGCGCGGAGAAGGTGATCTTGCCGGCGCCGGCAGTGATTGAGCGCGCGGCGATCGCCGGCCGGGCCCGTGCGCGGAAGCGTGCCGCTGAAACTTTGCTCGCAGATATTGCCGATGCGCAGATGGCACTGCTGGAAAAGCTTCTGGTCATTGATCCGTCTCTGAAGGCAACACCACTCGCCTGGCTGAGAAACGCGCCGAGATCTCCGAAGGCGGATCACGTCGGCGAGTTGATCGAGCGGCTGCGGTTCGTGCGCGAGATCGGGCTGTCAGCGCAGGCGGCGGCGCGAATCCACGATGACCGGTTCCAGCAATTCATTCGCGAAGGGCGGATTTCGGATGCACACCAGTTGGGGCGATACGCCGCGCACCGGCGGCGAGCGATCTTGGCAGCAGCCGTCATCGATCTTGAAGTCCGGTTGACGGATGCGCTTCTCGACATGGCTGACAAGCTGATCGGCAGCTTGTTCGCTCGGGCGCGGAAAGCCAAGGAGCGACGATATGTCGCGAGCACGGGGGATGTGGGTCGCCTGATGCGGCTGTTCGATGGCACGATCGAGGCCCTGCAAGCAGCACAGAAGACGCAGCGCGACGGCTTTGCTGTTGTGAACGAGCGCGTCGGCTGGGCCAAGCTGCTGCGGGTGCGCGGCGAAGTGCGGACGCTGGCCGATCTTGCCGAAGAGGATCCACTGATTGGTGCGGCCGATCGCTACCGCACCTTGCGCAAGTTCGCACCGGAGCTGCTCGAGGCGCTGGAATTCAAGGCGGTACGCAGCCACGACCCAACGCTCTCTGCGATCAAGCTGCTGCAGGACCTCAATCGCTCGGGCAAGCGCGACGTGCCCGAGGATGCGCCGATGCCATTCCGTAAGGAGTGGAGGCGGTTGGTGACTGAAGAAGGTAAGCCGGGTCGCTGATTGTATGAGACCGCGGTGTTCGCGACCCTGCGCGACAAATTGCGCTCCGGTGATATCTGGGTCGAGCAATCGGGGAACTACCGCCGGTTCGATAGCTACTTGCTGCCCCAAGCCGACGTTGCCGAGATCGCGGCGAAGCTGGGCTTGCCCACGACTGCCGAGGAGTGGCTGGCCAAGCGCGGCGCTGAGCTCGACAAGCGGCTGAAAGGCTTCGCGCGCCTGCTCCACCGCGGTCAACTCGAAGGCGTCGCGCTGCGTGACGGACGGCTACACGTCGCATCCATCAAAGCGGCAACGCCGCCAGAGGCCGAGACCCTCGCCGCGCGTATCGACGCCATGCTGCCGTCTGTCCGGATCACCGAGGTGCTGCATGAAGTGGCTCGCGCCACCGGATTCACCGCTGCCTTTACCAACTTGCGCACCGGAGAGCCCTGTGACAACGAAAGTGCGCTGCTTGCTGCAATTCTTGCAGATGCCACCAATCTCGGTCTGACCCGGATGGCCGCGGCCAGCCACGGCGTCACCCGTGATCAACTGATTTGGATCGCGGACGCCTATATCCGCCCTGAGACCTACAAGGCGGCACTCGCCAAAATCATCGATGCACACCATCGGCTGCCAATCGCCGCCGTCTGGGGTGATGGCACCACTTCATCGTCCGACGGACAGTTCTTCCGTTCTGCCAAGCGGGGCGACGCTGCCGGTGACATCAACGCCCGCTACGGCCGGGATCCGGGCGTCAGCTTCTACACCCACCTGTCCGACCAGCATGGTTCCTACAGCAGCGTCGTCATGTCGGCGACGAATCACGAAGCACCATATGTGCTCGATGGCCTGCTGCACCACGGCGCCAATCTGCCCATCGGCACACACTACACCGATACCGGCGGCGCCTCCGATCATATATTCATCCTTTGCCCCATGGTCGGCGTTCGTTTCTGTCCCCGGCTACGCGACCTACCCGACCGCAAGCTGGCATGCATCGAACCGGCCAGTCGTTATCCCGACCTTCAGCCGTTGATGGGACGCCGCATCAAAGTTGATGCCG